>DAOUPT010000134.1 GCA_030626025.1 Anderseniella sp. | reverse complement strand
ATTTTGGTATGTTTTTTAAGTTCTGAGAATTAATAACGATTTATTAACAATACATACCATTTTTATTGATATTATACTGCGGTGAATAAGAATTTAGCGACCAACTACCCGGCAATAATCTCTTGGGCTTGCAACACTGTAATTCACCGGCAACCAAATGCTTCACATCCATCACCGCAATAATGTCCATGAGAGACACAGCGACATCTCTTTCGCAAATCTCACCCAACTCGGTCTCTGTATATCGAGGTGAACAACCCATCACTCGGCAAGACGCGGAATAGGCGGCACTAATTTCGCCACAGTGAAAACTTCAGTCTACCAATATTTTCAAGGGCTTAATGTGGCTGGGGGGCTTTGTTGCATGGAAGTTTTCGGGATGCAGTGGTTCTTTGCACAGGTTGCTTCATGCGATCCTGATGGTTTGTGGCCTACCAAGTGCAGTGAAGGCGTTGAGAATGGCCACACCGATAGCGGCTTCTGTCTTCTGGTTTTCGATTTTACGGTTGTGTAATTTTGGGCCGATGATGGTTTTGAAACGGAACATGGCCGTCTCGGCCAATGATCTTCGGTGATAGCCCGCTTCTTTCTTCCACTCCGTGCGCCCGATTTGATGGATGCGCCGAACAATCTGACCACGGGTCGGTGGCGGGTCTTTCATGCCGGGCGGTGGATGGATGGAGGCACCCCTTCGTGGCGGGATCACCGGTTTGGCATTACGCTCATGGATAGCGCGATGGCAGCGAAAGCTGTCGTACGCCGTATCTGCGGATACCTGATCAAGCGGTTCGTCGATTTGATCAAGCAATCCCGGCAGAACCGGTCCATCATGGACATTATTCATCGTCAGTTCATGGGCAAGGATTTCACCCGATGCCTCATCAACACCCAGATGCAGCTTGCGCCAGACCCGGCGCTTGCCAACACCATGAGTGCGAACCTTCCACTCTCCTTCGCCGAATACTTTCAGCCCGGTGCTGTCGATCACCAGATGCAAGGGGCCGAACCGATTGTGGCGGCTCAGACATTGGGTGGGAACCTTCAGTCCCCTTGCCCGACGGCTCAGGGTTGAATAATGGGGAACAGCCACGCCCAATTCCAGCATCAAAGCCAGTGAATGCAGGAACCCCTGTGTCTGGCGCAGGGCAAGGTCAAACACTTGGCGCAGGCACAAGGCGCATAGTATCGCATCATCATGATAAACAGCACCTTTGCCAGATACTGCGTGCCAGCGATCAATCACTGCCTCATCAATCCAAAGCGTCAGTGAGCCTCGTTTAACAAGGGCCGCATTATAATCCCGCCAGTTGGTGATACGGTATTTGGGCTTCGGTGACGCAAATCGTTTTCGTAATTGTTTGTCCATCCACAGGATGAATCACAATTCATCAAATATAGAAATCCAAAAAATTAGGACGTTCCATGCAACAAAGCCTTGTCCCAAGATTTGTTGTTCAATTTGCGCTTTGCTCGCGATGGCAGTTACTGGCGGCTTAGCCGCCGTACAGATCAGTGACCATTATCCAAATTGCACCACCATCCCGACGGGGAATTTGTGCCAAAAGCAGTCATTTGTTTAAGTTGCAGCGAACGACCACAACGAGCCGATTTTGATGAAAAAGGCTTTGTGGTTGCTGGCTTTGGAATATGGATGAGCGGCTTTCAGTTTGGTTTTACGCTGTTTGCGGGATCAACTTCGCGAGCTTTCTGAGGTTTTGGGCTGTGGCTGCGAGGAGGAACTCATCTTTGGCTCCATTCGGTCCTCGAAGGCGCAATCGGTCGAGCTTCATGATGCGCTTTAGGTGCGCAAACAGCATCTCGACCTTCTTTCTCCGCCGCATTGAATCAACATAGGCATCTGTCGTTGCGATCTCGCGGGCTAGATCACGAGCGCCCTCGTAGATGTGTCGGGCAATTTTGCGGGTTGGCTGATTGGGTGTGCATTGAGTCTTCAAGGCGCAGGTTGAGCAATCACTCTTACGAGCGTAGTAGCGCATGAACCCATCCTTGCTGACACCGGATCGCGGTTTGGCCATCTTGCGCCAGTATTTTTTCAGAGGCTTACCGCCAGGGCACGTATATTCGTTTTCTTTGTGATTGAATTTGAAAGCTGTTGCAGGAAACGCTCCGTCCATGCGCTTTGATCTGTCGAACACTGGAATGTGCGGCAGGATGCCTTCTTCGTTCACAAGCCAATTGAGGTTGTCGGCTGAGCCGTAGGCCGTGTCTGCGGTCAGTATTTCCGGGTAGAGATCGAACTTATCACGGGTTCGGCGGATCATTGTACGTGTTGCACCAATTTCGGCCTGCCGAATTGCACGACTGGCTTCCACATCAACGATGATCGCATTGTCAGTATCGATCAGATAGTTGGTAGCATAGGCAAAGAAGGCTGGACCTTTCATAGCACCAGTCCATTGCGAGGCCGGATCGCTGTGTGATGTGAACTTTGGTTTGACTTCACTGGCAGCACCGAAGGCCGCATCATCCAGCACTTCTAGATATTCTTTGACCGCTCGTGGAACTGTGTTTGGATCAAGGTTGTCTGGATTCCATTCATCTTTCGGTGTCGAATTTTGTTTGTTGGCATCTGCCCGGATGATGCTTGCATCAGTCGCGAAGATATCACCACCAACCACACCTTCTTTGATGCAGCGAGCAACGACACTCTCAAACATGCGGCGAAACAGATCACTCTCACGGAACCGGCCATGACGGTTCTTGGAGAACGTTGATTGATCAGGAACAGGATCGCCCAGATCAAGACGGCAGAACCAGCGATAAGCAAGGTTTACATGAACCTCATCACACAACCGCCGTTCCGACCGGATGCCCATTATGTATCCGATCAACAGCATCCGGATCATCAATTCGGGATCAACAGAAGGACGCCCAATGTCGCTGTAAAACGGCGCAAGATGTTTGCGCATATCGCCAAGGTCAACAAATCGGTCGATCGACCGCAGCAGATGACCCTCTGGAACATGGTCTTCGAGATTGAACTCGTAAAACAGTGCTGCCTGAAATTCCTGACGTGGTCCTAGCATCGCATCAAACTCCCAAATCAATGAGGAAACTGAATCAGTAAATAATGACTACTTCAAGACCGCCTTTTTCATCAAAATCAGCCCTTATTGACCGAATTGAGCATGTCGCAAATTGAACTGTTGTTTGATGGTATCGTCATCGACCCAAACCAGATATTAACACTAGTACCTCAACAGTAATTTCGATAACAATTTGGACACGCGACATTCCTAAGTCTTGACAGATTAGTTGCGTGAAACAAATTGGACAGAGTTTGATATGTCGCAACTTTTCGATTCCATTGCTGATTGGCTTCTCACTCGGGCACTTGAAGATGCCGATCTCACCGAGACCGTCCAATTATTGACCCGGCGACTGATCGACGGCGGTATTCCGATCTCGCGGTTAGTGGTTGGGCGCACCCAACTCCATCCATTAATAGCTGGCTATGACTTGCGATGGGACTCCAAATCCGGGCGTACTAATCTATATACAGTGCCACATGGCGTACTTAGCCAGGAAGACGTTCGTAAAACTCCATTTGGTAGCTTAATGGCCCGTGAAACCAATCATCTCCGTGCCGACCTGACCAAACCTGAAGATGTCGCAAAGTTTGAGATATTCGAGCAACTACGGGATGGTGGTGTTTCAGATTATGCTGCTTGGACAAAAGCCTTTCTGAGCAAAACTAATGTTCTTGGTAAGGATGTCAGAGGTCTCATGCCCGGTATGAGCTTATCTGTCTGCACAAACCGCCACAGCGGGTTCTCAGACAGCGACATTGCTGGGTTTGAACGCATTTTGGTGCCAATATTTCTCTGTACCCGCGTGTCCACTGAACGTTATCTTGCACGCGAGCTGCTTGAAACATATTTAGGCCGCAACACAGGTAATAAAGTTTTGACGGGG
>DAOUPT010000125.1 GCA_030626025.1 Anderseniella sp. | reverse complement strand
GGCCTGGATGTGCTCTAGCCAAAAGCGCTGACGTTCCGTCAGCGCGGGAATCATACTTTGCATTGGTCACTGCTCCTGGTTCATTATGAACTCAGAGCGTGACCGGAATCGACTCGGGAAAATAGAGCGGTGTTTACGTGGTGCTTACGAAAAATCCATGACATTCGACGTTTGGCTCGCCTTTGCGGTCACATCCTTCGCGATATTAATCATCCCAGGCCCCACTATCCTTACCGTAATTAGCTATTCATTAGCCCATGGACGCCGCGCCTATTCGCCGCTCGTTGGGGCAATCGCGCTTGGCGACTCGACAGCCATGGCCTTGTCGCTGGTCGGCTTGGGTGCATTACTATCAACCTCGTCATTCTGGTTCACCGTAGTCAAGTTTCTTGGTGGTCTTTATCTTATCTTCCTTGGTATCAGGTTTCTGCGTGCAGGCGCTTCTTCTACTGCAGTCGCTGCAACCGCTCCTGAGATGTCGAGGCGGAAGCTGTTCACAAATACCTATTTCGTAGCTGCACTAAATCCGAAAGGTATCATTTTCTACGTTGCATTTTTTCCGCAGTTTATTGACCCACTCGCCAGTATCAGCGTTCAACTATGGCTTCTGGCGCTAACCTTCCTTGGCTTAGGGGTACTAAACACTACTTTCTATGCGGCATTTTCTACATCAGCGCACAGACTACTGTCGACACATCGCGCACAACGGCGCTTTAACATGGCTGGTGGGTCACTCCTCACAACAGCGGGCCTCTACACGTTGTTTTCCCGGCAAACTACATAGTTGCACCTAACCAGCGCAATCAGTCTGGCACTTTGATTGCAGGCTCATATTCGATAATCTGCGTGTGGCCACCAACACGCCGCCACCATTGCCGCCACTCCCGGCCAGAACCAGGATCATGCTGAATATACGAGTGCAGCTACTTCCAAGTCCTGAGCGCCCAAGCCAGTAAGATCTGCGATGGTGATGGCGCTTTCTTTGGGATTGTAATGGGTATCTGCCAGAATTTCTCCAAGAGTAATAAAGTCATTTGCCCCAATGAGCCCAAGTCGATGGGCATGTCCAAATTCTCCATGATCCAGGCATTGTGAAGCATCGTCGACAATGATTTGCTCTGCTCTTTGGAGCAGAATCGGGTCAAGTTCCTGTTTGCCAGGGCTGTCAGCACCAAGGGCAACAATATGGGTTCCATCCAACACGTCTGTGTTCATCAGAATAGGTTCGCAGGCGGGCGTGGTCGTGATGATGAGATGACATTTCGAACAAAGTTCGGCTGCACTATTTGCAACGAAACAGTCAATTCCTTTGGCTTCAAGTCGACCAACCAATGCATGAGCATTCTGATTTGATCGACCAAATATTGAAACCTTTGTGAGGTTCAGGTAAGAGCAAATCCACTCTGCCTGCAGTTCGGCTTGCATCCCTGTTCCGATTATGCCGAGGCGTGTTTCAGGGTTTGAAGGCACACATCCAGCCGCTAACGCGCCCGCTGCTGCCGTACGCCATGCTGTTAGCCAGCCTTCATCTTCAATCATCGCCAATGGTCGCCCTGTTTCTGACGACATCAGAAAAATGAGACCGGAATTCACCGGGTATCCCTGTGAAGGATTGTCGTAAAACCCAGCGGCTATCTTGATTGAGAAATAGCATTTTGTTATGGCCGTGGCACTCTTGATATGACAATCACCCTTTAGCCGGCCATCGGTTGATGGAAAAATAAGCTGTGTTGGTGGTGGGGAGTTGTGGGTTTCCTTCCAGTTACCGATGAGGGCAGTTCTTACTGCTGCAAGAATAGACTTTTTATCGATAACCAGTCGGATATCCTCAAGTGTGATGTGGCGCATGCGCCTCTCCTCAGGGCCTTAGACTATTATGATGCCGGTCCAGAAATACGCGAAAAGCCGCAAGCCCTTCGCCAAGATTGCGACGGCCAAAACCAATCCGGAAGCGGTCTGACGGTGTTTTCAATAGGTCTGATCGATAGATTGATGCGGGCAGCAGCAGCACGCCGGACTCTTCCACCAAGTTCTGACACATCTGCTCCACACCACCTTTTCCAATAAACCGCGGGTAAGAAACGCATCCGCCATCAGGAGGAATCCATTCGAAAAGATCAGAATATTCTGCAAAGAATGTATCGAGTTCGGCCAGATTATTCCGGATAAGATTGCGGTTGCGATCAAGTATTTGATCGCGAGCGAGGAGAGCAATTTTAGCCAAACGCTCGCTAGGGGCTGAATTGCAAATCGACAGATAATGTTTGTAGCGATTGAATCTCCTTAATGCCGGAATGTCCTGGCTGGCAATCCAGCCAATTCGCAACCCTGGCAGCCCATATGCTTTCGACATGACGTTCAAGGAGAAAGCTTTTTCATACAAGTCTGCCGCCTGTGGGAGCATTTTCCCATCATGCAATTCCAGTTGTCGATAAACCTCATCGCTGAACAAATACAGATCATGACAACGACATAGCTCAATGAGCGCTCGCCAGTCACCCTGCGGCAGCACAGCACCGGTTGGATTATTTGGAAAATTTACCGATATGAGTTTGGTATTGGGACGAACAGCGTCAGCAAGCACCTGCATATCAAGGCGCCAATTGTTCTTTTCGTCCAGAGGCACTCCGGTGACGTCACAAATTTCAAGAGGAATAGTTTCAGCTGCTTGATAATTGGGTACAACGACAATCACGTGGTCTTCGGGAGAAAGCAAAGTCCGCATAGCTGCATAGATACCTTCTTCAGCACCAGCGAAGCAAAGGATGTTCTCTTGCTTTAATGTGTCATATGTTCCAGCAATGGTTTCGCGCAGATCGGGAGCACCCCAACCCTCGGTGTATCCCAGCCAGCAAGTTTCAAAGGCAGTGCGGTCTTCCGGTCTTGCCAGTGCCAGAAGTTCCTGCAAGGAAAGGCTTTCAGCATCGGATGCGGTCAAATTATATTTGGCAGCAAATTCCCATTTTTCAAAATGCACTTCTAATGCGAAATCACGCATGTGTATCATCTCCGTGGGATTGCCCCTCAAGGGTCTGACAGCGAGCTGTTTTGAGGATTTGGTAAAGATTGGCCCGGGAAATAGAAAGTGCGCGGGCGACATAGTCGGCGGACCCCCGGACTTGGAAAATATCCGCACGGTCGAGTTCTTGGAGAAGCGCGATCTTGTCGTGGCGTTTGAGTGAAGCAATGGTTGTCCTTCGATCACGAAGAACCTTGCGGATTAGGATATTGGTTGTCTCGCGCCAATCATCTCTCATCAAAAGATTGGTATCGACTTGAGCTGTGTTCTGTGAAAGCTCCTGAAGTAGATTGATGGCAGCTTCCATGGAGCCTGTGACTAAATTGATGCATAACAAACCGATGGGTTGGTTCTCTTCATCGCGTAGAACCGCTGTGATGGCCTTGATAGATTGGCCATCCCAATTGGCCTTGAGATATGGGCCGATTACATTGATGCCGGGTTTAATTTGTGCAACTTCTTCAGCATCGACAAGAGAATTATCCCCAATGCTGCGGTTGGATAAAGGGTTAGAGATGTATGCGATCTGATTTGTGCTTAGATCATGCAGCACGACTTCAGCATGTCCCGCCAAAAGAGTCGCAACGGCATCGCAGATAGGCTTGTATTTGCTCAAAATATCCATAAGTGACATTATAGATTTAATGTGGACATATTGTCTATATTTACATATTTAGTCTATTTTTATCGTGAAGGCACTGACAATAATTTTGCCAAGTTATGAGGATTGGCCCGCTGTTATCGACTCAATACTCATTGAAACCGACCAGCTTAAAGACCTGTACTTTGGTCATATGCCCGGCTGCCCCTTCGGCAATATGGCCATGGAACTTTCAACCCAAGATGAGGTGTTGCGTCAGAAAGTCGACGGTATTTTTCGCTCAATCACGCACTACCTCCGTGCAGCCATCTCTGATGCGGTACAAAACGGGACCTTACCCGAGGTGGACGAAGAGGCGACTGGCGAGGCCATGCTGGGATATTTGGAGGGTATTCACCTCCTGGCTAAAGCACGTAACGATCCCGAGTTGATTCGCCGGCTTGGCCCGGCTGTGAAAACGATTCGCGTGCTGCAGTAACAGCATTTTTTTGACCGACCGATATACCGACCGGTCTATTTATTTTATCAAAAAAAGGAAACTTATATATGAATACGATCCATCAAACACTGGATGCCCGCGGCCTGAATTGCCCGATGCCGATACTCAAGACAAAAAAGGTCCTGAACACAATGAGCGCAGGCGAAATTCTACAGGTCATCACCACTGATCCGGGGTCAGTCAAAGACATTGACTCATTTTGTCGACAAACCGGCAATGACCTGGTGTCTTCACAAGAAGAAAACAGTAAACACATTTTTGTCATAAGGAAATCATAAAGACCCAACCTGGGCAACCTACAGGAGAGATACCAATGAACGTAAGTAAAATGACACCTCAAGCCAGCACGGGCGATCTTGATGCCTGGTTTGACAAACGTTTCGAGGAAAATATGGCCAGGCGGGAGGCGAACCACAAACCAACCATGACCATTATCGCTACCAAGGGAACGTTAGACATGGCCTATCCACCATTTATCCTGGCGTCTACGGCAGCAGCCCTTGATTGGGATGTCTCAATATTTTTCACGTTTTATGGCCTGTCCCTACTGAAACGCGATCTCAATCTCAAGGTTACGCCGCTGGGTAATCCGGCAATGCCGATGAAGCTCCCAATTGGCCCGGACTGGTTACGCAATCAGAATATTTCCGTACCGACCAGTGTGATGGCGGCGATGCCGGGCTTTCAGGACATGGCAACTACCATGATGAAGAAAACCATGAATAACAAGGGTGTCGCTGCCATTGAAGATCTACGCGAAATCTGCGTGGAAGCAGAAGT
>DAOUPT010000008.1 GCA_030626025.1 Anderseniella sp. | reverse complement strand
ACTCGCTTAAAGTGTGCAAATTCTTCATAGATATTAAAAAAACCGCCGTTCATTAAATTGAGCGGCGGTTTTTTTGTGCCAAAATTCCCAATACTGTCTGGCTTGCCCGCAGCGGAGGCGGCCATAGCCGCCGACTGGGCCATTGCGGCCCCGGCGCGTAATCGCGCCGCCCCCGCGGAGCGCAGCCCAAAGGGCGACAGTGTGAGCGCAAACCCAACCCTCTCAGGATACCTCAAGCCACTATTTCCGAACTCTAAATGGCGGTAGGTTTGAGTATAGTTCGGTATATTTAGCAAACTGTCACCGTAATTGTATTTCTTTAGGTGGGTATGTAACTTTTTTAGCGGGATGCTATTTTAGACACGAAATGACTTGATTTCTTCAAATCCATTTTCTGTAGAAATAAAACCTACGAGGTAGTCTACCCATTTTTCCGAATATGTATAGTCGCGGTGCGCAGCATGATATATGCAATACTCTATTTTTGTGCTGTCTGCCCGTCGTGCACCATTGCGTGGTCGTACTTTAAACTTTTTCCAACTCTGAGTGTGATTGTGGGGTGTGAAATTATGACCAGATCTTTTACTTACAACTTCGCAGACCTTTCCCGGTTTATATGGGTAGAGCTCATCAGCAGGCTTATGTTTGACCAATATATTCCTGATCTCAGCGCCTTCATCAGAGGTAGGGCTAACAAAATTTAAATGGGATTGACTTTTTGATGCGCTATCCAGCGTGTAAATAACTCGGAAGCGGTATTCCAAATCGTTCAAGTCTTCCTCGCTCATACCCTCAGTCAATCGAGCATCTAGCGCATCAATATTCTCAGGGATATCGTATTTCTGAATCGTAGTGATTTGATCAACACTTAGCTTCGAAAACTGTAGGGCGAAAGCCAATTCGTGTTTGAGAGAAAGGCGGTCATTGAAGAGGTTACATAAGGCTTTGTCAAAATTTAAACAGCAAGCTTGGAACAGCGACAACCATTTGACATCACTTTTTCCAAACAGCCTGTGTTCAACTTCATCGCGGATTGTTTTGAGGCTAATGAGGTTAGTCTTTGCTCCATCTGATAATGGGCAATCGTTCCTCCGAAGCAACTTACTTAACTCGATGGTTTTGCCATTTTGATTGAATATCTTCACCCCCTTACGAAGGTAGTATTCATGCATCAGATAAGTCCAAGCAACATTTGCGAGCATGGCAAAGACTTCTGTTTTAAATCTTAAGATTGGGCTATTAAAAACTTGAACGGCAAGCATCATGGCTTCACGTGCACGAATCAAACGCTCATCGTCGTAAAAATTCAAGCCTGTTTGAGGGTCATAGGCATCTAACTTACGCATAAAGAAACTAACTTCGTCGTCGTTCGCAGGAACAACCGGAATATATTTTAGAATGTCATCCTGCTTGATATTAGTAATCCGCCCCGAACTTACATCTTTACTCGCATCTCCTCGTGACCGGTTAATAAGCCCTGCAATTTCTTGATTTGAGTGTTGTTTCATGGCGAGCAATTTCTTTATGATACCTACTTCGATATCGGTAAGGGAATTTCTATTTGCCATTTTGACCTGTCCCCAATTTGAGTGCCATTAGTGAGTTATAATTTTCTCCTCCAATATGTTTTGCATTTTTATGCATCTGGTGCAATGGAGGCTGCTCCATCCCTGCTGACCGTTCGTAGGTAACCTGGCTGTTTACTAAATACACTTAATTATCACAATATCCCTCCTCATTTTGGGAACAATTTCGACAATAAAGAGGGCGGGGTTTGGAGGCTTTGGCTGGAGGTATGCGGCGAGGGTCGAGTTTGCGCTCACGGCGTATCCACCCTTTGGTCGGGCCTGCGCGGGCACGGCGCGATTGCGCGCCGGGGCCTCAATGGCCCAGTCGGCGATGACACGGATGTGCCATCGCCTCCGGCTGCGCATTCTCAAGTTTGTTTTGAAACCGCAGCGGACGAGCGTAGCGAGGACCCCGGCGCTAGCGCCGCCCTCCCGGAGGCCCGAACGAAGTGAGGATCAGCCGCGAGGGGTATAAAAACCATCAAACCCCAAGCCTTGACCTGAATGGTGTCACGGTAGAGTATTGCGGGTGGGAGCTAAAATTGTGGAGGTAAATTTTTGATGGTTGATGTTGTTCTTAACTCTTCTGACGGGCATGAATTTGGGGCTTATCGGGCTGATCCTTCGGGCGCAGTGCGGGGTGGGATTGTGGTTGTTCAGGAGATTTTTGGGGTGAATACGCACATTCGCTCGATTTGTGACCGGTTGGCGGGACTGGGTTATGTGGCGATCGCGCCGGCGATATTTGATCGTGTTGAGCGCAATTTCCAATGCGGGTATTCGCCGGAAGAAGTTGAGGTGGCCCGTAAATTTATGCCCGATGCAGACTGGGTCGGGTTTGTGCGCGATGTTGAGGCGGCCCGGGCAGCCATTGCCGATGTGGGCAAAGTGGGGATTGTCGGGTTTTGTCTGGGCGGCAGTGTGGCCTTTATGGCGGCAACCCGGCTGGCGGGGCTGTCAGCTGCTTGCTGTTTTTATGGCGCGCGTATTGCCGAGTTTGCCCATGAGACGCCGCGCTGCCCGACGCAAATGCATTATGGGGCGCTTGATCAGGGCATTTCGATGAGTGCCGTTGATCATGTAGCCGAGCTGCGAGATGATTGTGATGTCTATGTCTATGAAGGGGCCGGGCACGGGTTTCATTGCGATGAGCGGGCCAGCTATGACCCCGTGGCCTCCAGACAGGCCTGGGCGCGGCTTGTTGATTTTTTTGCCGAGCATATTTCTTGACTAATATCCATATATCCGGCATTAACGATATATGGATACAGAATGTGCACTTGAAACAATGATGGCGCTGTCGCAGCGCACCCGGCTTGAGGCTTTTCGGCTTCTGGTCAGGGCGGGAGCTAAGGGCTTGGCGGCGGGTGAAATTGGCGATCAGCTTGGGGTGGTGCAAAACACCATGTCGGCTCATCTGGCGATTTTAAAGAATGCCGGATTGATCAGGCGCGAGCGCCAGAGCCGGGTTATTCGTTATTATGCCAATTATCAGGCGATGCGTGGATTGCTGGGATTTTTGATGGAAGATTGTTGTGGCGGGCGGCCTGAATTGTGTGATCCATTATTTGATGAATCAGTAGGGGAACGTCTGGAACATGTCTGACGGTATTGTGTATAGCGCTGGCCAGCGGCTGGCGGCTGAGTGTATTGGAACGGCGTTTCTGCTGGTAACAGTGGTTGGTTCGGGGATCATGGCTGAGAATTTGGCCGGGGGAAATGTGGCGATTGCGCTGCTTGGCAACACCATTCCTACGGGAGCAATTCTGGCGGTGTTGATCACCATGTTGGGGCCGATCTCGGGAGCCCATTTTAACCCGGCGGTGACACTGGTTTTTGCCTTGCGCGGAGAGTTGGAGAAGCCGGAAGCGGTTAAGTTTGTGGTGTTTCAGATCATTGGCGGGCTGCTTGGGGTGGCTGCGGCGCATCTGATGTTTGATGAAAGCCTTATTCAGTTTTCACAAAAAGTGCGCACCGGTCCCCCGCAATGGTTTGCCGAAGGGGTGGCAACATTCGGCCTGGTGTTTACCATATTGGCGACATTGCGGGCTAACGCCTCTGCGGTGCCGATGGCTGTTGGCCTGTACATTACCGCGGCCTACTGGTTCACGGCGTCAACGTCTTTTGCCAATCCAGCAGTGACCATTGCCCGTAGTTTTTCCGATACATTTGCCGGTATTCGTCCGCTGGACAGTCCGTTGTTTATTGCTGCTGAACTGGCCGGTGCAGTTGTTGCGATGTTTGTTGCTGGCTGGTTGCTTGTGCCCAAACCGGTGAAGAACTGATTAGCCAGCGTTGATGACTGCGCCGACAAAGGGCAGCTGGCGGTAGGCGTGGCCCATGTCCATGCCGTAGCCGACAACGAACTTATCCGGGCATTCAAAGCCGCAGAACTCGGCCTGAATATCGACGGCGCGTTTGTGTGGTTTATCGAGCAGGATGGCGATCATCACCCTGCGGGCACCACGGGCAATCAGCAGGTCCTTGGCAAATGCCAGGGTGCGGCCGGATTCGAGAATGTCATCAATCAGCAGGACATCGCGGTCTGTGACATCGGTCTGGATATCACGGAGGATTTCAACCTGGCCAGATGAGGTGGTCTTGTCGCGATAGCTTGAGAGCATCATGAAGTCGACTTCAGGCAGCAAGTCGGCGCTGTGAAAAGAGCGCAGCAGGTCAGCAGCAAATATAAAGCTGCCTTTCAGGACCGGGACCGCGAGCAGCTTTTGCGGTTCTGTTTCAGCCACTTCAAAGGCCATTTCATCGACCCGTTTGGCAATCGTGCTTTGGGAAAAAAGCACCTCAATTTTGTGACCGTTTATTTGTATGATTTTCATAAGACGCAGTCTTAGCGGTTTCGCCTGCTTGTGCAAAGCGAATCTGAAAATCATCCGCAAGTTTCGGAGGTTCGGCAACCCGGGTCAGAAAACCTGTTGCAGTACCGGGGCGTAGCGGGCGGCGTGAAATGCCGTTGAGAGACCAATTATAAACCGCCTTGCGGGATTTATCGCGCAGGGTGAAATGCAGGGAAGGGACAGTTTTTTCGCTACTTGATACATTGATGATCTCACCGCGAATGGCCAGTACCCGGGTGCCGTTGGCCATTAAATATTGATGGCTGATATTGGCAAAGGTGAAACCGTGGATGTTTACATTGATACCGATTTTATCATAGACAGCAATCGATCCGGGCAGAGCCCGCACGATGGTTTCAGGAAACATTGCAGCAAAGGCTAAGGGAGTGCAAATGCAGGCGGCCAGTGAAAGCCAGCCGCGGGTTTTTGCCCGGCGGATTTTTTCTGCCGCAAGGCGTTTGGATTCTGCCTGCCTGACCGCTTTGGCAATACGGGCCGCTTCATATTCCAGATCCGGGGCATCGGGAATGGCTGGCAAATTAGTTGATGGAGAAAAGCTGTCATGGTTTATGCCAACGTCTTGATGTACAAGATCAGTAATCTGGTTCGAATCAATAACCTCAATTGCCCGGGCTTCGAGCCATGAATGGCTACAGGAGGCACATTTGATGATTGAGCCATCTGCGGCAAAATCATCATCGGGAAGGTTATGGTGTGTTGCACAAGACGGGCAGGCAATTATCATGGCACAAAATACTCAAATTGATTCGCTAAACTAACTTCCAGAAATTTTGCCAGAGCTACAAATATAGTGAGAGCAGAATTTCTAAAGCATATAGGGCCAGATTATGGTTAATTCCGCGTTAAACGCGTTTAAACAGGTTCGAGGTTGATTGCTGGTGAGTAGTGCTCCATCTATCGTCAGCCTGCAGAATGTCGGACTTCGCTATGGCACGGGGCGTGAGGTTTTGCGTGATGTGAACTTGGAACTACAGGCTGGATCATTTCAGTTTTTAACCGGACCATCTGGGGCGGGCAAGACTTCGTTGTTGCGGTTGTTGTTTTTAACCAAGCAGCCAACGCGGGGTTTGATCAGCATGTTCGGGCGTGATATGGCGACCCTTCCGCATCGGGAATTGCCAAAAATCCGGCGCAAAATCGGGGTGGTGTTTCAGGACTTTCGGCTACTGGATCATTTGACAACGTTTGAAAATATTGCTTTGCCACTGCGGGTGGCCGGGCAAAAGTCTAAAGATTATCGTGATAATGTGCTGGAATTGCTGAATTGGGTCGGACTGGCTGATTATGCTGATGCCTTTCCGCCAGTTCTTTCGGGCGGGGAAAAACAGCGGGTGGCAATTGCGCGGGCAGTGATTACCCAACCCGATCTGTTGCTTGCTGATGAGCCAACGGGCAATGTTGATCCGGCCATGGCGCAACGTTTGTTGCGGCTGTTTGCCGAGCTTAACAAATTTGGCACGACAATTGTTATAGCGACACATGACACCAATTTGATTGCCAGATCAAAGGGGCCAGTATTGGTGCTGGATGACGGCCGATTGGAGTTTGGCTAGATGGCATCGATTGGCAAACACAAACAGCACAAAAGGGCCAGTGGCCTTATGCCACGCTCGCAGATGCCACTTCGCACCCTGATGATTGCGATGACGGTGATGTGTTATCTCGCCTGTCTGTCGATTGGCGCACTGGTTTTGATCAACCGGGCGGTTAATGACTGGTCGTCTGATATTGCCGGTGAAGTTACGGTTCAGGTTCGCCCGACCGATGGTGTAAAAATGTCAGAAAAACTGGCTGTTATTTCGGCAATCCTTGACCTGACACCCGGTGTGAGCAGCTACAAGATACTGGATAAGGAAGCAGGTGCCAAATTGTTGGAACCATGGTTGGGCAATGCAGATATTCTGGATCAATTGCCGGTGCCGCGGCTTGTTGCGGTAACAATAGATAAAAAAGCTGAGCCGGATTTCATCAAGCTGGAAAGTGAACTTAAAGCGAAAGTAAAAGGTGCCAGTCTTGATACCCACCGGCGCTGGCAGGCTGAACTGACGCGAATGGGGAGCAGTCTGGTCAATCTCGGCGTCGCGGTGCTGGTGTTAATAACCCTTTCGGCGATCGCGCTGGTGATTTTTGCTTCGCGCGCTGCTCTTGATGCAAACCGGCAGGTGGTTGAGGTTTTGCATTTTGTTGGTGCCAGTGATCCGTTTATTGCCCGGCAGGTGCAGTGGCAATTTCTGCGGGCCGGGTTGCAGTCGGGATTGTTGGGCATGTTTGCCGGCATGGCAACCTTTATTGTGCTTGGCATAAGCAGCGGCGGTCCGGCGTCCAGTGGTTTGGCTGATGCCAGTTATGGACTGCTGGTTGGCACACCTGATGTTACCTCGGTAACCTATCTGTTGTTTCTTCTGGTGCCGATTGTTGCAACGTTGCTTTGTCTGGTTGCGGCACGACTGGCGATTTTGAGGATATTGAGCAATGTTGTTTAAGGCTAAAAAACCAACACTGAGTTTGATTGTCCGGTCACTGATTTTCAATGTGGTTTTTTATCTCAATCTGATTGTGTTTCTGGTCGCTGGTTTCGGGTTTTTCTTTACACCGCGCAAGTGGTCAATCCGGGCTTTGCAAGCCTGGGCCCATGTGAGCATGTGGTGGATGAAAGTTATTGTTGGTACCAGGGTTGAGGTGCGCGGGCTTGAACATGTTCCCGATGGGCCGTGCTTGTTGATCGGCAAACACCAGTCCTTGTGGGAAACATTTGCCGTGTTGACGATGGTGGATGATCCGGCAATTGTTCTAAAGCGCGAGTTGACTTACATTCCGTTGTTTGGTTGGTTTGCTCTCAAGTTTCAGATGATTGCTGTCGATCGTGGTTCTGCAGCTAACGGGCTGCGCAGTCTGATCAAGTCGGTTAAAAAAAGTGTCACGCAAGGTCGCCAGATTCTTATTTTTCCTGAAGGGACCCGTAAGCACCCGGAAGCAGAACCAGATTATAAACCAGGTGCCGCCGCGCTTTATCTGAAACTGGATGTGCCAGCAGTGCCATTTGGCTTGAATTCGGGGCTTTATTGGCCGAGGCGCAAATTCTTGCGCTTTCCCGGGACTATTGTTGTAGAATTTGGACCGCCAATTGAAGCCGGTTTAAAGCGCAAGGAGTTCTCTCCTGTATTGCAAAAGGCAATTGAAGATATCACCAGCAGGCTGGTTGAAGAGGGCTTAAAAGAATATGCTGCCAAAAAATAACAGCCAGCGCCGCAGGCGCTATTTTTTGAGAAAGCCGAACTTTTGGTTGAAGCGGGAAACGCGGCCGCCGCGATCAAGAAGTTGCTGGTTGCCACCGGTCCAGGCCGGGTGAGTTTTGGGGTCAATATCAAGCTGAAGCTTGTCACCTTCTTTTCCCCAGGTCGAGAAGGTATCAAATGTTGAGCCATCTGTCAGGGCAACAGTGATTTTGTGGTAATCGGGGTGAATTTCGCTTTTCATAATCTTGAACTCTAAATATCGGCAGCTGTGCAGGTTTGTGCACCGCTGCATAAATTGTGGCATAACTTGCTTTTGAATTAGCGGTTCTATACATGACAGGGCGTTTGGTGGCAAGTGCTGTAATTCGTCTCAGTACCAGTTTGTGTTTGTATAACGCCCTGTTTTCAGCTTTAACACCTGACAACAGCATTTAAAGGACAAAATTTATGGCCAACGCTTTGAAAACAAGCGAAAATGATGAGCAAAAACAGGCGCAGGCTGATTTGGCGGCGTTTTCTGTTGAAACGGGCCAACGGGCAAAGTCACGAAACCTGACACCCTTGAAACATTTGATGCCGTTGGTGCTCAAGCATCGTTCCAAAGTGATCATGGCGCTGATTGCCCTGCTTGCCGCGGCCGGAGCGATGCTGGCGATACCATTGGCGGTGCGCCGGGTGATTGACAAAGGGTTTTCAACTGAAGCAACGCAATTTGTTGATCAGTATTTTGGCATGATGCTGGTTGTTGTTGGAGTTTTGGCGCTGGCCAGTGCCAGCCGGTATTATTTTGTCACCTGGATCGGTGAGAGACTGGTGGCTGATTTGCGGGATCAGGTGTTTTCTCATTTGCTGACACTCAGTCCGGCGTTTTTTGAAACCGCTCACACAGGTGAGGTTTTGTCTCGTTTAACGGCTGATACCACCCAACTGAAATCGCTGTTTGGGTCGACGATTTCGGTGGCTTTGCGAAATATTTTCATGCTGGTTGGGGCCGTGGTGATGATGGCGGTGACCAGTCTTAAATTTTCCGGACTGGTGTTGCTGGCGATTGCGGTGATGGTGCCAACGCTGGTGTTGTTTGGTCGTCGGGTGCGTAAATTGTCGCGCGATGCACAAGATACCCTGGCAGGATCTGCGGCGCTTGCGCAGGAAACACTGGGGGCGGTAAAGGCGGTTCAGGCTAATAATCAGGAGCAGCGGATGAGCAATGCTTTTGGTGCAGCTACTCAATCTGCCTTTGATGTGGCAAGGCATCGGACTTTTGCACGGGCAATTTTAACGGCGTTGATCATATTCATTGCATTCGGCTCGGTGGTTGGAGTGTTGTGGCTCGGGGCGCAAGATGTTCTGGCTGGTCGGTTGTCACCGGGGTCTCTTGGCCAATTTGTGCTCTATGCGGTTTTTGCCGCTGGTGCGCTTGGTTCTCTGTCGGAAGTTTGGGGTGAGGTGCAACTGGCAGCTGGTGCTGCTGAGCGTTTGCATGAATTGCAGGAAACCGCTCCGTTGATTTCAGCTCCGAAAAATCCTGAAAGTTTGCCGGATATTACAACTGGTTCGATTGCTTTTGAAGCCGTGGACTTTTCCTATCCCGCCCGGCCTGACGAACTGGCGCTGAACGGGGTGAGTTTGACGGTCAAGCAAGGTGAGATTGTTGCGATTGTCGGTCCGTCGGGCGCGGGCAAAAGTACGGTTTTTGGTCTGATCACCAGGTTTTATGACCCGCAAAAGGGAACTGTGGTTGTCGATGGAATTGATGTAAAGCGTCTTGACCCCAAGGATTTGCGTGGCCAGATAGCATCGGTGCCGCAGGATGCGGTGTTGTTTTCAACATCTATTCTGGAAAATATCCGATTTGGCCGACCAGATGCGAGCAAGGAAGACGTGTTGGCTGCTGCGGCAGCGGCGCGGGTTGATGAATTTGTTGACCGTTTGCCAGCTGGTATGGATGAGCAGGTCGGTGAGCGCGGGACGAAACTGTCAGGTGGGCAGCGTCAACGGATTGCCATTGCTCGTGCTATTCTGCGTAATGCGCCGATTTTGTTGCTTGACGAGGCAACAAGTGCTCTTGACGCGGAAAGCGAAAAACACGTTCAGGCGGCGCTTGAAGAGCTGATGAAGGACAGAACAACGCTGGTCATTGCTCATCGCCTGGCCACGGTGAGGAATGCTGATCGTATTGTCGTTTTGGAAGAAGGCAGGGTGGTTGATGAGGGCCATCATGATGCCTTGATGAAAAAAGGTGGACTTTATGCACGGTTGGCAAAATTACAGTTTTCAGATGGTTGATTTTACCGCTACAAGGCATGTGTAGAAAAACAATAAAGTCAGGGCAGGAATTATGCATGAGCAGCTTAATCACGTAAAACACCCATTAATTCAGCATAAACTGACCTTGATGCGGGACAAGAATACGCCATCGGCGGTGTTTCGGCAATTGTTGCGCGAAATAGCTCATCTGCTGACCTATGAAGTGTTGCGCGACCTGCCGACCACAACTAAGGAAATAGAAACGCCACTGGAAAAAATGGATGCTCCGATTCTGGCGGGTAAAAAACTGGTGCTTGTTTCTATCCTGAGAGCCGGCAATGGTTTGCTGGAAGGGATGCTTGATCTGGTGCCTTCGGCGCGGGTGGGTTTTATTGGCTTGTATCGCGATCACGAAACCCTGAAGCCGGTTCAGTATTATCTAAAACTGCCCGAAGCAATGAGTGAGCGCTATTGTGTGGTTGTTGACCCGATGCTGGCGACCGGCAATTCGGTTATTGCAGCGATTGATCAGCTGAAGGAAAACGGTGCCAGAAATATCAGATTTGTTTGTTTGCTGGCGGCCCCTGAAGGTATCAAGGCGTTGACGGCTGCTCATCCTGATGTTGATATCGTTACCGGGGCTGTTGACAGTCACCTCAATGAAAACGGCTATATTGTGCCCGGTTTGGGCGATGCGGGTGACCGGATGTTTGGTACCAAGTAACTGCCCCCATTAGCTAATTTATAAACGTCTTCTTCACTCCTGTTGGTTATAGTGCCGATAGTAAGTTTGTTAGTTGGATGTTTTGTATGAGTTTTGGTGTGTCAACGTATAGTGGGCAGGCGAGTGTCAAGCTTGATCCTTTGAAATGTCGTGATGGTTCGCGGCCCAGTGTTTTGTTGGCAGAAGATTCTCCGGCAGCGCGGGTTTTAACCGGTGCTTTGTTAAATCGCATTGGTTGTGATGTGGATGCAGCCGAGCATGGCGAGGAAGCGCTGGCTTTCATCAAAAACAGCGATTACGATCTGGTGCTGATGGATATTGAGATGCCGGTGATGGATGGTGTTGCTGCTGCACAGGAAATTCGCACCATGGGTGGTACGGCGGCAAAAACGCCGATCGTGGCTTTGTCGGCGTTTCTTGCGGACACAAAAAAGAGTGCATTTTGGCAGAAACATTTTGACATTGCTCTGGCAAAACCGGCTGACAAGCAGCAGCTTCATGCAACAATCAGTCAGGTTTTGAACCTTAAGTCATTGAATGAAAACAATTTAAGTGGTGATGCTGCTGAAGAACACTTGATTGTTGATGAGGAAAAGCTGGCCAGAATTTTGTCGAACGTTTGTTATGCCGACAAAGTTATGTTGCTGCAAACGGCCAGTATGGAAATCAGAAATAATTCTAGCGAGTTGATGGTAAATCAGCAGCGGGTCAATATGGATGGCGTTGATTGTGCCTTGCATAAATTGTGTGGGCTTTCGGCTACTTTTGCGGCGACTTGCCTGTATAAACTGGTGGCGAAATTACGGGCGGACCTGAAAAATGATGCTGTTTTTGATTTGCAAAAACAGGCGTATGAGGTTTGCAAATGTGCTGACCGAACCGCCAAAATACTGCTGGAGAAAGCTGGAGCATTGCCGGAGAATGAGATTTGAGCTCCGCTATTTCCAGCATAAACAGATATGGCTTTGTTGGCGCCTCGCTGGCCATGCGGGCGCTTTATGAACAGATCGACAATGTTGCGAGTTCTTGCGCACCAGTTTTTGTTCAAGGTGAAACCGGTACAGGCAAAGAACTTTGTGCTGAGGCTATTCACAAGGGTGGCAAGAGGGCATCGGGTCCGTTTGTTGCGGTTAATTGTGGTGCCATTCCCCATGAGTTGATGGAATCTGAAATGTTCGGGCATTTGAAAGGTTCATTTACCGGGGCGATTGCCAATCGTGAGGGTGCTGCAAAAGTGGCAGACGGCGGCACCTTGTTTCTTGATGAGATTTGCGAATTACCGCTTGATCTGCAAAGCAAGCTTTTGCGATTTCTGCAAACCGGATTTATTCAACCGGTTGGTGCGGGCCGTCCGCAAAAAGTTGATGTTCGGATTATTTGCGCAAGCAATAAAGACCCGCGGCTTGAAGTGAGTCAGGGGCGGCTGCGCGAAGATTTGTTTTATCGTTTGTTTGTCTTGCCGTTGAAGCTGCCGCCGCTCAGGGCTCGTGGTGCTGATATTGATTTGATCACCAATCACTTTCTGGCGGAGTTCAACCGTGAAGAAGGTAAAAACTTTAGCGGTTTTTCTGATGACGCTATGTTTGCGATGGAAAGCCATGACTGGCCGGGCAATATACGCGAAGTGCAAAATATCGTGCGTTTGGCAGTCGTTATGAACAAGGGTCCGGTTATTGAGCGCTCCATGTTGAGTGATCTGTTGAGTGAAGTGGACCATGTACCCGGGTTAGATGTCAGCACATTTACCGCTGCGCCCTCTCAAGTATCGAACACTGACCGGTTTCAATCCCGGCAATTATGGCAGATTGAACGCGATGCAATCGAAGCGGCTATTATTAGTTGTGATGGCTCGGTGCCAAAGGCGGCAGAAAAACTGGGGGTCAGCCCCTCAACGATTTACCGTAAACGCGAAAGCTGGAACACGGCTAATCAAGCGTTATAATCGACGCTGATGATCAGGGCAGGATTGTCGGCGCGATTTTCCAGGCCGTGCAACACACCCTGGGGAATGTAAATACTCTCATCGGCAACCAGAACCATGATATCGTCAGCCAAGGTTATGTGAATGATGCCGGACAGAACTGTCAGGTGCTTTGATGTCTGCTGATCGGTTTGCAAGGGAAGACTACAACGGGCCGGGATATTAAACCGGGAAACCTGATAAGTGTCACCACCGGCTAGAATATCCTTAAAACCGGATTTGGAATTGTCATTATTGGACAATCCATCGCTGATTGCACTGTTGAATGCTGAATTGCCAACGCGTGGCACGATACCGCTCATCGCCTGTTCCCTTTTGCTCGTGCTGAAAATTCTGGCGTTTCCAGTCAGGCTCTAAATCTAATTTTTGGTTTCATCGTTGGAGTTGTCTGATTCAAATGCCTTGAGCATATGAAGGACTTCATCCAATTCTGGTGAAAGCACTTTTGGTGAACGCATCGTTGGAATATCGTATTGCCGACGACCGGTGTCACGTTGATGCTGTGGTACGCTATACATAATCATTCTCCTCAGCTTTGGTTCAGTATGAGTCAAACAAGCTAAGAAACACTAAAACAAACGGTCTGAACAAAGCCAAAAAGCGGTGTTCAGGCCATGTTCATGAGTTTAAGGTAAAAACTATGTTACCAGCCAGCGCCGATTATCAGAGCCTTTATCAACAGTTTAGATGGAAATTGCCGGACCGATTTAACATCGGTGAGGCGATTTCTTCGAAGTGGGCGCTGGAAAAACCTGATGATACGGCGATCCTGTTTAAGCATGGTAATGGTGATACAAAACGGGTTTCTTTTGCCGAACTTGATCAGTTGGCCAACAGAATGGCCAATTTTCTGACGGGCTGTGGTGTCGGGCGTGGTGACCGGGTGGCGGTGGTGTTGCCGCAAATTCCCGAAACAGCGGCGACTCATATTGCCATCTATAAGCTTGGCGCCATTGCGGTGCCGATGGCGATGTTGTTTGGGGCAGAGGGATTGCAGTATCGTTTGAACAACAGTGGCGCATGTGGGGTGGTGTTGTCATCGGCATCGCTTGAAAAGATATCATCAATACGCCATGAACTGCCGGAGCTTAAAACGGTGATCAGTGTTGATGGCGGCGAGGGTGCGCTTGATCTCCACAAGGAGCTGAAAGCGTATGATGACAGCTTTGTTAGTGTTGACACCGGTCTGGATGACCCGGCCCTGATGATCTACACTTCTGGCACAACAGGGCCTCCTAAAGGTGCGCTACACGGGCACCGTGTTTTACTTGGCCATTTGCCCGGTGTGCAGTTTGCCCATGAGTTTTTCCCGCAAGAGGGTGATATGATGTGGACCCCGGCTGATTGGGCCTGGGCCGGTGGCTTGTTGAATGTGCTGCTGCCGTCGCTGTATTTTGGTGTGCCGGTGGTGGCGCACAAGTTTGAAAAATTTACTGCTGAGCAGGCCTGGGAATTACTGGCCGAACTGCCAATTCGTAATGTGTTTATTCCACCAACGGCGCTGAAAATGATGCGGGCGTCACCGGCGGGTCAGTATGGAGACAGACTGTCATTGCGGACTGTTTTTTCTGGTGGTGAAGCGGTTGGACGACAGTTGCAGAGTTGGGCCAAACAAGAGTTGGGACTACATATCAATGAGGTTTATGGCCAGACGGAGTGCAATCTGGTGCTGGAATCCTGTGGTCAGTTGGGGGTGTTGAAGAACGGTGCAATTGGCAAGCCGGTACCGGGATCGCAAGTGGCGATTATTGACCAGAACGGGGTTGAAGTTGAGTGCGGTGAAACCGGAGATATTGCCGTTAAACGGCCTCACCCGGTGATGTTTCTGGAATATTGGGACAACCCCCAGGCGACAGTGGAAAAATATGTCGGCGACTGGCTGGTAACCGGCGATCAGGGCTTTGTAGATGATGAAGGCTATTTTCATTTTGTCGGGCGTGATGATGATATTATTACCTCATCGGGTTACCGGATTGGACCCGGTGAAATCGAAGACTGTCTGCTTGGCCATGAAGCGGTCAAGCTGGCGGCCGTGGTTGGCAAGCCTGATGATCTGCGCACCGAGATTGTAGTGGCCTTTATTGTTCTTGCAGACGGATTTTGCGAAAATGACGCGTTGGCAAAAGACATAAGTGCTCACGTCAGGACGCGGTTGGCCGCCCATGAATATCCCCGTGAGATTGTTTTCAGAGATACGTTGCCGATGACGACGACCGGAAAAATTATTCGGCGGCTCTTGCGCAATGAGTTCTGAACGTTCACATTGGACCGGCAAAAGGGGTTTTGCAATTTGCCGGACGACAGACCGGTGTAAGGAAAGAAAAATGCGAAAAATTACGAAAACCACTAAAGCACTCATACTATTTGGCGCGGCAATGATTGCCACTGCCGGTGTCGTTCAGGCCGATGGCCACCTTGGAAAAATCAAGGAACGTCAAGAGGCCATGAAGGCTGTGGGCGGTGGTATCAAGATTATCGTTGAAACCGCTAAAGGCAAACGGGCGTTTGATGCAGCGGTTATCAAAAGTGCCGCTTTGACGATCAAAACCAATCTGGAAAAAGCCGGACCATTGTTTCCCGAAGGGACCGGCGAAGACTCTGGTATAGAGAACCGTGCCAAACCGGAAATCTGGCTGGATGAAGAGGGATTTGCAGCCGCGTTGAAAACAGCAATAGCGGCGGCAGATAATATGGCTGGTGTTGCGAAAATGGCTGACTTGATGCCTGCGCTTGGTCAATTGGGTGGTGGCTGTAAAGGTTGCCATGAAAAATTCCGGGCACCCAAGAAGTAGATTGATTTTTCAATGAAAAGAAAGACTGTGGTCCTGTTTGCAGGTCTCGTTGTGGTCGGGACCGCAGTTGGCTTGTTTCTCTCACGTCCGAGGCCCCTTGAGGCCAACGTGTTGCCCCAACATAATGTTGACCTTGCAAATGGTAAGGTCATGTATGACGCGGGCGGTTGTATTTCCTGTCACAAACCGATCAAGGGAGCCGATGCGTTGCTGCCCTCTGGCGGATCGCAATTGAAAACGCCTGTTGGGGTTTTTTATCCACCCAATATTACTTCGGACAAAGCAACCGGTATTGGCGGCTGGAGCGATCTGCAATTTGTCAATGCGATGCAGAGGGGGATTAGTCCTGACGGGCGACATTATTTTCCAGCTTTCCCCTACACTTCATATGCTCATATGAAGACCTCAGATGTGCTTGATCTGAAAGCTTATCTCATGAGCCTGAAAGCAGTTGAGACTTCGTCAAACAAAACCACCAGCATTTTTGCAGCGCCAATGCTGCGGCGGGGGATGGGGCTTTGGAAAAGGTTTAGTCTTGATACCCGAGTGTTTAAATTTGACAGGTCAAAACCTAAAAGCTGGAACCGTGGTGCTTATCTGGTGTCGGGGGCCGGACATTGCAACGAGTGCCATACACCGCGCAATATTGTTATGGGACTGGATTTTTCCCGCCATCTGGCCGGTGGTCCCCACCCTGAAGGCAAAGGCAAGGTGCCGTCTTTGCGTGGTTTGAAAAAACGCAAGCGTTTTACCGATGTTGCAGATCTCAACTCGGCCCTGCGGTTTGGGGAAATCATGGGATATGAGGATATGTCCAGCGGTGGTATGGGGGATGTTCAGACCAATTTATCTAAGTTGCCGGAAGCTGATACCAAGGCTATCGCGGAATTTCTGTTTTCGTTGCAGTAGCAGCCCTTGAAGTCATTGACAGAAATAACGACTTAAGACAGATCATAAAACATTCAGGAAAAATGACATGGCGCAGATTTTGATTACAGGAACCAATCAGGGCATTGGTCTGGAACTTGCAAAACAATATAAATCGCGCGGTGACGAGGTAATTGCGGTTTGTCGAAAGGCCAGTGATGAACTGCGCGGAGCCGGGGTTGAGATTATTGAGAATGTTGATGTGACCGATGATGCCAGCGTGGCAAATCTGGTGACAGCGGTTGGTGATCGCAAGATTGATATGCTGATCAACAATGCCGGTATTTTAACCCGTGAAACCTTTGATGATCTTGATTTTGACCGGATGCGCTTGCAGTACGAAGTTAATACGCTGGGGCCACTACGGGTTACGCGGGCCTTGTCTGAGCAATTGGTCGATGGTGGCAAGGTGGGTATTGTGACCAGCCGGGTCGGGTCGATGGAAGACAATGGGTCAGGTGGTAATTACGGTTATCGGATGTCAAAGGCAGCGGCCAATATGGTTGGGGTCAATCTTTCCCATGATTTCAAGGAACGCAATATTGCTGTTGGTTTGTTGCATCCGGGATATGTGAAAACCAATTTGACCGGTGGCAATGGCATGACCGATGCACAAACTGCAGCCAGCGGCCTGATTGAGCGAATGGATGCGCTTGGTATGGAAACCACCGGTACGTTCTGGCATGCAGAAGGTTATCAACTACCCTGGTAGGTCATTGGGGGTAGATAATTAGAGGTAGGCGGTTAGTTCTTTGTTGTCCTTGATGGCAAAGAACTTTTCAGTCTCCTCGAAAACCTCAATGCGGCCATTGTTGAGGAATGCCGTGTGGGTCGCCGTTGATCGGGCATCTTCGGGCTGATGTGACACCAGCAGGGTGGTGAGGTTTTTTTCCTCGTGCAACTCTTTTACCAATGTCAGCATTTGGGAACGCAAGGCCGGACCTAGAGCAGCGAACGGTTCATCGAGCAACAGTAGCGGCCTTTGGCGCACCAGTGCCCGGGCCAGTGCCACTCTTTGGCGTTCACCGCCGGAGAGTTCGCCGGGCAGGCGTTTTTCAAAACCTTTCAGACCGACGCGTTGTAATGCTGCAGTGACAGTGTTGTGGTCGTCTTGCGATAGTTTCAGGGTTGGCGAGATACCCAGTGCGATATTGGTTTGCACATCAAGATGGGTGAACAGATTGTTTTCCTGAAATACCATCGAGACGGGCCGCTCGGCGGCGCGTAGTGTTAGCAATGGCTTATTGTCGAAGGTTATTTCGCCCGAAGTGGGGGTGATAAATCCGGCAATTAGATCGAGCAGGGTTGATTTGCCGCTGCCGCTGGGGCCGATGATGGCAACGAAGCTGCCTTGGTCAATTTTCATGGAAAAATCAAATGAGGTTCCTTCGTAGGAATATTTGAGATCTTTGAGGGTCAGCATTGTCGGGCTTTCCTTTGGGATAATTTTTCGGCAGCATAGAGAATGATCAAACATGAAAATGCCAGAATGAGGGCAAGGCCGTCGGCATCATGGGTGCGGTAACTGCCGAGGGATTTAAACAGCAACAGCGGCAGGGTGGTGATCTGTTCAGACCCGAACAGGGCAATAACGCCGAGGTCGCCCAGTGATAGCGCCATGGCAAAGGCAAAGGCCAGTGCCAGTGGTTTTTTCAAAACAGGAAAGTCAATCAGCCGCCAGCGGCTCCAGCCGGTTATGCCAAGACCGGCAATCAGGCGATTGTGTTGCCGGGTTGATTCTGCCAGTGCCGGGGCGAGAATGCGGTGAACGAAAGGCAGGGCCATCAGGGCGTTGATGATGATCACCAGCAGCGGGGCAAAGGAAAAGACATTGCCAAAACGATGCAGGACAATGAACCAGCCCGAACCAAGCACGATGGCAGGCATGACCAAAATGGTGCTTGAGGCAAAGCCGACCAGTTTTGCGAAAAGGCTGTTTTGATTATTTATCGCCTTGAGCATGGTCCAGCATAAAGTCAGACTGAGGGTTCCCGCGGCCAATGCCAGCACAAAACTGGTGGTGATGGCTCGCCAGACTGTTGGCGATGACAGCAGTTTTGGCAGGTCTGATGACAGGCCATCGGCGATCAATGCTGCTAGCGGCAGGGCAACGAAACAACCGGCAGCGATAATAAAACCGGCGTCGACAATACGGGCGGAAATGGTGTGAGCATCGGGGCGATGCATTGTTGATTTGAGGCTGACAATATTGGGCAGGGTTTTGGTGAAGCGAAATGACACGGCTAGCAATACAACGGTGATGGCCAATTGTACCAGCGCCAACGTAACGGCGCGACCGGGGTCAAAATCAAAGCGCAAGGATTGATAAATGGCCACTTCAAGGGTGGTTGAAGCCGGGCCACCACCCAGGGTGAGGACAATGGTAAAGCTGGTCAGGCACAGCATGAAAACTAGTGCGAGGATGCCGGGCAGAACAGCTTTTATGACCGGCCATTCGATGAATTTGAAAATGCTGGATGATGGCATGTCCAGTTGGCTGGCCAAACGCCAATTTTCAACCGGTATTCGTTCCAGTGATGTTAAAAATAGGCGGGTTGCCAATGGCAGATTGAAGAAAATATGGGCAATGAGGATGCCGGAAAGACCGAAAATTGAGAACGAGAGCAGGTCGCCGGTAAGTTGGTTGATCCAACCGGCGCGACCCCATAGTCCCAAAATTGCGAGCACACCGACCAGTGCCGGCAGGGCAAGGGGCAGGGCAAACAGTTTTAGCAGACTATCGCGTCCGGTAAATTTAGTCTGGCGGGCAAAGGCGCGGGCGGTTGGAATGGCCAGACCGACGGACAGCAAAGTTGAGAGAGTGGCTTGCCAGAGGGTAAACCGGATGATTCGCCCGAGATAGGCGTCCGATAAAACTTCGCTGATCGCAAAGCCTTCGGTGGCCCTTGTGGCCAGCGCTAAAAAAGCACCAAATGTGACAATGGTGATAAATAAAAGCGCGCTGAAACCGGCAATTCGGGTTGGCGTTTCAGCGCGCTGATAAGGCATTTACTTGCTCGTTGCTTTCAGCCATTCAGCAATCCAGGCTTTGCGGTTTTTGGCGACAGTTTGGGCTTTGCGTAAAAGCAGCTTGTCGGGGCTGATCAGTTTGCTAAATTCATCGGGCAATGGCTTTGTTGTTTTGCCGACCGGGAACATCCAGTTTTTGGTCGGGATATGATCCTGAAACCCCGATGAGACCATGAATTTCAAAAACTTTTGCGCCAGCTCTTTGTTTTTGGAATTCTTGATCAATCCGGCAACTTCGATCTGCAAATAATGGCCTTCTGAAAATTTGGTTGCTGCATAGCGATCGGTTTTTTCAACGATCATGTGATAGGCCGGTGAGGTGACATAGCTAAGCACCATTGGCGCTTCGCCTTTGGTGAACAAGCCGTAGGCTTCGCTCCAGCCCGGCGTTACCGTCAATATGCGTTTTGACAGTTTTTCCCAGGCAAGCCCTGCCTTATCGCCATAGACGGTTTTCATCCAGATCAGAAATCCGAGGCCGGGTGTCGAGGTGCGCGGGTCTTGCAGGATGATTTTTTGATCAGCGGGGCCTTCAACCAGTTCTTTCAGGCTAGTTGGCGGGTTTTTCATTTTCTGGCGATCCCAGATGACGGCAAAGGGGGCGTAGTCATAGGCAATGAAGGTTTTGTCGCTCCAGTGGCCGGAGATTTTTGAGGTTGGGGCTATGATGCCAGCCTCTTCAAATAATCCGGTCGCCTTTGCTTCGACAACAAGATTGGTGTCAAGACCCAGAACCACGTCGGCATTGGTCGAAGTACCTTCCAGTTTAAGCCGATTGAGCAGGGCAACGCCATCGGCGATAGCCACCCATTTCAGGGTACAGTCACAGGTTGCTTCGAATGATTTTTTGATTGCCGGGCCGGGGCCCCAATCGGCGGTGAAGCTGTCATAGGTATATACAGTCAGGATTGGTTTTGCAGTGGCCGGACTTATGGTGAAAGCCAGAATTGCTAAAACTGCTAAAATAAAACGCATCGCGTCAACTCCTAAAAATTTAGTCTCAGGTTTGATCGGATGAATGATGGACTTTTTTGTAAAAGACGCGCCACTCCCTCCGCCGGTTCTAGCCGGATCAGGTTCATCGGGTTGGGTGTAAGCCTCTCAGCCAGCGACCTGCCAGCACCCCGGTGAGCAAGTGCAATATGAGGTCGGCTGTGGACAATGGCAAGCAAAAATGTCACCAACGGGGCATGAAAAGTTTTGTAATTTTGTTAAATGGTGAGTTGACGGTCACAGACCGTTTGAAAAAGCAGGTTGCTGGTGGCCATGTTGTTGCAGCAGATGGCGGGATGCGCCATGCTGAGGCGCTTGGGGTTGAGCCGGTGTGCTGGATCGGGGACTTTGATTCCAGTGATGAAGCGTTGCGGCAAAAATGGCCTGATGTGCCGCGTCAGGTTCATCCGACTGAAAAAAATATGACCGATGGTGAATTGGCCATACGTTATGCCCTTGAAAATGGTGCAGAAGAAATCGTGCTGGTTGCAGGTATTGGCGGTCAATCAGATCAGACCATTTCGCATGTATCGCAATTGATAAAACTGGCCCGTCAGGATGTCAGATGTTTTGCATCCAGCGGGACAGAAGAAGCATGGCCGTTGCAGGTCGGTTCGTTTTTGATCGATTTGCCAACAGGAACAACGCTTAGCGTTGTTGGAATGTCACCGCTAGAGCGATTATCGATTAGAGGTGTAAAATGGGAACTGGAAAGTGTAGATGTTGATTTTGGCTCGACTCTCACCATGTCTAATAAGGTGGCCGGTATAGTTTCCATCGTTTTGTGTGGTGGCTGTGGTGTTGTTCTTGTTAAGAATGTTGCTTGACTTTATACATCTTGTAGTTGTAATTGCATGTAAAATTTGATAGATTTTTTTTACCATGTCAAAAAGTACTCTTATAAGTTTTGCCCTGTGTTTGGTGGGGTCTGCCGTGTTGTTCGGCTGGATGTTTGCCAATGCGCCCTTGCCGCCAGAAGCGAAGGTCACAAACGCTGTATCTCTGGGGCAGAAAACGGTAAATGAGCAATCCGGGAAGGTTGTTTTTGCCATTCCGCGCTCCAAGGCAACCGCTCTTAATGATGAGCCTGTAAATATTGTGATCACGCCGGGTGGGCAGACAGTGCCGACAAACCCGGGTGTTGCTGATCTGGTTGTTACCTCGACAGGCTTGCGGATGCGGTCTGAGCCGACGTCGCGTTCGGAGATGCTTGGCAATTACGCGAAAGGGGCCCGGTTTTCGCACATCCGCGACGAAAATGGCTGGGCGCTGGTACAAAGCCTGGATGACGGGCAAAAGGGCTGGATGTTTAAAAAATATATGGGGCAGGCGGGTTAGGCGTTATGCCGACTGCTCAAGTTCTTCGATCTGCACCCGGTTTTCCGGCAACCAGAGAGCTGCGATATTGCCCTCGCCGGGATGGTTTTGAAACAGAGCCCGACCGCCGTGGATTTCAGCACTTTGCTTGACAATGGGCAAATCGAGGCGGGGTATGGTGTCAGCGGTACTGTCTGCGAATGTCACGTTCATTAGAACGTTCAATTGAGCATCGATATTTGCCTGGGTTTTGACCAGGCCGTTATCGCGAACCGAAATGACCAGAGAACCGTCACGTTGACTGCCCAGCATAATTTCCACAGTGCCGCCGACTGGTGATGATTTGATTCCGTTAATCACAAGTCTCTTTAGAGCATCGAACCATATCGATTGATCGACATTTATGGAAATACTTGCCAGTGACTGGCGACCGATCAGGTTGATAGATTTTTCTGTTGCCTGTTTCTGACAGGAGCGAACGGCTTGAGCGATAATTTCATTTACATCGTGCTGTTTGAAATTTTTGGTCGGGTTTACGGACAACAGCCGGGATAATTCTATAACATCAGACAACGCGCCATCAGACGTTGTCTGGCCGGTTGCTGAGGCTTGACGCTCTAATGCTGTGGACATCAAGTTCAGCAACGTGTTTTTGGTGCGAATTGCCATATCTCTAGCAGATTTGCTGGCCCGCAATTGTCGCTCGACCAAGCCGTTTTTGAGCACAAACTGGACATGGTATTTAAACAGGGACCAATTTATCGGCTTGGTAACAAAACCCGAGGCACCGGATGCAAATGCTTTTTCAATGGCTTCGGGATCACCGCGACTGGTTGCAACAATGATCGGCAGGTCCACGGTTTTGGGTGTTTGGCGTAAATAACGGATCAGGCCAAAACCATCAAGCTTTGGCATGCCCAGATCAATGATGGCCAGGTCAAACTTTTCCGCAAGCAGCTTTTCCCATGCGATCTCTCCATTTTCTGCACAAGTGACGTCGATTTCATCACCAAGACGGGCCATCATCATTTCGCGCATGATCGGGTCGTCGTCAGCAGCCAGGATGCGCCGACGGGAGTTTGGGATTTTCTTTAGAGGGCTTTGCGACATGGTTTCTGATTTTAAAGCTAAATTACCTGGTAGTATAAGCTTGAAAGGTTAAGCTGATATTTTTGCTTTGGCGTTTTGCAGTGAATTTTTTGGAAGGGCTACATTAACCAATGATGGATAAAGTTAATTTTATTCTGAACCAATTTGTCCGCAATCGATTATCCAAAACCTATGCGTGTAGCGAAAAAACAATCTATCGGTCGTAAAATCACCTTTGTAGTGCTAAGTGCTGTCATTGCCTCGGTTATCAGCGCCACGGGTTTTTTTCTTTGGCGGCAAACAACTGATGCTCTGGAGATTCGGCACCAGCAACTTACTGCTGTGGCGAATGTGTTTTCATCAGTTATTTCAAAGCACGTGGAAAATAATGATCGTACCCAAACGCTGATAGCGCTCAGGGCAATCGGTAAAATGCCGTCAATTCCCTTTGCAGTCGTTACCCGTAATGATAATTCGACGCTGGCTGTGCTGGGTTCGGCAATTATTTTGACAAATGAGGAAAAACCGCAGGCCAATTCTGCTGCTGACAGGTTCTCGCAAAAAAAGTCAGTCTTTTCGCTACTGCGTTCTACAACTTTACCGGTCAGTGTGCCGGTGATAAATAGTGGTGCAAAGGTTGGAACATTGTTGTTGCTGGCCGATGTTTCGGACCTGCGAAAAAGTCTTCTGGAAGGGTTTTTAATCGCCCTGCTTACGGTTGTTATTGCCTGCGTACTCGGGATGAGTATTGCCTCCAAGATGATAAGGAAAATCACCAAACCGATCAGACACCTTGCCTGGGCGATGTCTAATGTGCAAAAAACTCATGATTTCAGCACCCGTGTTAAACGGGAAAGCGACGATGAAACCGGTCAGCTAGTTGATTCGTTTAATGAAATGCTGTCGCAGATCAGCCAACGTGATGAAAGCCTGGCCGTGCACCGGGAGAATCTGGAACAAACGGTTGAGGAACGCACCAGAGAACTGGTGGTTGCCAAAAATGTCGCGGAAGAAGCCAATATGGCGAAGTCGGACTTTTTGGCCACCATGAGCCATGAAATTCGTACACCGATGAACGGTGTTATGGTGATGGCTGAACTGCTTGCGGCTGGAAATCTGTTACCCCGACAGCAACGCTATGCCGAGGTTATCGTGCGCTCGGGACAAAGTCTGCTGACCATTATCAATGATATTCTTGATCTTTCCAAAATCGAGGCGGGAAAACTGGAACTGGAGCAGGTGCCGGTTTCACCGGCGGGCATTATTGATGATGTTGTGAGCCTTTTCTGGCAGCGGGCGGCGGGCAAGGGTATTGATATTGCCTCTTTTGTTGACAAGGATGTGCCGACGAAGATTGTTGGTGATCCGGTGCGGCTCAATCAGGTGTTGTCCAATCTGGTCAACAATGCGCTGAAGTTTACTGAAACCGGTTATGTGGCCATTTCAGTCAAGACCATCAAGAATGTGTCTACCGGCCAAAGTAATCTGGAATTTTCGGTTATAGATACCGGCATTGGTATAGCGGCCGATAAAATATCGACGGTGTTTCAGGAATTTACCCAGGCGGATCAGACAACCACCAGACAGTTTGGCGGTACCGGGCTGGGCTTGTCGATTTGTAAAAAACTTGTTGCGGCGATGGATGGTCATGTGGATGTGGAAAGTGTTTTGTACAAGGGGTCGCGGTTTTACTTCAATATCCCGGTAGAGGTGGTTGAAACTGCACCGGCGATGATTGATTGCGCTGGCAGCAAGATGAGCAGAGCGATTGTGGCGCTGGATGGTCTGGCCTCCAAGCAATCGTTGATGAGTTATTTGCATGCTAATAATGTAGAAGTTTCCCAGGTGCATCCGGCGAAAATTTCAGAGGCCGATTTCAGCCGGATTGATGCGGTTTTCTCATGCTCGCAAGCGCTTGAAAAATTGCATGGCAGCTTGCCGCCTAAAGACAGGCCATTTGTTATTGCTGTTTCACAATTGGGAGATGTTGGCGCCGAAGATCTTGTGCGGCGGGGTGAGGCGGATGATCTGATTATGCGGCCGGTCGGGCGCGTTGAGATGTTTGACATGATTGCACGTCTGGCCCGGGGGGTGCCACGAGGCATTAATGCGGTTACCCAGGCAACTCAAAAACGCGCAGCGCTGCCGCAGTTTGCTTCAGCGCGGATACTGATTGCTGATGATAATGCGGTCAACCGCGAGGTGATCATTGAAGTGTTGAGGCAATTGGGTGTCAAGGCGCAGGTGGCCAAGGATGGTATTGAGGCGGTTGAAGTCTGGCAACGCAATGAGTTTGATCTGATCTTTATGGATTGTTCGATGCCGGTGATGGATGGTTATCAGGCCACGGTAAAAATTCGCGAGATGGAAAAGGCGTTGGCCAAAAAGAGAACTCCGGTTATTGCCCTGACAGCGCACATCGCCGGTGATAATGCGCAAAAATGGCGTAATGCCGGGATGGATGATTTTATCACCAAGCCGTTCACGATTAAAACCATTGCCGAGCGGATGGGATTGCTGTTGCCCGAAAGTGCACCGACTGAAGGGCCTGACCTTTCGCAAGTTGTTGAACCGGTTGCTGTTCCTGTTCAGGTCGTTGAGGTGGTATCGGCAGCACAGGAGGATGAACTGCCGGTTCTTGATGATGACGTGCTGGCGGATTTGGCGGAGTCTGGTGGTGGTTCAGACAGCTTGATCAAGCGGGTGTTGCAATTGTTCACAGATCATGCCCCGGCCTCGTTTGAAGATATCAAAAAAACTTCAACCGATGAAGATAAGCAAGCCCTTGCCGATGCAGCCCATGCGCTAAAATCCATGTGCGCCAATATCGGGGCGGCCAAAGCAGCAGCTGCCTGTCATGTGCTGGAACTGGCGGTTCGCACCGGGCAGGAAATTGATGTGGGCGCAGCGATTGCTGAAATTTCGGCAACGATGAATGAGGCTCTGGTTGAGATCAGGCAGCTTCAGGTCGGGTAAAAATCTTTATACCATTTGACGAATTTAGCGATACCTTCTTCAATATTTATTGAGGGTTCAAAGCCGGTTTCAGTGATCAGCGGTGTGCTGTCGGCATAGGTGTCGAGCATCTCGCCCGGTTGCATTGGCAGCATTTCCATTTTGGCCTTTATGCCGATGGCGTCTTCGAGAACCGAGATGATCTTCATCAGGTTTTCAGGTTTATTGCGGCCGATGTTGAAAACTTTCCACGGTGCGCCGGTGCTGTCGCGGGAGGGAACAATTTCGACAATGCGAATGATGCTCTCAATGATGTCATCGATATAGGTAAAGTCGCGCTTCATGTTGCCGTGGTTGAAAACCCGGATGGTTTGGCCGGCCAGTATTGCCTTGGTAAAATGGAAATAAGCCATGTCAGGGCGGCCCCATGGGCCATAGACGGTGAAAAAGCGCAAACCAGTGCAGGGCAGACCATAAATATGGGCGTATGAATAGGCCATCAGTTCGTTTGAACGTTTGGTTGCAGCATACAGGTTGACCGGGTGGTCGGTGGCGTCGGTTTCTTCAAAAGGTACTTTGGAGTTTGCGCCATAAACTGAACTGGATGAGGCATAGACAAAGTGCTTGAGGTTGGCCTCTTTGCAGGCGTGCAGCACGTTGAAAAATCCTGACAGATTGGCCGGGATGTATTCGTGCGGGTCGGTCAGCGAAAACCTGACACCGGCCTGTGCGGCCAGATGAACGACGCGGGAAAAAGCGTTGTCGGCAAAAATGGTTTCGACCGCCTGGCGGTCTGACAGGTCAGCCTTGATGAAGGTAAAGCCATCCAGCTTTTGCAACACAGCCAGCCGGGCATTTTTGAGATCGGTGTCGTAATAAGAATTCATATTATCCACACCGACAACTGTATGACCATCGGCGATCAGACGCTGGATTAGAAAGAAACCGATAAAGCCAGCGGCGCCGGTGATCAAATATTGGTGGCTTTCTTTCATGTCAGGCGGTCTTTCTCTTTCAAAAATTCAACAATTTCAATAGCTGCCGCATCCGGCGATAATCTGGTTGTATCGATGGAAATTTCTGGTTTTTCCGGCGGTTCATATGCAGAGTCGATACCGGTGAAATGTTTAATTTGACCGGCCCGGGCTTTTGCATAGAGCCCTTTTTCATCGCGCTTTTCGCATACTTCCAAAGGGGCATCAATGAAGATTTCAAAAAACTCACCATCGGGCATAAGTTCGCGGGCCATCTGGCGTTCTGAATTAAAGGGCGAGATAAAAGAGGTAATAACGATCAACCCTGCATCAGCCATCAATTTGGCAACTTCTGAAATGCGCCTGATGTTTTCAACCCGGTCAGCATCGGTAAAGCCCAAATCGCGGTTCAGACCATGACGGACGTTGTCGCCATCAAGCAGAAAAGTGTGGCGGCCCTGATCGTGCAATTGCGTTTCAAGGACATTGGCAATGGTTGATTTTCCCGAACCGGAAAGTCCGGTCAGCCACAGGACGCACGGTTTCTGTTTTTTCTGGAATGCATGAGCATGGCGGTCAAGATCAAGGGCCTGGCGGTGGATATTGCTGGCCCGGCGCAGGGCGAATTCAATTTTCCCGACGCCTAATAAATTGCCGTTATCGTGCTCTGTGATATTGAATGAGCCGAGGGGATTGTCTTCTTGATAAGGGGTAAATGCAACCTGTTGCTGAATGGAAATGGTGGCAACACAGTGCTCGCCTGCTTCCAGCGTGGTGGCGGCAAGGTGAGTTTGTTTGTTGCCTTGCAGTTTGTATTTGATGTTGGTGACCGAGCCAGACGCTTGCAAGTTCCCAAACTGGAAAATGTAAGGTCGACCAGCCAATAAGGGTTCTTTGGCCTGCCAATTGATGTGTACTTCAAACTGGTCAGCAGCTTCTACCGGATTGTCTCTGGCGCAAATTACCGCGCCAACTTCAATCCCGGCTGATGAGTCTAGAAACAGCTCCACTGTTTGTCCAATTTCAGCAGCATCGACATTTTGTCCATTGCAAACAAGTGCAGATATTTTTGTGTTTTGGGCTGCTGGTAAAATTTTTACAGAATCGGTAACTGCGATACGACCTGAGGAGATGATACCAGTGACGCCTTTTCCGATGCTGTCAACGCGCAGGCGAAAGGGTTTGGTGTTAACACTGATCATTTAAAATTATTCCTGTATTTGCTCGCAGGCCATTTTGTTGATGGTAACATAGTCGACTTTGCCGGTGCGCAAAACCGGAATCTCATCGATGTTGATGATGATTTTCGGGGTCATCATGTCGATGGAATCGGTTTTCTTTAATCCGCTAACCAGCGTTTTTCGATTGATGGATTTATCGGTGGTGAACAGAATGAGTTTTTCGCCCTTTTTCTTGTCGGGTACGGCGACAACGGCATGGTCGCGATCAGGGAATGCTTCTGAAATGTAGGTTTCGGCCGAGGTTAAGGAAACCATCTCTCCAGCGATCTTGGAAAAGCGTTTGGCCCGGCCGATGATGGTGACATAGCCTTCCTCATCAATATCAACGATATCGCCGGTGGCGTACCAGCCTTGTTCGGGAGCCTCAAGCACGCCGGGGTTATCGGCGCGCAGGTAACCAAGCATGATGTTTGGTCCCTTGACCACCAGCTCGCCACCGACATCAATGCCTTCAACCGGGTCGATCCGGTATTGGATGCCATCAAATATGCGTCCGACGGTGCCTGATTTGAAGTGCATCGGGGTGTTGGCAGCAAGAACCGGGGCGCATTCGGTGGCCCCGTAGCCTTCAACAATGCGGACGCCAAATTTCTCCATATAAATGTCGCGAGTATCCTGGCGTACTTTTTCCGCACCACCAACGCAGAGCCAGACATTGTAAAAATCATAGGGGTGGGCGTTACGGGCATAACCGGCCAGGAATGTGTTGGTGCCAAGCAGCACGGTGGCATCGGTGGCGTAGCACAATTCAGGGACGATTTTGTAATGCAAGGGGGACGGATAGAGGAATATGCGCAAGCCATTCATTAATGGCATCAGGGCGCCGAGCGTCAGGCCAAGAGCGTGGAAAATTGGCAGGGCGTTAAACATGACGTCGGTTGAGTTTACCGGTATGCGGGTTGCCACTTGCTTCATGTTGGCTTGCAGATTGCGGTGGGAGAGCACAACGCCTTTTGGCACCCCTTCGGAGCCTGAGGTGAACAAGATTGTCGCTGGTTTATTGGGGTCGGTGTCAGTGCCGATCATTGACAGTGCGGTGCGGGCAAATTTGGCCGACAACAGGCCACGCATTTTTTCTCCAAAGGAAATTTTTTCGCGGACATCTTCGAGGAAAATAATTTTGGCCTGTTTTGCCAGCAAGGCAAGGTCATCTTCCATCTCGCCTTCTTCAATGAAACGGCGTGAGGTGATGATGGTGTTGATCTGAGCTGCGGCACAGGCGGCACCCATGTTTACCGCACCGGTGGAAAAATTCAGCATGGCGGGGACGCGACCGAAAACCTGCAGGCCGAAAAAGGTCACGAGGCAGGCATTGGCATTTGGCAGCAAAACGCCAACGTTTTTTTGGCCTGGAGTCATGTTGGCCAGCTTGCGACCCAAAACGAAAATGCCAATGATCAGCTTGTTATATGAAATCGGGTCGCGCTGGATATCTTCAAGAATTTTGCGCTTGCTGCCAAATACCTTGCGGGCTGACAGCAGGGTATCGATCAGGGTGCGATCAATGTTTGAGGTATCAAACATCATTTTGGTCATTGTATCGTGCAATTTGTGGGCAATGTGAGTGCGCAGGGCGCTGCCTTTCAGTTCGGCGGGCGCTTTAAATTTAATGGGCGGGAGAAATGTCAGGGTGATTTTAGGGAACAGTTTGCAGCGCAAAATGCCGCGCATATTGGAGAATTTTGAGAACTGCGTGCCGTCAATGCATAAAGGCAAAACCTGCGCGTCGGCCAGATGGGCAATAGTGCCGGGAGCCTCATAAATTTTCATCAGGGCACCGGTGACCGAAATCCGGCCTTCTGGAAACATCACCAGTTTGCGGCCTTTTTTCACCTCGGCTACTTGGGTCCGGGCGGCCATGGCGTTGGTGGGATCAAAGGGAATGATATCAAAAAAGTGGCGGGCTATTTTTACCCACCATTTATCTACTTCATTGACATTAACTGAAAACATCGCCCGTTCAGGAAGATAAGAGCCAATAAGGGCCATGTCTAACTTTGACATATGGTTGGCAATGATCACCACCCGCTCGCCGGCGGCCTGATAATTTTCCAGGCCCTTAACCTCGACACGATAGAAAAGTCGAAACAGAATTTTTCCTAGTGTAGTGATTATCGATGACACGAATGATCTCTTTTGCAACTGATTACCTCACCAAAGGGCATTTTTTCTGCACCGTAGTGCGGATGGAAAAATACAGCAAGTGGGAATTAGAAACGGTTTGGTGACAAGGTTTGTACTTCAACACCAAATTTTGCAATGTCGCCAGGAATTTGCCTTTGCTGGACCAATGCTGCGGCAAGGCGTGAGAGGGCTGGTGAGGTTTGGATGCCGTAACCGCCTTGTCCGGCCAGCCAGAAAAACCCTTCTGTTTGCGTATCGAAACCGACAACCGGGTTGCCATCGCGAGCAAAGGTGCGCAGCCCGGCCCAGGTGTGTTCCACATGGTTGACCTCAAAGCCGGTTGCCTCACCAAACAACTCCATCGCCTGAGCCAGAGCAAAATCATCGGCCCAGGCATCATGTGGTTCGACAATGGTTTCATCGGCCGGAGAGATCATCAATTTGTTGCCCATCGGCCTGAAATAGAAAGTGTCACCGGCACCAACGGTCAGCGGCCAATTGGTGACATCCCATTTGTCGGAAACATCAATCAATGCGGCAGAGCGCCTTTTGGGTTGTAGCTTGCAGCCGGGCAGGCCTGCCATGACGGCGATTTCATCAGCCCAGGCACCAGCAGCGTTGACGATGATTGGCGCAGTGTAAATATGGTCCTTGCAATGCACCCTCCAGCCGCCACGAGTTTTTTCAATCTGTTTTACTTCGGCCCGGCGGAAAAGTGTTCCACCATTTTGTTTTGCTTTTTTGAGACAGGCATGGAGTAAGACGTCAACGTCGATATCGGCCGTGTCGTCGTCGACCATTGCCTTGATGTAGATCTCGGTATTGAGCGCAGGAATGCGGTTCGAAGCCTCGCTCATTTCGACTTCATGCATGCCGATGTCAAGGGCTTCCTTGATGTGTTCTTCGTCGGCAGATTTGGCAATCATCATCATTGCGCGTGGTGAGAGCAAAGGGGTGTCGCAAAAACCTTGTGGAGGGTGGTGGAAAAAATCGCTGCTGGCCTGGGTCAATGCCTGAATGACCGGCGGACCATAGGTGGGCAAAAAGATAGCGGCTGAACGTCCGGTGGCGTGATATCCGGCATGGTCTTCGCGCTCAAGCAGGGTAACATTGTGATCGCTCGAAAGTTCGCTTGCCAGCGATGCGCCCGCAATGCCGGCACCGATAATGATGATGTCGCTTGATGTTTCCATCAGCGAAACTTATGCCAATTAACTCTTGTCTTTCAAGGCTTCTTTTACATTTGAATACTCAGGCATGCGAGGGGTCCAGAATGACAGGTCATTTTCTTCTGGATGATCAAATTCAACATGGTTGGGCAGGTTCAGGCGATCTTGCAGGTAAGCTGACAAGCCACCGCAAAAATGGCGGATGTTGCCGCAGACATCGCATAGATTATAGACATGGCCATCAATGCGGCGCGGACGCCAGCCTTTTGGCATGGCGGTTTTCAGGTCGGTCGGACCTTCGATGACAAGGTCAACTTCCTGCTCGCATGCGTCGCATTTAACTTTCATCATTGTCAGCCCTTTTCCCTCATATCGCTGAGAGACTAGCCTATTGCATGAACATATTCAAATATTATAGCTTTCAAGCGCTTTATTCGGTTGCTTCTTCGTCGGGCTCGGGGCGCAAGGTACGCATTAGAGAAATGCCAAAGAAATAAGCCGATGCCAGTACCCACAGCCAGAAAATTACTGGCGATGCTTCCTGGGCTTTTTCGACTTCCGGTGAGATCAGCACCAACCTCATAGAGGTGGCGGCCCACAGGACGGTGATTGGCAGGGTTAAATGGCGTAATTTGCGAACCCTCAGGGGGTGGACGCATTTTATTGGAACAAATGTCAGGACAGCGCAAATGATGATGATCACCAGATTGGTCCATTGTGATGATTGCATGACGTGAAAATACAGCACCAAAAGATTCCACAGGGCTGGAAATCCGGTGAAGTAATAATCTTCGGTTTTAATGCCGGTGTTGGCAAATGTATAAAGGGAAACGGCCAGAATACCGGCGGCAACCGGTAATTCCCAGCCTTGCGGGACAATGCCGAACCAGTAAACCATCATGGCCGGCACCACTACATAGGTGAAATAGTCGATGACATTATCAAGGGTTGTACCATCAAATTGCGGTGTCAGCTCTTTAACGCGGGCAGCGCGCGCCAGCGTTCCATCAATGCCGTCAACAAACAGGGCAAGACCGAGCCACATGAAAGCGGCAATGCGATCACCTTCCAAAATGGCAATGAGGGCCAGAAAGCCAAGGACAATACCGGAGGCGGTAAAGGCGTGCACAGCCCAAGCTGTCGCCACCTGGCGTTTTTGCTGATCAAGTTTCATGGGCTTAAAATATCGATTAGTTGGACTAATTACAATAGTGCCGTGAAGACCAGTGCTTAAATACAGTGATATCAGGCAGCTTTAGGGACGTTGCCCAGCTCTTCCAGCTTGGAAAGCAGGATGGAGGGATCAAAGGGTTTGTTCAAAATACCGGTAATTGCCATGTCGCGCATGGAGGACAGCGATTCAGCATGTTCGGCTGCATGACCAGTAATGATAATTGTTGGAATGTTACGGTTTTCTTCCTGAAGCTTGGTGTAAACTTCTATGCCGTCAATGACCGGAAGATTGAGATCCAGAATCATGACATCAACAGATTGTTCACTGACGGTTTTGAGGGCTTCATCGCCCGATTTCACCAGTTTGCACTGAAAGCCGGAGTGTTCGATGATTTCTTCCAGCTGCGGACCAAAATCGGGATCATCTTCGGCGATCAAAACGATGCCGCCGGGTTTGACTTCATCAAGCATGGATAAAACTTTACGTGGATCAACCGGCTTGCCCAAAACACCCAGGGCACCGTGATCGATTGCCTGTTTGACCAGTTGTTCTACGCTGTAGCCGGTCATCATATAAACCTGAGCGTCGGGTTTTAATTTCCGGATTTCAAAAAAACTTTCAACGCCGTTTTTACCCGGCATCATAATGTCCATAAAGGCAACGTCGAAATCGACCGTCTGGTAGGCCTGTATAGCTTCTTCGCCGGAATAGGCCACGGTGACGTCGTGATCTTCCATTTCGAATAATTCTGCCAGTGAGTCGGCCGCGTCAGCATCGTCGTCAACGATGAGGATTTTTAAGCTTTTTTCAGCCATGACGGGTCTCTCCTGAGGATTGTATCTGCCAAACTGGCTGCAATATGCACCAGCGCTGATTAACATTCGATTTACAGGGTGCGGAATAATAGGTAAAATCCGAACTAAATGGAAAGGCTTCTTTAACGCTAGTCGGGTAAGAATATCGGGCCGGGTCATTTAGGGGAAAAAGAGAAAACCGATGAGTATGCAGCATGGTAATGCAGAATCTGGCCAACTGGCCAATCAGGCATCAAAGCGGGTGCGGGTTTTAGTCATTGATGATGAGATTTCTGCGGCAGAAGGCGTTCAGGACATTCTGGAGCTTGAGGGTCATATTGTCGGTATTGCCCATGACCAGCAATCTGCATTGCAGGCAGCCCAAATGATGGCTCCTGATGTGGCACTGGTTGATTTGCGACTGAAAGATGAGTGGGGGCTGGATGTAATCGCGGCCCTGCACAAGGAATATCCCAGTCTGTTGTGTATTGTGCAAACCGGCAATTCGGATTCATCGGTGGTTATCAGCGCTTTGCGGCAAGGGGTTTATGATTATCTGGTTAAACCGTTTCAGCCGGATCAATTGTTGAAAGTTACTGAGCGGGCGGCTGAAAAAGTTCTTATGGAAAATGAACGTTATCAGATGTTGCAAGAGCTGGGCAAAGCCAAGGAGCAGGCTGAACTGGCCAGTAAATCAAAAACCGAGTTTTTAACCCGTATGGGCGGTGAACTGGGTCAACACTTTGCCACTCTGGTGCAATTGGCCGGTACGATGGCCCAAGAGAAGTTCGGGCCGATGGGCAATGAGCAGTATTCTACCTGTGCCCGTGGTATTGCATCGGGTTGCACACGGATGTTGCGCAATATGCAACAAATCGGTGAGCTGGGTAACCTGGAAGCCGGGACCAAGCTGGTGAACATCGCAGATTTTGCCCTTGCTGATGCTATTCAAACCGCTCTTGCCGGATATCAGAGCGAAATTGCGGCCAAGCAATTGGTTATTGAAGTCAGTGTTGATGAGAACATTCCGGTTATTCAGAATGACGGGGCGCTTTTTGTTGCAATTCTTGATCATCTGATTTCAAACGCAGTAAAATTTTCTTTTCCTGGCGGACGGGTCAGCGTTAGTGCCCGGATGGATGAAAAGAGTGATTTATGGTTGCAGGTCAATGATCACGGGCCGGGTATTGCCAATGATCAGATTGCCGTGGCAATGGCACCGTTCGGGCGGGTAGGAGATGCAAAGATTGGCGGCCAGAAAGTCGACCCGTTTTGTGCCGGTCTTGGTTTGCCATTAGCGTTACGTATTGCCCATTTGCTTGGCGGAAAACTTGGTATAAAAAGCGCTGTTGGCAGTGGAACAAGCGCCCGGGTGTTCTTTCCAAAGGATAAAGTGTTCGAATTTGCCAAAATGCGTTCATCGGTGCTTTAGTTTTTAAAGCGTGAAACAGTCTGCTAGCTGTTGACATCCATACCCTTTTTCTCTTATGTTGCGCGCCATATTGAAGGGGTGTTTTTTGCACCCTAATTTTTTTTGCTCAGGTGGTTCTCATGAAAGTCCGCAGTTCTATTAAATCTTTGGCCAAACGCCACCGTGATAATCGTGTAATCCGCCGCAAGGGCCGTATTATGGTTATTAACAAAACCAACAAGCGGTTTAAAGCCCGTCAGGGTTGATCGACTCACGCATTTTTTATTTTTAAGTTTGTTTAACCGATGATAGGTTGTTCGTCATGAAACGGACAGTATTGGCTTTGGTTATCCTTGGTATTTGCTTTGCGGCAAGCGCGTTCGCGCGCGACATTCATCCCAAAAATCAACCCCTTGTACCAGATGCTTTGACAAATGGCGGCGGCAAGTCGTTGTCGCAACATGACAAGCAGCAACTGGCCCGTGAGGTTCTTGATAGCCTGTTTGGTAAGCTGCACGGGATTAAGTCGGCTAAAAACGCCGAACGATTGGCCGGGGCCATTTGGAGAATTTGGCGGCGCTCAGGCAGTCCAACCGCTGATTTGTTGCTGATTCAGGCCGAAAGGGCGATGCAGGCCGGCGAGCAGCGCATTGCAATTTTGATATTATCGACGATTATTGATCAGAATCCCGATTTTACCGAAGCCTGGAACAAGCGTGCAACGGCTTATTTCATCGGCAATGATTTTGACCGCTCAATTGCAGATATTAACGAGGTGCTTGATCGCGAACCGCGGCATTTTGGTGCTTTGTCAGGTCTGGGGCTGATTTATCAACGCCTTGGCAAAAAGCAAAAAGCGCTGGCGGCGTTTCGGCGGGCACTGGCCATCCATCCCCACCTCAAGGATGCGCGGCGGGCGATCAAGCGATTGTCAGGTAAAGTTGAGCAGGATATCTGAGGAAAGCCCTTAAAAACCCTTTGCTTTTGGCAGGTCGAGCATTACATAGAGTGAACTAATTTATGAGTGTTTAGTTTGAAAGGCGTTTTGGGGCGTGGTTTTTTCCTTAATCGGTGGGTTTGTATTGCTGTTTCTGGCCGGTGAATTACTGGTACGCGGGGCCAGCAATCTGGCTGAAAAACTAGGCGTTCAACCGCTGGTTATCGGTATTGTCATTGTCGGGTTTGGCACCTCGGTGCCTGAACTTGCAACCTCGGTTCGCGCGGCATTGCAGGGGGCACCGGGCATTGCGATGGGTAATATCGTTGGCTCCAATATGGCTAATATGCTGTTGATTTTGGGCGCCGGGGCGATTATTTATCCGATCGCTACCAAGCGCTCTCATGTTTTTCGAGATGGTGGTGTTGGGGCGCTGGGGGCGGTTGCTCTTGGACTGGCCGCCTGGTATGGCCAGTTGAACCGGTTTACCGGCATTGCTCTGATTGTCGTCTTGATTGCTTATTTGTGGTTCCTTTTGCACGATGATCACAAACAGCGTAGCGCGCTGGATGAAGAAAACAATGTCGAGCGGATCAGCCTGTTTTCGTTTGCGGTGTTTGTTGACAGTTTGATTTTATTGGCCGGTATTGCCGGTGTTCTGCTGGGTGGTAAATTTCTGGTTGATGGCGCCGTGGAGCTGGCCCAGGTTTACGGCATTGAAGAAAGCATCGTCGGGTTGACGGTTGTGGCGCTTGGCACTTCATTGCCAGAGCTTGCCACTTCGATCATTGCCGCTTTCAAACGACAAACCGATCTGGCCATCGGTAATGTACTGGGCTCGAATATTTACAATATTTTCGGTATTGGCGGCGTGACGGCAACGATTACGCCGGTGCCGATTTCGACCCATATGGGCACCATTGATATTCCGCTGTTGATTGTCATGTCGGTGGTGCTGATTGGTATTGTCGTCTGGCAGCACGGGGTAACCCGGCTGACCGGTGTAGCATTTTTGGTGGGCTATCTGGCCTATGTTTTTTCACTATTAGCCTAGAAAGTTAATTTATGACAAACTTGGAAATCTATCAGTTTAACTGCCGGCCCGATAATTTTGGACTGTTGGTTCATGATCCTGAAATAGGTGTCACGGCTTCAATTGATACACCTGATGGTGATGCGATTAATCAGGCGCTTGAAGAAAAGGGTTGGACCCTGAGTCACATTTTACTGACCCACCATCATTATGATCATGTGGATGGCAATGCGGCGCTAAAGAAAAAATGGGGCGCGGTTATTGTCGGCAATGAGGCTGATGCAGCCCGTTTGCCGGAAATTGATCTGACTGTTAAATGTGGTTCACCTTTTCAGTTCGGTGCGCATGAAGTGCGATTTATTGATACGCCGGGCCACACCATTGGCCATGTAGCCATCCATTTTGCCGAACAAAAATTGCTGTTTACCGGTGATGCCTTGTTTTCTCTTGGCTGTGGTCGTTTGTTTGAGGGCAGTGCCAGGCAGATGTTGCAGAGCCTGAACACACTGGCAGCATTGCCGGATGAAACCGTGGTTTACTGCGGGCATGAATACACCCAATCCAATGCTGCTTTTGCCCTGTCGGTTGATCCTGAAAATGAGCAATTGCGGGCCCGGGCTAACGAAATAGACCAATTGCGCGCCAAAGGCCTGCCAACCCTGCCGACAACCATCGGTGCAGAAAAAGCAACAAATCCGTTTTTGCGGGCCGGTGATGCGGGAATTCGGGCAGTGCTGGGGATGGCAGATGCGGACGATGTTGCCGTTTTTGCCGAAATCAGACAGCGCAAAGACAGTTTTTAAGGGCTGCTTTTTCCTAAATGTCTTTCCAGCGGTTAAGGGCCTCATCATCCTTATCGGTTGCGTCCACCCAGTCGCTTGAGGTGCCATCGATCAGGTGTTCTTTTTTCCAGAACGGGGCTTTGGTTTTGAGGAAATCCATCAGATAGGATGCTGCTTCAAAGGCGGCCTGACGGTGGGAAGAGGTGGCAATGACCAGTACAATGTTTTCACCGGGGGCGATTTTGCCGTGACGATGAATGGCGATCAATTGATCAAGTGGCCAATGGGCAAAGGCCCGTTCAGCGATGCGGGTGATTTCAGCCTCGGCCATACCGGCATAATGTTCCAGTTCAAGAGCTGCCAGCTTTCCGCCTTCATCGCGGCACAGGCCGGTGAAGGTTACGACAGCGCCAATGTTGGAATTGTCTTTGGTGGCCTGCTGGAGAATTTGCGCGGTGTCGAAATCTTCTGACTGAATGCGCACGATTGGACCTTTTGTGTCATTGGTCATGAAAGGCTCTAGCCTCCGGTCATCGGCGGGAACAGGGCGATTTCGCTAACGCCTTCAAGAGAGCAGGAGAAGTCATTGCAATGTTCCTGATCAAGGGCAATGCGTACTGCACCGTCCTTTTCAAGGGCGTAATCAAATTCTTCGCCGCGTGATTTCATCCAGGTCAGGAAGGTTTCGACGGTTTGGGCTTGTGGTGGTAAATCGATTTCTTCTTGCGAAAAACCAACCCGTTCACGAATCCAGGCAAAATATAGAATTTTCATTTTTTATCTCATTTTATACGACTGATTTAGCATACCGTTTGCTATCGCAATTTAGTAGGGAAATTTATGTGAAAACCAGTTTGTGCTTTTTAGAGCATTTCGGGTTCAGAATGAACGCAAAATGCCAGTCTAAGCAATTGACATTGTGGCGTTTCTGATTGAGTTTGTGATTCAAACTAAACCAGAAATGCTCTAATTTGTGTTTTAAGGTCGCAAAATTATGACGACAGAAAATGACAGTGCTGAGAAATCGCCACACCGGCTTATAGAGGTTAAGCTGGATGCGAGTATTGGTGCGTTGCCAAACCCTGATGCCGAGCATGAACGGCAGGTGGCAATCTATGATCTGGTTGAAGAAAATACCTTCAGGGTGATTGACAAGGCTGATGGTCCCTATGTGCTTAACTTGTCAATTGTTGACAAGCGGCTGGTATGGGAAGTGGCGTTGAGCAATGGCGAGGTGGTAACAATCGTGGGACTGTCGCTGTCGCCGTTCCGGCGGATTGTCAAAGACTACTATTTTATGTGTGACAGTTATTTTCAGGCCATTCGCAATTCGACACCGAGTCAGATTGAAACCATCGATATGGCCCGGCGCGGCTTGCACAATGAGGGGTCTGATTTGGTGCTGGCCCGACTTGATGGCAAAATCGAAACCGATTTTAATACGGCCCGCCGGCTTTTCACGTTGATTTGCGTGCTGCACTGGAGAGGGTGAGTGCGGGTGAAGGGCGAGGCAATCAATGAGTGAAGATCTGCCTGGGGCCGTGTTGTTTGCCTGCGGCCAGAATTGTATCCGCTCGCCGATGGCTGAAGGTTTAATGCGCCATTTTTACGGGCACCGGGTGCATGTGGCCTCGTGCGGGGTGCTGCCGGGAGAGAATGACCCCTTTGTTCATGCGGTTATGGATGAGATGGGCATTGATATGACCAATTTTGCTCCCAAAGCGTTTGAGGATTTGGAAGATAGCAATTTTGATCTGGTTGTTTCGATGTCACCGTGCGCCCACCACAAGGCAATGGAGATGACTCGGACAATGGCCATAGAGGTCGAATACTGGCCGACAATGGACCCGTCGGTGGTGATGGGCAGCCGCGAACAGATTATGGATAGTTACCGGTCGGTGCGCGATGCGACGATTGTTCGGTTGAAGGAGAGATTTGGGACGCTGGCAGCGCGGGGGGTGTGAGTTTTGGGGATTTATACGGGGAGGTTTGGGTTGGGGAAGGTGAATACGGGGAGGTTTGGGGTGCGCTCACGCAAATTTTTGCTTTGCAAAAATGCTCCGCGGGGGCGGCGCTATTAAGCGCCGAGCCGCAGTCGCGGCTAGTCCTCGCTACGCTCGTCCGCTGCGGATTCATAACGAACTTGAGAATCCGCAGCCGGACGAGGGACTAGTCCCGAGGACCCCGGTCGGTCAGGCCGCCCTCCCGGAGGCCCGAACGAAGTGAGGAATAGCCGCGAGGGGTATAAAACAAGCACGAAAATCCTTGATTTTCGCGCCGTAACATGGTCAACCTCGCGCATCTGTTCGAAATTAAGGAAAATGCCGCATGGCTAAAGAAGAATTATTGGAATTTGAAGGTATTATCAGCGAATTGCTGCCCAATGCCACTTTCCGGGTTAAACTGGATAATGACCACGAAATTATTGCTCACACTGCGGGCAAAATGCGCAAGAACCGTATTCGGGTTCTGGCCGGAGACCGGGTGTCGGTTGAAATGACGCCTTATGATCTGACAAAAGGTCGGATCACTTATCGTTTTAAATAAATCTTGAAAGCTTGCCGTGATGAGTGATGAGCGGGTCAAACTTGTGCTTGCCAGTGCCTCACCAAGGCGGTTGGCCCTGTTGGGTCAGGCCGGGCTGGAACCTGATTTGCTTAATCCTGCCGATATTGATGAAACCCCGCTCAAGCGCGAAACACCGCGTTCGCTGGTTGCCCGGCTGGCCAAAGAAAAAGCCCAAAAAGCTGTAACCATGCCTCAGGTTGAGGCACTGGCTGGTGACGTTTTTGTGCTGGCTGCCGATACGGTGGTGGCGTTGGGCCGACGGGTGCTTGGCAAACCGGAAACGGCCGAAGAAGCCAGCGAAATGTTGCAATTGTTGTCAGGCCGGGCGCATAAGGTTTTTACTGCTATCTCGCTTATTTCACCGCGCGGTTCGCAGAAAACACGAATTGTGGACACAAAAGTACGCTTTAAACGTTTGTCGCGTGAAGATATTGACAGCTATCTGGTTTGTGATGAATGGCGTGGCAAGGCCGGAGCTTATGCGATTCAAGGTCGGGCCGGGGCTTTTGTCCGCTATATGAGCGGCTCTTACTCAGCCGTGGTCGGCCTGCCGTTATATGAAACAGTATCAATGCTCGATGGTGCGGGATATCCGGTTTACCATACCTGGATGAATGCAAAATCGATTGATTAGGCCGTGAACCTGTGACTGAAACCAATAAACCAATTCGCCTGCGCCAACCAACACCTTGTCCGATTTGCAAGAAGATATCGGTGCAAAAATATCACCCATTTTGCTCAAGCCATTGCGCCAATGTTGACCTTAATCGTTGGCTTTCAGGGCACTATAAAGTGCCGACCGAAGAAGAAGGTGATGTGGATTCTGAGACAGAGTAACCTAGCCCACATGATCCGGTTTGGCATTGCTGGATGTTGAATGAAGTTGCTATTTTAAAATTGGCTGATTAGACTTTGCTGAAAAAAGCAGAGGTTTTTCTATGTCTGATTATCCGCGCGACCTGACCGGTTATGGTGCCAATCCGCCTGATGCTCAATGGCCGGATGGGGCTAAAATTGCGGTGCAATTTGTGGTTAATTATGAAGAGGGCGGGGAGAACTGTATTCTGCATGGCGATGCCGGGTCGGAAGCCTTTTTGTCCGAGATTGTCGGGGCGGCGTCGTGGCCGGGCCAGCGCCATATGAATATGGAATCGATTTATGAATATGGGGCGCGGGCCGGGTTTTGGCGTTTGCACCGGCTGTTTACCTCGCGCAGCATTAAGCCAACGGTGTATGGCGTGGCGACAGCGCTTGAGCGCTCGCCCGAGCAGCTTGCCGCGATGCTTGAGGCTGATTGGGAGATTGCCTCGCATGGCTTGAAGTGGATTGAATACAAGGATTTTTCCAAACAAGACGAGCGGGCTGATATGGCTGAGGCGATTGCAATTCATACCCGACTTACCGGTCAGCGACCGCTTGGCTGGTATACGGGGCGTTCGAGTATCAACACCCTTGATCTGGGCTGCGAGGAAGGCGGGTTTTTGTATTTGTCGGATGCCTATGCCGATGATTTGCCCTATTGGATGGGCAAGCAATTGATTATTCCCTACACCCTTGATTGTAATGATATGCGCTTTGCGACGCCGCAGGGTTTTAACTCGGGTGATCAGTTCTTTGCCTACCTTAAAGATACATTTGATGTGCTTTATCGCGAAGGGGGTGAGGGCGCGGCAAAGATGATGAATGTCGGGCTGCATTGTCGATTGGTCGGAAGACCGGGCCGGGTTGCCGCTCTTGAACAGTTCGTCGATTATGTTTTGAGTCATGAAGATGTATGGGTGCCTCGGCGGATTGATATTGCCCGGCACTGGATTAAAACTCATCCTGTGGATTAGATTAGCGGTGGAATAAAATGTCTTCTCAACTCCCTCAAAAAACCCAGATTGTTGTTATTGGCGGCGGCGTCATTGGTTGCTCGGTGGCTTATCATCTGGCCAAACGCGGTTGGAGCGATGTTGTGGTGCTGGAGCGCTCGCAACTTACCTGCGGCACGACCTGGCATGCAGCCGGATTGATTGGCACAACGCGGGCCAGTCAGACGCTGGCAACGCTGGCTGGATATTGCCTTGATTTTATTCCGATGATTGAGGCTGAGACCGAACAGTCAGTTGGCTTTAAACAAGTCGGATCGATGTGGATTGCCGAAGATGAAGAACGGTTTGAAGAAATTCGCCGGTTGCATGATGTAACTAAAATCTGGGGCCCGGAGACGCATCTTTTAACCGCCGATGAAATCGAAAAGCATTATCCGCTGATTGATAAAACGGGCCTGGTCGGTGGCATGTTTGCCCCGTCTGAAGGCTGGGCCTCGCCGGTTGATTTCACCATGGCGATTGCCAAAGGGGTGCGCCAGCGCGGTGGCTCAATTCTTGAGGGGATAAAAGTTACCAACATCATCACTGATAGGGGCCGGGTGAGCGGTGTTGAAACCGATCAGGGTATGATCGAAACGGATTTTGTCGTCAATTGTGCCGGGTTGTGGGCGCGTGAGATTGGCAAAATGGTGGGCGTTGATATTCCGCTTTACCCTTGTGAGCACTATTACATGGTGACGGAAAAGTCTGATCAGGTGCCAACCAATCTGCCGGTGATGCGTGATCAATCCAATGAAGCTTATTACAAAGAAGATGCAGGATCGATTTTGCTCGGTGCATTTGAGAAAAAATCAATCCCGGTTGATCCGGCCAGCCTGCCGGACAATTTCAGTTTTGAAGAACTGGCTGGCGATTTTGATCAGTTCATGTCGGTGTTTGAAGCGGCGGTCAAGCGGGTGCCATTGTTGGGTGAATTGGGGATGCGCAAGTTTTTTTGCGGGCCGGAAAGCTTTACCCCCGATGATCAAATCCAGATGGGTAAAGCGCCTGGCATCGAAGGCTTTTATATGTGCGCCGGGGCCAATTCGGTTGGCATTCAAACCGGGCCCGGTTATGGCAAAGCGCTGGCGGATTGGATCGTTGATGGTCGCGCGCCTTATGATCTTCATGCTATGGATGTGCGGCGCAATGAGCCTTATCAGAATACCAAAGCATTTTTGTCCGAGCGGGTCAGCGAGACGCTGGGGCTTTTGTATGAAAACCATTTCCCCTATCGCCAGTTTGCTACCGGACGCGGCGCGCGGCGCTCGCCATTGCATGAACACCTCAAGGCGCGCGGGGCTTGTTTTGGCGTTGCCGGTGGCTGGGAGCGGGCTAACTGGTTTGCGCCTGAGGGTGTTGAGCCGGTTTATGAATACAGCTTTAAACGTCAGAACTGGTTTGAGCATTCAAAGGTCGAGCATATGGCCTTTCGCGAAAATGTCGGCCTGATTGACCTGACCAGCTTTGCCAAATTCATCGTGCAGGGACCCGATGCAATGAAGGTGCTGCAAAACATCTCAAGCGCCAATGTTGATGTGCCGGTCGGCCGAATAGTCTACACCCACTGGCTAGACCCGCTAGCGGGTGTTGAGGCGGATTTGACCGTGTCGCGAATGGCGGGGGATCGCTATCAGGTGACGACCGGTGGTGCGGTGGCCCAGCGCGACATGGATTGGTTGAAACGGCATATTCCAGATGATGCGCGGGTTGAGGTTTTTGATGCCTCATCGGCGATTGCGATAATCGGGGTGTTCGGGCCGAAATCGCGCGACCTTCTAGAAGGTCTTAGTGGCGCTGATCTGTCTAACCAAGCGTGCCCGTTTTCGCATTGGGTTGATATTGAAATTGGCTATGCGCGGATGAAGGCGATGCGGGTGACTTTTGTTGGCGAACTGGGGTGGGAGCTTCATATTGCCAGCGAGTTTGCTTGTCACATATTTGAGCAATTGGAAGAAGCTGGCAAGGCGTTCGGTCTGAAATTGTGTGGGTTGCATGCGCTGGATAGCTGCCGCATTGAAAAAGGCTATCGCCATTTCGGCCATGAAGTTTCACAAGATGAAACGCCATTTGATGCCGGATTGGGTTTTGTCTGTAACTTCGATGCCGGTGATTTTATCGGTCGCGAAGCGGCTGAAAAAGCCAAAGCGGCACCAAAACCCAAACGGCTGGTGCAAATCAAACTCAAAAACCCTGAACCGTTGTTGATCGGCCACGAACCCCTGCTGCGTGATGGCGAGGTGGCTGGCTATGTAACCTCGGGCGCCTACGGCCATTTCGTCGGCGCGTCGGTTGGCATGGGTTGGCTGAAACATGCTGACGGGGTGACCAAGGAACTCATGGAAGCTGGCAGTTATAGCGTGCTGGTAGCCGGTGAGGAGTTTGAGGCCGAGGTATCGTTCCGGGCGGCTTATGATCCAAAGGGTGAGCGGGTCAAGATGTGAGGGTGAAGGGACTGAGCTTGCAATTTATCTGATTTGGTGTGAAAGGTGATTGACAGGTTTTATTGTTCACGCGATCGGTGCGTAGAAAGAATGGGTTTGAAGTTATGGATTTAGCGATACTTACTTTTGAGGGTTTTAACGAACTGGATTCATTCATTGCCCTGGGGATTTTGAACCGGATGAAAACCAAGGGCTGGAACGTCCAGATAACGTGTCCCTCTGCAACGGTGACTTCGATGAATGGCGTGGTGGTTGAAGCGCAACAACCGCTGGAGTTTGCCAATGAAGCTGATGTTGTTCTCTTTGGCAGCGGGATTTATACGCGCGATATTGCCAAGGATGAAGCGATTTTGGATCGGTTGCGTATCGATACATCGAAACAGCTTGTTGGGGCTCAATGCTCCGGGACATTGCTGCTGGCAACGTTGGGCTTGCTTGGTGATTTGCCCGCTTGTACGGACTTAACGACAAAGCCGTGGGTCATTGATGCCGGGGTAACAGTTCTTAATCAGCCATTCGTTGCCAAGGATAATGTTGCCACGGCTGGAGGTTGTCTGGCTTCCCAGTATCTGGCCTCGTGGGTGATAGCCAAGCTTGCAGGTGTAGAAGCAGCTCATGCTGCGTTGTCATATGTTGCACCTGTCGGGGAAAGAGACAGGCTTACAACTCATGCTCTTTCTGTTGTTGTACCTTTTATTGACCAGCAGGAAGCGGCTTAATAAATTGGTGAATTTTAGTTTGCCGCTTTGTGGAATTTCATGTCTTCATATATTGTAATTACTGTTGCCGCGTTTTTTGCCGGTATTCTTAATGCTCTTGCTGGTGGTGGGTCGTTTCTTACTTTTCCGGCATTGATTTTTGCCGGGGTGCCACCGGTTGCAGCGAATGCTACCAGTACGCTGGCGGTGTTTCCGGGGTATTTGGGTAGTGCGGTTGGGTTTAAGAATGACCTTGCTAAAGTACCGCGCGCGATGGTTATTCGCTATGTGATTATCGCGCTGATTGGCGGGTTGGTTGGGTCGTTGATCTTGCTGGCGACTTCTGACCGGTTGTTTAGTGCGATTGTGCCGTGGTTGTTGTTGGCGGCGACTTTGTTGTTTGCCTTTGGGGATAAAATCCGTGATCGGCTATCGCATATGAATTTGCCGGAAAAAACCGCCTTGATGGTGGTTTCGACTTATGGTGGATATTTTAACGGCGGGTTGGGGATTATTTTATTGTCGCTGTTTTCAGCCCTTGGCATGCGTGATCTTAACCAGATGAACGGGCTTAAAGCCGGGCTGTCCTTTGTATTGTCGGCCATATCGGTGGCGACATTTGCGGTGGCCGGGATAATTTACTGGTCTGAGGCCGGGGTGATGATGATTGCCTCAACGGTCGGGGGGTATGCCGGAGCGCATGTGGCAAAGGCCTTGCCGAAACATATTATTCGTGGTTTCATCATCGCTGTCGGTTTGACCATGTCAGCCGTGTTTTTCATAAAATTATATTAAGGTAGACAGACATGCCCGTGCTTAACCGTGTTGCAGAACTTCATGACGAAGTTACAGGATGGCGACGAGAAATTCACAGTAATCCTGAGCTGTTGTATGATGTGCATGAAACTGCTGCCAAAGTTGCCGGACTGCTTGAGGAATTCGGGGTTGATGAAATTGTTACCGGCGTTGGCAAAACCGGTGTGGTCGGTATTATTAACGGCAACAAGAATGACAGCGGTAAGACCATTGGTTTGCGGGCCGATATGGATGCCCTGCCGATGAGCGAGGAAACCGGCAAAGAATATGCCTCACAGGTTGAAGGCAAAATGCATGCCTGTGGTCATGATGGACATACGGCGATGTTGCTGGGGGCAGCGAAATATTTAAGTGAAACCCGCAATTTTAATGGCAGGGTGGCGCTGATCTTTCAACCGGCTGAAGAAGGTGGCGCTGGTGGCAAGGCCATGGTTGATGACGGCATGATGGACCGGTTTGACATCACCGAAGTTTACGGTATGCACAACATGCCAAAACTGCCGGTTGGCCAATTTGCCATGCGCGAAGGAACGTTGCTGGCCTCGGCTGACATGCTGGAAATTACCGTTAAAGGAAAAGGCGGTCATGCGGCCAAGCCCGATGGTTGTATTGATCCCATTGTTGCGGGATCTGCAATTATTCAGACCATTCAGACTTTTGCGTCGAGAAATGTTGACCCGCTGAACTCTGTAGTAGTTTCGATTACCCAATTTCATGCGGGCACAGCCTTTAACATTATTCCACAGGAAGCTCATCTTTCAGGCACAGTGCGTTGTCTTGATGAGGAGGTTCGTACCCTGGTTGAAAAGCGGGTTACCGAGATTGCCACCCATGTGGCGCTGGCTCATGGTTGTACGGCTGAGGTCAATTACGACCGGATGTATCCACCGACAATCAATCATGTAAAGCAGGTACGGTTTGCCGGTGAAATTGCCAAATCGGTGGTTGGTGAGGCCAATGTTGATATGGATACACCACCGGTGATGGGCGGTGAGGATTTTTCCTTTATGCTCGAAGCGCGTCCGGGGGCCTTTATTTATGTGGGCAATGGTGACAGCGCCGGGCTACATCATCCGGCTTATGATTTTAATGATGAGGCCATCCCTCATGGCATCTCGTTCTTTGCTGAATTGGTGCATAAGTCCATGCCAACCTGAAAAATCAAAAAACCTACTGGACGTTTTTGATCAAACGGTCCAAAGTGCGCACAATTAAAAATCAGAAAACTGATGTTAGTATAGGGAGACTAAAAATAATGAAAATGAAATCACTTGTAATTGCCGGTGTGTCCGCATTGGCCTTGAGCGCGGTGGCGGCAGTGCCTGCTTCGGCCAAGACTTTTAAATTTGCTTTTCAGGGCGATGCACAATCGCTTGACCCTCATTCATTGAATGAAACATTTACCCTCGGCATGCTGGGCAATGTCTATGAGCCTTTGATCGATTACGACAAGGACATGAAGAAGATTCCTGGTCTTGCAACCAAATGGGAAGCGGTTTCGCCAACCAAATGGAAGTTCACACTGCGCCAGGGCGTTAAGTTTCATAATGGTAATGCTTTTACCGCTGATGATGTGATTTTTACCTGGGAACGGATGGGCTCAGAAGGTTCTGACCAAAAAGCCCGCGCTGGTCTGATCTCGAAAATGACCAAGGTTGATGACTTCACCCTGATGATTGAAACACCGGTGCCAAATCCGACTGTTCTTAATGAAATGACTAATATGTTCATCATGGACAAGGAGTGGGCCGTAAAAAATAACGCGACAAAATCATCCAGCCCGAAAGATGCCGGTCGTGATGGTTCATATGCAACCACCCATGAAAATGGCACCGGACCCTTTATAGTTGAATCACGTCAGCCTGACGTAAAAACGGTTTTTGTTCGTTACAAAGATCACTGGAACAAGAATATTGCCACCAATGTTGACCGGGTTGAGTTTACCCCGATTAAACAGGCAGCGACCCGCGTTGCGGCATTACTTTCAGGTCAGATTGATCTGGTTTATCCAGTGCCGGTGCAAGACTGGAAACGTTTGAACTCAGCACCGGGCGTCAAAGCGTTGGCTGGTCCTGAAGCGCGGACAATTTTTCTTGGCATGGATCAGATGCGTGATGAATTGCTGCACTCATCAGTGAAAGGCAAAAACCCGTTTAAAGACATTCGTGTCCGCAAGGCTTTTGCTCATGCGATTGATTTGAATGCGATTAAAAAAGCCATTATGCGCGGCGCTGCAACACCCTCAGGTTTGATGTGGGCACCGCAAATTCAGGGGTTTAATGCAGCTTCTAACACGCCTTACAAATATGATCCGGCGATGTCGAAAAAACTTTTGGCCGATGCCGGTTACGGTGATGGTTTCACTGTGACAATGGATTGCCCCAACAACCGTTATGTCAATGATGAAAAAATCTGTCAGGCGGTCGCGGGTATGATGGCAAAAGTTGGTGTGAAGATTGATCTTCTGGCACAACCCAAGTCGAAATACTTTGCTAAAGTTTTGGCCCAGGGTGGTTACAACACATCGTTTTACCTGCTTGGCTGGACGCCCGGCTCAATGGATGTTTATAACGTATTTAACAGCCTGATTGCATGTCAGAACAAAGAGAAAAAGGCTGGCGCCTTTAATCTTGGCGGGTATTGCAACAGCCGGATTACCGAATTGACAGCAATTGTTGCCAGTGAAACTGATGTTGCAAAACGTCAGGCGGCAATTGATGAGTCAGCCAAAATCCTGCAAGACGAAGTTGGCTATCTGCCGCTGCACCAGCAACCTCTTTCATGGGGTGTGCGTGATGGCGTAAACGTAGCGCAACGGGCCGATAATGTGCTCGATTATCGCGATGTGGTAATGCCATAAAAACCTGACAAAACACCTGTCCTTCTGACTTGGGAGGGCAGGTTTTCTTTTTCAATTTTTCGGGTTTTTCATGTTTTTGTTTATCGGCAGAAGGTTGTTTCAGGCTGCAATGGTTATGCTGACTGTTGCGCTTATTGCCTTTGCAATGTTTCAGTTTGTCGGTGATCCAATTGCCAATATGGTCGGTCAGGATACATCTTTGGCCGAGCGGGAACAACTCAAGGAAGACCTTGGCCTTAATGGCAGTATTTTTACCCAGTTTGGCCATTTTGTTAAAAATGCCGTGCAGGGCGAGTTCGGTCGTTCTTACCGGTTGCGCAAACCGGTTAGGGAACTGATTGCCGAGCGGTTTCCAGCGACGCTGGAGTTGTCCCTGTTATCGGCATTTCTTGCTTTGCTGGTTGGCATTCCGATGGGGGTTTTTACGGCCCTCAGGCGTGACAGCTGGTTAGCGCAAGGGTTTATGACCCTGTCACTGATCGGGATTTCGCTGCCAACTTTCTTGATTGGTATTTTTCTAATTTTGTTTTTTGGTGTGATGCTGCAATGGTTACCGACCTTTGGGCGCGGTGACGTGGTTGATCTGGGCTGGTGGACGACGGGGTTTTTAACCATCAGCGGCTGGAAGTCGCTGATCATGCCGGCGATAACGCTGGCGATTTTCCAGATGACACTGATTGTCCGGCTGATAAGAGCCGAGATGCTTGAGGTGCTGCGTTCTGACTATATCAAATTTGCCCGGGCCCGCGGCTTGCGGGAACGCTCAATCAGCTTTTCCCATGCGCTTAAAAATACCCTGGTGCCGGTGATTACCATTATCGGTTTGCAGATCGGCTCGCTGATTGCTTTTGCAATTATTACCGAGAGCGTGTTCCAGTGGCCGGGCATGGGGTTGCTGTTTATTCAAGCCATTGAGGAAGTTGATATTCCGATTATGTCGGCATATTTGCTGCTGATTGCTTTTGTTTTTGTTCTTATAAATTTAGTGGTTGATGTTTTGTATTATGCCATTGATCCACGATTGAGGATGGATTGATGCCAGAATACTTTAAAGACTTTTGGCGGCGGTTTTTTGACAGTGATATCTGGTGGAGTTTCAAATCCTCTCCGCTGGTCGTTGTAGCGTCTATTGTTACATTCATTATGATTTTTTCATCGGTGTTTGCGACTTATGTGGCTCCTTTTAATCCGTTTGATCTGGCCCAGTTTGATTTGATGGACAATCTCAAACCACCGGTATGGATGGAAGATGGCACCAGCAAATTTTTGCTGGGAACCGATGATCAGGGCCGTGATGTGCTGTCAACGATTTTGTATGGCAGCCGGGTATCGTTGCTGGTTGGTTTTCTGTCGGTAATTTTTGCGATGATTATTGGTATTGTGGTTGGTCTGGTTGCCGGTTATTCGGGTGGTTGGGTTGATGCGGTGCTGATGCGGATTGCTGATGTGCAATTGTCCTTCCCGGCCATTTTGATTGCTCTGCTGGTTGACGGGATTGTGCGCGGAATTCTGCCCAAAGGCAGTCATGATGAACTGGCTGTTTATGTGCTGATTGTTGCTATTGCGCTCAGCTTTTGGGTGCAATATGCCCGCACGGTGCGGTCATCGACGATGGTTGAGCGGACCAAGGAATATGTGCAGGCAGCCCAGGTTATCGGCCTGCCGCAACCACTGATCCTGCTGCGCCACATCCTGCCCAATGTCATGGGGCCGGTGTTGGTGATTGCAACGATACAATTGGCGTTGGCGGTTATCACCGAAGCGACATTGAGTTTTCTTGGTGTCGGGGTGCCGCCGACCTCGCCATCGCTTGGAACGTTGATCCGGGTTGGTAATGATTATCTGTTTTCCGGTGAGTGGTGGATAACGGTATTTCCGGGACTGGCACTGGTTATTCTGGTTCTGGCCGTCAATATCCTTGGCGACTGGCTGCGCGATGCGCTAAATCCGAAGTTGAGGTAAGCGAAATGACGTTGCTGAAAATTGAGGGTATGCGGGTTGAGTTTCCATCACGGCGCGGGTCTGTGGTGGCTGCAAAAGATGTTAATCTTGAACTGGCTTCAGGTGAGATTTTAGGCATTGTGGGCGAGTCGGGGGCTGGCAAATCAACCATTGCCAATGCGGTTCTTGATTTGCTTGACCCGCCGGGGATCATGCCGAAAGGCAAAGTGTTTCTTGAAGGTGAGCGCATTGACGGTTTGTCGCTTGAGCAGATGCGCAAAATTCGTGGCAAGCGGATTGGGATGATTTTTCAGGACCCGCTGACCTCACTCAATCCACTGCAAACCATTCAAGAGCAATTGGTTGAAACGATCACAACCCACTTGCCGATGAACAATAAACAGGCGCTGGAACGGTCAATTGAAATGCTTGAAAAGGTCGGCATTCCCGAACCGGCCATTCGCATCAAGCATTATCCGCATCAGTTTTCCGGCGGCATGCGTCAGCGGGTGGTAATTGCGTTATCGCTGTGCGCTGAACCTGATGTAATTTTGGCTGATGAGCCAACCACGGCGCTGGATGTTTCCATTCAGGCGCAAATTCTTGATTTGATGCGCAAGCTGGTTAAGGAAACCGGGGTTGGGATGATCATCATTACCCATGATATGGGGGTGATATCGGATGTTTGTGATCGAGTTATGGTGATGTATCGTGGTGATGTGGTTGAAATCGGGCCGACCCGGAAAATTCTTGGCAATCCTGATCATCCCTATACCCGCAGTCTGATTTCGGCGGTGCCGCGACCGGACAAGCGCTTGCATCGGTTTCCGCTGGTTGAATATATTGAAGAAGCCGGAGTGCCCTACAAGCCGATTGATATCAAAACCCATTGGCTGGGTCAGGCGCGTGATTTTGACAAGCCTAAAAGTGATCATTTGATAAGTATCAAAAACCTTGAGATGCGGTTTTTGACTGTCGATTCGGTGTTTAAATCAAAACGCAAATATCTGCGGGCGGTTGATGATGTGTCGTTTGATATTCGCGAAGGTGAAGTTTTTGGGCTGGTGGGCGAATCGGGTTCTGGCAAGTCTACGGTTGCCCGGTTAATTTGCGGAATTTACAAACCGTTTGGCGGTCAGGTGATTTTTGATGGCACCGATCTGACTGCTCTTGGATCACGCAGAGTTGCCAATCATTACCGGCGCCAGATGCAGATGATTTTTCAGGACCCGTTCTCATCGCTTAACGGGCGCATGCGGGTGGGTGATATTGTTGCCGAACCGATCAAGTTTCATAAATTGGCGTCATCCAATGCCGAAGTAAAATCCATCGTCAATGATCTGCTTGATCATGTGGGACTGGGGGCCATTGCGGCGAAAAAATTCCCGCATGAATTTTCCGGCGGTCAGCGTCAGCGGATTTCTATCGCCCGGGCATTGGCAACCCGACCGCGGTTCTTGATTTGCGATGAGCCGACATCGGCGCTTGATGTGTCCATTCAGGCGCAGGTGCTAAATTTACTCAAGGATTTGCAGGAAGAGCTTTCCCTGACCATGCTGTTCATCAGCCATGACCTGCCGGTCATTCGTCAGGTCTGTGACCGGGTGGCGGTAATGCGTGATGGCAAGCTGGTGGAGGTGGCTGATACCGAAGACCTGTTTGAAGCCCCGCAAACAGATTATTCGCGTCACTTGCTTGAGTTGATGCCCCGTTTAGAAGGCTTATCTGGCGCGGGGTAGTGTGCCATGTTATTTTGCGCTTGGTTGTGTTCATTACTCGCCCCTCACCACCAGCCTTGTACCGGTGATGAAGGACCGAGATTTGTGAAGCCGTTTGAACGCAACATTGTCAATTCGTTAGACAGGCATTTCGTGTTCATTCTGAACCCAAAATGCTCTAGTCAGTTGCGCCAGGAATGATGTTTGTTGGCTCACCTATCGGGGCGGGTGATGCGGCAGTGCTTTCTTCAGCTTCAGGGTCAGCTGCCGGGCGGCCGGCAACAGCAGAATTTTCGCTTGCATGAGCCTTTCCAGACTCTGAGGCGTGATCAGCTCCCGCAATTCCAGCATCTGATGCATTGGCAGCGCCGCCGCCGCTGTTTCCACCTGAACCACTTTCGCCGCCAGCACCGCCGCCGCTATTTCCACCAGCACCGCCGCCGCCGCCACTATTTCCACCAGCACCGCCACTAGCGCCTTGGGCATATGCTTTCATGGTGAAGCCATCTGTTGATAGATCAACAGGAATGGAAATTGGTAATGCCGCAAGGCCAAGGCCAAGCAATAATACTGACGGAAGTTTACTGGTCATGATTTTTCCCTCGTTAATGTAAAAATGGTCCGAAATTAAGCGCGAATCGTCAAGGTAACTTAATTTGTAAACATTGTTAAAAATATCGGGCGAAATTGTGTTTGTTGGGGAATTGTAAATTTTAAATTGCAATTCAGTCAGAAAATATATGGTTTATATTGATAAAAATGCTCTATTATTCCGAAAGCGTGTCTATAATTCATGCTGCACTGTTTTGCTTCCGACTATACTGGACGGTAAACTTATTGTGGGGGATGAAGCTCGTCCAAGGGAAGCGATTTCCCATCGTGCTGGACGATCCGGACATGTTTGCGTTCAAGTGAGCGCGGATTGTCAACACCGCAGGAGTGGGCGATGATGCCGGTGCCGTAGCGGATTTTGCCGACATAACGTTTGATCCGTTCAGCTTTGTTCTCTGGATCAAGCCCTTGCTGCAAGCGGGCGTCATGGGTGGTGATGCCGGTCGGGCAGGTGTTTTTGTTGCATTTAAGGGCCTGGATGCAGCCAAGGGCAAACATGAAGCCACGGGCTGAGTTAACAAAGTCAGCGCCAACACAATAGGCCCAGGCAACCTGCGCCGGGGTGATCAGCTTGCCCGAGGCAATGACCTTGATGCGGTCTTTAAGCCCGTGTTTGTTGAGGGCATCAACCAGCATGACCAGACTTTCGCTGATTGGCAGACCGACGCTATCCATCAGTGGCATTGGGGCAGCGCCGGTGCCGCCATCGCCTGAATCAACGGTGATGAAATCAGGCGCCATTTTGATGTCGCGCTGCTTGATGGCGATGCACAGATCATCGCACCAGGTTTTCGAACTGATAACGGTTTTAAAGCCGACCGGCAATCCTGACACCTGCTGCATGTGATCAATCAGGTCGAGCAGTTCGACAAGGTTTGCCGCATCAAGATGGCGGTTGGGAGAGATGGAAGCCTCACCAGCCGGTATGCCGCGAATGTCGGCAATTTCTTCTGTCACCTTGCTGGCCGGCAGGATGCCGCCTTTGCCGGGCTTGGCACCCTGGGCCAGTTTCAGTTCGATCATTTTCACTTCTGGCTTGTCAGCGATGGCTTTGAGTTTTGCCGGATCAAGATTGCCGTCCTTGTCGCGGGCGCCATATTTTGCCGTGCCGAGCTGAAAAACAATGTCGCAACCACCGCTCAAATGATGGGGTGAAATACCACCTTCGCCGGTGTTGAGCCAGCAGCCGGCCAGCTTGGCTCCTTTGGACAGGGCGGTGATCGCCGGGCGCGACAGGGCACCAAAACTCATGGCCGAAATATTGATGATCGATTTGGCCTCATAGGGGTGTTTGGCGTAGGGGCCGATGACAACTGGATGGGCATGGTCGAGATGATCATCAAGAGGCGGGAATGCGGCATTGACGAAAATCGGTGTGCCGACTGGCGATAGGGAGCGGGTTGAGCCGAAAGCCTGGGTATTGTCCTCACCCTTGGCTGATTGATAAACCCAATCGCGTTCGGCCCGGTTAAAGGGCATTTCCTCGCGGTCCATGGCGAAAAAGTATTGTCGGAAAAATTCACCGAGGAATGAAAAAAACGAACGAAAGCGGCCGATGACAGGAAAATTGGCGCGAACCGTGTCTTTGGTCTGGTTTTTATCGATGAAGAACATCACGATTATTACAGCGACTGCCAGACCAATGACGCAAATGAAGAGGACTGCCAGAACAGACATGGCGTAGGTTATCATGGGTGGTGCTCCATTAAGCCGTGAGGGGTGAGTCTTTGTTAACCCGATGTTTACCATAAACCCAATCAAACGCGGTTAACAACAGATCAACGTAACTCTATCGACTTTAACAACCCTCTATTTACCAATGCGCGATAGTTTATTAACCAACTTTATTGGGGAAATATTGGATTTTATCTATGACTTGGACAATTGGTAAAGATTCTGGAGTGGTTTCGTTTTCGAGTGAGCAAACCGGTCAGGAAACACCGAAGGTAAATGATTACGGGGTGCCGTTCACCGAAAAGGAAATACCGTCGGTTTTTGATAAAACCTCAAATCACTCAGGCGATACTTTTGCCGATGCCATTAGTGATGGAACCAGCAGTGGACTGGCACAGTTTTTCCCCCGGGATTCGCGAGCGGTTTTTGAACATTTGCTGTTTGAATTGCCAATGATGGTGATGGCGATTGATGGTGAGGGAAAGATTATCAATGCCAATCAAGCGGTGCTTGATGTGCTTGGTTATGTTGGAGCGGAAATTGCCGGTATGCCGTCGCTTGACCTTTTGACATCGTCATCGCGGGCGATGTTAAAAGAAAATGTCTTGCCGAATATGTTTAAAACCGGGCGATTTATGAATATCGATGTTGAGCTGGTCAAGAAAAACGGCGAAACAATTGAGATGCTGATGTCCTCGGTTGCCCATAAGAATGCCGCCGGGCGGGTTGATAAATCTATCGTGGTGTTTGCCGACATGTCGCAACGGGCCGAAGCACAGGCAGCGTTACGCCAGAGCGAACAGCGGTTTCGCGAGTCGTTTGAATCTGCAGCTCACGGCATGGCGATTTTAACCGCCGACGGGCGCGTTGCCGCAGCTAATGTTGCGATGACCGAGTTGCTTAATCAAAGTGAGCTGGAATTGTCACGCAAACGGCTGGCCGAACTTGTCAGCGATGCGGATCAGGACAAATTGCAGGCGATGTTTTCGCGGGTGATGTCAGGCCAGCATGCCGGGGTTAACGCTGAACTGAGATTCAAAGGCGCCGATGACAAGTCCATTCACGGATTGACCAGTATTTCAGGTGTGCGGGACCGGTTTGGCAAGATTGAGCAATTGATCGTGCAAGTGGTTGATCTGACCACCCGGCACAGGGCTGAAGAGCATTTGCGCAAAGCGCAAAAAATGGAAGCAATTGGTCAGCTAACCGGTGGCATCGCACACGATTTCAATAATTTGCTGACCGTGGTGATCGGCAATCTGCAATTGGTGGAAAAGGCCCTTGAAGGTAATGAAAAAGCCAGCAAACGGGCCCGTGATGCTATTGATGCTGCAACCAAGGGTTCTGAACTGACCCGTCAGCTTCTGGCCTTTGCCCGTCGCCAACCGCTGGCTCCACAGGATGTTGTGGTCAATGAGCTTATCGAGAATATGGGATCGATGTTGTCCCGGTCAATTGGCGGGTCGGTTGAGCTGAAAGTTGATTTGATGGACGGCGCACCGGTTATTTCTGCAGATCCGACGCAATTGGAAAGTTCGATTCTAAACCTTGCCATCAATGCCCGTGATGCGATGGACAAGAACGGTCGGTTGACGATTGAAACCTCGCCTGCCTATCTTGATGAAGCCTATGCCAGCGAGCATGAAGAGGTGGTGCCAGGGCACTATATCCTGATTGCTGTTTCAGACACGGGGTCTGGTATTACGCCCCATGTGATGGATAAAATATTCCAGCCGTTTTTTACCACCAAGGAAGTGGGTAAGGGCACCGGTCTGGGGCTTTCGATGGTTTTTGGTTTTATCAAGCAATCAGGTGGTCATGTGCGGGTTTATAGCGAGGAAGGCCACGGCACTTCGTTTAAACTTTATTTGCCGCGACTTGATGTGGTCGAGGAAGAGGTTAAAGAAGAAAAACCGGCTGTTTCGGCCAAGAAAAAAATTCTGGTTACCGAAGATCAGGAAGCTGTGCGTATGGTGGCGGTCGATTTTCTTGAAAGCTTTGGTTATGAAGTTGTGCAGGCCTGCAACGGGGTTGAAGCTTTGCAAATTCTGCAGGACCAGCCTGACATTGTCCTGCTGTTTACCGATGTTGTTATGCCCGGCGGTATGAACGGTTTTGACCTGTCACAGGCGGCTGAACAAATCCGCCCGGACCTGAAAATCATTCACGCTTCAGGCTATCCCAAAGGCGCCATGGTGCATCAGGAAGAACCGCGTTTGAAAGACAATCTGATCTCCAAACCGTTCCGCCGTGATGAGCTGCGCAGGGTGATTGCAGAAACCCTTGGTGAAGAGATCATCGACTAGAGCATTTCCGGCTACGCCTGAATCACTCTAGTTTTATTTCGTTCACGGCATATCCTCACTACGTTCGGGCCTGCACTGGCGCGGCGCAGTGGCGCCGGGGCAACACTTGCTGCCCTAGTAAGAGAGCGTTTAAACGAAACCATCCCTAATTTGTCATCCTAAGGTCAAGCCCGAGTGTGACGAGTATGTAGGTTGCTGGCTAAACCAGTGTCCGGGCCAGCAGGTTCGGGGTCGGGCAGCCCAGTTGGGACATGGTGTTTTTCAATTCCTGGGTGAGGATATAATTGGCGTGGTCAGTGCCGCGCTGGCCAAGGGCGGCAACGCCATAGGCAAAGCCGCGGCCAAGGAAAACGAAATCGGCATCGCTGGCCAGCAGGCGGGCGATATCAAGGCCGCTTCTGACGCCGCTGTCGATCAGGAGTGGGAATTTTTTACCGACGGTTTTTCGAATTTCTGCGATCGATTGGGCGGTGGAGGGTACTGCATCAAGTTGTCGCCCACCGTGATTTGAAACGATGATGCCATCGCAACCGATGTCTTTTGCCGCTTTGGCGTCCTGCTGGTTTATGATGCCCTTGACAATCAGTGTGCCGGGCCACAGGTCGCGTGCTTGTTTTAACCTTTCGATGCCCACATGGCCGCGGGCCAGCGATGAGATATAACCAGCGGCGGTGCGCATGTCGGCATCTTTTGGCACATAGGGGCTGAGATTGGCGAAATCGGGCATCCCGTTGCGGAGCGTCTGTAACGACCATGACGGATGCAGGGCCGCCTCGATGACGTTTTTCAGGCTTATTTTGGGCGGTACTGAAAGGCCGTTGCGGATATCGCGCTCGCGACGACCCAGAGACGGCACATCGACAGTTACCACCAATACCTTGTATCCAGCCGTTATTGCCCGCTTGATGAGAGAGCGGTTTACGGTGTCATCATTGGGCATATAAAGTTGAAACCAAGCGTTTTGCGGCGCGGTGTTGGCGATGTCTTCCAGACTGGTGGTGGCAACGGTGCTCAAGACAAATGGAATGTTTGCCTTGTGAGCAGTGCGGGCCAGCAGGGTTGCTGCATCAGGCCAAATCACGCCAGACAGGCCAAGGGGAGCAATGCCAAAAGGGGCCGCATAGGTTTGACCGAAAAGTTCGGTTTGCAATTGCGGTTCAAAGCCCTTGGTGATGTGCTGGGGGCGCAAACAAATGGCATCAAGGGCGGCGCGGTTGCGGTCCAGAGCTGTTTCACGTCCGATACCGCCGTGCAGATAATCAAAGGCAAATTTCGGCATCCGCTTTTTTGCCGCTTTTTCTAGGTCAGCGATGGAGGCAAAACGGCGATCAAGTTTTTGGTGCAATAGTTCATATGTGTTTTTGGTGTTCATTGTTTACTCTTTACATATTAAATCTGCTGATGATGGCGTATTGCGACCCTTAATATTCCCTCACGACAATTTATTGTTTGAATTTGATCGCAAAATGTGTTTTGGTAATTATATCATGTGTTTGTTGGCGCGGGCGGGCGTTAGGGCAAGCACCTGTGCCAGATACGTATATACATAAAAGGTTGATTTTATGAAAACCCCCGCTTTTCCATTATACCCCGGTTCATCTTGTACAGCAAAACGTCATGCGCCTTCTTTTTTGGGGTTGGTTTTGTTTGTTTGTGCATTTTTATTTGCTGGAGGTGTTCACGTTGTTGCTCAGGAAGCAGGCATAGCACCCGGTGAAGCCTATGTTACCAGATTTTCAGGGACAAAAGTTGAGGCGGGGCAAAACGGTGAAGAAGTCGAGGTTATTGATGAGGATGGTGTAACAGGCAGTGTCATTGATGTTCGTAATCCCGGTCAAAGAGCCGTCGGCCAGCACTGGAGAAATGAACCGCAAAAATACCCGGTTTTTGCCCGTGATACCGGACAGATTTTTGGTATTGCGATTGATGATGCTGAACCTGCCAACATTTATGTATCTGCAACGGCGGCATTTGGATTGCACCGAAGTGGCGATAACAGTGACTGGGCCAATGGTATGTGGGGTGCTGGTGGTGGTCCCGGTACGATCTACAAACTCAATGCACGTAATAATTATCAACCGGAAATATTTGCTGATATAACATTGAATGGTCGTGAGAATACCGGCGCTGCTTTGGGTAATGTCGCCTACGATAAGGCACACAGGCAGCTTTTTGTTTCTGATATGGAAACTGGTATGATCCACCGGCTGGATATCGAGACCGGCCGTGAAACAGGGGTTTTTAATCATGGTGTAGATGGTCGCGGTAATTTTGTTGACGTTGCAACCGGCGAAACATTGTCGTTGTCACGCGAACCGTTTTCAGCATCGAGCCGGGCGCGTGTTGATAGCTGTGAAACCGACTTTGAAGGGACACCTTCGTGCTGGAATATATCGCCTCACAAGCGTCGGGTATGGGGACTTGGTGTGCGCACGGGAACAGATGGTGCCACCCGGTTGTTTTATGCAAGCTGGGGTTCGCTTACGGGTGAAACAGACGATCAAGCCAATTGGATTTGGTCGGTTGGTATTAGAGCCGATGGTGGCTTTGATGTTAATGATGTGCGCCGCGAAGTGGCATTACCGGCGTTAGAGAACGCTTATGGCAAGATTTTGTCTGCACCAAGTGATATTGCTTTTTCTGTTGAAGGCGTCATGCTGGTGGCTGAACGCGGCGGAATGCGGAACCTGAAAGGTGATCCGGAAAGTCCGTTTACCCAACCGGCAATTTCACGGGTTTTAAAATTTAGACAAGACGACCAGGGAAACTGGTTGCTGGAAGGCCCTTATGGTGTGGGCAATTTAAACGGTGCCAACGAAAACCAGCGTGACAGTTATAATAACGCTGCCGGTGGTGTTGCCTGGGGTTATGGTTATGACAGTACCGGAAATATTGACTTGGCCAAAGTTGATGAGTTTGTATGGGTCACTGGTGATAGCCTTTGCTCGCAGCTTGGCGCCTGTTATGACCCCCAAACCAATGCGGTGACAGATCGCGATCATGTCACTGGTGCTGAAGGTCGCCCGGCTGATCTGCTGGAAGGTAATCTTGCCAATAGCTACAAGATTGATACAGATTTGAATGTCAATCAATTCGGGCAGATTGATCGCTTTCAGGCAACGAAAAATGATGACAGCAAAGTTGGTGATATCGAAATTCGTCGGGCCGGAAGCCCAGAAGGTGGATACGGGATTGTATTACCACCACCGGTTTTTAAGCACTCAACCAGGCGGTCCCATAATAAATACGGTTCTCATGCAAGGTCGCGGTCCCATTACCGCAGGGCATCTCACAACCTTAATAAATCTCATTTGAGATATGGTTCTCATGCCAGGCTTGAGTCCCATTACCGTCTGTGGTCGCATCAGCGCAGGCAGTCGCATGGACGCTATGCTTCACACAACCGCTCCAAATCGCATTTGCGGTATGGTTCGCACAATGGGAAAAAATCCCATTATCGTTTGTGGTCGCATCAACGTAGAAAATCACATTCGCGCTACTCTTCTCACGACAGGCGCAAGTCGCATCTGAAGTATGGCTCGCATAACAAGTTGAAGTCGCACCGCCGGATTGGTTCCCATAATAAGAAGCGCTCGCATCTGCGGACTGGCTCGCATAACAAGAAACGCTCGCATTTGCGGACTGGCTCGCATAACAAGCGGATTTCGCATCAGCGGATTGGTTCCCATAATAAGAAGCGCTCGCATCTGCGGACTGGCTCGCATAACAAGAAGCGCTCGCACTTGCGGACCGGCTCACATAACAAGCGGATTTCGCATCAGCGGATTGGTTCCCATAACAAGAAGCGCTCGCATCTGCGGACCGGCTCACATAACAAGAAGCGCTCGCATTTGCGGACCGGCTCACATAACAAGCGGATTTCGCATCAGCGGCTTGGTTCCCATAATAAAAAGCGCTCGCATCTGCGGACCGGCTCACATAACAAGAAGCGCTCGCACTTGCGGATTGGTTCCCATAATAAGAAGCGCTCGCACTTGCGGAAGGGTTCCCATAACAAGAAACGCTCGCATGCACGCACAAGGTCTCACAATAGAGCCATATCAAGGGTGAGGCATTCTGTGCCAGACCCTAATGTAGAAAGGGGTGGCTGAGGCTGCTTGGTTTTATTTGTGAATACAAAAGAGTAAACGATTATGAATTTGCTGGTGACATTTCGCGCGGTAGCGCGGGTTTTCGTTGTATGGATGATGGTGCTGCCTGCAACGCAGGGACATGCTGCCGGGTTGCCGAAGTTTGAAACCAATCAAAAACAGCTTGAGGAACTCAATCGGGCAGGTGGCCTGGATATAAAAGATGTCAAGGCGGTCTTTTCGTTCGCGTTTAATGCTCTTTCGCCGGATGTGCGGGTCTATCCGACTGAAAACTACTACTATTTCAGTTTTTATCACGAAGGCATAAAATTTGCCGGTAATATGAGACTTGATGCATTTGACCGGGACAAGGGCGTTTTACACTTTGCCTATTTCAATGCATTTACCCGCTGGAATGAAGAAACAACCAGCGAATACAGACAGCTTACTGTGGCAGATGGTGTTAAAATCAAGCAACTTGGCAAATTGCGCTATCGGGTTACGGTCAAGGATAAATCGGTTGTTTTTCATCTCAATGACCTTTCTGATGTGCAACCGTCCAAGGGTTTGATCAATGATTGGGAAGAGTATATCGGGCCGGTTTATGATGAGTCCGGTCTTCAATTTTTCCTCACCTACAACAAGAACTCCAAGCTGTTCCATTATATTTTGAACCAGACAAGTTCTGTGCCTGACCAGTTTTCAGCCGGGCGTTCTGCGCAAAGCGTTCAGATTGGCGGGCGCACGGGCTTTGCTTTTTACAAAGACAAGTTTCTTGACCGGCTGATCCTGATCGGAGTTTATGATGGTAATTCTATGGTCAATAATTATTTTGACGGGCCGTTTGACCAGTTGCCGGACAATTTTCTCAAAGGTGACCAATTGCAAAAGGCGCTGATTGATGAAAGCCCTGAGCTTGCCGGTCAGATTGACCGGTTTGGTAATACAGATGCTGGCAAGAGCAGGGTTCTTGTGGCACCGTATTTGTATTTTTCCCATGAGAGTGAATTGGTTGTGTTCAGCGAATGCGCTGAAAAGGCAGATAAAGACAAGACGGCTTATTATGCCTGCTTTAAAGCTGAAAATGTCGCTCCCCCTAAATCAGCAGAATGATTGCTATCGCTGCCTGCTTGCGCTAAAAGCCTGTCAGATTTCCCAAAATTTCTGATTTCAAATTTGATACTGGTTTTTACAGAGGCAAGCTGATGGCACGGCAATTTATCTATCATATGAGTGGCATGTCCAAAACTTATTCCGGCGGGAAGAAGGTTCTGGATAATGTTCATCTATCCTTTTATCCCGATGCGAAAATTGGTGTGCTGGGTCCCAACGGTTCGGGTAAATCGACCCTGCTGCGGATTATGGCCGGGATTGACAAGGATTTTACCGGTGAGGCGTGGATTGCCGAGGGCGCAAAAGCGGGATATTTGCCGCAGGAACCAGAACTTGATCCTGATAAGGATGTGCTGGGCAATGTGATGGAGGGGGTGGCGAAAAAGAAAGCCATTCTTGATCGCTATAACGAGCTGATGATGAATTACAGTGATGAAACCGCCGATGAGGGGGCCGAGTTGCAGGATATTATTGATGCGCAAAACCTTTGGGATCTGGAGTCTCAGGTCGAGCAATCGATGGCAGCGCTTGGGTGTCCTCCCGGTGATTCCAGCGTTGAGCATTTGTCCGGTGGTGAAAAGCGCCGGGTGGCCCTGACGCGGTTGTTGCTGTCAGAGCCCGAACTGATTTTGCTCGATGAACCAACCAACCACCTTGATGCGGAATCAGTGGCCTGGCTTGAACATCATTTGCGTGAATATCGGGGGGCGATTTTGATTGTGACCCATGATCGTTATTTCCTCGACAATGTAACGGGCTGGATTCTGGAGCTCGACCGTGGTCGCTCAATTCCCTATGAAGGCAATTATTCAGCCTATCTGGAGCAAAAAGCCAAGCGCTTTGCGGCAGAAAAATCTGAAGATAAAGCCCGTGAAAAATCACTGGCCAGTGAACGCGAATGGATTTCGGCGTCTCCCAAGGCGCGTCAATCCAAATCCAAAGCCCGGGTTAGTGCCTATGATGAACTGGTGAAAATAAATGAAGCACGGATGAAGTCGCACAGCGCCCAAATTCTGATACCGCCGGGGCCGCGTCTGGGTGATCTGGTGATCGAACTGGAAGGTGTTAAAAAAGGTTTTGGCGACAAGCTGCTGATTGATGATTTGTCGTTTAAACTGCCTGCTGGTGGTATCGTTGGTATTATCGGGCCGAACGGGGCCGGTAAAACCACCTTGTTCAAAATGATGACCGGTCAGGAGCAACCTGATGCGGGTACGGTGCGGTTTGGCGATACGGTTGATCTTGGATATGTGGACCAGTCACGCGATGCGCTGGACCCTAACAAAACCGTCTGGGAAGAAATTTCCGAAGGCAATGAAATTCTTTATCTCGGCAAGCGCGAGGTCAACAGCCGGGCCTATACCTCGTCGTTTAATTTCAAAGGCGGTGACCAGCAGCAAAAAGTTGGCTCGCTATCAGGTGGTCAGCGTAACCGGGTGCATCTGGCCAAAGTGCTTAAAGAGGGCTCCAACGTTTTGCTGCTTGATGAACCGACCAATGACCTGGATACCGAAACCCTGGCAGCGCTTGAAGAGGCGCTGGAAAGCTATGCCGGTTGCGCCGTGGTGATCTCGCACGACAGGATGTTCCTTGACCGTCTGGCCACCCACATTCTGGCCTTCGAAGGCAACAGTCATGTGGAATGGTTTGAAGGTAACTTCCAGGACTACGAAGCTGACAAAATGCGCCGCCTGGGAGCAGATTCGATTATTCCAAAACGGATCAAATACAAGCAGTTTTCGCGGTAGGGTGAGGTGCCTGGCGGAACTCCAACCACAACTCTGAAACACAAGTTAATCTGCATCAAAGACAATCTACTGATTTCCTCCTACCGTTTACATAATAGGCGTTGGGGGTAACTAGTAGGAGGTCTCAATGGATTATCTGTCTCGAAGGAAGTTATTGTTATTAGCGAGTGCTGCGTACTTTGCAGGCTCATCATCAGTAATGGCCGCGTATAAACGTGACGAAATCATGCGCGTTTATTGCCGTCGTATTGGCGGCAAGCCGACCCGGCGGTTTTTTCGTTTTTACTGCGATGGGGTAGACCAGCGGCGTTGGCGTCGCAGGTTCCCACCGGATCAAAACGAGCACTTTCTTGACCGACGTGAAGGGCGTGACCCACCTGAGGGTGGGGGACCTGGCGGCGGGAACCGTTCTGACCGGCGCCTCAAACGTGGCCTTTGTGTCATTGGTTGCCTGCCGGGCGGGTTATCTCTCTACCGGTTCAAGTATCTCTGGAGTGATGTTGAATTTGTCGGCGTCATGGCGCAAGAGGTGTTGGCGGTGATTCCCGAAGCTGTCAGCGTTGACGCGGGTGGATATTACAGCGTTAATTACGCTTTGATCGGTTTGCCAATGATGACTTACGCTCAATGGCTTGCTTGCGACAGGCCCTATGAAAATCAGGTCCTTGCGGTTGCGGCGTAATCTTTGCGGAAGTATTGAATTGAATTGCGCTGGTCAGCACCGGTAAAAGCATATCGCTAAAACTCAGCGAACTATGTCACTTGGACAATACTATTTCCCCACCCAGATTGCTTAAGCCTTCTGGTACAGGGACATCGGTTTGATCATAGTTGGCATTAATCACCAATTTGGGCTGGACAGATAATTCCAGCCGCCGAACAACTATGGCTGTGTAGGCTGACCTATCAGCCACCGGTCGAGATGAGTTAACTTTCAAAATTCCATTTGGCAAATATATCGTTCCGAGCAATACCCTTGCATTGTTGCTCTGGATCGAGTGTACCTGCAAGGGGGGGCGGCACGGTCTTCAAACATAAGAAGCCCGGCCATTGCGCCGGTTTTTGGCGCCGACAGACTTGCTGATGCATTGCTGGCAAGTCTGAGGGTAGAATCTTTGCCAGTAAAGTAGAACCCGACATATTCACCCTTTACAGATGCGTTGGAGTCAATGCGAAACTCGCCATCCTTAATGATGTAAATGCCTGGGGCAAATGTAACTTGCGACCTATTTCTCACAGCCAGTCCGCCGCAATAAACGCCCGGACTGAGGGTAACAATTGAATCCTCAATTTTGGTGTCGTTGAAATCACAATGGCCAACATTTGGCGGTGAACGATCGACAAGAGGATCTGCAATTACCGGGCAGTCTGTAATCGGTTGTGGAGTAAAATGGTCAGATGTTCCGTTAACCCCGCCGACTGAACATGTCAATTGTGTTTGAAGCATTGAGAGCTTGGTTGCTGAGACACCGCCAGTATCTGAGGAGTTTGAATATACCCCGCAATTTGTAGCTTGCAGTTGTGCTTTTTGGGTCAGGGAAATTGTTGCCGGTGCGGTTTTATCAAGCCCAAGTACGCATATTTTTTCTGAACCCACCACACGGGCCGTTGCGCGGGCAGCTATGGGTGTTACGCCGTCAGTCAAGTAGTGCAGAAAAAAGGGGCGCCACTTTTTTATCAGCGTGACACTAATTGCTGCCTTCTTGTCGTCGACAGAAACAGTGACTTCCAATGGGGCGCTGGTGCCTCCTGTTTGTCTTTGATTGGCAAACCGTTTGGCTACCTCGATGATCAGTGCAGCATCTGAATTGGCTAGCGAGTATTCTTTTGCTGCAGCAACAGCAGCAGCATCAGCAATTGATTGCAGTTTCGACTGCTGATTTGTCATGGCTACATAATCTGTAGCCAATCCGGCAACCATAGCCATTGCGGGAAGCGAAAACGCGAATATAACAGCGACACTTGCGTGTTCGTTGTGAAAAAATTTCGTAATTTTCGTCAATAAAGACATTTTACAAACTCAATTGCATCACGGGACGTTCGATTGTTATAGTAGAAAATCACGAAAATACTCTTAAAGCTTTATATATAAATTTTATTAAAATATTGATCGATTTGACTCTGCTCTTATTATAATCGCGTAGTTTTCATGATTGCGGTAGTTGCATAATTGATATTAAAAAGCCGGATGCAATGGTATCGGGTTAGTGCAAAAAGTCACATTTCAATGCATGCGCGCCATTTTAATGGGAACCCTGCCATTTCGGTAACGGGTGACCCTCCAATAGTCTCGATATTGAAGGGACCATATATCTTCCAAACCATGACCTGACCTTTTCAGGCAGCTCTTCAGCATTGTTACCTGCCAATTATACTGTTTTGATTGCGCGTACGGTTTCGTTTGATGGCTCAACGGGCATCACATTACGAAGCGATTTCAGCGCCAGCGATGTGCCTGTTCCTCAAGCAATTCTCGAAACGAGGCTAACACCTCGCCTGAGTGAATGAGGGTTTAGCCAGAGTTCATGCAGTACTGCATGACCGGCTGGGGTAAAGACATTAATTTATAAAATTTACCTTCTGTAAAATATGAACCCAAAATGAACGACGGGTTACGGGTGTGTTCATTGGGGTGGTGGTATTGTGACTCATGGTTAGGTGGGGGGTGCTGTTTGTCGGAGAGATGTCATGTTTGGAAATCTTGTTTTTAAAAACTTTGTTGTCGGGTTGGGCGCGGTTTTGGCTTTGGTGTCGGTTGGCATGGCGACCAATGTGCAGGCCAAGCTGAGCAGAGTTTTGGGGGTTGATGCTTTAGTCGAACAACCGGTGAAGCCGCGGCTATCAGTTGTTGATTGCACCGATGGTGAAAAGGTTTTATCGACTGCCGGTTTTACCCATGTTTTTGCCACCGAGTGTTCCGGGGCGCAGTATCACTTTAACGGATTTCGCGGTGGTAACGAATATACCATCGTGTTTAATGCTCAAAGCAGCGGCTTTGCGGTAACCTCACGTTAAAACCTCAGGCGCAGAGAGCCCCTTCCATTCCCGGTAGCATGCCGCGTTGTACGTCAATGGCCATTTTCAGGCTGTTGGCGATTTGGTGGGCGCGGCTGGTGAAGGTGTTTGCCGGTTCAGGGGTGAAAATATCGTGTGCGGTTTTTTCAAACAATTCCAGCCAATGGTCAAAGTGGGCCGCAGTCAGGCCTTCAAGTTTGACGTGGGCGGGGACCGGTCTGCCGTTATAGCTGCGGGTTTTGAGGGTGATCGAAGACCAGAAGGCGACCATTTTGGGTAAATGATGATCCCAGTCTTTAATCTCGGCGGCAAAAATCGGCCCGAGCAGGGCGTCCTGACGAATCTGGTCATAAAAGGTGTAAACCAGTTTTTCGATCAGTTCCGGGGTAATTGTTGATGCTTTTTCCATCCGCTTAAAATGGGGCTGATGTTGGCCTGAAAAAAGAGGCAGAATGTCTCACTTCATGCCTCATTTGAGACGTTCAAGTATCGAAACATAATTGGCCACGGCGGCACCGCCCATGTTGAAAATGCCGGCCAGTTCGGCGTCCTTGATCTGCATACCATCGGCCTGTCCCATCAATTGCATGGCGGCCATGATGTGCATGGAAACACCGGTTGCACCGATGGGGTGGCCTTTGGATTTGAGACCGCCGGAAGGGTTGACCGGCAGTTTGCCGTCTTTTTTGGTCCAGCCTTCATGGATGGCGCGGGCGCCCTGGCCTTTTGGAGTCAGTCCCATGGCTTCGTATTCGATCAGCTCGGCGATGGTGAAGCAATCGTGGGTTTCAACCAGTGACAAATCATCAAGGCTGGTGCCTGCGGCCTCATGGGCTCTGGCCCAGGCCTCTCGGCAACCGTCAAAATCAATGATTTCGCGCTTGGCCATCGGCAGATAATCCTGGACGTGAGCGGCACTGCGAATGCGCACGGCCTTGTCGAAACCGGCAGCGGTTTCATCGTCGGTCAATATGATGGCCGCAGCGCCGTCTGAGACCAGCGAGCAATCGGTGCGGCGGATCGGGCCGATGACCAGTGGGTTTTTGTCAGAAACCGTGTTGCAGAATTCAAAGCCGAAATCCTTGCGCAATTGGGCATAGGGGTTCTCGACGCCATTATGGTGGTTTTTGGCAGCGATGGCGGCCATGGCGGCGGACTGGTCACCATAGCGTTGGAAATACAAATTGGCGATTTGGCCGAAAACACCAGCAAAGCCGCCGGGCGTATCGGCTTCAGTTTTACGGTGTGAGGCATTGAGCAAAATGTCACCAATATCTGCACCGCTGGCGACGGTCATTTTTTCAGCCCCGATGACCAGTACAAAGCGGCTACGTTTGGCTTCGATGTCCATGGCCCCCATCATCATCGCTGCCGATCCGGTGGCGCAGGCATTTTCGACCCGGGTGGCCGGTTTGAAGTGCAGGCCCTCATCGGCATCAAGGGCAAAGGCGGCGGGAAATGATTGTTTCTCAAAACCACCGAAATTACCGACATAAATGGCGTCAATGTCAGAAAACTCCAGTCCGGCATCCATAACAGCGTTTTTGGCAGCCATTGGAATCAAGTCTTCGAGGTCTTGATCTTCCAGTTTGCCGAACTTGCTGTGTGACCAGCCGATAATTGAGGTCATGAGGGAATGTCCTTTTAATTTCTATCTTTTTCTATCTGTATTTTCTGCTCTGCCCGCACTCAAGCACATGAAAACGTTCAGGGTCAACGCCATTATGTTCCAGTGCCGTAGCCAGATCCTCTAACGGGGCTTCCACCGCCTCATCGGTGAGCTGGATGGTACCGTGGTGGATGGCGATTGACTGATGGCTTTCGAGGTCGAGATGGGCCTTTACGGCATCATTGGGGTTCATGTGCTGGCCTTTCATGAACCAGCGTGGCTCATAGGCACCAATCGGCAGGAATGATAATCGCGGCGGGCCAAATTCTTGCCTGATGGCGCGGAAATGATCACCATTGCCATAGCCGGTGTCACCAGCGAAATAAATCGGGCCGAAAGGGGTTTGCAGCAGGAACGCACACCACAAGGCCATGTTGCGATCCCTGAAGGTGCGTTTTGACCAGTGCAGGGCCGGGGTCAGGGTGACCTTCACATCGTCTTTAAGCATAATCGTGTCGCCCCAGTCCGCTTCAGCAATCTGATGGGGCAGGCCGGATTTGGTAATGATGGTGCCGTTACCGAGCGGGGTGATGATTACCGGTTCAAAGCGATCATGGAGTTGGTTTAAAGCGACCAGATCAAGATGGTCGTAGTGATTATGGCTGAGCAGCACATAATCAATCGGCGGCAGGCTATCGAGAGCAATGCCGGGCGCCCGGACTCTTTTGGGTCCGGCATAGGTTACCGGGCTGGTGCGGTCAGAAAACAACGGGTCGGTAATGATGTTCAAGCCATCAATTTGCAGCAGTACCGTGGCATGGCCGATAAAGGTTGCTGAAAAATCCCCGGCATCATGGCGCTGTGGCGGTCCGGCATGGTGACGGTTTTCGATGTTTTTGGGCCATTTTTGTTTCTTGCCGGAAAACTTCCATTTCAGAAAGCCGCTAAAACCATTTGACCTGGTATGACGGGGCAAAAAAAATCGGGTGCCGTCAAAATGGTCGCTGGGCGGTCCCTGATAATAGGGGTTGGTGTTTTTGTTGGCCATAATTGGCAAATAACCTTTTGTGATGATTATTTCAAGACTGGACCGTGGTGAAATTTAAGAATAGGTTTGCGGTGCTAAAAGCCAGATCGATTCACCTGTGATTAAAAGGATAAAGTGATGAGCAGAACTGTTTATTTGAATGGGGAGTATTTGCCCGAAGGTGAGGCAAAGGTTTCGATATTTGATCGCGGGTTTCTGTTTGGTGATGGTGCTTATGAAGTGGTGCCGGTGATGGACGGATTGATGGTGGATGTTGAGCCGTTTCTGGTCCGGCTTGAAAACAGTTTGAGTGAATTGCAGATTGACTGGCCGTGCAGCAAAGAAGAGTACCTTGAGATGCATCGCCAGTTGATTGATCGCAATGATCTGAGCGAAGGCATGATATATTCGCAAGTAACGCGCGGGATGGTGCCCCAGCGCAGTTTTGGTTTTCCCGAAGATACCCCGACAACCCTGATGGCCTTTACCCAGGTGGTGCGCCATCGCGATAATCCATTGGCCGAATCGGGCATCAAGGTAGCTATCGTCGATGATATCCGCTGGAAGCGCCGTGATATCAAATCCATCGCGCTTTTGGCCCAATGTCTGGCCAAACAGGCGGCCAATGTAAAGGGCGGCTATGAAGGCTGGATGGTTGAGGATGGTTTTGTCACCGAGGGAACCTCGTCATCAGCCTATATTGTCAAAGACGGTGTGCTGATCACCCGGCCGCTGTCAAATTTAATACTGGCCGGGATCAGGCGTAAATTATTGCTCAAACTGGCAGCAGAACACCAGATCAGAATTGAAGAACGCCCGTTCACCATAAAAGAAGCGTTGGAGGCTGATGAAGCGTTGATGTCAGCAGCTTCCTGCTCGGTGCTGCCGGTGGTTGAAATTGACGGTCAGATGATTGGTGATGGCAAACCGGGCAAGGTCTACCGGCAATTGCGGGCGCTGTACCTGGACAATGCCAGAGAGAATGCGGTGATCAAGGTTGCCGGTTGAGCGGGCGAACTGAAAACAATACAATTTTGTAGGGCGCAATGCATCACGCCCTACACGACCGGGGGTAACGAATATGCCCCGGTCAACTCGCTGCTTGCTGGGCTAAAATTTTCAGCGCTGCCCGAAATGATTTTCGGTGTTCTTTTGGGATCAGGCTGGTGAGCTTGCGGTCTACACTGGCGATGCCGGGACCGGCGGTTTGCAGGGCGCGTTTGCCGGCAGCTGTCATCTTTAGGACATTTCTGCGGCCATCAGTTTTGTCGCGCTTTCGCCGGATATAGCCTTGTGCGATCAACCGACCGACAAGGTCGGCCATGGTCGAGCGGTCAATGCTGGTCAGGGTTACCAGCATGGTTTGGCTAAGCCCTTCATTTTCATCGACGGCAATCAGCACAGCAAACTGGCGTTGTGTAAGACCGTGTTTGCCGACTTTATCGCCGTGCAGATTGGCTGCGTGTTTGGCGGCTCGTTTCAATAAGTGATATGTCGAGCGTTCGAGTTGCTTGACGATTGTTGATTCTACCATTTGTACCACATCGTTTTGTTCGCATCACTTTGGGGACATGGCTTACGCGCCAATGAAGACCTAACTCTTACTGGTTGCGAATAGTGTTCTCTCTTCCCCGAATTACCGACGCTACCGTAAAGGTTGTGGAAGATTGTTCAAATGATTTTTTGACATTTTGTGAGAATGTGACCAGAATTGTCAACAGGCCCTGACCTGAGCAGTGATGAATTTAGCTTTTTTCTTCATCTTCGGGTATCATATGGCGCTGCATGAGAGGCATTTGCGACATGGCAAAAATGAAAGTCAGAGGTAGAATGCCAAATGTTTTATAGGTCACCCAGGTGTCCATGCTGACATATTGTCGGATGATCTCATTGGCGATCGCGATGGCCAAAAAGAACAATCCCCAGTTCAGGGTCAATTTTCGCCAACCGGTTTCATCAAGGTTCATGGCTTCGCCAAAAACAAATTTCAGCAATGGTTTTTTGACCAGCCAACCGCCAAGCAGTATTGCGGCAAACAGGCAATTGATGATGGTGACTTTGATCTGGATAAATACCGGGTCTTTCAGATACAAAGTCAATCCGCCAAATACTGCAATCAGAACCAGGGTAACAATCGGCATGATCGACAGTTTGCGGGTGATGAACCAGGTTATTGCCAGGGCAATTGGTGTGGTAATCATGATGACCAGTGTGGCGGTAAAAATATCAGCAAATTTGAAAGCGACAAAAAACGCCAGTAATGGGCCAAATTCGAGTAGGGCTTTGAGGCCACCGGGCATTTTTCGTTCAGCGCTTATTTGTTCAGCCGATTGGTTCATTCGTCATCGAGTCCTGCGATTGCGCGGGCAAAGGCGTCCGCGTCAAAGGGTTGAAAATCGTCAATTTGTTCACCAACGCCAATGGCATGGATGGGCAGTTTGAATTTCTCGGCAATGGCAACCAGAATACCACCGCGAGCAGTGCCATCAAGCTTGGTCATGATGATGCCGGTCACCCCGGCGATTTTAGCAAATATTTCGGTCTGGGTCACTGCATTCTGACCGGTTGTGGCATCGAGTACCAAAAGCACCGCATGGGGAGCGCCATCATCCTGTTTTTTTAGAACCCGGACGATTTTTTCCAGTTCGGCCATCAGGTCGGCTTTATTTTGCAGGCGACCGGCGGTATCAATGATCAAAATGTCACTGCCCGATTGTGTAGCCTGTTTCTGGGCATCAAAGGCAAGACCGGCAGCATCGGCTCCGGTTGGCGCTGATACAACGTCAGCACCGATACGCTGACCCCAGACTTTGAGTTGCTCAACGGCGGCGGCCCGGAAGGTGTCGCAAGCGGCCACGGTAACGGAAAAACCCTCATTGGTTGCAATGGCACCCAACTTGCCGATGGTTGTGGTTTTGCCAGCCCCGTTAACGCCAACCACCAGAATGACGAAGGGTTTTTGGCTTTCATCAAAGGTGAAGGGAATTTCAACCGGTTTAAGCACAGCGGTGATTTCATCGGCCAGAATCTGTTTGATTTCCTGTGGGTCGATTTCCTTGTCAAAACGTCCCTTGGAAACTTTTTCAGTAATCCGCGTGGCCATATCAATGCCAAGATCGGCCTGAATGAGAATGTCCTCAAAATCCTGAATGGTATCGGCATCAAGCTTGCGCTTGGTGAAAACACTGGTAATGCCGCTGGTTAGGGCATTTGAGGATTTGGCAAGGCCGGAGCGAAGGCGGCCAAACCAACCTTTTTTGCTTGATGCGGCAGGTTCCGGTTCTGGCTGAACCTCAGGTTCCGGCTCTGGTTCTGGCTCGGGTTGAACCTCGGGTTCCGGCTCTGGTTCGGGTTGAACCTCAAGTTCCGGCTCTGGTTCGGGTTGAACCTCAGGTTCCGGTTCTGGCTCGGGTTGAACCTCGGGTTCCGGCTCTGGCTCGGGTTGAACCTCGGGTTCCGGCTCTGGTTCGGGCTGAACTTCGGGTTCCGGCAATTGTTCAGTAGTCAGCGATGTGTCTTGTTCCTGTGGTGCTTCCAGTGCTGCCTGGTCCTCAGGAATTGTCTCATCTGTTTCTTCTTGTGCCGGTTTGCCTTTTATCCGGTTGAACAGGCGTTTGAAAAAGCCGCCTTTTTTCTTTTCACTCATGGTGCCGCATGACCTTGTAATTTGCCGTTTGCCGTGCCGGTGATTTTGACATTTAAAATAGCGCCAACCGCGCTAGAGGGAAGGTTTTCATCTTGTAGTTTGATTGGGGCGAAATGTTCGCTGCGGGCGGTCGTTTCTGTTTCAATCAGGGCCGAGCAAATGGTGCCGGTCTGGCGTTCAAGAAATCGCTCCAGCCGTAGCGCACCGGCAGCACGAAGGCGGGCGGCGCGGTCGCGAATGATGCGTCCGTTGACTTGTGGCATACGGGCTGCCGGGGTGTTCGGGCGTGGCGAATAGGGAAAGACGTGCAAATAGGTCAGGTCACATTGATCGACAAGTGCCAGGGTGTTTTCAAACATCTCATCGGTTTCGGTCGGGAAACCGGCAATCAGATCGGCACCAAAAACGATGTCTTTGCGGGCCTTTTTCAATTGCTGGCAGAATTCCAGTGAATGCTCGCGGGAATGGCGGCGCTTCATCCGTTTGAGGATCATGTTGTCACCGGCTTGCAATGACAAATGAATATGGGGCATCAGCCGTTGTTCATTACTGATGGCATCGATCAGGGCATCATCAATCTCTACAGAATCGATTGAGGACAGGCGCAGGCGGGCAAGGTCGGGAACCGCTTTGAGCAGTTTTTGCACCAGCTTGCCCAATGTCAGATTACCGGGAAGGTCGGACCCGTAAGCGGTTATGTCGACACCGGTCAGCACGACTTCTTTATAGCCGTTGTCGACCAGACGATTGATCTGGGCGATAATTTCACCCGATGGCACCGAACGCGAATTACCGCGACCGAACGGTATGATGCAAAAGGTGCAGCGGTGATCGCAGCCGTTTTGAATTTGGACGAAAGCCCGGGAGCGTTCGCCAAAACCGTCAATCAGTTGCGGCGCGGTTTCGGTAACTGACATAATGTCGTTGACCTGAATTTTTTCCTCATTGTCGAGACCGAAATCGATTTGGCTATAGCTTTGGGCTTGCAGTTTTTCTTCATTGCCGAGAACCAGATTGACCTCGGTCATTTCAGCAAAGCTTGTGGCATCAATTTGTGCAGCGCAGCCGGTGACGATGATATTGGCGTCAGGGTTTTCACGTTTTGCCCGGCGAATGGCCTGCCGGGCCTGCCGCTGGGCCTCAGCGGTTACAGCGCAGGTGTTGAAAATGATGGTGTTATCCATGTCAGAATTTTGGGCATGGTTTTGCATGATCTCTGATTCAAATGAATTGAGACGGCAACCAAAGGTTATGACTTGCGAGCCGGCCATTATTCAGGCCGCGCTGGTGAAAAAATGATCGGGCAGGGAGCCTTCGAAATCATAGGTCACCGGGCCGGTCATCAGGATGTGGTCGTCATGGGAGCGCCATTCGATTTCCAGATCACCGCCGGGAAGTGAGACCGTGACTTTGCGATCGGTGAGTTCCTTGCGTGCAGCACACACTGCTGCAGCGCAGGCGCCGGTGCCACAAGCCCGGGTCAAACCGGCGCCGCGTTCCCAGACTTTTAAGGTGATGTGATCACCCTGTTCAGTATTGGTAACTTTGGCCAGTGAAATATTTGCCCCTTCAGGGAAGATCGGATGCATCTCCAGCAGCGGGCCGGTGCGGGCCAGGTCATAGCCTTCAACATCTTCGACCCAGAAAATAGCATGGGGGTTGCCGACATTGACCACAGAGGGGGTATGCAGCAATGGATCATCAATCGGGCCGATTTGCAATTCAATGCCGGTGGTGTCGTAAAACTCCTCGGACAAGGGAATGTCCTGCCAGTCGAATTTGGGCTCTCCCATATCAACGGTGATCATGTCATTTTCAGCCGTGGTGCAAATCAACAGGCCGCCGGTGGTGTCAACCAGCACAGTATCCTTGCCGGTTTCCTTGAACAGAATATCGGCGATGCAGCGGGTGGCATTGCCACAGGATTCCACTTCGCCACCGGCATTGTTCCAGATGCGCATCCGGGTGTCGGCAACTTTAGACGGGGTCATGATAATCAATTGGTCGCAACCGATACCGGTGTCGCGATCAGCCACAGCGCGGACAAAATCGTCGGTGATTTTGAAGCCGTTAATGCGGTGATCAAGGACAATAAAATCATTGCCGAGACCGTTCATTTTGCGAAAATGTGTAATCGAGTTGTTCATGGGCTGCTATATAGTGGTTTTGCGGAATAAATGCCATAGTTGTTGTTGTTCCAGCAGCTATTCCGCCTGCTCCAGGCTGTTCTCCGACACTTCTCCGCGGTATTTTTCGGTGTATTCTCCACTGAATTTTGCGGCGTTAACGCTAATGGCAATTGCGGAAAAATTGACTCAACACAAGCGTGTTTTACCGTTAGTATTACAAGTGGATGCGGATCCGAGTTTTACAGAATAATGGTTGGGAGACATGGATATGTCGCAATCCGGGGACGCAAACGACTCTCGAAAAATGGCGGTTAGGCGCCGATCTGGTACTGGTTGGCTGGATGTCTGGTTGACACTGGCGATGGTCACAGGGGCGGTGCTGGCAATCGGTTATTTCGTTTCAGGCATGCCAGCCCAAGTGCGCCCGGCCCTGCTTTTGGCCGGCACAACCGCCGCCGTGCTGGGTTGGGGAGCGGGCATCATGTTTTCACCCTATGGCGGTAAAGAAGAGCTTTCCTCGCGCGGCACCGGTCGCTTGCTGACCGGGCTGATCGTCGGGTTTCTTGTGGCCTGGCTCTGGCGACCGATCAAGGAACTTTTTACTGTTTGTGGTCCGAAAGTGGGCGATTTTTTGTCATCGGGCCTGTTCCCGATCGCGGCTATTGCCCTGATTATTTTTCTGCTGGCAATGATCACAACGTATATTTTGCGTGGGTTTAACCGGGCCTGAGTTTCGGTGTAAATGTGAGTTTTAAGGCTGTTTGCAGGCTGGCCCTTGTCATTTGGTCAAAAAAAGGCTATGTGCATGCAATCGAATTTCGTCGGACTACCTATGCCACTACGCCTTGAACTATTAGACGCACGTTTAGAACTTCCTTCAAAATCGACAAATTGGGCTTTTTCCTGCGCCAATGCAGGGTCAGGTCTTTATGTATAACATGGAAACAAAAAGGAATTTCTCCATGGAAACCGGTACTGTTAAGTTCTACAACGATCAAAAAGGCTACGGCTTTATTGCACCAGAAGCTGGTGGCAACGATGTTTTTGTTCACGCAACTGCGCTTGAGCGCTGCGGCATGAGCAGCCTGTCAGAAGGTCAAAAAGTATCTTACGACACAAAAGTTGACGAACGCTCAGGCAAAACTGCTGTAGACAACATCTCAGCAGCATAACGCCTTTTGGCAACCGGTTCGCCGGTTAGCTGATGTGAATTAAAGAAAGCCGCTTTCGTGATGAGGGCGGCTTTTTTTGTGGTTTGAAATGTATTGGCGAACAGTGTAGCTTGAGGCGCCATTGACACCAACCCCTAAAAAGCCTATGAACACCGCGATTTCCAAATGACACATCACGTCTTTGGGCAGCCTTACACAATCTCATCTTTAATAGTTGTGAGCGGGAGGTAAGGAAGTCTCCATCCGTCAGCGAGTTTCGCCCACGGGTGCCATTGGTGTATAGTCGATCGGAAGTCGAAAATAATTACGCGAGAATTCCATGTTTGAAACCTTACAAGACCGCCTCTCTGGCATATTTGACTCACTTACCGGGCGTGGTGCGCTTAGTGAAAGTGATGTTGATGCGGCCATGCGTGAGGTGCGACGGGCGCTGATTGAGGCCGATGTGGCCCTTGAAGTGGTGCGCGGCTTTGTTGAGAGGGTAAAAGCAGAAGCGATTGGTCGCAATGTGGTGAAATCTGTCACCCCGGGCCAGATGGTTGTTAAAATTGTCAATGATGTGATGGTCGAGGTGCTTGGTGGTGACGCTGAACCGCTGAGCCTGAATGCCGAGCCGCCGGTGCCGATTTTGATGGTTGGTTTGCAGGGTTCAGGCAAGACAACCACCTCTGCCAAAATCGCCAAACGCTTGAAAGAGCGTGACAACAAAAAAGTTTTGATGGTGTCGCTTGACGTCTATCGGCCTGCCGCGCAGGAACAATTGGCGATTTTGGGTGAGCAAATCGGCGTTGACACGGTTGCGATTGTTGCCGGTCAAAAACCGGTAGAAATTACCGTCAGGGCGATGAAAGAAGCCCGGACTGGTGGCTATGATGTGATCATTCTCGACACCGCTGGCCGTCTTCATATTGATGAAGAATTGATGGCCGAGGTTGAGGCGATCCGTGAAGTTGCCAAGCCCCATGAAACCCTGCTGGTGGCTGATGCTCTGACTGGACAGGATGCAGTTAATCTGGCCAAGAGCTTTAACGAGCAAGTGGGTGTCAGCGGTATTGTGCTGACCCGGATTGATGGTGATGGTCGCGGTGGTGCGGCGCTTTCCATGCGGGCGGTAACCGGTAAGCCGATCAAGTTGATGGGCACCGGTGAAAAGCTTGAAGGGCTTGAAGACTTTCACCCGGAACGGATTGCCAATCGTATTTTAGGCATGGGCGATGTGGTTTCGCTGGTTGAAAAAGCAGCCCAGACCATTGATGTTGATAAAGCCAACAAAATTGCTGCCCGGATGAAGAAGGGCACGTTCGGCCTTGAAGATCTGGCCGAACAGCTCAAGCAAATGCAAAAACTTGGCGGCATGTCAGGCGTCATGGGCATGTTGCCGGGCATGGGCAAAATCAAAAAGCAGATGGATGGTGCCAATCTGGATGATTCCATTCTGGTTCATCAATTGGCGATTATATCATCGATGACAGCCAAAGAACGCCAATTTCCTAAAATGCTCAATGCATCGCGCAAAAAGCGTATTGCTGCGGGTTCTGGTACCAAGGTGCAGGAAATCAACCAGCTGGTTAAAATGCACAAGCAAATGTCTGTAATGATGAAAAAGATGGGCAACAGCAAAGGCATGATGTCTCGTATGATGGGCGGCCTTGGTCTTGGTGGCGGCGGTATGCCCAGTCCGGCTGAACTTGAAAAAATGCAGGCTGAACTTGGCGGCATGGATCCGGCCAGTTTACCGCCGGAATTACAAGATATGGCTAAAGGGGTTTCTGCACCCAAAGGGTTGCCGGGGCTTGGTGGTGGAAGTTTGCCCGGATTGGGTGGACTGCCCGGTCTTGGCGGTGGTTTGCCTAAAGGTCTTCCCGGCCTTGGTGGTTCTGGGGGAGGCAAAAAGAAGCGATGATTACCGAACTTGAAACAGATCGTTTGAAGCTTCGTCAATTTCGCAACGAAGATTTTGAGCCGCTGGCTGAAATGATGTGCGATGAAGAGCACATGCGTTTTATTGGCGGGACCTGTGATCGTGATACTGCATGGCGGCGGTTTGCGGCGCTGGCAGGTCATTGGTTCTTGCGTGGCTATGGCTTTTTTGCAGTGGAAGAAAAAGCAACTGGCGGTTTTGTTGGCTGGACAGGTTTATGGTTTCCCGAAGGTTGGCCTGAACGCGAAATTGGTTGGACGCTTTTACCCGCTGCGACTGGTAAAGGGTTTGTAACTGAAGCTGCTTTGCGGGTTCGCAAGCATGCTTATGAGGATTTGGGTTGGGACACAGCGATCAGCCTGATTTCTAAAAAGAATTTTGCATCCAAAAAAGTTGCGGAACGACTGGGTGCGACACACGAACGAAACATAATTTTGTGGGGTGAGGAGGCTGGTGTTTACCGGCACCCAAATCCTGCTGAAATCTGAGATCTGAACACTACTAAATTTAATTGGAGAACTAAATAAAATGGCACTTAAAATCAGACTGGCCCGTGGCGGCTCTAAAAAACGTCCTTATTATCGCATTGTTGTGGCTGATGTGACTTCACCACGCGATGGTCGTTATGTGGAAAAAGTCGGTACTTACAATCCGATGCTCAACAAAGATGATGAAAACCGGGTGCGTTTGATCGAAGACCGTGTCAAGCATTGGCTCAGCGTTGGTGCGTTGCCAACCGACCGGGTTGCACGTTTTCTTGATGCTGCAGGCCTGATGAAGCGCGAAGCTCGCAATAACCCCAACAAGGGCAAGCCTGGCCAGAAACGTCTGGATCGTGAAGCTGCGGCGGCTGATGCCAAAGCTGCAGCGGAAGAAGCAGCCGCTGCCGAAGCAGAAGCTGCAAAAGCTGCTGCCGAAGAAGCTGCCAATGCACCTGCTGAAGAGGCTCCGGCCGAAGAGGCCCCTGCTGAAGAAGCTGCGACTGAAGAAGCAGCAAGCTAAGGCTTTTTGGCCATGAGTAAACAAAGTGAACGGCTGGTGGTGCTTGGTGTTATCACCGGCGTTCATGGTGTTGGCGGCATGGTGAAAGTCAAAAGCTTTACCCAAGATCCTTATGCGATTGGCGATTATGGTCCGTTGTTGCTGGGCGAAACGGGAAAGCGGCTGGAGATAACACAATTGCAACCGCACAAGGATGTCTTTCTGGTGCGGTTTGAAGGTGTTTCGGGTCGTGATGCGGCTGAGGCCCTCAAGGGGCTTGAGCTGAAAATCGAGCGCGAAGTATTGCCTGAGGCTGAAGATGGCGAGTTCTATTTTGCTGACCTGGTCGGTTTAGCGGTAAAGCGCGATGATGATGTCGTCATCGGTAAAGTGGTTGATGTGGTCAATTTTGGTGCTGGTGATTTGCTGGAAATCGAATTTGACGGGCGCAAAAAGACCGAGTTGCTGGCGTTCAATGAGGCAACGGTGCCGGTGGTTGATATGGTCGGTGGCTTTGTGGTGATTGACCCACCAGACTGGCTGTTGGCCGATACCACTAATGGTGATGCCACTAGTGGCAAAGAGGAATAGTTACATGTCCTTTCGCGCCAGTGTTTTAACGCTTTATCCGGAAATGTTTCCCGGGTCCCTTGGGGTGTCTCTTGCCGGGCGTGCATTAGAACGTGGTGACTGGGCACTGGATGTGCATCAAATCCGCGATTTTGCCACTGGCAAGCATCATGTGGTTGATGATACGCCCGCGGGTGGTGGTCCGGGCATGGTGTTGAAAGCCGATGTTCTGGCCAGGGCAATTGACGAAGTTGCCGATGACCCTAAGGCCGATGAGCGGCCAAAACTACTTATGTCACCGCGCGGAAAACAGCTTGATCAGGCAATGGTGCGTGATCTGGCTCTGGGTCCCGGTGCGGTCATTGTCTGCGGGCGGTTTGAGGGCGTCGATGAGCGGGTGATTGAGGCGCGTGGCTTGCAGGAAGTCAGCATTGGCGATTATGTGCTCTCTGGTGGTGAACCGGCAGCAATTGTTTTGCTCGATGCGATTATCAGGCTGTTGCCCGGTGTTATGGGCTCTGATCTTTCTGAGCTGGATGAGAGTTTTGAAAATGGAATGCTGGAACACCCGCATTATACCAAACCACGCGAATGGGAGGGAAGAGAAATTCCCCCGGTTCTGCTGTCTGGTGATCATGGCGCGATTGAAAAATGGCGAAAAGAGAAATCGCAGGAATTAACAGCTCGGCGCAGACCCGATTTGATTGAAAAAAGTAAAGAATAAACGGTTTACTGTGTGACAAAATGCTGGAAAGTAAAATGTCACAAAACCAAGACAACAGTTGCAATTTTCCCCAAAAGCGTTACAAAGCGCGCAAAGATTTATTCCAAGGACATGAGACGATGAATATTATTGGCCAATTGGAAGCCGAACAGGCTGCCAAAATCAATGCCCAACGCGAACTTCCAGACTTCGGTCCCGGTGACACGGTTGTTGTTGCTGTGCGTATTCGTGAAGGCGAACGCTCACGGGTGCAAAATTACGAAGGCGTTGTGATTGCCCGCTCAGGCGGTGGCATCCATGAAAACTTCACAGTGCGCAAAATGTCTTATGGTGAAGGTGTGGAACGGGTATTTCCGGTCTATTCTCCACTTGTTGAAGGCGTAACTGTTCTGCGCTACGGCAAAGTACGTCGGGCCAAGTTGTATTATCTTCGTGCCCTGACCGGTAAACGTGCTCGTATTGCTGAAAAGCAACGCAGTCAGGTTAAAAAAGACAATGCCAAGGTTATTGAAGATACTGTCGCTGAAGTTTCAGTTGATGATATTTCCCTGATTTCAGGTGTTGGTGATGTGCTGGCTAAAAAACTGGCAGGTGAAGGTATCAAAAGCTTCAAACAAATCGCTGCATGGTCAGCCGATGATGTTGCTGATTATGACGCCAAACTCGATCTTAAAGGCCGTATCGACCGCGAAGAGTGGATTGAGCAAGCCAAAGAATTGATGGCCGGTAAAGCACCGCGGGCCAAAGTCGATCAAGCAGCTGCTGATAAGGCTGCCAAAGACGACTAAATGCTTGTCTGACATTGTAGATTTGAAAAGGCCGGGATTTTCCCCGGCCTTTTTTATTGTGATCGCCGCTTGGCCAGTTCGCGATAGAGCGCTTCCGGGCTGACGCCGATTTGGACTGCGATGCTTTTCCATTCACCCTTAGGGGGCAGGTTATTACTGTGCCAATCCAGCCAGGCATCAAGACGATCGGCAACGGTTTTCATCGTCAGAATTTCGCATCGGTATCGGGCGGCCTGTATTTGCCCTGCCAAATGGGAAGACCAGAGTTCTGAAAATGAGTTGTCATTACGAAGGTGCTTCAGGAAGTCTGGTTTGGGTAAGGCGAAAACCACTGAAGGTGCAACGGCAACCGCATCACAGTGATAAGTTTGCGAATTGAGTGAGGCTTCGGCAAGGACCGTGTGATGATGGGCGCGTTGCAGGACGATTTGGGATCCGTTTGATTGGGTGCGGACCAGTTCAATGATGCCTTTTTCGACTGCAAAAATGTATCGGACCAGATCATTGCGGTGAAACAGAAAAGATCCTTGAGCAATCGGGCGCCAGCGCACGGCCTTTGTGAGCATTTGTTCGATGAAATTTGTCGACATGATAGTGATCATATAGCAAGTGAGCTGGATGAGGCAAGCTCTGGCCTACAGCAGGTAGCACAATGTCAAAGGACCAGAAATAATGAGGCTATTGGGAAAAAAGTTTACAGGGTTGGTTGTGGGGATGCTTCTTGCAACGGGCTCGGTGGCGGCGCAGGAAGATGTCCGTGAACTGGTGAAGTTGCCTGAGATGATGCAGCAGCACATGCTGTCCAATATGCGCGATCATCTGGTGGCGCTTGAAGAAATCCTTGAAGAGTTGGCCGAAGGCAGAAGCGACAAGGCGGCAGAAATTGCTGAAAAACGCCTTGGCATGTCATCGCTTTCACTGCATGGGGCGGCGCATTTGGGCAAATTTATGCCGAAAGAAATGGGGGCAATCGGGACACAAATGCACCGGGCAGCCAGCCGTTTTATTATTGTCGCACAGGATGCTGAGCTTAATCCGGGCAAGGACACGCAACGCAAAGTCTACCGGGCGTTGCAGCAGGTAACTGAAAACTGCAATGCTTGTCACAGGTCTTACCGGATTCGGTAGCTGCTGTTTTAGTTGAGTGGTGCTGTAACCCCGATCATCGGCCCCATATGAGTTCCCGTATCGCTGCGCCCAACGTGCGGGCTATGGATTTGGGAAATTGTGCCGTCGAGATAAAGGGCGTTTGGGGTTTTTAGCTGATCGCGGAAGAGGCGGGCGAAGGTGTGGAAATTGACCGGGTTGAGGGCGAGGGCAAAGAGTATGGTTTTGCCGTCTTGCCTTACACCGACACCATTGCGGATTTTTCTTGAAGAAGAATCGCGTTGAAATTTCGGGTGTATGTTGTTGTTGATCAACAGCATCGGGCCTGATTGGGTGGCAAGGTTTGGCTTTCTGTTGTTGGAAACGAATGTGCCGGTTTCTTCGACTGCGGCTTTGTTGTTTTGAATATAAAATACACCGTTGGGTTTTAGTGAAAAGTTACCTGTGCCGTAGCCTATTTTGATGGATGCGGTTTGTTTGCCTTCTGAAACAAACAGGCCGACGGGGTTTCTGGCTGGATGATACATACCGGCATTGAAAGCAAAAACCAGTTTGCGGCCCCGTTTGGTCAGGTGTTGTTGCAAAGCTGAAAATGAGCCCAAAACCTGTTGCTTGTCATCTTTGAGATGAAGCTCGAGTCGGTCGGTTTTAAGATTTGCCGTGCAAATGATGTAGCGATTTAGCTCGAAAGTTATTTGCTGACAATCAGGAGCCCTGGCAGCAACTCTGGCAGCAGCCCTGGCGGGTGAAACTGAAAGCAGTGTGAGAGCGGCCAGGGCGGATGTGGTGATGATTTTCATGGGTTGTTTTTCAGCGCTAAAAGCGGCGGTAATGTGATGGGGCAATGAAAGGCTTTTGTTTTGTTTTGATACGCGCTAAATGATGCTGACAATACGTTTTTTCAAAAGGACAGTTTTATGGCGCCGCGTACTCTTTATGACAAAATCTGGGATGATCATCTGGCTCATAAGGCAGAGGATGGAACCTGTCTTTTGTATATTGACCGCCATCTGGTGCATGAAGTGACCAGTCCGCAGGCTTTTGAAGGTTTGCGGATGTCTGGTCGCAAGGTCCATTCGCCTGAAAAAACGCTGGCTGTGGTTGATCATAATGTGCCGACCACGGACCGCAGCGTCGGGATTTCTGATCCGGAGGCGAAAATACAGGTTGATGCGCTGGCGGCCAATGCGGCTGAATTTGGCATTGAGTATTATTCCGAGCATGATGAGCGTCAGGGTGTGGTGCATATCATTGGGCCCGAGCAGGGTTTTACATTGCCGGGAACGACTATTGTTTGCGGCGACAGTCATACCTCTACTCACGGGGCGTTCGGGGCGCTGGCTCACGGTATTGGCACCTCGGAAGTTGAGCATGTTCTGGCGACCCAGACGCTTATTCAGACCAAAGCGAAAAACATGCGGGTGACTGTTAACGGGGTGCTGCATGAAGGCGTGACAGCCAAAGATATCATTCTGGCCATCATTGGTGAAATCGGTACCGCTGGCGGCACCGGTTATGTGATCGAATTTGCTGGTGAGGCGATTGAAGCATTGTCGATGGAAGGACGGATGACGGTTTGTAATATGACCATCGAAGGTGGAGCGCGGGCCGGAATGATTGCGCCTGATGAAAAAACCTTTGAATATTTCAAAGGCCGACCCAAATCACCAAAGGGTGCTGACTGGGACAAGGCGGTTGCTTATTGGAAAACGTTGAAAACTGATGATGGGGCGCATTTTGACAAGGAAATCACCCTTGATGCAGGCGCGCTGCCACCGCTGGTGACCTGGGGCACCAGCCCTGAGGATGTGCTGGCGATTACCGGTCAGGTGCCGGACCCGGCAAGCATTGATGATGAAACCCGCCGGGCCGCAGTTGAACGCAAGCTTGAGTATATGGGTTTGAATGCCGGTGAAAATATCAGTGATGTAAAAATTGACCGGGTGTTTATCGGTTCCTGTACCAATGGCCGTATAGAAGATCTGCGCGCTGCAGCGGCAATGATCGGTGGTCGCAAGGTTGCGGGCAGTGTCAGTGCCATGGTGGTGCCGGGGTCTGGTCCGGTCAAAGCGCAAGCTGAAGAAGAAGGCCTCGACAAGATATTCACCGATGCCGGATTTGAATGGCGCGAACCGGGCTGTTCCATGTGCCTTGCTATGAATCCCGACAAATTGGCGCCGGGCGAACGCTGCGCCTCTACTTCAAACCGCAATTTCGAAGGCCGTCAGGGCTTTAAAGGCCGCACCCATCTGGTATCCCCAGCCATGGCCGCTGCTGCGGCGCTGGAAGGTCGGTTTGTCGATATTCGCGATTGGGAGTGAGGCTGCAAAAATCGGGATGATCCATGACTGACGCAGTTCTGGTAATTAACTCTGGCTCATCAAGTATAAAGTTTGCGCTTTATCCGATGAGTTCCGGTGGTGAAATACCACTTATTCGGGGCAAGGTTAGTGGTATCGGGCGGGCGCCGGATTTTGTGGCTTTTGATGCGGCTGGTGCGGCGCTGGATGAAACGGCATTGCAAAACCTTGATGGTGATGCCGGGCATGGGGAGTTGGTGCAGGGGTTGCTTGACTGGCTCGCCAGTGAGCACAGTGGTTTAAACGTTGTCGCGGTCGGGCATCGGGTTGTGCATGGCGGGCAGGTGTTTGACGGGCCGGTGGTTATTACGTCTGAGACCTTTAAACAAATGGAAGATTTGACGCCGCTGGCCCCGTTGCATCAGCCGCATAATCTGGCTGCGGTTACGGCGATTTCAAAGCGGGCATCTGATATTGTTCAAGTGGCTTGTTTTGACACCAGCTTTCACCGGACTCAGCCGCGTTTGGCGCAATTGTTTGGTTTGCCGCACAAGTTAAGCGATGCCGGGATTATCCGTTATGGCTTTCACGGCTTGTCTTATGAATATATCGCTGGTGTGCTGACTGACCTTCCCGGTTGTAAGGCTGAGGGCAGGGTAATTGTCGCCCATCTTGGTAATGGAGCTAGTATTTGCGCCATGAAAAATCGCCAGAGCGTTGCCACCTCGATGGGATTTACCGCCCTGCACGGCTTGATGATGGGGCGGCGTTCGGGCACTCTTGATGCAGGGGCGGTGCTACATCTGGTTCAGCAACTTGGTATGAGTGTTGATGAAGTCCACCATCTGCTCTATCGCGAGTCCGGCCTATTGGGTGTATCAGGCATCAGCAACAACATGCGCGAGTTGCAGGAGAGCCCCGACCCACGGGCTGCCGAAGCCATTGACTTATTCTGCTATAAAGCCGCCCTTGAGTTTGCCTCTCATGCAGCAGCGATGGAGGGTTTGGATTCGATTGTCTTTACCGCCGGAATTGGTGAGAATTCAGCAATGGTACGACAGAAAATTTGTCGACAGCTTTCTTGGCTTGGCATCGAAATTGATGAAACTGCAAATGCCGAACATGCGAAAACGATCAGTGCTGGCGGATCCAGGATTAGTGTCCATGTGGTGGCAACCAATGAAGAACTGGTGATTGCCAATGCGACGCGAGCATTGGCGAGTTAGATGTTGAATCTAGTTGCCGGTCAGTAGGCGCTCGATTAGCTGCTTTACGGTGGGAATAAACACATTGCCGTGTTCATCGCGATAAAACGGGTCATCGCCTGCCTTATAGGCATTATGCCCGGCAAAAATCAGCTGATTGTCGAGATCTT
>DAOUPT010000095.1 GCA_030626025.1 Anderseniella sp. | reverse complement strand
TTTTTGAGGCTAATCATTCGCGAATAGGTTGTAAAAATGTTAAGTTGACAACGTCTTGCAGATTTTCCACGGCAAAGTTTTCAATACAATGAACGGTATCGTGCACTTTTCGTTCGAAATCATCTTGTTTTTTATTGGTATGACCAGAGTGAAAACGAAGTGACAATTGTGACCATCATAGATGGGCGCCGTGGCATATCTCGATTTTTCGCTGATAACATCATGGAATAATTATTGCGTTTTCAATTCAATAAGAAACGCCTCGTGCCTCAACGTAGCCTCATGCATTTCTTCTATGTATGCGTGCCGATTATATATGGCTGCGACGCCAGAAATTGACCCAGATACGTGATTGAGAAGTTTTTCAGTCACATGGATTGGTACCCCAAGCTTGGCAAGGTTGGAGCTATAGGTGCGCCTGAGGTCGTGGAGTGTGTATGGTGGCAAGTCGAGCGGTTCGTCAAATTGGCGTTTTGATTTAGACCAGCTATTGAAACAGGTATGGTCTGAATATCGGGATGGAAACAAAAGGTTACCCTTGTCCGGTATTTCATCAATGAGCTGTTTGGTAAGTGTGCCAATTGGCAATCGGTGTTCGCGTTTGTTTTTTGTGAAACCAGTTGGAAAAACAATCAGGTCGTCATTTATCCAATTGCGCCGCAAACCAGTAATTTCCCCGCGTCTCTGACCGGTGAGAATAAGAAGTTGAACGATCTTGCCATAGGGATAGCCTATTTCTTCTGCTCGTTGCCATACCGCGCGCAATTCGTCGTCGTCAAGCGTTCGAGTGCGTGAGGTTGTTTTGTATCGCATCATGGGAACTGGAGAGTGATGTAGCAAACCATGACGTACACACCAATTCATCATGGTCCGAATTGCAACAAAGGCATGTTGCTCAACCGATGGTTTTTTGGAAAGCACTGCGACTGCTGCCATGATATCTTGGCGGGTGATCTCAACAAGTTGTTTATTGTATGAAAAGTGTTTTCGAAGCAGCCGGTCATATTCTTCAAACGTTTTGGGTTTCGTACGCACCTTGCTGTCTGAAAGAAAGCATTCGCGGGCTTCATCAAAGTGCATGGCTGGTAACCCGTTTCCAACGATAACTACCGACAGAACTTCACCTTGCACCTTCTTTGCCTCAACACGAGCGTTGGCAAGTGTCATTGCAGGATAGCGACCCAATGTTTTACGTTTGCGCTTTTCCCCATACACAATCACAAATGACTTAGAACCACCTTGTGATACCCGCAGACCGAATCCTGCTAATGTATCATCATAATAGGTCTTCTGACCCGTTGTTGGGGCCTTCAATTTCTTTATCAGAAGGTCGGTCAGTTTCACGTTAGGCTCTTTTTAGGCTCGAAAATCGTGTGTGTAATGCGGTGTTTGTATGAGTAGATATGTGTATAGCATATCCTATAACATGCTGAAATACTACAGTATTTGTGATCGTATGGGAATATATGAAAACCAACAACTTCTGACTACGAATCAGGGGGTCGGGGGTTCGAATCCTCCCCGGTGCACCATCTCACAATCATTCGTAATTCCACTTAAAAACCTAAATGGAACAGACACTTGCGGGGTTCGAAAACCCTCATTGCGGCTATATGCCATTCGCTCTGCAAAGGCCAGTCTAAGCACTGTTTTGCGCAAGGTTAATTTCGCCAGAAGCCCATAGTTTCCAAGGGTTTGAGAGGAATTTCAAAGCGAGTTCGAACAAATCGTCGTAGGCGTGTTGTGGTTTGCCCTGTTTTTCCAGTTTTTCAGCCATAACCAGCTTTTGTTTTTCCAGTAAAGCGATCTTCTTTTCATAGGCGTTGATGACTGATGGGTTTTCAGCTTCAACAATACGATCCAGAAACAGGTCAATCTGCTTGTCGGTTTTGTTCAGGTCGCGTTTGACAGATACTGCCAACTGCTTGGCTTGTGCCAGACGTTGCGCCCATGCAGATTTAAACATCGCTGAGGTGATTTTGTACAGGTTCTCAGCGGGTTGCATGGCTCGGAGGATAGCTTCAAAATCACTTTCCATTTTATCGCGCGGGATAGACTTGCGACAGCTGACACACTCTTTGTTGTAACAATGATAGTAGGGATATTTTTTGCCTGTTTTGCTTTTTGACCAGCTCGCAGTAAGCAGCTTTTCGCAATCACCACACTTTACAAATAGCTGCCGCGTCACACACGAGCTGTATTCAACCGAAAAGTGCCATGAACAGTGATTATTTCAGGCTCGTCGTGCTAAGGTTGTCCCTATGAAACTGTTTTGGATAGGCTTTCAGTGGCCAAAATGGAAGCCAGTTGGTGGGTGCAATAGCAAGACCTATATGAATGACTGCATTCGATGAGTGAGCTAGGTTTAAAAAGCACATGACGGAAGATGTGCAAACGCAAAATAGCTGTTTCATCAGTGAAACTCTCGGATGTTCGTGAAATGTATTGGAGGAGAAAAGAAACGTTATGGTGAAAAATCGGTTTTTGAGCTTTTGCATTGTTGTTTTTGCCAGCCTCTTGTCTACGGCGTGTGTTCCAACCTCCATTAATCCCTTATCGCATGTCGACGAAGCAAAGGTTGACACCTATCTTATTGGAACATGGGTTCCAGTATCGGCAAAAGAAAAAGGTTATTTCCATATTTTGCCCGGAAAAGGCGGAGAGATGGATGGCGTTGCAGTTTCATTCAACAACAAAAATGGCGGCGAATGGAGTCGCTTTTCTCTCTTTTCGTCCCAGATCGACAACCATTCGTTTCTAAATGTCAGGGAACTGGAAAAAACCGGAAAACTCCCTAATGGTGAAAAAACGCCATATTTTCTGGTTCGTTATCAAATCACTGAAAAGGGCCGTCTTCAGCTGTGGCTGTTGTCGCAGAAAGCGGCAAAGGAGGCTATTGGAAAGGGCTTGAGGGGAGAGATCAGAAAAAGCATGTTTGGCAGCAACATCCGTATCACCGCCGCCACTGAAGAACTGGCAGAATATCTCCAGCAGGTTGGTCCCACAGCGCTATTTGCAGATCCTCTTGCGATATTGCAACGTCAGTAAGAGGCGTTTTTTGAATTAGTGTTTGTGACGACGGATAGTGAAACGATGTTGGAACGTCAACGAGACAGTATTGCAAATGCACGGGCTGCTGGAAAACGATTTGGAAGGACACCAACAGCAAAACTGAAAACAGGTGAAATCCAACAGCTAATGTCTCAGGGGATTGGGATGTCGGAAATCGCTGGGATATTAGGCTTTTTCAAAGCATCTGTATATCGATATGCGGAGTAAATTGAGAATTTTTAAAATATCTCTGCTGGTATGCAAGTCGTGCAAAATATTTTGCGATGAATCTCTCGTTGATCTTTGTTCAGTGACATCACTGGTCTTCATGGTGGTGCACAGTTTCCAGGCAATGATATAGCGTGAGTAATCATCCAAAATGGTTGAGAGATACATCCAGCCCAAAAGATCACTTTCAGGGCACAGTTTTTACTGTTGAAATTTAAACTGGAACATGCGACCGCTCGGGTCGTGAATTTTGTGTGTAAAAAAGAAAGATTTTAAGGTGGCATCTGTTTCGCAGGAAAATCAGAATCTCTCGCAGTTTGTCGGCAAGGTTTTTGGTGGTGACTGGACGATTGCTGAGCATTTGGATGCCCAGCAACAACTGATTGTTTATGTTCTGTCGGGCAAGGACAAAACCAGACCTGATGTGCTGTCTCATGCAACCATTGGCCTGTCGGATTACAAATTGGGTCAGGACAAGGGCGGTGTGGCACTTGGAGCCGAGCTGGTCGGGGCCTGTTATGAGGGTTGCGATTACTTCGACCGGGCACTGGCGGCGTCCGCCGGGATGATTTTAAGCAACAAGGTGCTGTGCAAACCAGGGACAATTTTTGCCAATGTTCTCGAGGGCTTTGATGCAACCTCGCAAATGAAGCATTTGCTGTTTGCCGTGCCTTCCCTGTGGGATGATAACCTTTATCCGCTGAGTTTCAAATCCAAAACGGTTTTGTGGCTGCAAGCTCTTCCGATTTCAGAAACCGAGATGAATTATGCCAGGCAGCACGGTGCCGGTGTGCTGGGTGAAAAACTGACCGACGCTGGAACCGATTTGCTCGACTTGCAGCGCCAGCCTTTAATTTAAAGTGTGTCGATACCTTTAAGATGAGGGGCCATTGTTAAATCCAACGATATCGACCAGTTCAGAAGCCCGTTTGCGGTTTTTAACGATGTCATTTAGCGGTAAGGTATCGGCTTTAAACATCCCCCAGCTTTTGTTGCGCTCTGACCATTCAACACCCGGCTTGACCGGATATTCAAACACCGCTTTGGCATAAATTTGCTGGCCCTGATCAGAGGCCAGAAACTCCATCAGCTTGATAGCATTGTCTTTGTGGGGCGCATGGGCGGCAAGAGCAATGCCTGACACATTAACATGAACACCGCGGTTTTGAGAGTTGGGAAACAACATTTTGACTGAGGCGGCCCACTGTTTTTGTTCGGGATGCTTGTCGTTGGTTTCCATCTTGCCCATGTAATAATTGTTGGCGATGGCCAGATCGCAACGACCCGAAAAGACGCCTTTGGCCTGAGCACGATCATTGCCGGATGGCTTACCGGCCAGATTGGCCTTGACCCCCTTCAACCATTGTTTGGCTTTGGCCTCACCGTGGTGGGCAATCATCGAGGCAATCAGGGCGATGTTGTAAACATGTTGGCCCGAACGCATACAGATTTTGCCGCGCCATTTCGGATCGGCAAGTTCTTCATAGGTGATAGTGTCCTGCTTAACCCGGTCGCGCGAGGCCAGGACAATGCGGGTCCGGGTGGTCAGGCCAAACCAGTTGTTGTCCTTGTCGCGGTAAGCTGAAGGAATGTTTTTAGTCAATACCGGCGATATCACCGGCTGGGTGACACCAGCCTTCAAGGCACCGGACAAGCGGCCAACATCAGTGGTGAAAATCAAATCAGCCGGGCTGTTTTTTCCTTCGGTTTTGATTCGTTCGACCAGACCTTTTTTGGCAAACAGAACATTGACTTTAATACCGGTTTGTTTGGTGAAGGCTTCAAACAGAGGCTTGACCAGAATTGGTTGGCGATAGGAGTAAACGTTAACGTTGCCCGCTGCCTGAGCCGTATTCACGACGCCGGTAATGGTAAAGGGCAGGCCCAATAATGCCGCGCAAAATATTATATTTTGAACTGATTTCACCTGATATCGTCCTTGTACTTTGATTTTTGTTAATGCGAATGATTTGCAATAGCATGAAATGATTACTTCCGGCCAATATATTTTCAGGCATTTTGCCACAATGTAGTCCACGCAGGTCAGGTGGTCCATCAAGCAGCTCTGGCATTTGCGCCAACCAGCCCGAGCTGCTTGAATATCACTACGCTCAAGCCTGTCCTGGCGTGACAGATAATCAGACAACTGCTTATTAAAACCGCCCAGGTTTGTATGATGCGTGCTTTTCGATGACGTCCCGTTCAAGGTTGAGTTTTATACGACGATCTTTCCAGTTCACTGACGTAATCCACTCGGGCGGCACCATTGCTTTTTTTCCTCTCAACCAGTGACCGGTTTCCAAAACAAGAAAACGGATCTCATCATCGCTTCTATCAATTAGAAAGTCGGCCACAAATCCGAGCAAACCGTCCAGAGCTTGAATGCGATATCTTAAAATATCGAAAACCGAGCGCAGATGTTTGGCATCAACCTCTGCATGCTTTGCAATTGCCTGGTCTGTGTTTTTGTTATTTGGCAGAACCAGAAAAAGACCGGTAAGTTCCGAACCTTGCTGGCAAGGCCCCGGCAGGGGTTCGCCAAGTGTTTCGGCCTGATGAATTTGCTCTTTAGTAAGATTTACCTCGAATATGCAATTGTCTTTGTCTGGAATCCCAAAAGCCTGATGTGGAATCAGAACTCTTTTATGTTGTCCCCACACGTCCACCAACGCCACCATATGACGTATCGACCAATCGCGGTCATCGAAAAGAAAATCATCGCACAGACCTATCTTGCCGTCTGAAGCCTTCAGACTAAAGTTTTTGACAGATGAAAGGCCGTATAACATCTTGCGGGCACTTCTTTTGTATGAATCCGCTAATGCAACCCACACTACCGCATCGGCCACGGCTGCACATTGATGGAGATTAATGCTTTGAGTGTTTGGTTCTTGACATTGAGGGCAAACTGTTTCCCGCCGAATCGAGCGATGCAAACGCGGCCTTGGTCCTTTTCGGTATATTGGTAAAATTCAGATAATCGCTATCAAACCCGGTGATCTCTTTCAGAGCATCAATATCGAGAAGCTTTACCTGACGCGGCGAATGATGATCAATGGTGATCAGGCCCTGGTTTTCCAGCTTGCGCAACATGCGGTTAACATGCACCGCTGTCAGGCCGAGTGCACTACCGATAGTTTCCTGTGTCAGTGGCATGGTAAATTGTCCGTTTCCGTCCATGCCGCGCATGTCCAGCCGGCTGTGTAATTCCAAAAGCAGGTGGGCAACGGCCTTGCCAGCTGAACGCTGACCAAGGCTGACCATATGTTCCATCATGATCGTTGTTTCACGTTTATCGGCCCAGTTTACCGCAGCTGAAAGTTGCGGGAATTGCTGTCGCATCGCCAGCATAGTCTTGACATCGCAGATTGCGTAAACTGCCGGTGTAAGTGAAGTCACTGTGTAGTCGGCGTTTTCAAGAACCTCGGCATCAAGGCAAAAGAAGCTTCCCGGCAGGAGGAAATTGATAATCTGGCGTTCGCCATCCGGTGTCATCCGGTGTTTTTCCGCCCAACCTTTGAGAAGAATATAAACTGCGCGAAAACTATCGCCCTGGCAAATGAGATCGACATGTGCCGGGATTGACTTTCTGTTCCGGCTGAGAGTTTCAAGAAAGGCAATCTCTTCATTGCTCAGAGGCGTGAAAATATTCAGATTTCTAACAAGACCGGATAAACCGGGCTCGTTACTGGTTGTGTGGGGTATGATACAACTCCTTCACAATTGAAAAAAGCACTTCCGCCCGCAGGCATGGAAACAAGCCTACAGCCCGCAGTCAACAAATTCAAATTATGTTTTAACATTTCCCTAATGGAAGTCTAACCTAGCGATGTCGACTACGAGCAAATACGGCTGCAAGTTCGCGCAAGAGTACCGGTAGTGTACTGAGCACAAGCAAGCTGATCCAGGCAGAACCGGGCAGTGCGACGATGTGCAATATACTCGCAAGGTGAGGTTCAAGTGTGGCGACCACCAAAATCACAATGCAAATGACAATCGCCAGCCAGACATAAATATTTCGCGTCAGTTGGTTGAAAATCGGGCCGTTACGCCAGTTGCGCATGTTAAAGACATGCCACAATTGTGCCAGCGCCAGAGTGTAAAAGCACATGGTTGTCACCTGATCCCTTACCAGTTCAAACCAGAACATCGCCAGCGCCAGTGCGATCAGTGTTACCACTGAAATACTCACCCCGTGGGCAATGATCGCCCACCACTGCTTCTTGGCCAGTATAGGCTCGTCCGGGTCCCGTGGAGGACGCTGAAGCACGTCATGACCAGCTTCAATGGTGCCTAACGCCAGTGCCGGAAAAACATCGGTTACCAGATTGAGAAAAAGAATTTGCAATGGCAAAAGCGGCAGCGGCAAGGCGCTGAGCGCAGCCAGACCGATGACCAGAATTTCACTCAGATTACAGGACAACAGGTAGGTGGAAAACCGGCGAATATTTGTGTAAATAATGCGGCCGTGCCTGATGGCATGAATAATGGTGGAAAACGCATCATCGCGTAACACCATATCAGCCGCTTCACGCGCAACCTGGGTGCCACGCTTGCCCATGGCAACGCCGATATCAGCCTGTTTCAGGGCTGGCGCATCATTGACGCCATCACCCGTCATTGCAACGATTTCGCCAGCCTCTTGATGCATGGTAATCAGATCGAGCTTTTGTGCTGGCGTAACGCGTGAAAAAACCGGTATTTGGCGCAGCGCCCGCTTTTCGGTTTCTCCCATTTTGGCCAACGGCTTGAGATCGGTACCCTGCATGACCTCTGATTTTTCTGGCGCCAGCCCGACTGAATGAGCAATACTTCTGGCAGTTTGGGCATGGTCGCCGGTGACCATAATGACCTTGATACCCGCCCGGCGCGCATCGGCCAGGGCATCTGCGATATCAGCCCGCGGCGGATCCTGCAGGCTGACAAGACCATACAATGTCAAATGCGTAAAAGGTGTTGCATCTGCTCTGGCAACATTTTTACCGGCAATGGCGAGCAAACGCAAACCCCGACCGGCCAATTCATCGCAATAGCCTTGCCATTTGCGGGCCATGCGAGCATCAAATTTAACCGGGCCATTGGCTGTCTGTAAACTGTCAACCTTGGTAAACACTGATTCCGGTGCACCCTTTACCGCCACAAAAAACCCCTTTGCATCGCTATGAACTGTGGCCATCATTCTGGTCGCAGCATCAAAGGCATGCTCGGTGACTTTGCGGTGGCTCATGGCAAGTTGGTGCGGTGACA
>DAOUPT010000130.1 GCA_030626025.1 Anderseniella sp. | reverse complement strand
CAGATGCATTTGGCAATCTGGCCCGGTCGGAAAAGCCAACAATTATTGTGGTCGACACCACCAAACCCGATCAGCCAACAATCGACCAGCTTTCAACCCGCTCGCCGACACCAAAAATCACCGGCACCTGGCCGCAAAGCGCCGAAAATAGCTTAAGTGTCGCTCTTGCTGGCAAAACCTATGTTTTTGGCAAAGACCAGCAACTCTCATCAGACGGCAAAGGCAATTGGTCACTGCAACCAACCGATCAAATGGCAGATGGTGCCCATGATGTTATCGCAACGGTTACCGATAAGTCTGGCAACAAATCTGTCGTTGAAGGCGCCAAAGCCATTACCGTTGATGCTACTGGGCCTGATGCACCGACAGTGAACGCACTTTCCAGCAAAAGCGCCACGCCGACCATTTCCGGCACCTGGGATGTAGCTGATTCTTCCAGTTTGACGGTCACCGTGGCCGATCAGACGTATTCCACGAAAACGGCTGGCCAAATCAGGCTGAACGGCAAGAATTGGTCAATTCAACCGATCAAACCATTGAGCGACGGCGTCTATGCTGTGGTAACCGTTGTTGCCGACAAGGCTGGAAACCAGTCAACCTCAACCGCCTCAAAAGCAATCACCATTGATACAACGCCACCGGCCATGCCAACCGTAACCACCGTGCTGACCCGGAACCGCACACCGGTGATTACCGGCTCATGGGACTCAAGTGATGCCGTTGACCTGACAGTCTCGGTCGCCAACCAAGGCTTTAGCAACACCAATGAGGGCGAAATCACCATTAAAGGCGATCACTGGTCGGTACAACCGACAAAGCCCATCGCTGATGGCACCTATGATGTGGTTGCGACGGTGGCCGACAAATTGGGCAACAAGGCAACAGATGCCGGCAAGGGCGAATTGATTATCGATGGTACATCACCGGCAACACCAACGGTTCGGCCGGTATTTGGCACCGACAAGCGCCCGCCGGTTGGTGGGACATGGCCTGAAGATGGCAAAAACACTCTGTCAGTCACGCTGGATGGCAAAGCCTATTCATTAAGCAAAACCGGCCCGTTGACCACCGATGGCGCAGGCAATTGGAAACTGGCTCTTGGCGAAGATTTAACACCGGGAAGTTACGATGTGAAAGTCAAAGTCGCTGACCGGTTGGGCAACCAGTCCAACGATACCAGCAATGGCGAAATCTGGATAAAACCGGAACCGAAACCTGAACCACCAAAGCCTGTAGAACAGCCAAAACCTGCAGAACCAGCCAAGGCGGTAGAATCTTCTACGCCCGCACCAAAGGCACAGGATCCCCAAAAACCGGCAATGAACTGTCAGTTAGAGTTTACTTCAGCTCTGACAGGGCAAAGTATTGGCTTTAAAACCGGCAGGACCGAGATCAATCAGGCAAGTCAGGATTTGATTGCCAAACTTGCCAAAATCGCCAAAGCTTGCCCTTCAGCCCGTATCGAAGTTTCCGGCCATACGGATTCTCGTGGCTCGGCCACTTTCAATAAGTCTCTGAGCGAAGGCCGCGCCAGTGCCGTGGTTGATGCGCTGGTGTCTCGCGGTGTTGAAAAAAGTCGCCTGCGCGCGGTAGGTTACGGAGAAGAGCACCCCGTCGCCGACAACAAGAGCAAAGAAGGGCAGGCGAAAAATCGCCGTATTGAGTTCAAGGTCGAACAATAGGAAGGGAGACCATCATGACTGATTTCTGGAATTTCAAAGACGCACTGGTCGTCGCACAGGCCAATATGATGTGGCTGATTCTGGCGTTGATTATCGGCCTCATTGTTGGCTGGATCACCTGCACGCGTCAAGATGACAGCAACGTTGGAGACGCCTGATGGGACATTTAACACTTGAACTTATCCTGTGGCTGTTGCTGGCATTCTTCATTGGTTGCGTTCTTGGCTGCCTGTTTCGCAAATTGTTTGGCGGTTCTTTGCAAGAAACGACCACCGCTGCCGCTGCAGCTGAAAAAGAAGCTCCAGAATCCAAGCCTGAAACAAAATCAGAACCCAAACCTGAGCCGAAACCAGAACCAATGCCTGCTGTAGCTACTGGCGTTGCCAAGCGACCAAAAGGTCTGGCTGCTGCCCGTGACGGCAAAGCTGACGATCTTCAGCGCATTTCCGGTGTTGGGCCCAAAATGGAAAAAACCTTGAACAGCCTTGGCTTCTTCCATTTTGATCAGATTTCAGATTGGATACCCGATGAAGTGCAATGGGTAGATGCAAATCTGCGTTTCAAAGGTCGTATTGACCGCGAAGAGTGGATTCAGCAAGCCAAACTCCTTGCTGCCGGCGATGAAGAAAAATTCGCCAAACGCTACGGCGATAAGGGCAAGAAAGACAAAAAGTCAGCCAAAACCAAATCGGGTGGCCAGACGAAGAAGTCTTAAGGGCAGGACATTTCCGGTTTGGTTTTGTCCATATCCAGAAGCTCCACTATTATTTGTGATTGAGCTCCGCCCCTTCACTCCCTCATTACCGGCCTCTGTGCCGGTAATCCATAGCGCCATCGTTAGGGCTTCCCAAGCAGAACCCTGGATTGCCGGAATAAATTCGGCAATGAGGGGCCAGAAATGGGGGAAGAACAGAACTGCTGTTTGAGTTGCACAATTAACCCAAAATTCGGTCAATAACCCCAACAGCCTCGGCCTCATCCAAAAACGGCACATGGGCCCGGTCGGGTACTGTTGCAACGACCAGACCATCGTGCATCTGCGCCATCCTTTCAACCGTCTCAACACTGAGTAAATCAGAGTTCTCACCCCGAACCAGTCCAATCGGCAGGCCTTTAAAGGTTGCAAACAAATCCCAGGCATCAGGAATCCGGCCAGAGCGAATAAACTCGGCCGATGGAAAGGTTTTTGTCAGATTGAAATCATAATCGGCTTCAATCTTGCCGTCTTTTTCACGGTAAAGGTTTTGGGCAAATTCCAGCCAATCGGCATCGCTCAAACCAGCGAATCCCTTGCTGTATTTTTTCAAACCGTCAGCCACTTCATCCCAGTCAGCATGAAGTGTGCGCTCATTGATTGCGTTAGCAATTCGGATCAATCCCTCGTCTTCGAGAACCGGGCCAATGTCATTGAGCACTACGCCCGTCAGCCGGTCTTTTATCGCCTGTCCCATCACCATCGAGATCAGGCCACCACGCGAGGTGCCGATAATACCAAATTTTTCAATGCCCAGATGGTCGAGCAGTTTGATCGCATCAGCCATCTCGACATGGGGTTGATAGGTTTGCCAGTCCTCAGCGTAGTCAGATAATCCACGACCACGGTAATCGGGCGCGATAACTCTCCGGGGTTGGTTGTGTGTTTGAGCCAACCGGGTCGCGACGTGATGAAAATCCTTGCTGTTGCGAGTCAGGCCCGCCAGACACAAAACCGGTACTTGTTCACTCTCTTGCGGTCCATAATCGCGGGCAAAAAGTTTTAAGTCATCATCGCTGGTGAAATACACATCACGCCAATTTTGTTGAGTCACTTAGCAATCCTCAATAAGAGCAAAAATAGATTTACGCCCACCACATTTGGAGTTGGCTTTTTTAACCCCTGATGCGGAAACCGAAGGTATCGTGCCACGGGCCAGATCACGCCTCATACCGGTCATTGCCTTTGGGTTCAAGCGCGAGCGATAAATATGAACATTCTGCATGACTTTTTGAACATATTTGCGAGTTTCCGTGTAGGGAATTGATTCAATCCAATCGATAGGGTCGGTACGCCCGCCGCGCGGGTCACCGAACTTTTTAATCCACTGGCGTGAACGTCCTGGCCCGGCATTGTACCCGACAAAGGTCAGGATATAAGAGCCGTTGAATTGATGAATAAGGTCACCCAAAAGCGCAGTGCCCAGCATGGCGTTATAGCCCGGTTGACTGGTCAGCTTGCCGGTCGAATGGCGCAATTTGTATTTCCGCGCCACCATTTTAGCCGTACCGGGCATTAGTTGCATCAGACCACGCGCCCCGACATAACTTCTCGCAGTTGCATTAAATTCGCTTTCCTGTCGGGAAATAGCAAAGATAACCGCCGTTTCAACCGGTTTGCCGATGCGTTTTATCTTGGGCATGGCCCGTAACGGATAACCCCAATTGTCAATGTCAAAGCCAAAGGCACCGGCAGCCTTTGCCAGCCGCAAGGCCAAATGAGGTCCGCCATTGTCGTGCATCAACGCGGCGGCGGCAGAAGCTTGTGATTTGCTTTTTACAATCCGTGCAATCGGCCAGATAAAGGAGCCGACCTCGCGGTCACCG
>DAOUPT010000048.1 GCA_030626025.1 Anderseniella sp. | reverse complement strand
CGCCCTGCTGCTCAGCCATTACTTTTGTAATCGCTGCTGTCAAAGTCGTCTTACCGTGATCAACGTGACCAATCGTGCCAACGTTACAATGCGGTTTGGAACGATCAAACTTTTCCTTACCCATAATCTCTTCTCCAATTTCTAACTTCTAGTGCCGATAAGACTACAAAATTCTTTAGTCTGGAGCGGGTGAAGGGAATCGAACCCTCGTCTTCAGCTTGGAAGGCTGTGGCTCTACCATTGAGCTACACCCGCAATTAAAACCTTTTCGTGAAAACGCCCCTTTTCCAAAGGCCTATTTCAATTCAGTCAAAAAATCATGCACGTCTTTAAGAGTGGTGAAGAGGGCTGGATTCGAACCAGCGTACACATAGTGATCAGATTTACAGTCTGACGCCTTTAACCACTCGGCCACCTCTCCAATTTCGCAAAACGAATCTCTTAAAATCGGTACACAATTCCACAACAAAACAAGCCCGGCAAAAAGAGCCGAGCTGATTTGAGGAGCTTTATGCGTCGACTTGCCTGCCCTGTCAACCCGATTCCGTATAGAAAACAATTATCTAACCGTTTTTTTATAAAGAATTTTATCCGCACAAGGCCTCAACCTGATAATACAGTTTTAGCAACCTCATTCACAAACAAAAATCAAGCTGCATATACTTAGAAAATGTCCAATCAAAACAACCGCAATCATCCGCCAAAAAAGCCGAAAAAATGGGGCCAGAGCAAGCCTCGACCAAAACCTGACACCGATCTTGTTTATGGCCTGCACTCGGTGACCGCCGCGCTGGAAAACCCCAGGCGACATTTCAAGGAGGTCTTTGCCACCAAAAATGCCGCTGCAAAATTGCAATCGATTTTTGATCACCGTAAAATCAGTCCGCAAATCGTCCTGCCCCGCGACCTCGACAAATTATGCGGCCCGGATTCGGTCCATCAAGGCATTGTAGCAAAACTCGCCCCCCTGCCCCAACTTGATATTACCGATGTGGAGGCCCGCGGTATCGTTGTTCTGCTTGATCAGGTCACAGACCCCCATAATGTCGGCGCGATCTTGCGGTCTTGCGCCGCTTTTAACGTACAGGCGCTGATCACCACCGAGCGTAACAGCCCGCAAGGCTCGGCCATCCTTGGCAAAACCGCTTCCGGTGGTCAGGAATATGTGCCGATCATCGAAGTCACCAATCTGTCTCGGGCCATGGATAGTTTGAAAAAACAGAACTTTACCCTGATAGGCCTCGACAGCGAGGCTGAGAACGCCATGGGCGATCTGAACATCCCTGCCCCGCTGGCTTTGGTTCTCGGTGCCGAAGGCAAGGGCCTGCGCCACAAAACCCGCCAAAACTGCGATATCATGGCCCGTCTCGACATGCCCGGTGCGATCAAGAGCCTCAACGTCTCAAACGCCGCAGCAGTATGCCTGTATGCCCTGCATACAACGATCAGTTCAAGCTGATTGATATTTTCGTCCTCACAGTCAATCTGGACACAAAACGGGCTGTAGAATCATTTCCCCGTCACCGATACATGACCAATGACGGGGAAGATGAAATCTTTGCTCGTAACCCAACGGATTAGGTTGATCAGTAACGTCCTAATGCAAAATCTGGCTCAGGAACAATTTGGTGCGATCTGATTTTGGATTGTCGAAGAACTGATCAGGGGCATTTTGCTCAATGATCTGGCCTTCATCCATAAAGATCACCCGGTTGGCCACTTTGCGGGCAAAGCCCATTTCATGGGTAACGCAAATCATTGTCATACCGGATTCGGCCAGATCAACCATCACATCCAGCACTTCCTTGATCATTTCCGGGTCAAGGGCTGATGTTGGCTCATCAAACAGCATGATCCGTGGTTCCATGCACAACGACCGGGCAATCGCCACACGCTGTTGCTGACCGCCTGAAAGCTGACCGGGGTATTTACCAGCCTGTTCCGGGATTTTCACTTTTTCAAGATACTTCATCGCCCGCTCTTCAGCTTCAGATTTTGATTCCTTGCGCACCCAGATCGGGGCAAGTGTACAATTTTCCAAAACGGTCAGATGGGGGAAAAGGTTGAAGTGCTGAAAACACATACCAACTTCGCGGCGAATTTCATCAATCTTTTTAAGGTCGTTGGTCAACTCGATTCCATCAACGACAATCTTGCCCTTCTGGTGCTCTTCCAGCCGGTTGATACAGCGAATGAGTGTTGATTTACCCGAACCAGATGGCCCGCAAATAACAATACGCTCGCCTTTAAATACTGAAAGATCGATATCCTTCAGAACGTGAAAATCTCCGTACCACTTGTTCATATTGGTAATTTCAATCGCCATTTCATCAGAAATATGCATTTTGGATGACTCCGTTGGTGCGGTTGAAGCTGCGGCAACCTTGGGAACAGATGCAGCAGCTGTGGTTGCAGACGATGCTCGAAGGGCAGAAACACCCGCACCTTCCGAGCCACCACTAGAACTGGCTGCTTTTTTCTTCGACGCAGCTTTTGGAGCCGCTGTCTTTTTGGCAGTCTTTTTAGTCACTGTCTTTTTAGTCGTAGTTTTCTTGGCGGCAGTCTTCTTGGCAGGTGACTTTTTAGCCAGCGCTTTAGCCTGCTTGATCCACTCTTCACGCTCAATACGTCCCTTGAAACGCAGACCACCATTAACATAATCGCATTCCGGTTGTTTCCAGTCAGCAATCTGGTCGTAATGATAGATACCCATATCATTAAGCTGTCCGTGAATTTTTGGACCAATGCCGGAAATGACAGTCAGATCATCAGCCCCGGCAGCGCGTGGCTTTGCCATACTGCGTGGTTTTTTACCTTCCGCAGCTGTTGTAGCAGCCTTTTTTGTTGCTTTTACCATTGTATTTCTCCCTTGCCCTTACCTTAGCGCTTATGGCCAGTGTGTAGGCGATTTTCTGTGTACATTGAATAACGTGACATGCTGAAGCAGAATACCCAGTAGACCACGGCCATAAACAAAAAGCCGGTCATCTGGTTGGTCGGTGCCAGCCAGTTGGTGTCCTGCAGCGCTGAATCAAGAATACCGAGGAAGTCATAAAGACCGATAATCGAGACAAGGGTTGTATCCTTGAAAAGACCGATAAAGGTGTTCACGATACCTGGAATAACCAGCTTGAGCGCCTGTGGCATGGTGATCAGGAATGTGGTCTGCCAATAGGACAGCCCCAGTGCTTGTGATCCTTCATACTGTCCCTTGGGAATTGCCTGAAGACCACCACGCACCACCTCAGCCATATAAGCAGACGAGAACAACGCCACCACGATCAGAGCCCGGATCAGTTTATCGAAACTGACACCCTCGGCAAAGAACAGCGGCAACATCACCGATGACATGAACAGCACAGTGATCAACGGCACCCCGCGCCAGACTTCGATGAAAATAGTTGACGCCAGTCGTACCGCTGGCATCTGGGAGCGCCGCCCCAAAGCCAGAACGATGCCAAGCGGCAACGAGACAACAATACCCGTTAAACCGATCACCAGGGTCAGCATCAAGCCACCCCATTTCGAGGTCTCAACAAATGGCAAGCCAAAGTCAAAGCTTAAAGCAAACAGAATTGCAAAGATTGCAATCGCCGCCATCAACACAACTTTACCGCCGGACATTAGCAGGCCTTTTGCGCCAGTTGCCATTTGAATGCCAAACAGAACAGCAAGGCAGATGGCAAAAACAACGGCCCAGAAAATCCAGGTGCTGCCGGCAATTTCAATGCCCCCGCCACTCAACAAGATAGTCGCGACAATCGGGAATGCAACAAACAGCAATATTGCGTTCAGACCCTTGCGAGGGACCGAGGGCATCAGCAAACCGGCAATAAGTGGCGCACCAATTATGTAGGTCAGATAAATCCGCCAGCGTTCAGCCTCAGGATAAAAACCATTCATAAATTGGCCAATCCTGTTGGTAATAAACGGCCAGCATGCACCAATATCGGTACCGATGGGTACTTTACCCTTGTTGTCTTCAGGCCGACAAAAACTACCGTCAGTCCCCGACCAGATTGCATCCTGCCAGCCAAATTTATACAGAACGACAATAACCCACCAGAAAAGGGCTATGACCGCCAATGTCAAAACGATCATCAATATGGATGATATGGCTGCCCCGATGGTCGAAAAGTTGGTCATGGAAGAAAAAACATTGTCCCATAACCACTTTCGCATCCCCACTTCGCCAGCAGGAGGTGCCTGTTCAGGCAACATTTCCGTACGCACATAATGCCTGGCGTGATCTTTAATTGTAGCCATCTTATCTCTCCACCATTGACATCTTGGCATTGTACCAGTTCATAAACACCGACGTTACCAACGAGAATGTCAAATAAACCACCATGATCATAATAATCATTTCCACGGCTTGACCGGACTGGTTCAAAACAATCCCGCCTGCCCCCATCACATCAGGATAACCGATAGCCATCGCCAATGACGAGTTTTTGGTCAGGTTTAGATACTGACTGGTTAATGGTGGAATGATCACCCGCATCGCTTGCGGAATAACCACCTGACGAAGGATTGTGCCGCGGCGCAAACCAAGTGCTCCGGCAGCTTCTGTCTGACCATGATCAACCGCCAGAATACCGGCCCGAACAATTTCGGCAATAAAGGTTGCCGTGTATAAAACCAGCGCAAACAGTAAAGCCAGAAACTCAGGGATAAAGACAAAGCCTACCCCGGTTTTAAAGCCGCGCCGCAACATCGGTCCTTCGGAAACAAATTCCGGACTCTCAATCACCCCGGGGCTGCCGGTGGCAAAAAACACCAGAAGCGGCAAGCCGATCACAATACCCAGACCAGCCCAGAAGGATGGAAATTGCTGTCCTGTTGCATCCTGGCGTTTATGGGCCCAGCGTGAAACCTTCCAGGCCAGAACCAAAGCAATACCAATCGCTATGCCAGTTACCCAAAACCCGTCATGAGCAATAAACTTGGAAGTCCAAAGGCCGGTGACGTTCATTTCACCAATACCAAGAATGGAAATAGAGCCGCGCTTGTCCGGTGACAGTAACAACAGGATTTTGTACCAGATGATGATCTGCAACAGCAACGGAATGTTCCGCAACACTTCCACATAAACAGTGGCCACTCTTGATATAATCCAGCTTTTCGACAGTCGGGCAATGCCGACCAGAAAGCCTAAAATAGTTGCCAGAAAGATGCCGACAATCGCCACATAAAATGTGTTGATCAGCCCGACCATGAACGCTCTCAAATAGGTCGCGGATTTGTCATAAGGTATCCATGACTGAATGAGCGTAAAGCCGGCTTCGGTGCTTAGAAATTTAAAACCTGAGGCGATATTGAGCCGCTCAAGGTTGTGAATTGTGTTGGTAACCAGCGCATAAAGACCCCAGGCGATAAGACCTACCAGGATTAATTGCGAGATGATCGAACGTACTTTCGGATCATACCAGAACGAAACCTTGCTTGAAGGTTCGTCAGAAATCGTTGTCATGTTTTTCCCACCCTGTTTGAGGCCATCCTGCTTTCAGGATTGATCCCTCTTTGATGTCGGCAAACGTTCGTCGTTTGCTCATATTATTAAATACCTAAAAAACAGGCCCGCAAACATTTGCTTGCGGGCCTGAAAATTTTATCGCTTAGCGAATTGGCGGTGCGTATTGAATGCCGCCTTTGCTCCAAAGAGCGTTCAGGCCGCGAGCAATGCCAAGTGGCGTTTTAGGACCAACATTGCGTTCAAAAGATTCGGAATAGTTACCGACCTGTTTGATGATGTTGTAAGCCCAGTCGTTTTTCAGACCGAGGTTTTCACCAAATGAACCTTCTTTGCCAACGAAACGCAGAACAGCAGGGTTTTTGGATTTAAGCATTTCATCAACATTAGCTGATGTGATGCCCATTTCTTCAGCATTCAACATTGCGTTGTGGGTCCAGCGAACCAAATTGAACCACTGGTCATCGCCTTGACGAACAACAGGGCCGAGAGGCTCTTTTGAAATGATTTCAGGCAGAACGATATGATCGTTGACATTTGAAAGTTTCAAACGCTGAGCAAAAAGACCTGATTGGTCAGTTGTGTAAACATCGCAACGACCTTTGTCGTAGGCGCCGACAACTTCGTCAGACTTTTCAAAAGCAACAACTTCAAATTTCATGTTGTTGGCACGGAAATAGTCAGCAACGTTCAGCTCGGTTGTTGTACCTGTGTTAGTACAAACAGCAGCGCCGCCAAGTTGCAGAGCACTGGTAACACCAAGTGATTTGCGAACCATAAAGCCCTGTCCGTCATAATAGTTGACGCCGGCAAAGTTCAAGCCCAGTGCTGTGTCACGTGTTGCAGTCCATGTGGTGTTACGTGAAAGAACATCAATTTCACCAGATTGCAGAGCTGTAAAACGCTCTTTAGATGAAAGTGGTGTGTATTTCACTTTTGTTGCATCACCGAAAATGGCAGCAGCCATAGCACGACAAACGTCAACATCAAGACCGGTCCAGTTGCCCTGTGCATCAGCATTAGAGAAACCTGGCAGACCTTGTGAAACGCCACATTGAATGTGACCTTTTGATTTAACGTCATCAAGTGTTCCTGCATATGCAGCAGTAGCAGCAGCCATTGACACAGCTGTGCCAAGACCAATAGCGAGTAATGTCTTTTTCATTACTAATCCTTTTCTATGTAATTTTTCCGTCCCAGAAAAGTGCGCCCCTTAATTGCACGGTCGATTGCCTTATCGTTTTTTTGTTTCGGCAACCGTATTGCGGCTTAAAAGCCAACACTCCTGAGAACCTAAGTTCACTCCCAATGAATGTGTCATCACATTCGAAAAACACCAAAGCGAAAAACAGAGGCAAGGTCAAGGAGTTTATCGGAATAATACTGTGGTTGGATTTTTTTTGTCGGCGTGTTACGGCTGATTCAAAGATACAATCCCCAATTTGAAAACTTCACGGACAGCAATTTTCATGACTAAAAAAGAAAACAAAACTGCCGGTTACGCCGATCAAACCAAGATTTCTCATGCCGGTAGGCAATACGCCGTTCATGGCATGGTCAACCCCGGCGTTTACCATGCCTCCACAATAACCGTTCCCGGTCTTGAAGACTGGTTCGGCGGCACCGCAAAATATCGCTACGGGCGTTATGGCACTCCTACGTTACGGGCCCTTGAGGAATCAGTTGCTGACCTTGAAGGCGGTCACGGTTGCTGCCTTTTTCCATCCGGCCTGTCAGCCATCACTTCATCGTTACTGATCCTGTTGAAAACCGGCGATCATTTATTGATGACAGATTCGGTCTATCAACCAACCCGCAATTTCTGTGGTGAGATTTTAAAAGACCTTGGCATAGAGACGACTTATTATGACCCCTTGATCGGTACTGGTATCAAGGAATTAATCAAGCCAAATACCCGCATGATCTTTCTCGAATCGCCCGGCTCTCAAACCATGGAAATGCAGGACGTTCCCGCCATCATAAAAGTAGCCCGCGCCGCCGGAGTGTTGACGGCAATCGACAACACCTGGGGCGCCGGACATTATTATAAACCCCTACAGGCTGGTTGCGACGTTTCCATACAGGCCGGGACAAAATATATTGTCGGCCATTCCGATGTCATGCTCGGTACAGCCACACTCACTGAGGAATTATGGAAGGAATACCGTCACAAATACAAGTTGCTCGGTCAGCATGTCGGCCCCGATGATGTCTATCTGGCTTTGCGCGGGCTCCATACTCTTGACGTCCGGCTGGAGCGCCACATGAAAAATGCTCTCGAAGTTGCCACCTGGCTGCAAGGCCGCAACGAAGTCGCCGAGGTGTTCTACCCTGCTCTGCCCGGTACCGCCGGTCATGAAATCTGGCAACGGGACTATAGCGGTGCCTGTGGACTGTTCTCAATCCGCTTTAAAAACCCGGTGCGTGGTGCCATTGCGGCGATGATCGACAATTTATCTCTTTTCGGTATCGGTGCATCATGGGGCGGTTTTGAAAGCCTCGTCATTCCCTTTGACCCGACAACCTATCGAACCGCAACCGACTGGCCCCACAAAGGCATCTGCCTGCGTTTCCACATTGGCCTTGAGGCCCCGCGCGATTTAATTGTAGACTTGCAAGCAGGGTTTGAGCGGATGAACGCATTTAAAAATTAGTAATTTTTTTAACAACAAAATTTGACACTGAAACAAAATTATCACAAAACAAACAGACAGGTTTATAAGTAAACAGAAAAACAAAGTTCTAAACCAAGGGAGAAATACTGAAATGAAAAAACCAATTCAAAATCTGATTGCCGGTTTTGGTCTAGGTGCCGCACTGATGATGGGCACCAGTCTGTCAGCGACTGCTGGTGAGTTGACCGTCTACACAGCGATTGAAGCTGAAGATTTGAAAAAGTATGCAGCGACTTTCAACAAGGACCACCCGGATATCAAAATCAAATGGGTTCGCGATTCCACCGGCATCATCACCGCCAAGCTTTTGGCTGAAAAAAACAATCCGCAAGCTGACGTTATCTGGGGCCTTGCCGGCACCTCGCTTTTGCTGATGAAAGGCGAAGGCATGCTGGAAGCTTATGCTCCCAAAGGTGTTGAAAAACTTGACAAGAAATTTGTCGATAAATCTACCCCGCCTGCATGGGTTGGCATGGACGCCTGGGTTGCTGCGGTTTGCTACAACACCGTTGAAGGTAAAAAAGCCGGACTGGTTGCACCTAAAACATGGAAAGATTTGCTCAAGCCGATGTATAAAGGCCACGTGATCATGCCAAATCCCAACTCATCGGGCACCGGCTTCCTGGACGTATCAAGCTGGCTGCAAATGTTTGGTGAAGAAGGTGCATGGAAATTCATGGACGGTCTGCACTCCAACATCGCCCGCTACACTCACTCTGGCTCCAAACCTTGCAAACTGGCTGCCGCCGGTGAAATTCCAGTCGGTATTTCATTTGCCTTCCGGGGTGCTAAATCCAAGGCCAAAGGTGCACCACTTGATATCGTTGTGCCTGAAGAAGGTGTCGGCTGGGAAATGGAAGCAACAGCAATCGTTGCCGGTACCGACAACATCGCTGATGCCAAAACACTGCTCGACTGGTCAATCACCAAAAAAGCCAACGAAATGTATAACGCCGGTTATGCTGTTGTAGCTTATCCCGGTGTAGCCAAACCGGTTAAATTTTTCCCGGACAACCTTCTGGCAAAAATGATCGATAACGATTTTGAAAATGCCGCCAACAATCGCAAACGCGTTCTGGCCGAATGGCAAAAACGTTACGACGGCAAGTCTGACCCTAAATAACAAAGCAATGATTGATACGGTGGAAATTTCCACCGTATCATCACAGTTCCGTCATTCCCGCGCAGGCGGGAATCCAGCGATCAGTCGACTGACTGAGAATTTGGTTCTGGATTCCCGCCTGCGCGGGAATGACGACATTCAAACTCTCGGCAGGGCAGGCTTAAAAAATGGGCGACACCACACCATTCTTGAAAATTCGCAATCTAACCAAAATGTTCGGGACATTTACTGCCCTCAAAGACATTTCGCTTAATGTTAATGAAGGCGAATTTATCTGCTTTCTCGGCCCCTCGGGTTGTGGCAAAACCACATTCCTGCGCGCCATTGCCGGACTGGACATCCAAACCGCCGGAACCATTGAGCAAGCCGGAAAAGATATTTCCCCCCTGCCCCCGTCCGAACGCGATTTCGGTATTGTCTTTCAATCCTATGCCCTGTTTCCCAACCTGACCGTCAATCGCAACATCGCCTATGGCTTGGAAAACGCCGGTAAAAGCAAAAAAGCCATCAAGGCCCGCGTTGCTGAATTGCTCGAAATGGTCGGCCTGTCTGATCAGGGTGACAAATACCCGGCCCAGCTCTCAGGCGGCCAGCAACAGCGTATTGCTCTGGCCCGGGCGCTGGCAACATCCCCCGGCCTGCTGTTGCTTGATGAACCATTGTCTGCCCTTGATGCCAAAGTGCGCACCTTTCTGCGCCACGAAATTAAAGACCTGCAGGCCAAGCTCGGCATTACCACCGTGATGGTCACCCACGATCAGGAAGAAGCCCTGACCATGGCCGACCGTATAGTCGTGATGGACCACGGAACCATTGAACAGGTTGGCACCCCGCTTGAGATTTACCGCGAACCGGCGACATTGTTTGTGGCGGACTTTATCGGCGAGATGAACCAACTGCCAGCCACCGCTGTTAACAACACCTCAACCAAAGTCGGTGATATCGAACTTGTTTGTAATGAACACACAATTGCCCAAGGCCAAAGTGGCATCCTGACAATTCGGCCTGAAGATGTGGTGCCACACGGCAAAGGGGCGAGATCACCCGGTGCAAAGGACCCTATTAAAACGCCACAGAATACGTTTGATGTAACTATCAAGGAAATGGAATTCCTTGGTTCTTTCTGGCGGGCAAGCCTGACCAGCAAGAAACTGCATGATCACGAGTTGATTGCAGATTTTTCCATCAATGCTGTTTCCAGAATGGCCCTTAAAGAAGGCGGTACGATTAAAGTCGAGTTACCCGAACAAGCCCTGCGCTTTTATGCGGCGGACAATTGATATGGTTGATGTTCCAATAAACACCGCCCACCTTGGCCCGACAATCAAACCTAAAACTGGCCGCGATGCCTGGATCATGCGCGCCTTTATTGTGGTCATCGGACTTTATCTGGTGATCACACTGGCGTTTCCGCTCTATGCCATGCTGTCAAAATCATTCAACACCTACGCCTTTGATCTGTCGCGCTATGAAATTCAGGTCAACACCGGCACCGGCTGGGGCGATCCCATCACCGTGGAAGATTTGAATGAAGCCGTAAAAAAGTACAAACCAGAAGACCTGAAAACCTCTTCCGACGGTCGCCTTCCCATCGTCGAAATGATTGATGGTTTCAGTTTCCGCAGCAAAACCCTGTACCGTTTACGCAATACCACCAAAGGCAGCGCCTATCTGGTCGGCAGTGAGCGAATTACCGACACACAATGGCACGAATACACCAGTAACGAATTCCGCCGGGTGTTCCTCAAACCAGTCGTTGCCACCGGTCTTGATAACTTTGTCCAATATTTCTCAAACCCGTCTCTATTTAATTCAATCTACAACTCGCTGTTCATCGCCATCGTCTCAATGGTGATCACCATCACGCTGGCTTTCACTTTTGCCTATGCCATGGCCCGCAGCAAAATGCGTTTTAAAGGCGCTTTCAAAGTCATCGCCATGGCCCCCATTCTGGTGCCTTCTTTATTACCGGGCATCGCACTGGTTTATCTGTTCGGCAATCAAGGCATGTTAAAAGTGCTGATGGGCGATCAAACCATCTATGGCCCCATAGGCATTATCGCCGGTTCGGTATTTTTCACCTTCCCGCACGCCATGATCATCATTCAAACCTCCCTGTCAATTTCCGATGCGCGGTTGTATGAAGCATCTGATGCGCTGGGAGCCAGCAAGATCAAAACCTTTTTCACCGTCACACTTCCAGGAGCCCGTTACGGCCTGATTTCAGCAGCTTTTGTTGTTTTCAATCTGGTAATCACTGATTTCGGCCTGCCCAAGGTCATTGGTGGACAGTTCAACGTGCTGGCCGTGGATATCTACAAGCAGGTGATCGGTCAGCAGAATTTCGAAATGGGTGCCGTGGTCTCGGTCGTCCTGCTCATTCCAGCCATGTTTGCCTTTGCCATTGACCGCATTGTGCAAAAGAAACAGGTCTCGACCCTGACGGCCCGCTCAGTCCCCTATGAGCCAAAAGTAAACCGGCGCTTTGATAACATCATGTTCACCTACAGCGCCGTGGTTGCCGGATTGATTGTCACTGTTCTGGCCGTTTGCCAGTTCGCAGCCCTGATCAAGTTCTGGCCTTATGATCTGACCCTGTCGCTGGTCAATTATGATTTCGACGTCATGGACGGCGGCGGTTGGGGTTCCTTCACCAATTCGATCAAGCTCGGCTTCATGGTTGCCTTTATTGGCACCGTGGTTGTGTTTGTCGGGGCCTATATGGTTGAAAAAGTCCCTGCCTTTGGCCTCGGGCGCAGCGCCTTCCAGTTCCTTGCCATGCTGCCCATGGCCATCCCCGGCATGGTTCTTGGTCTGGCTTATATCTTCTTTTTCAACGATCCGGCCAACCCACTAAACGGTATCTATGGCACCATGGCCATTCTGGTCATTTGCTCAATAACCCACTTTTACACGGTCTCGCATCTCACCGCCCTGACCGCCCTGAAACAGATGGACAAGGAATTTGAATCCGTTTCAGCATCATTGAAACAGCCGTTCTACAAATTATTCACCCGGGTCACCGTCCCCGTCTGTCTGCCAGCAATTCTCGATATTTCAATCTATTTATTCGTCAACGCCATGACCACAGTGTCAGCCCTGATTTTCCTCTACAGCCCCGATACGACCCTTGCCTCGGTCGCCATGCTGAACATGGATGACGCTGGCGACATCGCCCCGGCCGCCGCCATGGGCATGATGATTTTCTATGCCAACTCCATTGCCCGGATAATCCATCACTTCGCTTCAAAGGGCCTGTACACCAAAACCCAGGCATGGCGAACCCGCTAAAAACCATCAAAAGACTTGACGTAATGGAACGTTCAAGTTAGGTTCATCTTGAATAGGGCAACAAAACGTTACATATAAAAAAATCCTAGGAGGCATGCTATGCAAAAGGCATATAATTCCGGCATTGTAATCTTTATGGCGTTTGTGATGTCCCTCGTGGCATCTCTTTCTATCGCCCGGGCCCAGGACGAGCCAGGACATGGCATCATGACCAATGGCGATGCCGCCGTAACCGGATTTTCCGGTACCAGCGATCAAAATGGTCAGCCCTTTATCAACACCGAGGGAACTTCTGTTAAAATCATCGGCCTGTCAGACGCTGAAAACCCGCGTGGACAGGTCATTCAGCCTCCGGTTAAACTGGAAACTCCTGCCCGTTCAGTCGGCCAGGTTTTTGGCGTTGCTCTGGACAATGCCACCCCGCCAAATATCTATGTCACGGCCACATCCTCCTACGGCCTGAGCATCGTCACTCCCGATACAAATGGCGATGGCATCCCGGAAAAAGCCACCACAGGCGCCGCTGATGCAACCTTTATGGCCGGTCAGTTCGGCCCCGAAGGCGGTGCTGGATCAATCTGGAAAATCGACGGCACAACCGGTGCTGTTTCACAGTTTGCCAACATCGAAAATAGCGTTGCCGGATTGGGCAACATCAGCTTTGATGCAACCCACTACCAGTTTTTTGTCTCCGACCTTGAAAGCGGCCTTGTTCACCGCATTGGTATGAACGGCCAGATCATTGACACTTTCGATCACGGTGCCACTGGCCGACCTGTTGCAGGTTTGGAAGCTGTCAATGACGACCCATCACTGAAAGCTGATATCACCAATCCCGACTTCGACACAGAAAACGCCGACACATGGGGTCTGACAGACGTTCGCCGCCGTGTCTGGGGTTTGTCTTTTTACCGAAACCGCTTGTATTATTCTCCAACCGAAGGCCCGCAAGTCTGGTCTGTCGGCATCAAGCAGGATGGCAGTTTTGCTGACGATGCAAGAGTTGAAATACAAACAGTACCGGGCGGCTTCCCGGTTTCTGACATGCTGTTCACCAGCAATGGCAAAATGATCCTGGCCCAGCGTGGCGGCCATTTTGGCAGCACTGACTACAGCCAGTTCCACACCCCCGGTAACAACGCGGTTTTGCGTTATGGCCGCGATGAAACCGGAAAATGGATACAAGAGCCAAAAGAATACGCCATCGGCTTTCCTCCCGATCACAAAAATGCTTCGGGCGGCGTCGGCCTTGCCTGTGGCAATGTCATATGGAGCACCGGCGATGCCCTGCGCAATGATCCCGCTCTTGCCGACCGCCTGTCGCAAGGTGGTGAATTGGTCATAAACGGCCTGCAAGGCAGTCGCTACAGCGCGGTTCGCCCCCTCAACACGCCTCCTTTTTCAAGCTGGTTTGTCGATTATGACGGACAGTTTAACGACCCGCAAAACATCGGCCATGTCGGCGACGTCGAAATTTACCGCGATTGTCAGCGCCGCACCGATGGTTATTTTGAAGAACGCTGGCCCGGTTGGACACCAGAATGGATTCCGCCGGGTGGTTGGTATCCGCCTGAATGGTGGCCCGAATATCCTGATCTTCGTTTGATCAAGAGAAATACCCGGTGCAAATACGTCGGAAAATCGTTGATCGTCGAATGCAAATTCAAGATGATTGTCACCAATGTCGGTGCTGTGGTTTACACCGGACCGCTTAACATTGTTGATAATGTACCAGCCAATGTGACCTACGTCCCACCCCCGGCAGGCAATATCGCCTGGAACTGTCAACAGCCCGGCGGCAGTGGCGCACCCATTGTCTGCAATTCAGTCAACATCGAAACCCTGTTCCCCGGTCACAGCAAAACACTGATTTTGAAAATGCGCTACACCGGTGGCAAACATCGTCGTCGCATCAAAAACTGTGCGATTCTTGAAGTGCCCGATGAGTATCTCGCCAACAATGAAGATTGTGGTTTTGGCAAAGTCCCAAGACCTGTCCGCAAATATTGCCCCAAAGGCTGGACCCGTTATCCAACCACCGGGTCGGTGCCCAACGGCTGGCAAATCCAGACCATCGGAAAACTGATTTGTGCCAAACCTCGCCGGATTGTTGTTCCACCACTTCCGCTCCCACTGCCCGGCCCGGTATGTCGCCGTAATGAAGACCGTTTCTTCAACCCGGCCGACATTCCACCACGCTGGCGGTCACGTCGCGTGACCCGCAATGGTCGCACCGTCTGGTGTGCAAAACCACCGATCATCGTTGACCCGGTCCCGTTGCCCGGTCCTGTGTGTCGTCGGGGTGAAAGGCGATACTTCAACCCTAACGACATTCCACCACGCTGGCGGTCACGTCGCATGACCCGCAATGGTCGTACCGTCTGGTGTGCCAAACCGGCCCTAGCCTTGGAGCAATGTCGCCGGGGTGAAACACTGTTCACCAGCAGGCAGGCAATTCCGCGTGGCTGGAAGAGACGCGTCATCTTCCAGAACCGTCGTCGCGTCTGGTGCGCACGCCCAGGAATCGTAACACCGGTTCGTATCTGTGCAAAAGGTGAGCGCCGATTCGCCAACCAAAGCCAAGTGCCGCGCGGATGGAAATGGCGCCAGGTTCGCCGCAATGGTGTTACCTACATCTGCGCCAAGCGCCAGTTCGTGATCTGCAAACCGGGCACACACCGGGTTGGTAAGCGCTGTGTCCCCGACCGGGTACAGATCATCTGCCGCAAGGGCACGCACCGCGTTGGTAAGCGCTGTGTCCCCAACCGGGTACAGATCATCTGTCGCAAAGGCACGCATCGCGTTGGTAAGCGCTGTGTAAAAGACACAATCATCATCAAACCACGTCCTGTAGCACCAAGGTTAATTCCAGGCCTGATACGGTGCCCGGTAGGCACACGCCGCGTTAACGGACGTTGCGTCAAAAACTAAACGCAACGGCGTCAATTATTTAGAGTAGAATTTCGTAATCATTCTGAAACCGAAATGCTCTAAACCACATTATCGAGCGGGAGTTTTCTCCCGCTCTTTTTATTGGCCCGGCAAGTTTTCCTACTCCGGTGCAAACATTTGTTTTATTCACTGCCAAACAACATCTATAATGGCCTTCCTGATTTATATTAAGCAAAGCCAAAAATGACTGATCCAACCCTTACTTGCCCCGAATGCGGCACTGAAATCAAGCTGACCGAGTCCCTTGCCGGCCCTTTGCTTGCCGCCACCCGAAGCGAATTTGAAGCCAAGCTTAAAGAAAAGGACCTCGCCCTGGCCGGTCAACGGGTCAAGCTCAAAACCGAACAGGATCAAATTGCTAAAGACCGCCTGGCCCTTGAGTCTCAAATCGAACAAGGCATCGCCAGCGAACGGGCCAAAATTACCGCTCAGGAACAGGAAAAAGCCAAAAAACTCTCTGCTCTGGATATTGCCAATAAGGCACGCGAAGTTGACGATCTAAAATCTGTGCTGGCTGACCGCGAGAACAAACTCGCCGATGCCCAAAAACAACAAGCCAGCCTTATGAAGCAGCAGCGCCAGCTCGAAGACCAAAAGCGGGCCATGGACGTCACCATCGAAACCCGGGTTGCGCAAGAAGCCGAAATCGTCCGGGCCAAGGCCAAACTCGATGCTGAAAATGACATGGGGCTGCGGGTCAAGGAAAAAGAAAACACCATCGCCGCCATGCAAAAACAGATCGAGGATCTCAAACGCCGGGCCGAACAGGGCTCACAACAGCTGCAAGGTGAAATTCTCGAACTGGAATTGGAAACCACGCTGAAAGACAAATTCGTTTTTGACGACATCACCCCGATTGCTAAGGGCGAAAAAGGCGGCGACGTCATTCAGAGCGTAATGAGCCCCAACGGTTCCTTTTGCGGACGGATTCTCTGGGAAACTAAACGGACCAAAAACTGGAGCGGCCACTGGATTCCAAAACTCAAGGAAGATCAACGCCGCGCTCAGGCCGACATTGCCATCATCATGACCGCCGCCCTGCCCCAGGAAATTACCCGCTTTGGCCAGATCAACGGCATCTGGGTCACCGATTTTGAAAGCGCCCTGTCCCTGATCGAAGCCCTGCGCATGACCCTCATTCAGGTGGCCAACACCAAAGCGGTGCAAAATGGCCAAGGCACGAAAATGGAATTGATCTACGAATACCTGACCGGCCCCAAGTTCCAGCACCGGGTGGAAGCCATTGTCGAAAAATTCAGCGACATGCGGGACGACTTAAACCGCGAGAAAAAGGTCATGACCAAAAACTGGGCCAAACGCGAAATCCAGATCGACGGCGTAATCGCCAGCACCATAGGCATGTACGGCGATCTCGAGGGCATTGCCGGTCGCGCCATGCCAGAAATAGAAGGCCTGGACATCCCCTTGCTAGAGGAAGAATAGCCAGAATTTACAAAAGGCAAAATTGACGACAGGAAGTGCTCTTGCGCGTCAGACGTTCACCCGCCGACTACATCTTCTTAAAACGGATTGACGATGCTTTATACCAGCTACCGACTTTGACAACGCGAGCGCAGCGGGCCTTACCATCCATCCATTTATTCAAGGCAATACATAAAACGCCACGTCGGACACTCCACCTGCCGCGATCAACATCGCCACCCATAACACCTTTAAGACGACCTGACCTATAGGCGGTGATATGGACCGCTACGATGCCATGTACTACGGCCTTGAACGAGCCTGGAAACAGCGATTTTATTTGTTTTGTAGACATAGCCTCGCCCGCGTTCGCAGGTCCGGCAACACACAAAGCCACTGCCACCGGCAGCGCTAAAAGTATACTTTTATTAAACATTTTTCCCCTCGGGAATCCTCCTGGTCTTTCAACCACGAGATAAATTTACAGCTCTTTCTATATATATCGTCAGATGACCCTGTTTTTTTTAGGGCAAAAGTTAAAGCTGCGACACTATTACTGGTTTTACATCAATTTGATTGACGCCAGTTGTTGTCGTGGCCCGAAACGGACCCCTGAAAAGAATAATGACAGGCCCTACAGATCAGGCACCGAAATATCCAAAATTCATGTCGTCAAAGGAAGTTTTGGATTCCGAACAAATACTGCCATGGGGTGATTTCCGCATGAGTTTGATAAACTGCGCACCCGTCAAGTGAACAAGTGTGCGGTGATCACCTGCCTCAAAATACACATCGTCAATTCCATCCAGTCTTTCATCGACTATCGTCTGCATACCATATGCAGCACCGATGGGTGGAATTGCACCATCTTCGCAATCAGGAAATAGCGCGTTGATTTCTTCCTCAAGTGCAAGCGCTACAGGTTGATGTATTAAGTCTCCGACCTTATTCAGATCGGTCACTTGTGATGATGGCAATACGGCTAGCAGATATCCCTTTTGATTTCTGAGAACCACTCCCTTTGCCAAATTGTCACCTTTTATAAAACTTGCTCTGGCGCTTTCACTTGAGCAACTTGTGCGTCGATGTTCGATGCTGTCGTACTTAACACCGTTGTCGCTGAGATATTGTTGGACTGAAATTGCAATAGCCATGATCATTCTCCCAATGCTGCCGCTCCGGAACGCAAGGCGGCTAAGTTTAGGGTGATGCGGCCCAAGAGTGCCATTTATCTAAAATGCTGGCCCTCAATCATATAACTCGGGGCTTTCACATGGGCAGCAACTGAGAAGGTTCTCCTCCGTTCCATTCACCCGCTAAAGTACCAGTTGAGTATAATCCTATTACCGTAAGATAGCAAATTTCGAAGCTATACCGTCTTGTTGCTGATTTACAACAAGTTGACAAATAAAATACGGAATCTATTCGGCCTATTGACATCTAACGGTTAATAATTTGTAAACTTCATTTATTGTTTTGAACTTGGGTGTTGCCCGAGGGGGCAAGGCATCAGTGTTATTACGTCCAAACTACCCAATTATATGAAAGTGGAGTGAGAATTGTGAACCACAAACTCTTAAAAAAAGTAATGCATGGCATGGCCGTTGCAGGCGCCTTTGCTGGATTGTCCACCGCTGTTAGTGCTGCCGGTTTTGATGAACCTTCAGTGTCAAATTGGACTGGATTCTACGTGGGTGCCAACATTGGCGCTGGCGGGATTGTCAACGACATTTCCCTTCCGGGCCTTGGGGCTGGTAATTTCAATGGTATTGGTGGCGAGGGTATCCTCGTTGGAGGCATGTTAGGCTTTAACTACCAGATTTCACCGAAGTTTGTTGTCGGCGTTCAAGGAGACATTGGTTTTACCGACCTTGAAACCGAGTTAAATATCCCAGGACTTTTTAACTTGTCAGCCAAGCCGGAATTTACGGCATCCATTTCGGCACGCGCTGGTTGGCTGGCGACACCAAATTCGCTTTTGTACATCATTGGCGGCTACAGTCACGCCGAATATGATGTGGATATTTCGATACCATTTATTCCAGCTAGTGTAGGTTTCAAAGAAAAATATGATGGCTTTCATGTTGGTGGTGGTATCGAAACTAAAGTTTCATCTAACCTGACTGCAAGGCTCGAATACCGTTACACTCAATACGCTGGAGAAGATTGGGGAACTGGTGGATTCTTGAAAGTCAAACCGTCATCGCACACAGCAACTGTCGGTGTTGCATGGCAGTTTTATAATCTCGCATCTGGAGAAGTCGTAACGCCAGTTGCTGACCTTGACCCACCAGCATCAGAAAACAGTTGGACCGGTCTTTATGCTGGTGGCTGGTTTGGTGCAGGCGCTATTGTCCATGACATTTCCATTCCACCTGCAGGCCCAGGTAACTTTAATGGAATTGGTGGTGAAGGCGTTCTTGGTGGTGGAATGGTTGGCTTTAACTACCAGATTTCACCGGAATTTGTTGTCGGCATTCAGGGCGACGTTGGCTTCTCTGATCTTGAAACCAAGCTTTCCATTCCAGGTCTAATTACAGCCAAAGCACGCCCCGGCTTCATTGCCAGTATTTCAGGCCGCGCCGGTTGGTTGTCATCGCCTGATACCCTGTTGTATGTACTGGGTGGTTACAGCTACGCCGACTATAAGTTAAGTGGAACATTGGGACTAGCGGGAGTAGCAGCCCCGGTAAGCTTTAGTGCAAAAGAAAAATTTGATGGCTTCCATGTGGGAGCTGGCATTGAAACAAGACTTACTGATAACATTTCAGCACGGGTTGAGTATCGCTATACCGAATACGGTGGAGAAGATTGGGGAACCGGATTTCTTGATGTCGAACCATCATCACACACAGGCACCATCGGCATCGCCTGGAATTTTGGCAACCTGTTATAAGTTGCTGCTGACAAAACGAGAAAGAAACGGGCTTATCAAAGCCCGTTTTTTTGTTTTGGCATCCATCTAAAACAAAAATAAAATGGTGACCCCGACAGGATTCGAACCTGTGACCTACGGATTAGAAGTCCGTTGCTCTATCCAGCTGAGCTACGGGGCCTTAGGGCATGCTATTGGTGGAGAGCATGCAATTAGTGGGTCCAATTGGCTGTACGCCCGAACTTGAAATTGTCAGAGTACGATTTTTGCGGGCGCTTGCTGGCCGTTGCTGCGGCGCTTTCCTGAACGACAAATGCCAAGCCTTCACGTTTTGCGTAAGCAATGGCGTCTTCCTTGGCGCTAAACCGCATTTTGATCTGCTGTTTGGTATCTGACGAAGATGTCCAACCCATCAGCGGCTCGGTTGATCGTGCGGTTTCTGCATCGAATTGCAAAATCCACAAATCAGATTTTCCCTTGCCCGACTGCATAGCGTTACGGGCTGGTTGAAAAATGCGTGCTGACATAATCCTGATCCTCCCGGATATTTAGCTTTTCAAGGTTGGTCGGGGCGGCAGGATTCGAACCTGCGACCCTCTGCTCCCAAAGCAGATGCGCTGCCAGGCTGCGCTACGCCCCGAATAACCTTGTTTAACAGCAACAATCGTCCGTCCCTGCATTACAGGCATGCTTATAAACATTGCAGCGCCCGGCGCAAGCATGGATTTTCAATTTTGGGCGGTTTTTTTACCAATTCCATTCATTTGAACATCGCATGGGAAATCTTGTCGCCTGCAGCCAAACCAATCCGGTCCACCGTTCCGGCAATTAGCTCCATAACCGCAATGACATTTCCCTTTGATGACACCGGGATCAGGGAATGCGGTGTAGTCGCCCTGGCGATATTGGCAACCAGACCATCACGCCGGATAAAAACCATATCGAGCGGGATATAGGTGTTTTTCATCCACATACTCACCGGTTGCTCAACCTGCCATCGAAACAGCATGGCAGCATCGCGGTCCATTGATCTGCGGAACATCAATCCCTGTTGGCGTTGTTCCGGCGATACAGCCAGTTCGGTGTTGAAAAAGAACACACCCCGGACAGTTTTGACCTTTACAACCTCAACCGAAAACATCTGCGCGTTGGCCGCAAGCACAACCGTGCACAACCCGGCAAACAACACCAACGCGCCAAACAGTAAATTTCTAATTGGTTTTTGGTAAATCATCATCCAGGGACAAACGTACTTCTGCCGCCATTTTGCCTTTTGGGCCATCACCAAACCGGACATAAATGATTTGGTCAGGCAATAACTCGGCAATGGCCGTTTTCCGCAATGTTTCCATATGAATAAAAATATCAGGCGAGTCCGCCCCTTCGGTGGCAAAACCAAAACCGCGCGTGCGGTTGAACCATTTAACCGTGGCCTGACGCCATTCAGGAGCCGCTTCAACGCTGACATGGGTCCGAGCCACCCGCTCGACCGGATGAATCGCTGTTGAGGTATCAACATCAAGCACCCGCAAACACTGATATCCCTTTTGACGCTCAACAACCTCACAAACAACCCGGGTACCCTCAAGCGGCGCATCAAAGCCATCACGCTTCAGGCAACTGAGGTGAATTAGAACATCACGAATACCGTTGTCGGGGATAATAAAACCATAACCGCGGGCGACATCAAACCATTTGATAAACCCGGTGATTTGAAATATCTGCACATCAGCATCAGGTGCAGGCACCATTTGTGGTGCGACCTGCTTTACCTCACTGCCCTCTGCCCCCTCGACGCCTGAAAGGCCATCAAGACCTGATAGATTATCAACAGATGAATCGTTCCCCGCCATTTGAAATACCCACTTCTTTTTGTACTGACTGGCGAAGGTCACTGCCTCACAAATGCCGCCAAATGCATTTTGAACGAAAACAAAGGACCTTGTACAGTCCCAAACAATATGCCAGTTGTGGAAAACCTTGATAAAAAACCTGCCTGCGTGTCCCTTTTCAGACACAACCCACTAATATTGCGGGTTTTTTCCCGGATTCGTGTCATTTGATCGGTTTTGTCGCCGACAAATAAAAGTTAATATTTTTTTAAATACTGTTGTATTTATCCCCTATAGGTCAGAAAATTCCAGCAAATTCACTATCCGTGATTCGCTAAGAGGAGAAAAAATGAAATATCTGCACACCATGGTCCGCGTTCGCGATCTCGACATGTCACTGGCCTTTTACTGCACTCATCTGGGACTGCGGGAAACCCATCGCAAAGAAGTGCCTGCTGGCAAGTTCACCCTGGTTTTTCTTGCCGCTCCAGAAAGCCCGGAGGCGGAAATAGAACTCACCTACAATTGGCAACCTGAAGACTACGATGAAGGTCGGAATTTCGGTCATTTGGCCTTTGAAGTCGATGATATCTATGCCAGTTGCCAAAAACTGCAGGATGCCGGTGTGATCATCAACCGCCCACCACATGACGGGCGGATGGCATTTGTCCGTTCACCTGACAATATCTCAATTGAACTGTTGCAAAAAGGTGATGCCCTGCCCCGCCAGGAACCCTGGGCCTCAATGAAAAACACCGGCAAATGGTAAAAGCATAATAAAGAAGTTTGTGCCCGACGGAAAAAACATGTTATGAAAAATCATGGACAGACAGGACTTTGAACAGATCAGCCGAACGAAGCTGTTTCGCGGCTTGCCCGACGAATTGCTATTGCAATTGCTCGGCAATGATTCACCACACGACCATCCCAAGGGACAGCTATTGTTTCAACAGGGCGACGACGCTGACCATTTTTATATAATTTTAAGCGGCTGGGTTAAATTATACCGTCAAATGCCAACTGGCGAAGAAGCGATTTTACATATTTTTACCGATGGTGAGACTTTTGCCGAAGCAGCGATGTTTGCCGGACACCGATACCCTGCCACGGCCGAGGTTGTCGCAGATGCCCGACTTATGTCCATCAACAGCAATCAATTTGAAAGACAGATTGCGCAATCGCCCAAAATAGCCATGCGCATGCTGGCTTCCACTGCCGAACATTTAAAATTGCTGGTGACCGAAGTCGAACAAATTAAAGGCCGCAACTCACTTGAAAGAGTGGCATATTTCCTGCTCAGCATGTGCCCGGCGGGCGCCACTTCGGCGGTGGTTAATTTACCCTATGAAAAAGCCCTGATTGCATCCCGGCTAAACATCAAACCCGAAAGCCTGTCCCGCGTCCTCAGTAAACTGCGCGCCTATGGCGTCAACTCGGTAAAACATCAGATCATTGTTTCCGATGTCGCCCTGCTCCGCAAGCTGGCCATGGAAAGCTAAACTATCTGTTTTGCCTGCCCGTCGACGTGCCAATGTTACCCGCTTTGATGTACAAATTGTTGTACAAAAACAAACAAAACAATAGGCACAAATCGCACAATCGATTTTTATGCTGGTTTAACAACACGGTACATATCAGAGGTAAAAGGAAAGCTGGTACGCCCTAGGGGAATCTCAAATTCTCTTAAAAACAAAGACTTAGGTTGTCAAACCGGCCAATCGACCCCCGTTGAAAACATTAGACAATATTCCGGTTTGTCAAACCGTACTGTGCCGCCCGACAAGCCTAAAAAGAAAACCGCCGCACCGGTTGGGGACCGGAACAGCGGCGATTTTTCAAAGGGCAGGGATCGCCCCTTTAAGGAAAAACAATACAGCAATACACTCAAAACCACATCTGCTTCATATGTTGTTGCCGAGCAAATTGGACTGGAATTTGATCCGTTCGATATTGACTGGCTGCTTACCAGTGAACGGTCAATAGCGCTCAACATACTTCGCGAAACCGATCCGAATATCTTT
>DAOUPT010000115.1 GCA_030626025.1 Anderseniella sp. | reverse complement strand
TATTTCCTGCTACCCTCGGGTCTCGCCAGCGCCGCCACCTCAGAAATCCTGCTCCAGGCGGTATTTCAGGGCCTTGGCCCCAGTTTCCTTGCCCTGATTTTCTTCACCTACGCCATTCAGGCATTAGGCGCCACGCCAGTTGCCGGATTTGCTGCCACCGTTCCCGCCACCGCTGCCCTGCTGGCCATTCCGGTATTGGGCGAGAAACTGAATATCATCGAATGGACCGGCGTTATCACCGTAACTTTAGGACTGGCATTGCTGATTCTAAGGCGCTGACGACACACCAATAAGTTCAAACCAGTCATCTTCGCTGATTACCTCAACCCCGACACTCTCAGCCTTTTTAAGCTTCGACCCGGCCCCAGGTCCAGCCACCAGCAAATCGGTTTTGGCCGACACCGACCCCGACACCTTGGCCCCCAACCGCTCAGCCATCGCTTTGGCCTCAGACCGGCTCATTTTTTCGAGCTTGCCGGTAAATACCACGGTTTTACCCGTTACTGGCGAGCCAGTTTCAACCGCCTCGACATCTTGCACGTCCAGTTCCTGTAACAGATTGTCAACCACTGTCAGATTGTGTTCTTCAGCAAAAAAGTCGGCCAGCGACCCGGCCACCGCGTCACCAAGACCATCAATATCCACCAGTTCGACAAATGCCTGCCCCTCACGGTCCGCCGCCGCTTCTTTCATCGCGGTGATAAAATTGCCAACCCAAGCGTAATGCCGGGCCAGCATACGCCCGGTGGTCTCACCCACATGGCGTATGCCCAGACCATAAATCAACCGCGCCAGTTCCACCGACCGCGCCGCATCTATGGCATCAAACAAATTCTGTGCCGAGGTTCCACCCCAACCTTCGCGGTCACGAATTTTCTTGAAACTGTCCGCATCGCGCTTTGCCAGCGTAAAAATATCCGGCAGCGTTTCAATCAGACCATCGGCCAAAAAGGCCTCAATAACCTTGTCGCCCATGCCTTCAATATCAAAGGCCCCGCGCGAAACAAAATGTTTCATTCGCTCAACAACCTGAGCCGAACACTGCAAACCACCACTACAGCGCGATACCGCATCAAGTTTCCGGGTCTTTTCATTAAGTTCACGCACCACATGACTGCCGCAAATAGGACAACGTTCGGGAAACACAAAAGGCGCCGCGTCGTCAGGTCGCTTGCTCAAATCCACATCAACAATCTGCGGAATAACATCCCCTGCCCGCTGAATGGTCACTGTATCACCAACGCGCAAATCAGCCCCGCCGCGCAACACCTCACCGTTCTGCCCGCGCCCCTCAAGATAGTCACGATTATGCAGCGTCGCATTGGAGACCACCACGCCGCCAACCGTTACCGGCAACAACCGCGCCACCGGTGTCAATGCTCCGGTGCGACCCACCTGAATGTCGATGCCCTCCAGGACAGTGGTTGCTTTCTCAGCCGGAAATTTATGGGCGATAGCCCAGCGCGGGGTGCGCGAGCGAAAACCGAGCCGCTCTTGATAATCCAGCCGGTCAACCTTATAAACCACCCCGTCAATATCATAGCCAAGCAGTGCCCGTTGCTCTTCAATCATTCGGTAATGGGCAATCATATCTTTTGCCGAAACACATCGCTCACTCAGAGCATTGACCGGAAAACCCCAGCGCGCGAAAGCTTCAAATACCCCATGTTGCGTATCAGCTGGCAAAGCCGACACTTCACCCCAGGCATAGGCAAAAATCTTTAATGGCCGCGACGCGGTGATTGATGAATCCAGTTGCCGCAAAGAACCTGCTGCCGCATTGCGTGGATTGGCAAACACTTTGCCACCAGCTTGACTCTGTTTCTCATTAAGTGCCACGAAGTCCTTGTTTGACATGTATATTTCACCACGCACCTCAAACACATCCGGGAAATCTTCCGCTTCAACCTGTTTAGGTAATTCGCTAATTGTCAGCACATTGGCGGTAACATTCTCGCCCTCAAAACCATCGCCACGGGTTGCCGCCTCAACCAGTTTGCCATTTTCATAACGCACCGAAATCGACAACCCGTCAATCTTTGGTTCTGCTGTAAAGGCCAGTTCCGCTGTCTCATCCAGCGATAAAAACCGCTTGATCCGCGCCTCAAAATCAACCACATCCTGATCATTAAAAGCGTTGCCAAGCGACAACATCGACACCGCATGGCGCACTTTGGAAAACTGTTTAGCCGGACCGGCGCCGACCCGCAGAGACGGCGAATCCTTGTGCACCAGTTTGGGAAACCGCGCCTCAATCGCCTCATTGCGTTGCCGCAAAAGATCGTAGTCCGCATCGGAAACCGACGGTTCATCCTCGGCATAATAGCGCTGATCATGCGCGGCAATCTCTTTGGCCAGCCGGGCAAGTTCAGCCTTTGCCTGCTGGCTGTCAAGATCAGCAACAGCTATTTCAACGCCATCCATCAGCCGCTACTCACCATCAATTTATCAGCCTGCGCCCGGGCCTCTTCAGTGATCTCGGCGCCTGAAAGCATCCGTGCAATTTCTTCGCGTTTCGCCGCGCCAGACAGCTTGGCAATTCGGGTGACTGCCCGCTCATCACCGCCACCGACTTCCGATATTTTCGAGATCAGCATGTGATCATCAGCCCGCGCTGCAACTTGCGGTGAGTGGGTAATCGCCACCACCTGTAAATCCTTTGACAATTGCCCCAGCCGCTTGCCAATCGCATCGGCCACCGCCCCGCCAACCCCTGTGTCGATCTCGTCAAAAATCAGCGTTGGTGCTGAAGCACATGCCGCCAGCACAACTTTAAGGGCCAGCATAAACCGCGACAGCTCGCCACCCGATGCCACCTTGATCATCGATGCTACTGGCGCACCGGGGTTGGCTGAAACCATAAATTCAACCCGGTCAATCCCCTGCGCGTTGGCTCTGGCCTCATCAGCCACCACCTGGGTTTCAAACCGGGCTTTTTCCAACCGCAACGGCCCAAGTTCGCTGACCACAGCCTTGTCCAGACGACTGGCCGCCTTGATTCGCGCCGCACTTAATGCTTGCGCCTTGGTCAGATAGCTCTCCAGCGCCGCTTTTTCACCGCTTTCAAGAGCTGCCAGCCGCTGCTCACCATTCTCAATCGCCTCAAGATCAGCTTCAAACCGCGCCAACAGGCCCGGCAGGTCATCAACTACCACCTTGTGCTTGCGGGCCAGTGCTCGCAGGGCAAACAACCGAGTTTCAGAATTTTCCAACACATCGGCATTAAACTCAAAGCGCTGCGATGCCGTGTCAAGCGCCGACCGCGCCTCATTCATTTCCAGAACCACCCGGTCAAGGGCAATACAAGCCTCATCAAAGCGCCCACCGGCCTCATCACGGCGCATTTCCAGCTTGCGCAACACACTATTGAGCTTGGCTTCCAGCGTTCCATCGCCCGCCAATGCCGTTTGGGCCTTTTCCACCAGTGCCGAAAAACTCTCACTGTTCATCATCAATTGCCGGGTATCAGCCAACTTGGCCTCTTCGCCCTCAACCGGTGCAAGCTCACGCAATTCCGCCACCGCATGTTCCAAAAAGGCCTGTTCGGCCTCCGCTTTGGCCAGTTTGGCCCGGTGACCATCCAGTTCAGCTCGAATACTGGCCAATTCGGCCCACAAGGCCCCAACTTTGCCCGCTTTACCTTCAAGCCCGCCAAAAGCATCAAGCAATCGCCGGTGCCCGGTCACATCAACCAGCGCCCGCGCCTCATGCTGACCATGAATTTCACACAGCGCCGCCCCCAGCGATTTCAGAAATGACACACTGATCGGCTGATCATTAACCAGCGCCCGGCTGGCCCCTGATTTCTTCTGAATTCGCCGCACGACAAGCTCATCATCAGCGTCAATCCCCGCATCATCCAGCATCGCCTGAACCTGATCATTGCCAGGCACAAAAAACGCCGCTGTAACCGAACCCTGATTCGCCCCGGCCCGCACCAGCCCGGCATCACCACGCGCCCCGAGAGCCAGCCCGAGCGAATCCAGCAAAATGGATTTCCCCGCCCCGGTTTCCCCCGTCAACACACTAAGCCCGGCCTCAAGATCAAGGTCGAGCTTTTCGATTAAAACAATATCTCTGATACTAAGCGCAGTAAGCATATCTGCGTTATAGCCGATTCACCGGTGCGGTTTAAGACAAATTACGCGCCTAGGAATGCGTTACCGACTTAATCGCCCTGGTGATCCAGCTGGACGGGTTAGACACAGGCTTCAGGCCCTGACCGGTCAGCAAAGCATAGGCATCGCGATACCACTCATTATTTGGATAATTATGACCAAGCACAGCAGCTGCTGTTTGCGCTTCAGAGCGAACCCCCAGAGCCAGATAGGTTTCGGTCAGTCGATAAAGGGCTTCGGGCGTGTGGGTTGTGGTCTGATATTCGGTCACAACGGTCTTGAACCGGTTGATCGCTGCCAAATGCGCCCGTTTTTTCTGATAATAGCGCCCAACTTCCATTTCCTTGCCAGCAAGGTGATCTTTAGCAAGCACCGTTTTAGCCTCGGCATCACGGGCATATCGGCTGCCGGGGAACCGCTGAGAAACTTCCGCCAGTGCATCCAGCGCTTTTTTCGTTGCCGTGGCATCACGGGTAACTTCACCAATCTGCTCGTAATAACTGACACCGATCAGATAATAGGCATAGGCGGCATCGCGGTGACCGGGATGCAGGGTGATAAATCGTTTCGAGGCGTTAACCGTCTCGTCATAGGCATTACGTTGGTATTGCGAATAGGCCTGCATCAAAACCGCCCGCGTTGCCCAACTCGAATAAGGGTGCTGACGCTCAACTTCGGCAAATTTCTTGGCTGCGCTTCTGAACTCGCCATCTTTCATCTTTTCCAGACCGGCATTGTAAAGCTTGGCAACCGGCTCGCCTTTGTCGGCATCGGTCAGATCGGGAGAAATCGCATCACCAGTACCGGGGCCTTTGCCACGTTTGGCTTTCTTGGCGCTCGATGTTTTGCTGTCACCCCAGATATAGTCGGAAACACCACCGCCAAGTCCCGATGTATCAATACCACTACAACCACTCACCATCAGTGCCGCCAATGCTACAGCAGCCAAATTCCTGATCGTTCCTGTATTTTCAGTCAATTTTTTCAAAATTCTCGCCAAACTTTTAATAACGGACAAAATGGTTTTAAGCCATCATCTCCCCAACGGCCAGAGCAATCTTTTTCTCAACAGCCTCATCTCTGGATTAAACCAAAAAAACCGGCGGAATTGTGTCCGCCGGTCTAATCTGCTGTGCAATATCGTCGTTGAACTGGTTTAGTTAGCCTGACGCCGCAAAAACGCTGGAATTTCCAACTCATCATCTTCAAGGGACGGGTCAATTTCAGGTTGCAATTGATGAACATTAGCCGCTGCTGGCTGTTCATGCTTTACATTTGCCTGCATCGATGCCTTTTCTGGCACAATTACCGGCTCACTGGCGTGTTGAATGCTTGGTGTGGCGCGCTTCTTCGGAAGCGCACCAATTCCGACACTTGCCAGCCTCTCCAGCAAACTTTTACGTTTTTTCTGGGCTTTGTCGGCAATATTATTGACTTGCTGCTGTCGTGCTTCAATTTGCTGACGGGCAATCGGTGGAAAATCTTCCAGAGCCGGCATTGCAGCTTGTGGTGCCACTGGCATTTTTGGTGCCATTGGTGCCGGAGCAGCAACTTCCTGTCTGGCTGGCAATTCAGCATTCTCAGCCTGTTCCAGTGAGGGTTCACGGGTAGGTTCTGCAAACATTTCCGGTTGGGCCG
>DAOUPT010000017.1 GCA_030626025.1 Anderseniella sp. | reverse complement strand
ATTCATTTTTCTCTTCTTTGGCATGGTTATGGTCGTCTTCTTTGACCGTTGCACCATCGCAAAGGTGCTGAAGATGATGCCGTGGAATAAGGAAGTGACGATGAAATAAGTGTATGACTACACATTGTGTCGGTTAGGAAGATTGCTAAGTGTGGAACTGGTGTGAAACAATGCTACCAGTCAGCCTCAGCAGCCTACTCATGACGCAGTGCTTCAATCGTCCGTGTATTGCGCCAGATCAATGTTTGTGCGGTCATTTGATGATCAAACTTGAGCCTCAAAATCAATCTTGGCGATTAGACGTTATGTTGCAGCGTATAGTGTTTGTGTTTCTCTTACTTGTCGGCGCTCTCGCTTCGGTGCCCACTCAGCCAACCGTAGGCGCGCTTGCAGCTGAGGCCCCTTCAGTCACAGCTTATTTGTTCTGGCAGCAGGGGTGCCCATATTGTGCTTCAGCCAAAACCGAGTTGCAGCGTCTACGCAAAGTTTACCCGGAATTGAAAATCGAGGCTGTCGAACTTGATACCTCTTCAGGCAATGATGCCCTGTATGAAAGAATATTGACCCGTTTCAGGTTTGATCAGGCGGCTGTCCCGCTGGTGATTATTGGGGATCAATCCTTTCTTGGCTTTGCCTCCGGCGGGCGCAGTGTCGCTGGATATAAGCAAGCCATGGAAAAATGCCTCAGCAGTGAATGCCCGGATATTGTTGCCCAGCTGGCCAAACCGCAACTGGAGCTCAATCGAGATGCAGGCACCAAGCGCCAAACTTCATCCGGTGAAGGCTTGCCCACCTTAATACCAGAGACAATTTCACTTCCGCTCGTTGGACAGATTGAAACAAGGAACCTCTCACTTCCTGCTCTTACAGTGCTTTTGGCTGCGGTTGACGGGTTCAATCCCTGCGCCATGTGGGTGCTTGTATTTCTGATCGGCTTGCTTCTGGGGCTTGAGGATGAAAGGCGCATGTGGTTGCTGGGTGGGGCATTCTTGCTTGCAACCGCTGTAATGTATTTCGCGGTGATGGCTGCATGGCTCAATCTGGTCCTGATCTTGGGCGCAGTGACGTGGCTGCGCATAGCTATTGCAGTGCTTGCTCTTGGCGTTGGGTTCTATTTCCTGCGCGAATACTGGACCAAGCCCGACGTGGCCTGCAAGGTTGTCAATCCTGGGCGCAGGCGCAAGATCATGGACGCGTTCAGGTCAATCACCCTACAAGGCAATCTTGTGTGGGCGGTATTAGGCATGATGGTTTTGGCGGTGGGCGTGAACCTGATTGAACTGCTCTGTTCGGCTGGTGTGCCCGCAGTCTACACGCAGATACTGACGCTAAACGACTTGCCGACCTCCAGCTACTATCTCTACATCTGTCTGTACATCGCGGTGTTCATGCTTGACGACATAGCGATATTTGCAACTGCCATGTTTGCACTGCAGGTCACGGGCTTGACCAGTAGTTATGCTCGCTACTCGCACCTGATCGGGGGAGTAGTGCTTATGGCAATCGGTGCAATCATGTTGCTGCGCCCGGAATTACTGACTTTTGGTTGAGGCAGGAAACCTAGCCGAATATGACATCCAAAAACATCATGATCACCACCCCGAGAATGAAACCTGCAGTTGCGCCTTTGACAGTCGCGCCAGTGCCTCTTTGACCTGATCGTTGGAGAGACGCATGGCATTCGGTGCCTGTTCCAGACGATCCTCCGCCTCAAGGTAAAGCGCAGCCGGAGTAAAGATGTAGCCCTCTTTATCTATTACCATGAGGCCGGTACGCAGGCCAGGTAGCTATGTGCCAGAAGCAGTCATTTGTAGAAATTGCAGCGAACGGCGACTTGGAGCCCTTTTCTACCAAATCGAGGATGTCGTCACCCGAACAGATTGATGGATGCTTGATGGGCATTTTTCCCTAAAGTGGATATTATTCCTTACACTTTACATTTTTTGAGAATGTGTAATACTTTATCGACTGCCGATACGATGCGATCCTAAATACAGTATTTCTCTGGGAGGCCGCCATGCCTAAATACAGAAATGCCTTACCTCAGTTATCCAACGATCTGTTCTTGACGGACAGCGGTCTCGAGACGGTTCTTATTTTTCACAACCAAATTGATCTACCTGATTTCGCCTCGTTCCCCTTACTTGAAGAGGCAGAAAGCCGTCAGGTCCTTAAGAATTATTTCTGCCGCCATGCGGCTATAGCAAAAAAATATGGTGTAGGTATCGTTCTGGAAACTCCTACATGGCGAGCGAGCTCCGACTGGGGAAAACGTCTGGGGTTTCACATGGAGGATTTGGATCGGCTTAACCGTAGTTCTGTTAAACTCATACGCGAAGTTCAGGAAGAATTTGACGATGGCATTACCCGCGTGGTGGTGAGTGGAAATATTGGACCACGAGGCGATGGTTATGACCCCGGAGATATAATGAGCGACACTGGGGCGGAGCAATACCATCTACCACAGATCACCTCTCTGACTGGCGCAAAGGCTGATATGATCTGCGCCCTGACCATGACCAATGCGCAAGAGGCAATTGGCGTTGTCCGGGCGGCGCAGTCAAATGACATTCCTGTTTGCATTGCTTTTACAGTCGAAACCGATGGCAACCTGCCTACTGGCCAATCTTTGCAATCCGCTATTGAAGCCGTTGACGAGGCAACTGATAACGGACCTGTTTACTATATGGTCAATTGTGCCCATCCGACACATTTTGACAACGTGGTATCTACAGGGGAAAGCTGGCTCAATAGAATTCAGGGCGTCCGCGCTAATGCCTCAATGATGAGCCATGCTGAGCTTGATGAGGCGGAAGAACTTGACGATGGCAATCCCCACGAACTTGGCGAGCAGTTCCGAGATTTGAAAGCGATGATGCCGAACCTAAACGTAATGGGTGGTTGTTGCGGAACAGACCACCGTCACATCGAAGCAATTTGCACCTCCTGCAACAGCACCTAGGCAGAAGTAGACCGGTCGGTAAATTTAACCACTTAGACTGCGGTGAAAAGTTCCCGTCGCCGGTATTGAAATGTCTGCTGTTGGCACAAATCGACAGTTAATGCCGTGTCGTACGAAGAGCACTGGACGAGATGGAGGTTGTCACTTTGTCCGCACTCCTGCCTTTGAGGTTAGCAGCAGCGGAAGGCCGCTTCGAGCCCAGAGCGGCAGTGCTATACGGTGATTCAATGTTAGCTTGGGTCATTATCAGGTGGCCACAAAAATGGGAGCAGCTTTCAACCTCCTTTAACCATGCAGGAACCACAAATGCTGAAATTTACCGAAGAAGAGAAAGAGGCTGTAACTGACTACTACCTGTCACAATCGAAGGACGCCTCTGTCACATTCGCCCAGAAGGTCTACGCCGAGTCAGTGATTGGACACACCCATAATATTTGGGACCTCCACGCCAGCGATGGCAGGTGGTGGATTATCACCAACCCAACAAATCTCTACTCACAAGAACAGTTTCCCAACATGGACTTGGCACTGACGTTTCACATGGGCCTGTGTCTTCGTATCCCGCGAAGTGAGAAGCACGGGAGCGATGTCGCAACAGTTCGCCTTTTTGGCGACGTTCTACAGGCAATCTCCGACTGTGATGACGCGCTTTCACAAGCAGTCCCATTACATTAAGGATAGTCGCTCAATGAACTCAAGCTATAGCTTCAGCTGATTTTGCCAATTGGATAGAGGATAACATTTTCCCAGAACATTATGTACTACCGATGTCTGCTTTGGAGGAACACCTTATGCGGTTGTTGACCCGCAGCGAAAGTCTCCCCCTCTTTTTTTTGCTGCCATTCAACGCGGGCACAAATGTCTCCTTCGGGTCAACAATCCCCTATCTTAGCGCCTTTCATGAACGTCTGTAAGGAGATCGATAGCGGAAAAAAAGCCTCAAATAAGAACACCTGTGCAAATACTTTAATAGCAACCGGGTGGTGGGCTACCATTGATTTTAAAAGTAGGTATCAGGGCAGTTGTTTTTCAAACAAAACGTATATCTGGGCACCCCAACACCGACAAGAGGCATTCCAGTCAGAAACCGCCGGGTGGCAAGCAGGTTTTGAGCGGCAAACATTGGTCTGACAAATGGGGCATTGAGCCATTAGCCTGCGCACGTCCACCTGCCTTGCCGATTGCCGCAACTCAGAGCAACCTAGAACGGCCAAAGCAAAATTTCCGCACCCCCACCACTGCAAAAACAATAACAGCGCCGAATGAGTCTGTCAGCAGTAACATTCGCAAATTGCGTTTACAGCCTTACGCACCTTCGGATGGATGACAAAAACTGCCAATCGGTAGGGTGTTGGTGTTTTGCTTTGTGTTTCGGTTAACACTTGAAAAAAACAAACAGCCGATGAGATTTCCCATCGGCTGCTTTAAGATTAGACAGATTGTTATAAAGCGGTTTCAAAATATCGTTGAAACATCCATTTGAACCAACTGCTTTACGGTTAAGAGCCTGTAGATATTATCGCCGGTATGGGCTGCGGCAACGATGGTAAATGCCATCGAAACCTAAGAACCGATTAGTTCTCGGATTATAGGATTTATACCGGTTTAAACACCAGCGTACATGGTCACTGTCATCATAGTATACTGGACCGGGCACATCTAGCTGCCACCATGGTGTAGCATACCACCATCCACCATAATAATAACGGTTACCACCACGACGGTGCCGGAAGCGTGGACCATGGCGGCGGGGCCTGAAATGACGTTGGCCACGGTAGCGCCGACCGCGATGACGGGCTCTAACACGGCGCTGGTTACGATGGCCAACCTTGTGAACTTCACCTGCAGCCGTAGCTACTTGCGGTAATTCCGGCAAGAAAAGCACTGGAACAGTTGCAGCTGAAACATCCACTGATGAAGTGAATACAATACTGCCTGCAACAAATGCTGTTAAACTTAACAGCCTTGTCATTTTTTTTAGCATATCAGTCTCCTGTTTTTAACGTAAAAGAATGTCAAACAAGCCGCATCTGATGAGCAGTAGTGTACGCTTATGATGACGTTGGGACAAGCCCTTAAAAGACATCACGGGGCATACCACAATTGATGCCGCAGAAATCCACGCAAGCGTATAATTAGGTATTCTTTGCACATGCAGCCACACACAGCTCGCGGCCTTTATTGGTTGAAAATTTTGGGCATATTTTGAGCTGATTAGTATACCTAGTATCAGGAAGCCGTTTCCACATATCGGGGGGTGGGGGTGGGGTGGGTCATTCTGAGCGGACAATATGGTAAGTCGATAGATGCACTGCAGCGTCTTTAATGCTGTCAAATCACCAATAAATACAACTGAAAATGGACTAAACAGGCGCCTCTTGTACTACTATGTTCCTACTGGGCACATTTTATGCTTTTGCAAATTCCCGCTAACCCATTGAAAAGACTGGTGCCGGCTGAGGGATTCGAACCCCCGACCCCCTGATTACAAATCAGGTGCTCTACCAACTGAGCTAAGCCGGCCCGCTGGTTTGCGGTGCCTTTATCAATAATGGTTGGAACCTTGCGAACTCAACCACTAAAAGCTGGACTAGTCCTTATATGAATCGAAGCATCACCTCAATGGTGAAAATTAAAAAAATCAAAACTGATTCTCCCTAACCAACCTGAATGGGGTTTTCTGGATCGGGCAGCAGGTTTTCAGTTTGAATAACAGCTTTTTCTGCTGTTTCGACAGCAATGTTGCTGATATTATGTTGGGGCAACTGGAATGGTGTTGCCAGGATTTTTGCCATTGAATGTTCAAACGAACCCGCATTGAGATCGTTTTCGCAATAATGCCCTTGTATCTGGCAATAATCAATCAATGTTTCGCTAAAAACCTTGCACAAATGCTGATCGGGTCTTTGTGGGGTTATCCAGAAACTGTCAAGTCCGCCAGCATGAACCAGACCTTTGACTTTGTAGATAGCATTCCCCAATACGCACATCGGGGCTGAGTGAAACAGTGCAGAAGTTCCCATCGTCGAATTGATGGTTATCATGCCGGCAGTTTTATCCAGGATGGTTGGGTTAGGTCCTGCTTCTATAAAAACAACCCGGTTCTCAACGCCATATTTGCGGGCCAGCTGCAAAGTTTCAACCTCACGGTCAATGGTATTGTTATCCAGCGGATGGTTTTTGACCAGCAATTTTACATCAAGCGGTGCATGTTTTGCAAATGAGGCGATAACCTCATTGCTTGCTTGTCCAATTGAGTCAAATGGTGAATCTACTTTTAACTGATAATCATGTTCAAGCTGAAGGGGGAAAAAGAAAAAAGGCGTGTCACTGTCCATCAACTTTTTAAGCGCACTTTCAGAGCGTTTGACCTTTGTCGACCGGCACCAGGCTTTCTTGATCCATCCGCGCGCTTCAGCCAGTGCAGACACTTTCCTGTAACCAGTATAACCGGGGAAAACAAATGCCAATAAAAAATTCAGCGTATGGAATGTCGTGTCACCAAAATACAATTGCAGGGGCTTTCCCGCAGTTCCCTCTTGATAGGTCTGTGTTGATCGGCTGACCTCTTTAGCTAATTTATAAATTTCTTCAGGTTCACTGGGAAAACCAGTACGACCATTAACACCGCCCTGCTCCATGGTTATCCAGTTAGGTCTTAAATACCCGTTCTCGAAGACAAAGACGTTTATACCCAAGCTTTTTGCAACTTCGGTCGCAACTGCATGGTAAGGGCGGCTGTCCGAGAACAGCACAACATCTGACACTTCGTTCTCTGATATGTAGGTGGTTATGTAACGTTTCCAGTTTTTAAAGCTGCCACGATAACTCGTACTCTTGCGTCCATACCAAAACAAATGATCCCCAACGCAAAGATGGATCTTCGACGTTTCAACCCCGACACCTTCAAGCTTGCGGGCCAAACGGGAGAAAAAAAGACTCCCGGTACCCTGTAAGAATAATGCGTGGCGCTTGCCACAACGAGCTAACATAAAATTCCCCTAAATATGCTTGTTCGTCAGCGTTTGTTTACACCTTTAACTAACAAACGTCTGAAAGCAAAACATACCCGACACCTCTAAAGACAAAACCCTATGTCTTCCATTTTTTAGAACAGCACAGCTTCTGATCTTATATTTCCTAACATATTGTAAATTTTTAGCAATCGAAAGAAAAAAAGAAAGTATGTTTGTCCACGAATCAGTAATCGTTTTCGATTATACATCACGCAAAGCTTTTCTAAAGGAGACTACGATGCGTGTATTGATCACAGGCGGGGCCGGGTATATCGGCAGCAATATGGTTTTAGGCCTGCTCGACCGGGGCGATGAGCCGGTTATTATTGACTCGCTGGTGACCGGTTACCGCGAGGCGATACCGGACGAGGTGCCGTTTTATCAGGGTGATATTGCCGATGAAGCGCTGGTTGGCAAGATTTTACGCGATGAAAAGATTGAGGCGATTGTGCATTTTGCAGCGTTTATTGTAGTGCCGGAATCGGTGTCTGATCCGCTGGGTTACTATCTCAACAACACTGTCAAGGCCCGTGCCTTGATTGCGGCGGCAGTTGGTGCGGGAATAGACAAATTTGTGTTTTCTTCGACAGCAGCGGTTTACGGCACACCTGAGGTCAATCCGGTTGACGAGAAAACGCCGGTTAATCCGGAATCTCCCTATGGCAATTCCAAAATGATGACCGAAATGATTTTGCGTGATGTTGAAGCTGCCCATGGCATGCGTCATGGCATTTTGCGTTATTTCAATGTGGCCGGGGCTGATTTGCAGATGCGCTCGGGCCAGCGGCTTGAGGCTGCCACCCACCTCATCAAGGTTGCCAGTCAGGCAGCGACCGGCAAGCGCGATGGTATGAGCGTGTTTGGCACCGACTTTCCGACACCGGATGGCACCGGGGTGCGCGATTATATTCACATTAGCGACCTGATTGGTGCTCACCTGGTGGCGCTTGATCGTTTGGTTGATGGTGGCGAGAGCTTTACCGCCAATTGTGGTTATGGCCATGGCTTTTCGGTTCTTGAAGTCATTGACGCGGTCAAACGGGTTTCCAACTCTTCTTTCGAAGTAAAAATGGAAGATCGGCGGGCTGGCGATCCGGCGGAAATTGTTGCAGATGCGGCCAAAATGCGCGGTTTTGGCTGGGAACCCCAGCATGATAATCTTGAAACCATTGTCCGGTCAGCAATTGACTGGGAAACCAATCTGAATTCTTGATTGCTGGTAAAAGCAGGCGCGATACAATATAAGCATTGCATGCGTAGTGTTTTGCGAAATGTGGTTATGTCGCCGTGGTGGCTGGTTCAGGTTTTCAGCCAGGCCAAGTCGTTTACGGCAAATCCGGTGCTGGGCAACCGGCTGCTAAATCGTTTGGGATTACACGTGGCCCGGTTAATTGTGGCGCACGGTGCCCGCCGGATCAGGCTTTTATACATTGCCCCCTTTATCGACAAGAAACTGCGACAAGCCTATTGGCGTGACGGTTTTATTTTGATCGAGGACTTTTTACTGGCCGATGAGTTCGAAGAACTGTGCAGCGATGTTCGGCAAAAAGGTAAAGAGCTTGAGGTGCGTGAATGCATCCAGGGTGATACACTGACCCAACGGGTTTTGCTGGATGAGGCCGCCAGCGCCCAACTGCCCGGGGTCAGAAAGCTGATCGACAACAAGCGCTATCTTGGGCTAATGGCTTTTGTCGGGGCCACATACAAGCGACCACTGTTTTATATTCAACGGATTGCCAATGGTGCTGCCAATGGTGCTGCCGATCCGCAAAAAAACCTGCACAGCGATACGTTCCACCCGACGATGAAAGCATGGTTCTTTCTTGATGATGTAACCTCGGACAAAGGGCCGTTTAACTACGTGCCCGGCTCACACCGCCTGACGATGGGACGGTTGAAGTGGGAGTATGAGCGCTCGGTTAATATTCATCAGCAGGCAGACACATATTCAAAACGAGGCTCGATGCGGGCCAGCGATGATGATCTGAAGACTATGGGATATGGCCCGCGCCGGGCGGTTACGGTTAAAAAGAATACGTTGGTCGTTGCCGATACGCACGGATTTCATTGCCGTGGTCAGGCGCAAAAAAATGCATCCCGGCTTGAGGTGTGGGCATTTTGTCGAACCAATCCGTTCAGTGTGTTTTCAGGTTTTGGTTCGCGTTTTGCCAGCCGACTTGAAAACCGCGGGGCTAAAGCCTTGTGGCGATTGGAAGATAAAAGAGCTGCTGCCCGCGGTGCCAAAAGCTCATGGCATGTTGTCGATTCAACCAAAATGTTCGACAAGTAACAATTTTGTTACTACTTTAATTCAACCCAAGCTCCGGGTATGGCGGTTACGGATATGGTGGCAGCGGTGTTACGGTTCATTACGGACCGCTGATTACCAAGCAGGCACCTTATTAGACCGCACCACAGTTTACGATCTCTGCGTCGGGTTTCAGATTCGAAACCCGGCGCTTTTTGTTTTCTGTCGACAGCAAAATCCGTTCCGGTTGACTGAATAAATATTTAACTGAATAGCCAATGGTTTTCAGTGACGCCTGAAATGCCAATGAACGCTCAACATGCGCTTTTGCTTGATAATCACGACGCGAACTGGTGGTAATATAAGGTTTGTTCATTTGTTTTCTCCTTTTGATAAGTGAATACATATGACCCTTGCGAATTGTTTACAAACGAGTTATCTTCACAGTTCAGTTAAAATTATTTGAAGTGAATATGACCCGACTGCCTCCACTCAACTCCTTAAGAGCTTTTGAAGCCGCCCAGCGGCATATGAGTTTTCAGAAAGCTGCTGAAGAACTTTTTGTCACTCCAGCAGCGCTGAGCTATCAAATCCGGCAACTTGAAGAGCATCTGGATGTAAAACTGTTCAATCGCCTCAACCGGGCGGTAGAGCTTACCTGCGAAGGCCGGATGATTGCCCAGGGTGTAGAAGATAGCTTTGCTATGTTACGGCGCACCATGATGAGGCTGGAGCGGCGCGAGGACAGCAATGTTCTGGTAATCTCTGCCGGACCGGCTTTCACTTCAAAGTGGCTGACACCACGCCTCTATCGGTTTCTCGCCCGCTGGCCCGACATCGATGTCAGAATATCAGCATCACTCAAAAAGGCTGACCTGGTCGCGGGTGATGTGGATATCGGGTTGCGCTTTGGTACCGGCGATTATGAAGGCTGCACCTCTGTCAAGTTGCTGGAGGAATGGGTGACGCCGATGTGCTCACCACAACTTTTGCAAGGACCCAACGGCATTCGAACCCCCGCAGATCTTGCTCGATACTCACTGGTCCATGACGACACCCATATTCATGCGAGTATGTTTGACCTTCCAGACTGGAAAACATGGGTGGAAGCGGCCGGGGTGGCTGATATCGTCAATGTCAATAAAGGGACCCACTTTGATATTGCCGACCATGCTCTTGATGCAGCGATTGCCGGTGCTGGCGTGGTGCTGGGTCGAACGGTGCTTGCTGATGGCGACATCAAAGCCAGGCGCCTTGTGACGCCCTTTGATTTGCGCCTGAAAGCTGAATACAGTTTTTATGTTGTCGTTGCAGAAAATCGGGAAAACGAAATAAACATCAAACGCTTTACCGACTGGATACGTGAAGAAGCACAAGGCATTGTCGATGAAAATGTGCCAGGACCAGCAACCTGATTAATATTTTAGGTTTTAGATTTGACATAAAAAAGACCGCGATCCGGGTCTGGAGGGAAATGGGCGACACGGCTCGCGGTCCAGGAAAATAAGCAACACCAAGGTGCTGATTATTTGAGATGGCCAACCAATACTTGAGGTACCGGATAACCATTGACAGACAACTACTGTTTTAGATTGTCCGGCGGGATAAACCTTGATGTAGGTCAAAAACATGAAACTTATTTGGTTCTGCAAGATTTTGGTCACCTGGCAGTGTTTTAATGAGACAAATAACGCCAAAGCTCCCTCATCACCGGCCTTGTGCCGGTGATGAGGGATAAAGTGATGAGAGTGACTAAAAACAACAAGTATTAGACGCTCCCTAATCCCTTTCCTGCGCATCAACGGCGGCAATAGCTGTCATGTTGGTTACACCGCGCGATGTTATTGACGGGGTGAGAATGTGGACGGGTTTGTCGGCACCGATCAAAATCGGGCCGACGGGCGTGGCCTCGCCTAGGGTTTTTACCAGCTGAAATGCAATGTTAGCCGCATCAAGATTCGGCATAACGAAAACATTTGCTTCACCTGAAAGTTTCGAGAATGGAAAAACCCGCTGGCGGACATTTTCATCCAGCGCAGCGTCCCCGTGCATCTCACCTTCAACTTCCAGATCAGGCGCTTTTCTGTGTAGAATTTCCAGCGCTTTTCGCACCTTTTGGGCACTTTTCGTACCAGCAGAACCAAAGCTGGAGTGAGATAGCATGGCGATTTTAGGCTGAATACCAAAACGTTTCACGACACCTGCCGCCATTTGGGTCATTTCTGCAAGACCTTCAGCATCTGGCTCAGAGGTCACATGCGTGTCAGCGAAAAAATAGTGGCCGCGTTTAACGATAACCATCGACACCGCAGAGAAATCACGAACTTCAGGGGCCAGACCGATCACCGAGCGGACCACATCAAGGTTGCGATGAAAACGTCCTTCGAGACCGCACAGCATGGCGTCAGCATCGCCCCGACAGACGGCTATTGCAGCAATGGCGGTGGTATTGGTGCGGATCATGGTGCGGGCAAAATCCGGCGTGACACCTTTTCGGGAGGTACGCTCCTGCAAGGTGGCAACATAATCGCGATAGCGCGGGTCGCTCTGTGGATTGATGACTTCGAAGTCCTGACCAGGTTTGATGCTCAAACCAAACCGCTCTATGCGGTCCTGAATGACTTTCGGGCGGCCAATTAAAATCGGAATGGCAATTTTGTCTTGCAGCACCGCTTCGGCAGCACGCAATACTCGCTCATCTTCACCATCAGCATATATCACCCGTTGCAGATTAGACTTGGCCTGTTCGACAACTTCCTTCATGACAAAACCAGAGCGGAAGACAAAGCGCTCCAACCGTTCTCCATAAGCCTCAAAATCAGTGATCGGGCGACGGGCAACGCCGCTGTCCATCGCAGCTTTGGCAACAGCTGGAGCAATGCGCATGATCAGGCGTTGATCAAAGGGCGACGGGATCAAATTGTCGGCCCCAAACAGTTGGGTTTTACCGCCATAGGCCTTTGCAGCGATGTCCGATGATGCTTCATGAGCAAGGGAGGCAATGGCCTTTACGGCGGCATGCTTCATCTCTTCATTGATGGCGGTGGCACCGACATCCAGGGCACCTCGAAAGATGTAGGGAAAACACAAAACGTTGTTGACCTGATTGGGGAAATCTGACCGCCCGGTGCAAATCATGGCATTGGGTTTAACCTTGCGGGCTTCATCAGGCATGATCTCCGGAGTCGGATTAGCCAGCGCCAGGATCAAAGGTTTGTCGACCATTTTCGCCGCCATTTCAGGTTTTAAAACCCCTGCTGCAGAAAGGCCTAAAAAGACATCAGCATCTTCGATGATATCATCAAGGGTGCGGGCCTCGGTTTTCTGGGCATAGACCGCCATCCAGCGGTTCATGTCTTCCTCACGGCCCTCATAAACAACGCCATCGATATCTGAAATCCAGACATTTTTACGATCAACACCGAGGGAAACCAGCATGTTGAGACAGGCCAGTGCGGCGGCCCCTGCCCCGGATGCGACAACCTTGATTTCGCTCAGTTTTTTACCGGATATTTCCATGGCATTCAGAACCGCAGCGCCAACTATGATGGCAGTACCGTGCTGGTCGTCATGAAAAACCGGAATGTTCATGACCTCTTTCAGGCAGGCCTCAATCTCAAAACACTCGGGTGCTTTAATGTCTTCCAGATTGATGCCGCCAAAAGTTGGCTCCAGCGCCGAGACGACGCTGCAAAACCGCTCCTGATCAGTCGCATCAACTTCAAGGTCAAAGACATCGATCCCGGCAAATTTCTTGAACAGAACCGCCTTGCCTTCCATTACCGGTTTTGAGGCCAGCGGACCAATGTTACCCAGGCCCAAAACCGCAGTGCCATTAGTGATAACCGCGACCAGATTGGCCCGGGCCGTCATGTGGTCGGCTTCATCGGCATCGCGGACAATTTCATCACAGGCCGCTGCGACACCGGGCGAATACGCCAGGGCCAGATCGCGCTGGTTTGACAGCGGCTTGGTGGCTGTAATTTCCAGTTTTCCCGGCGTTGGGTAGCGATGATAGTGTAAAGCGCCCTGGCGCAGATCTTCCGTCTTGTTGTCCGACATGTGTTTTTCCCTGATGATTTTTCTGAAAACGCTAACAATTGTGAAAGGCAAATGCGACTCTTAACTTGCTTTGAACTGACAAATTATGGAGTATTGGGGGAATCAGCTTATTTACCTTTGGTAACAAACCATTTAAAGTGACCAAATCAATATCCAACATCAGGAATACTGCCTTATGAAACATCGTATCCAGCTTTTCGTTCTCGTTTTCCTTTCTTTTGCCCTTTCGCCGTTGGCTGGTTATGCCGCTGACGAGCCGCCCGGTATTACCGCCCTGCTTGATATGATGGAAAGCCAGTACAAAACAGCAGGCAGTCCCCGTCCGACCTACGAATCGATTGATGTTGATGGCAACGGTGGGGCGACTTTGCACAATTTACGCTGGTCCATGAAGCAACCCGAGGTCGAGGGTTCATTTGTGGTTGAGAAAATTGTCATTTCAGGGGTTTCTCAGCGGGCAAGCGGGGCCTATTCGTTCAAATCCATCGTGTCTGAAAACATTGTGATGAAAATGGACCTGCCTGACGTTGGTCCTTTGGTCATTGCCATTCCCGAGGCCACCTCCACCAACACGCATATTTTGCCGAAACAAACGGCCGATGGCATGGATTATTCAGCACTTCTGGGCAAGGCGGTTTATGAATCAAGCTCTGTTCCGGTAACTACAATCACTGTTGCCGGCAAGTCTTTTGATGCCAAAAACTTTACGGCCAACTGGAAAGGCGACCCTGAAACCGGTTTGGGCAAGTGGGATGTTTCGATGCAAAGTATCGTTATCCCGGTCAGTGCCATTCCCAATCCGGAATTCCAGAAAGATATGAAAGAAGCGTTCGGGTTTGAACAATTTGATCTGGCCTTTGATGCCTCTGTAGCGGTGACGGGGCAAGACAAAAAACTCAACGTAGCCTATGGCTTTCGCTTCAAGGGCAAACAGATTGGCGATTTTGAGTTTGCTTTTGCCGGGCAGGATATTCCCGGCGAACTCGCTGCCGTTTTGAAGGAGTTGCAAACCGGCAAAGAACCCAATATGGGCCAACTCATGCCGCTGATTATCGGCATAAAATTTGCCAAATTGAAACTGCGCTTTGTCGATGACAATTTCACCACAAAAATGCTGGCCTTTGCAGCCAAAAAAGAAGGTACTACGGTGGAAGCAATGACCGCCAATGGTGCGGCGTTGATCCAGGTCGGCCTCATGCAGTTGAACCTGCCTGAGTTCTCAAAAAGCGTTGTCGGAGCTTACAATGCGTTTGTGAATAATCCCGGAAACATTTCCATTGAAGCTTCACCGGAAAAACCGGTGGCGATGTCTACCCTGATGGGCCTTATGGCGGCTCCGGCAGTGGCCATCAAAACCCTCGGCGTCAAGGTTGAGGCCAACAGGTAAAGCTTTGTTCAAGGTCACCCTGCTCGGTACCGGCTGCCCGGCGGTCAGTACCTGTCGTTATGGCGCTGCAACGCTGGTTCAGTGTGGTGGTAAAAATCTGCTGGTTGATGTCGGGTCCGGCGTCACCCAGCGCCTTGTCGGGGCCGGGTTGACCGGGGTGAATATTGACGCGCTGCTGATTACCCATATGCACTCTGATCATCTGGTAGATTTGTATCAGTTCATCATTTCTTCATGGCACCAAAGTCGCGATGTTCCTCAGCAGATTTTCGGACCACCGGGAATTAAAAATTTTGTCGCCGAGACTATGGCACTGTGGCAAACCGAACGCGACTTGCGGATTGCCTTTGAACAGCGCACCAGTGTTGAGGCTTTCAACATAAATGTCACAGAATTTACTAGCGAGAATGAGTTGTTTGCCGATTCTGATTGTCGGGTGCGACCGATAAAGGTTGAGCACGAACCGGTTGAGCCTGCCTATGGTTATGTCTTTGAGGCCAGCGGCAAAAAGCTGGTTTTGAGCGGTGACACGCGGCATTGCGACAACCTCATTGCCGCTGCCCAGGGCGCCGATTTGCTGGTGCATGAAGTCTTCGTACACGGCACAATGGAGATAAGCGGCACGCGCTCGCAAGCAGGACTGGAAGCGGTGAGATCCTATCACACCCTTTCCAGCGAAGTCGGAAAGGTCGCTGCTGCCGCCAACGCCAAAACCCTAGCCCTAACTCATATCGTTCCGCCGAACGCCGACCGGGCAGCCCTCATTGCCGATGCAAAAAAAGACTTCGCCGGACCGGTTGTGGTCGGCGAAGACCTGATGTGTTTCGACCTGCTGGCCGGAACGGTACAGCATGGCGATGTGGTATGGGCGGTTTAGGCTCTTATTCCTTCGGCAAATTCAGTCCGATGTGCAATTCCCTTAGTTGCCTGTTTGAGACCGTGGCCGGGGCGTTCATCAGGAGGTCTTCGGCTTGCTGGTTCATTGGGAACAAGACGACTTCGCGCAGGTTTTGTTCACCGCATAGCAGCATGACGATACGGTCGATGCCTGGTGCAATGCCACCGTGCGGGGGGGCGCCGTATTTGAAGGCGCGGTACATGCCGCCAAATTCCTGTTCGAGAGTTTCCTTGGCATAACCGGCAATCTCGAAGGCTTTTTCCATGATGTCGAGACGGTGGTTTCTGATCGCGCCGGATGACAGCTCGGTGCCGTTGCAGACAATGTCATATTGCCAGGCATTGATGGCCAGCGGGTCTTCATTCTCCAGCGCTTCGAGACCACCTTGCGGCATCGAGAACGGGTTGTGGGAGAAGTCGATTTTTTTCTCGTCCTCGTTGTATTCAAACATCGGGAAATCGACAATCCAGCAGAAATCAAAGCGGTTCGGGTCGATCAGGTCGAGTGACTCACCAATATGAGTGCGGGCAGCACCGGCGAAATCGACGAATTTTTTCGGATTGCCGGCGACAAAGAAACAGGCATCACCAACTTCAAGACCAAGCTGGTCGCGAATGGCGGTGGTGCGTTCTTCACCGATGTTTTTGGCCAGCGGTCCTGCGCCACCATCTTCACCTTCACGCCAGAAAATGTAACCAAGACCCGGTTGGCCCTGTTTTTGAGCCCACGAATTCATCCGATCACAGAAAGCGCGACTGCCGCCTTTCGGTGCAGGGATGGCCCAAATGCGGACGTTGTCGTCAGCGGCAATCATGCCGGCGAAAACCTTGAAACCGGAACCGGCAAAATGTTCAGTGACGTTTTCCATCACAATCGGGTTGCGCAGATCAGGTTTGTCGTTGCCGTATTTACTCATTGATTCAGCATATGGAATACGCGGGAATTCCTGGGTGACGGATTTGCCGTCGCCGAATTCTTCGAACAAGCCGCGCAGCATTGGCTCAACCGCCTGGAAGACGTCTTCCTGGGTGACAAAGCTCATCTCGATATCGAGCTGATAGAACTCACCGGGCGAGCGATCGGCTCTTGCGTCCTCATCGCGGAAACATGGTGCGATCTGGAAATAGCGGTCAAAGCCTGACATCATGATCAATTGCTTGAACTGTTGCGGGGCTTGCGGCAGGGCATAAAATTTGCCCGGATGCATGCGTGACGGCACGAGGAAGTCACGAGCGCCTTCTGGAGAAGAAGCCGTCAAAATCGGGGTCTGGAATTCGTTGAAACCCTGCTCGACCATGCGGTTGCGGATGGAAGCAATAATCTGGCCGCGCTTGATGATGTTGTTGTGAATACGGTCACGGCGCAAATCAAGGAAGCGGTTCCGCAAGCGGGTTTCTTCGGGGTAATCCTGCTCGCCAAACACCGGCAGCGGTAATTCATCGGCAGTGGACAGCACTTCAATTTCTTGCGCAAAAATCTCAATTGCCCCGGTCGGCAGGTTTTTGTTCACAGTGTCATCGCTACGCGCTTTAACATCGCCATCGATGCGCAGCACCCATTCGGAACGGGCGGTTTCGGCGATTTTAAAGGCCGGAGAATCTGGATCAACGACAATTTGCGTCAGACCATAATGGTCGCGCAGATCGATAAACAACAGACCGCCATGGTCGCGAACCCGATGAACCCAACCGGAAAGGCGAACTGTTTCACCCACATTAGTATCGCGCAATTGCGCGCAAGTATGACTACGAAATTCGTGCATAATGCCTCTTGAAACACTCTATCTGATAAAAAGAAAAATCCTGCAGCGGAAAAGCGCATGTGAGACGTGATTTGTCAAGGGTGTGCTTGTGGTTTGCTTGTGTCACAGGACTGAGCCATGCTCACCAAAGCGTTATTTTTGTTACAGGGTTAAATACCGTAGCCTGTCAGCGGGGAAATAGAGAGGGAGTGTTGGTGGATCGACATATTTTTAGAATTGCCGCGTTCACGGCACTTGCCCTTGTCGCCTTTGCGGCCAATTCGGTTTTGGCGCGGATGGCGTTGGAGGACGGGACTATTGATGCAGGCGGCTATACGATTGTTCGGCTGCTGTCGGGGGCGACTGTGTTGCTGGTTCTTGTGGGGCTTGACCAGCGCTCTACTAATGTCACCACGAAAGGCAGCTGGGCGGCGGGGCTGATGCTGTTTGTTTATGCGATCACCTTTTCCTATGCCTATATCAGCCTTGATACCGGCACCGGGGCACTGATTTTGTTTGGCGCGGTGCAGATTACCATGATCCTTGTGGCGCTGTTTAGAGGCTATCGGCCAAGTCCGGCTGAATGGGCCGGTCTGGTGCTGGCCTTTGCCGGGTTTGTTTATCTGATGCTACCGGGCATTTCGACACCATCAGCGCTTGGGTTTTTACTGATGACTGTTTCCGGTATCGCCTGGGGGTTGTATACCCTGCAGGGCCGCAGGTCGAAAAACCCGCTGGCCGATACGGCGTATAATTTTTTGCGGACGGTGCCGCTGGTGCTGGTCGTGCTGGTTATCACCTTTGCTGATTCTAACTATTCCATGCGGGGCGTGTTGCTGGCGGTATTGTCGGGGGGCATCGCATCGGGGTTGGGTTATACCATGTGGTACACAGCCCTTGGTGGTCTTTCGTTCACACAGGCAGCGGTACTGCAATTGCTGGTACCGGTTATTGCTGCGGCGGGTGGGGTGATCTTTGTTTCCGAAGCCATTACCTGGCGCCTGACTGTGTCAGCCGTGCTCATTCTGACCGGGATCTTGCTTGTGGTTCTAAACCGCAACTCAGGCAAGCAAGCGCGAAACGCATAGCTGGTTTGTTAAGGTGGGGCTGGACGGGCTCTATCAGGCGGGGTAGTGGTGGAATGACACAAATCAAGACAGACCCATGCGCGCTTTAACATCACTATTTCCTCTTTTGCTTGCTGCCGGTGTGCTGCTGGCTGGCAATGGCTTGCAAGGTACGCTGATTACCCTGCGGGCCGAGGCTGAGAGATTTTCGCCTGAGCTTATCGGGGCAATGGGAACCGGGTATTTTGCTGGATTTATGCTTTCGACGCTGATTTCTGCAAAAATGGTGCGGGCGGTCGGTCATATCAGGGCATTCTCGGCATTGGCTGCGATCGTGGCGGCGGGGATGCTGGCCTTTATCTTGTGGGTTAATCCCTATTGGTGGATTGCCCTGCGGTTTGTGGCCGGGTTTGGATTTGCCGGGCTGTTTATGGTGATCGAAAGCTGGCTGAACGATTCAACTGACAATACAGATCGCGGCAAGGTTTTATCAATTTATCGCATTGTTGACCTTGGTTTTGTAACCGGCGGACAATTGTTGTTGCCACTCATCGGTATTGACGGGTTTGTCCTGTTTATTGTCACGGCAATGTTTTTGGGCCTGTCGCTGGTGCCCATTTCGCTTGGAGACCGTACCAACCCCAAACCACCCAAAGCTGCAAAATTTGATTTGGCAGTGGTTTGGAAAATTTCACCGATTGCCTGTCTGGGCTGCATTGTTATTGGCATGACCAATTCGTCATTCCGGCTGGTTGGCCCCTTGTTTGCCAGCCGCCTTGGTCTTGATACAGCCAATGTAGCCTATTTTATGAGCATGGGCATTATTGGCGGTGCCGTTCTGCAATATCCACTGGGGTGGATGTCTGACCAGTTCGGACGACGCAAAATACTGGTTGGCACGACATTTGGCGCAACCATGGCCGGGCTTTTTCTGTCGCTGTTTGCCAGTTCAGACCAAACCGCCCTACTGGCTGGCGCTTTTGCCTTTGGGGCGTTCTCGCTGCCGCTTTATTCGCTATCAGCGGCCCACGCCAATGACCGGGCAGGTGAAGGACAGTATGTTTTACTCGCTTCAGGTCTGATGTTCTTTTTCTCACTGGGGGCCACCGTCGGCCCTACAGTTGCTGCCTCGGTTATGGCGCGGTTTGGCACCAGTGCCTTTTTTACTTACATCTCGATCATCCACGGGTCCTTTGTCATTGCCACCCTGTGGCGGATGTTTGTTTCAGCTTCACCCTCACAAGAAGCCCGCAGTAAATTTACCATGTTGCTGCGCACATCCCCTGCCCTGTTCAAAATGGCGCGTAAAACAAAAACCGGTTTAGTGGATAAATCAGAGCGTGATCATTGATCTGCTTGCTTTTGTCCCCAGACTCATGCGATTTAGGACCCCATGAACATAATTACAACGACTGGCGATCTTGAAACGCTGTGCCACAATCTTGGCAACGACCCCTATATCACTGTTGATACGGAATTTATGCGCGAGCGGACTTATTGGGCCCAATTGTGCCTGATTCAGATTGCCGGGGCCGAGCATGAAGCCATTGTTGATCCGCAAGCGGCCGGCATAGACCTGTCAGCGTTCTTTGACCTGATGGCCAATGAGAAAATCGTCAAGGTTTTTCATGCCGCAAGACAGGATGTGGAAATCATCCACCATTTGTCCGGCGTCATTCCCAAACCGCTGTTTGATACGCAAGTTGCAGCGATGGTGTGCGGATTTGGTGACCAGATTGGTTATGAACCACTGGTGCGGCGGATTATGGATGCGCAAGTTGACAAATCTTCGCGCTTTACCGACTGGTCGCGGCGTCCGCTGACCGACAAGCAATTGCACTATGCCCTTTCTGACGTCACCTTTTTGCGCGGGATCTATGACAAGTTGAAATCGCAGCTGGATCAATCAGGTCGCGAACCGTGGCTGGCAGAGGAAATGAAGGTTCTGACCGACGAGGAAACTTACCAGACTGATCCGGCAAAAGCCTGGGCGCGGGTTAAATACCGGCCACGCAAAAAAATCCAGCAAGCCATTTTGATGGAAGTTGCGGCCTGGCGTGAAAGCCAAGCGCAACACCGCGATGTGCCGCGCAACCGGATTATCAAGGATGATGCCATTGGCGAGCTGGCCATGCAGGCACCCAAGGATCAGAACGCCCTGTCGCGTTTGCGGGCAGTACCAAAAGGCTATGCCAATTCACGTCATGGCGAGGCGATTGTAACAGCGGTCAAGCGTGGATTGAACCGCAACCTTGACGAAGTGCCTGACATTCAAGACCGTTCCCGACGCTTGCCGGAGGGCACTGGCGAGATTGCTGAAATTCTCAAACTGGCGCTTAAAATCACCGCCGAACAGGAAGGCATCGCCGCCCGGATTATTGCCAATGCAGCAGACATCGAAGCCATTGCCGCTGGCAGCAGCAGCAAGGTAAAAGCCCTGAACGGCTGGCGGCGTGACTTGTTTGGTGACACCGCGCTGAAGTTAAAAGCCGGAAAACTGGCGATTGGCTTGCGTAATGGCAAAGCAGCGATATTTTCGGTGGCCGGTGATGATGGTAAATTGAAGGCGGCTGAGTAGGCCGCCCTGCCACCCATGCCCCAAATTACTCGGCCATCAAAACCGGTGTCGTCATCTGGTGCAGGATGGTGTTGGTTACACCGCCGAAGGCTTTTTCGCGTAGGCGGGAATGACCATAAGCGCCCATTATCAGCAGGTCGGCACCGGCATCAGACAGATAGTTAAGGATCATCGTATCGGTGGGAATATCCACATGAGACTGTACGTCGACCCGGGCAGTGATACCATGACGTTCAAGGTGGGCAGCGATGTTGGTGCCGGGTTTTTCACCATGAACATGGCGACGCTGTTCGGGATTAATCACCAGAACAATGACCTCGCTTCTGCCCTGCAGCAATGGAATGGCATCATTAACGGCCCGGACTGATTTTTTGCCGCCGTCCCAGGCGATAACCGCCTTGCGTATTTTCATTTGCGGGCGACCGATATACGGTACGACATAAACCGGACGGCCAGAGGCAAACAACACGCCCTCAAGCAGTGATTCTTTAAAGGCCATACCAGATTCGTCAGGGTTTGGTTGACCAAGGAAACAAAGATCAGTATGGCGGGCAAAAAACGCCAACCGGGCCGACGCTTTGGTGGCACTACATTTGATCACTTCGCTGACGCATTCAACACCGGCTTCAGCGGCTGCCTGCTCAAATTTTTCCACAGCCGATTGAGCTGCCTTGGCAACAATTTCCTGCTGGGCGTCAGTTAGACTGGAGGGAATATCAACGCCGATATAGGTGGAGATGGTTGATTTAAGCGCCAATGCTACACCGGAAACCCGGGCTTCCTGGCGTTTTGCCAGAGCAATTGCCGCTTCAATTCTGGACGCGCAGGCTTTGCTGTCATCAAGATGGACGAGAATATCTTTATAGGCCATATCAGTATTCCTTGAGGGGGTTGTTACAGACTTGGTTTATGCCCTCTTGCCGCAGGCGTAATTGACCTGGATCAACTTGTCTTTAAGGTGGTTTTAAAGCCGCTGGTACAGCCTGAAAGTTCAGCCAATTGCTCGAGGCGTTTTTCGACCACCTCGCCATCGAGGTTTTGATGTTGCTGAGGCAAGGTCAGTTGCAAAAGATCGTCTTCACATTTGAGATCAAGCTTGGGCAGCATGCCGGGCATGGCAGCAGTCAGGGCATAGGCAAGGCGCAATGTCCCGGCTAGAATGCGGGCGCGGCTTTCAGTTTTTTTGCTGAGCAGCGAAGCCAGATTATCGGGAGCGTTTTTGCCCGGGCCGCTGTAGCGCAGGAAAATCGTCATGGCCAGAAAGGCCCGACCGGGATGATCGATGCCGACAATGCTGGCCTGGGTGATCAGGCTGAAGGCACGCGAACCACGATAATCGGGCAAGGCGCGCCAGCCTATATCGGCCATCAGGCAGGCGGCGTGACGCAAACGCCTTTCCTCTGTGGTTTCGTCAAAAGACAATGTGTCAAACAGCTTGTCGGTCCAATCGCACAACTCGTTTTCGTGCTCGGGCGAACGGGCATAGCGGCGGGCAAAATCCCAGCAACCGGCCAACAGCGGGTCCTGTTGGCGTTTTTCTTTTTTCAGCTTGTCGAACAGGACACCTTCGCGCACCCCGTAGACCGAAAAAGCAACTTCTGCTGGCTCCCCCAAAGTTAAAAGACGGTCGAGCACCAAAGAGGCCAGCGGCAATGTATCGGCCCGTTTTTTGGAAATCACATCGGTGTCGCGCAATTCATCGGTCTGCATGCCGCCAACCAATATTGAAATGGAACGGGCAGCGGTTGGGGATAGTGAATATTGCTGCAAGACGCTAAGCGGGTGATTTGACTGTTGCATGTGCATCTTGGCAAGGCTTCGCCAGGCCCCACCAACGGCATAAAACGGACGGTCCTTCATGGCCTCCAGCATGCCGCTGTCGCTCAAGGCTGTTTCGACGATCTCTTTTGCCGTTTTATCGCTGGCAGCTATTGCATCCATCAAGCGGAACGGGCCAAGTGGCAGCGTGATGCCGGTGTTGATTTGCCCGTCTTTGATGTCCACCAGTTCCAGTGAGCCACCGCCAAGGTCGCCAACCACGCCATCGGCAGCCGGGATTGATGACATAACCCCCATTGCGGCATATTTGGCTTCTTCTTCGCCGGTCAAAACCCGGATTTCCTGACCCAGGGCTTTTTCTGCAGCGACAATAAATTTTTTGCCGTTTTTGGCTTCGCGGGCTGCAGCAGTGGCAATAGGATAGCAGTCACCAACGCCGATTTGCTCACACAGTGCCCCGAAACGCTCCAAAGCTTTCAGGGCCCGCTCAACCCCCTGCTCCGACAGCATGCCGGTTGCAGCAACGCCGCGTCCAAGGCCGCACAGAATTTTTTCATTGAATACCGGAGATGGCGCCCGGCGCATTGCATCATAAACCACCAGACGCACCGAGTTCGAACCAATATCAACAACGGCAACCGGAGCAAATTTTGGCAGAACCGCCCTGAAGCTGGTTGTTTTAATCACAACACGCGCCTTTTGCTTTTTTTATACTTCTTGTTGGCACTACCGCGACCGGAAAGGGACGGGTTTTCCATGAAATACTGGTGGGCCTTAACCGGCGCAACGTTTTTGCCCGGTTTAAATTTGTTCCACGAACCATCAGCGTCTAAATGCCAGCTTTGCTGGTTGTCAGCCATGTTGATCGCCATGATCTGGCCTAAAACCTGTTCATGCACAGTCGGGGTAAACAACGGGATCAGGGTTTCGACCCGGCGCTCGAGATTACGTGGCATCCAGTCGGCTGAAGAAATGTAGACGCAGGCGTTTTTATTGGGTAATTTTTCGCCATCGCCAAAACATACGATGCGGGCATGCTCGAGATACCTGCCAATGATGCTTTTTACCGTGATGTTTTCTGACAAACCGGGCACACCGGGTCGCAAGCAACAAATACCGCGGATAACCATTTCAATTTGTACACCGGCATTTGAAGCCGCATAGAGGGCATCAATGACTTGCGGGTCGACCAGCGAGTTCAACTTCACCCAGATATGGCCCTTTCGCCCCGCTTCGACATGTTCAACCTCGTGCTTGATGCTGGCCAGCAATGTGGATTTAAGATTGAGCGGTGAAATGGCGAGCTTTTCCAGTTTTTCCGGTTCGGCGTAACCTGAAACGTAATTAAACAGCCTTGCCGCATCGCGCCCCATGGCCGGGTCGCAGGTGAAAAACGACAAATCGGTGTAAATTTTTGCCGTGATCGGGTGATAATTGCCGGTGCCGAAGTGGGTGTAAGTCCGCATTTGCCCTTCTTCATGGCGCACAATCAGTGAGATTTTGGCATGAGTTTTAAGCGCCATGATACCAAACACCACCTGCACACCAGCTCTTTCGAGATCGCGAGCCCACTGAATGTTAGCCGCTTCATCAAAGCGGGCCTTCAGTTCAACCAGTGCCGTAACTGTTTTGCCGGATTCTGCAGCCTGAATCAGTGCATCTACAATCGGGCTGTTGTTTGAGGTTCTGTACAAAGTCTGTTTGATCGCCACTACATCGGGATCAGAGGCGGCCTGTCGAATGAATTGCACGACAACATCAAACGACTCATAGGGATGATGAACCAGAATATCTTTTTGGCGAATCGCAGCGAAACAATCGCCACCGTGGTTGCGAATGCGTTCGGGAAAACGGGCGTTAAAAGGAGGAAAGGTCAAGTCGGTCCGTTCGCGCACGATCAACTGGCTGGTATCGTCATAGCCCACCAGCCCGTCACAAATCACAATGGCTTCGTCATCGACATTCAACTTGCGGGCAATAAAATCGCGCAAGGTCGCCGGACACGTGGCGCTGACTTCGAGGCGAATAACCGTGCCACGCCGACGCCGTTTCAGGGCGCTTTCAAACAGCCGGACCAGATCTTCGGCTTCTTCCTCAATCTCGAGATCACTATCACGGATAATCCGCATCACCCCTTCGCCAACAACATCATATCCGGGGAACAATTTCCGCGAAAGGCTGACCAGAATGTTTTCAAGTGAAATATACCGACAGCCATAGTCTGATGTCGTTTCAGGCAATTGATAAAACCGTTTCAATTGTTGCGGAATCGGCAGCAGAGCTTTCAGGATGCTTTGATCTTTTTTGCGTTTCAATTCCAGGGCAACGACAAAGCCGCGGTTCTGCAGAAAGGGAAACGGGTGGGCCGGGTCAATGGCAATGGGGGTTACCACCGGCAAAATCTGATTGAGAAAAAACTCGTCAAGCCATTCTTCATCGCCCGGCTGCAACTGGTCCTGGTTAATGACCTCAATGCCATTTGCGGCTAGTTCCTTGTGCAATTTGTGCCATTGCGCATCTTGATCATGCATCAATTCTGCAGCTTTGGCGCGGACCTGCTCAAGTTGCTGGGTCGGCGTCAGTCCATCCTGACTGATCACCATGATGTCTTCGCGCACCTGACCGGCCAGACCGGCAACGCGAACCATAAAAAACTCATCAAGGTTGCTGCCGGAAATCGACAGGAAGCGCAGTCTTTCCAGCAAGGGGTGAGCAGGGTTTTGCGCCTCTTCAAGGACCCGCTGGTTAAAACTGAGCCATGACAGTTCACGGTTTATGAAACGGGTTGGGCTATCAAGCGTCATTTCTTTTATATTTATATTCATGGTATCCACCCTGGATCAAATTTCCGAAAAACTAAGTTGCTGGTTCATTATGGCCGAAACAAACGGTCTGGTAACATTGGCTTTTTGCCGCAAGGCCTCGCGATCAATTTCTGCAACAAGATCACGGGCAGCGCCGGCCGAGCGCTCCATTCTTGCCAGCATGAAACTGATAATCGCTTCATCGACATTTATCTGGCGGTCTGAAAACTGTTTGATCAGTATGGCGCGGAGCAGAACATCATCAGGCTCACTCAGGCCAACGCTTCCGGCAGCAGCCAGACGGGAGCTTAAATCGGCAAGCTGAACACCCCATGTGGCGGCGGGCCGTAGTGCGGTCAGCAGGAGGAAAGCGCCCTGCTCTTTGCTCAAATTGATCAGATGAAACAATGCTGTTTCGTCTAAATCGGTTCCGGGCAGATCTTCAACAAGCAATGCACCGCCTGACAGATAATGTGGCAATTGTTCGATGATCAATTGATCAACAGTAATTTTTTGGGCATTGGAGGCCTGGCGCCACACTTGCCCGAGGTGGCTTTTACCGCATCCTTGCGGGCCGGTCAGCACCATGACCGGATTGGGCCAGTCGGGCCAATTGTCAATAGCAGCTACGGCCTGCTCATTGGTTGGTGAGACGAAAAAATCATCGCGCCCCAGAGCCGGGCGAAAAGGCAGGTCCAACACCAATTGTTTGGCAACATCACCCATTCAGGGTTATCCTTTTTTCACTGCTTTTTTAGTTGCTTTTTTAGCGGACCTTTTGGCAGTTCTTTTTGCTGGTGGCGGCGGCTGGCCCAGATAGAGTTTGCTGGTCAGGTATTTTTTCATGGCAAAGCGGGTCAATACCGCAACAGCAGCTGCCATGGGTACGGCGAGCAACAGACCAACAAACCCGAACATATAGCCAAATGCAAACAGGGCAAACATCAGCCAGACAGGATGCAAACCAATGCGTCCGCCGACCAGTTTGGGCGACAGAAAATTGCCCTCGATGAACTGGCCAACAACGAAAATGCCGACAACGATAAGGATCATGATCCAGTCAGGCCAGAACTGCACCAGCGCCATGCCGATTGACAAAGCCCCGCCAACCAGTGAGCCAACATAGGGGACAAAACTCAGAAATCCCGCCGCCAGACCGATGAGCAGGCCGAAGTTCAGGCCAACGGCGATTAGGGCAAAGGCATAGAACAATCCCAAAATCATGCAGACAATGCCCTGCCCGCGAATAAACCCGGCCATTGCAGCATCTATCTGGCGGGCGATTTCGCGGATGGTATCCAGTTGATCGCGGGGCAACCAGCCATCGACAATGGCAACCATTCGGTCCCAGTCATTGAGCATGTAAAAAGCAACAATTGGCGTGATGACCAACAGTGACAGCAAGTTAACTATGGCTATACCGCCACTCAAAATCGATTTCAAAACCGAACCGGCCCAACCGGCAATTTGTCCGGCAAGGTCGCTGCCGGAATTTGACAGCTCGCTGGTTTGGCTGGCCAGCGCCTGTTTTAACCAATCAGGGGCCGCATCATTGAACATGCTGGTCAGGGTTTTAATATTGGCGGGCAGATTGGCAGCGAAATTGGCAATCTGATCGCCTAGCACCGGTACCAGCAGCAACACCAGCAGTGCAAAGGCCAGAATACTGGTACCCAATATGATCAGCGTTGCCGCTAATCGTGGTACGCCTTTTTCTTCAAACCAGTCCGCAACCGGATCAAGGAAATATGCCAGCACCAGACCAGCAATAAAGGGCAGGAGAATTTCACTCAGCAGCCACAGGCACAAGACCAAAGCAACGAGGGCTCCAATCCAGAATGTAATTTGGCGTTGTAAGGTCATGGGGCCATTTTAATCTGATTTGCCCTTTTGGGCAACATGATTGCCATTTGCCATATGGTGCAACCATTGGCGGATATAGGCGCTGCCCGAGGCAACAGTGGAAACACCGACAACGGCGCTGCCCCAGAACACCCACAAGGCCTGGTCAAGTTCAAAAGCCAGTACGCCGAGCGCCACACCGGCAAGGGCGATTTGCAGGGTGGTATTGATTTTGGAAATAAGCAGCGGGTGGACCTCTATTGGTCGGTCAATCAGCCAGGCCAGCATCATGCCACCGACAATGAGAAAATCTCGCGTGGCCACCAAAATCACCAACCAGGCCGGTAAATGCTGCAACATGCCCAGCGACACATATATGCCAACCAACAGCAATTTATCTGCAATGGGGTCGAGATAGGCGCCAAGCTCGGTTTCAAGATTAAAGCGTTTGGCGATAAAGCCGTCGACAGCATCAGAAATGCCAGCGACCAAAAATGCTAAAAATGCCAACAAAAAAGCATCCGAAACAATCAGCCAGATGGTAACAGGCACCAGCAGTATTCTGGCAAGGGTGATTATATTGGGCAAATTTATCGGCAATTAGAAGAACCTTTAGAGCATTTCAGGTTTAGATTGAACCTGAAATGCCCGTCTAAGTAATTAACATTGTTGCGTTTCAGGTTGTGTTTGCGGTTCAAACAAAACCTGAAACGCTCTAGTATGGCTGTAAAACCCATTGGCCACTGTATAGCGACAAGTTCAGTCTGGCGGCTTTTAAGGCATTCTGCAAGGCCGGAAATGCACCCACATAGCTCAGTTGAATAACCGCGCCATTGTCGGCAATCGAACTTACATCAACACCGGTAACACCGGGTGTGGTCAGCAGTTCTATACGGATATTGTTCCATTCTGCCAGCGATGAAAACGGTACCGATACGGCAAAGGATTGCGGGAGACCATCAGCGGCCGGGGCTTGCCCGCCCTCTTTTTTCCACTTGTCAATCATCACTGTGTGAAAGCGTCTGGCAACACGTTCGGCAAGGGCGTTCAAATCTTCATCGCCATTTGCCTTGTAGGTTTTATCAAAGCTGATCTGGCCGAGCGGTGATCCGCCGGTCATTACCGCATGCAGCTCGTTTTTGGATTTTGGCGAGGCCACAGCAACCAGAATGGCTTCGGCCTGATAACGAAACTTTATCGATTCCAGTTTTGTTTCATGGCGATCAAATATCTCCTGAGCGGTAATTGCCTGAGAATCGGTCAAATCGCCGAGCGGGATGATCACCGGCACAATGGCATTTTCAATCTTGAGATTAATCCATGCCTGACGCCAGGGGTTGTCCCGCCAGGCAATAAGCCCTTCAGGTCCGTTCCAGATCGGTATAATGACAATTTTTGGCGATTGCTGTTCAGTAAAGCCGACCCCGGCATTGCGAAATGCTTGTCGTACCTTTTCAGGTAAAAAGCGAATGGTCAGTTTGCCGATGTAACGACCGGGCCCGGTGCGTTCGCTTTCGACCGACATTGAGGCCATCATGCGGCCGATTTCGCGCCGGCCAAGGCCCGACAATTGCTTTGCGGCAGCCGGACTTGCCAAACGACGAGCCAATTTATCAAATGCCTTTAGCTGGGCATCAGAAATTGCCTTTAACTTGGCTTGCGTTGCATCTTTTTCACGCACATCAACTTTCACACCGGTGACGGTGTATAATTGTTTCAGCGCGGCGGCCTGTTGCGCATCGGCATCCTGGGCAAATGCAGAACCCCACCCGGTCGAAACAAGAATCAATATCGCCAATGCACGACAAAACCAATCTGACACAAATTTACTCCGTATCATTTTTACCCCCAAAACAGCCTAAATCCGGTAAATAGTCGCAGTCAGCGGCATTTACGTGGATTTCTAACGTTTTTACTTGCGCTTTGCCTGCTTGCCAAGGAAAACAAGTCTGACAAAACCATACCCGATCAATATTCCACTAGATAGTCTAATGACACCTTCACAGCAAGATAAGAACTCACTTAGTTACAAAGATGCCGGTGTTGACATCGACGCAGGAAATGCCCTTGTCGATGCCATCAAACCGCTGGCAGCAATGACCAAACGACTGGGTGCCAATAGCGACCTGGGTGGCTTTGGCGGGTTGTTTGACCTTAAAGCGTGCGGATTTAAAGATCCGCTGCTGGTGGCGGCCAATGACGGAGTTGGCACCAAGCTCAAAGTGGCGATTGAAAGCGGCCAACATGCAAGTGTCGGTATCGATCTGGTGGCTATGTCTGTGAATGATTTGGTGGTGCAAGGGGCCGAGCCGCTGTTCTTTCTCGATTATTTTGCCTGTGGCAAGCTGGATGTGGAGGTCGCCAAATCGGTGATCGCCGGTATTGCCGAGGGCTGTTTGCAAGCCGGTTGCGCCCTGATTGGTGGTGAAACGGCTGAAATGCCGGGCATGTATGAAGGCGATGACTATGATCTGGCCGGATTTTCGGTCGGAGCGGTAGAGCGTGGCGCGGTGCTGCCGCTTGGCAATATGCAGGCGGGCGATGTGGTGCTTGGCCTGCCATCTTCAGGTCCCCATTCCAATGGCTATTCCCTCATTCGCAAGATCGTTGAAATCAGCGGGCTCGATTATGCCTCGTCTGCTCCGTTTGCTGAAGGTCAGTCTCTGGGCGAAGCGCTTCTGACGCCGACCCGGATTTATGTGAAACCATTGTTAGCTGGGCTTAAAGCCTCTGAAGGCATTAAAGGTCTGGCCCACATTACCGGCGGCGGGTTTACGGAAAATCTGCCTCGGGTTGTCCCTGATGATTTAGGTTTTGACATTGATCTTGGTACCTTTGAGGTGCCCAAAGTATTTGGTTGGTTGTCGCAAACCGGCGGTATTGCCCGTGACGAGATGCTGAAAACCTTCAACTGCGGCATCGGTATGGCGGTGATTGTGGCGGCAGATCAGGCCGATGATGTTTTGGATCTGCTGGAAGGGGCGGTTCGCATGGGTGAGATTATTGATCAACCCGGCGTGCATTATCGCGGCGAGTTGAAACTGTGAGCCAGTCAGGGAAATTGCGTAAAAGAGTTGCGGTTTTGATTTCGGGGCGTGGCTCGAATATGAACGCACTGATTGAGGCGGCAAAGGATGCAGATTATCCGGCCCAAATCTCTTTGGTAATATCCAACCGACCGGCAGCCAGAGGACTTGATGTTGCCCGGTCTGAAAACATCGCCGCAGTCGCCATTGATCATGCCGGTTTTGAAAGCCGCGAGGACTTCGAGCAAGAATTGCACAAAACCTTGCTCGATCACGATATCGAAATTATCGCCTGCGCCGGTTTCATGCGCAAGCTAACCGCCTCTTTCACCCGCAAATGGGAAGGTAGAATGATCAACATTCACCCGTCCCTGCTGCCCAAATATAAAGGGCTAAACACCCACCAGCGGGCGCTGGATGCCGGTGATAAGGAGCACGGTTGCACCGTCCATTATGTAACGGCCGAGCTGGATTCCGGCCCCAACATCATGCAGGCCACAGTGCCGGTTTTGCCGGGAGATATGCCCGATGATCTGGCCGCTCGCATATTGGTGCAAGAGCACCGGATTTTCCCGCTAAGCCTGGCGGAAGTCGCCCGCAAGCAGACCTAGTCGGAACTGCGGTGTGCAATCATCAGTACCGGAGCGATGCGGCCTTTTTCCATGTTTATCTGCATGTTTTTGAACTTTTGCGGCGCTGAGGCACCCATGACCAAATGAGGGCCAAGGGCTGAGCGCTTGCCGGAAGCTGCTGCAATCCGCCGTTTAAAATAATCCATGGCAAATTCACTTCTGTCATCGGTGTCGATGTTGTCAAACCCGGCATTTTCCAGATAAGTGTGCATCTGCTCAGGTGAAGCCAGAAAGCTGCTCTGGTCATTTTCTGCCCACGGCACCGGATAATCCAGCGCTTCGTCCCCCTTTTTCATCACATCATAAATGCCCAGACGTGCGCCTGGTTTTAACACCCGCAGTATCTCGCTATAGAGTGCATCGCGGTCCTTGATGTTCATGGCCACATGCAAGGTGACAGCGGCATCAAACACGCCATCATCAAAGGGCAATTCCAGCGCGCTGGCCACCTTGAATGAAACCTGTTTATCCAGCCCGGTAAGGTGGCTGAGTGTCTCGGCGGTTTCGACATATTCAGGGGTTAAATCTATGCCGGTGACCGTGCACCCGGCAGAGGTTGCAATGGTGCGGGCTGCACCGCCAATGCCACTGCCGACATCAAGCACATGGTCGGTTTGGCTGAACTGCATTTTTGACAACAGATATTGTGTGGCCGCATGACCGCCAATGTGAAACTCATCCACGACGGCAAGATCATTGGTGGTGATATTATCAAGATCTTTGCCGTCTTCACGCAACCCGGCCAGAATGTTGGTGGCAAGGTCACCCACGCTATAATGATTTTTGACGATTTCTTCGGTCGTATTGGTTTTTTCTGTCATTTGTTTTTCCCATTTAAGACTATTCACATATGTTTATACATCAATCAGGCAGAAGAGCGGGTCACTCTTCTGCCCTCCGCCCGAGGGGTTTTACCAGCTGGAAACCAGCACGGTAAAGGTGGGCGGAATTGATGTTATTAAAATCCCGACGCTACCACATGCCCGGCCAAATAGATCGATGCGATAAAACCAACTGCCCAGATAGACGTTCTCAATACTGGCACGGAAAAGTAATACAGTGGTGCATAAACAACGCGAGCCCAGAAATAAGCCGCGCAGGCCAGTGCTGTTGCTTGTGTACCGGTTCCTGTTACCTGAACACTAATCGCGGCTGGCGCGAAAAGTATCAACCCTTCAAAGGCATTCATATGAGCGCGATAGGCGCGGTGGGGCCACTCATCATCAAAGGGTGCATCACCTGGCAAAGGGCGCATAAACACCTGCCATAAACCACCAATTTTTCGAGTTCGGTATACAGCATACGGAATAACCATAGAAGCGGTTAAAATAATACTGCAGGCGAGCCAGAACATCTCGCTTGATACATTGTTCTCCATCAAATTCCTCTTTTTTAAAATATTACTGAGGAATAGATAGCCGTTGCGTTTTTGCATTGAAATTGTTTGATTTTGCACTCCTGTGATGCAAAAATGCAGCAATCAACCTTGTAGCAGCGCTTCCAGCAATTCTTCGACCAGATGTTGGCGGGGATTGTCTTTGCGTTGCAGGATGCCCAACTCGCGGGACAGGGCTGGCGTGCCAAATCTGATATGTCTGACATTCGCTGGAAACGGGTCGGCAATTTTGCGCCACGGGACGATTGAAACGCCCAGACCACTGGCAACCAAACCGAAAACGCCATCAAGAGTGTTAACGTCCATGGTGGTATTGACGGTGATATTGCGGCGCGACAGCTCGGCATCAATCAACCGACCAACCCAGGCATAGCGCTCAAAGCGGATATAGGGGTTTTGTTCCAGCAAGGTTTTGTCGTCCTTGACAGCTACATCAGCCGGGGCGATTACCGCAAGGGGTTCGGTGCAATAACGGGTCCAACGCAGGGATGAAGCCACCTGTTCGGGCTGAACCGTCAGGGCCGCATCAAGCATGCCCTTTTTCAACTTTTCATCCAGCTCATGGGACAGGCCGGTGATCAGCTTTATGCGCAATTTTGGTTGCGAGCGTTGCATTTTCTTTAAGGCCACCGGCAGGACACCGGACACCACGGTTGGAATTGCGCCCAATTGCAATACGCCACTCAGGGCATCCTCGACCATGCTTTGGGTCAACCGCTCCCAACTCAAAACCGCTTCACGGGCCCGGGCAACAAAGATCATCCCGGCTTTGGTCAATTGCGGTGGTCTGGTGGTGCGGTCAAACAGGGCAATGCCAAATTCTTCTTCCAGCGCCTTGATTTGCAGGCTGACCCCGGAGGTTGACAGCCCGACCACCTGACCAGCGGCAGCAAAGCCGCGGTTGTCGACTATTGCTAAAAATGTTTTGAGAGTTTTTACGTCCATTATTGACAATTCCAAAACTTTATGAAATTCATGTTTTGATATAGAAAACTTATTGATTGTGCAATGACAAAAATTTTGACGGTTAAGATTTGGCGCGGTGGCAAAGATGGGACACTTGAGAGCTATAGTGTGCCGGCCCGAAAAAGCCAGACTGTTCTGGATGTTGTCACCTATATTCAGCGCCATCTTGATGCCGACCTGTCATACCGGTTTGCCTGCCGGGTCGGCATGTGCGGGTCTTGTGCAATGACCGTCAACGGTGTACCGCGCTGGACCTGCCGGACCCATGTGGACAAGGTCAGCCAGGATGGTCAGTTGATCATCGAGCCGTTAAAAAACCTGGAGATCATTCGCGACCTGACCACCGACATGGTGCCGTTCTTTGAGAAGTGGGAGAAGGCTGGCGGGCGGTTTGAGGGCAAACAGAGCCGGGCTGATAAAATCACGGCGATTGACCCTGACAGTAAAAAGCGGCTGGCCGCCAGTGCCGCGATCGAATGCATCAATTGTGCGGTGTGTTATTCGGGCTGTGATACGGTCAGGGCGCGTGATGATTATGTCGGACCGGCGGCGCTGAACCGGGCCTGGTCATTGTTCAATGATGAAAAGCACACCGGGCAGCGCAAGTTGAAGAAATCGGTCAAGGCTGATGGCGGCTGTTATACCTGTCACACCCATGCCAACTGCTCGCAAAGCTGTCCGGTTGATCTTGACCCGGCAGGTTCAATCGCCAGCCTCAAGCGATCATATTCGATGTTCGGGAGCCGGTCATGAGTGATGCGACCGCTTATATGCTGCAACGGCTGAGCGCGGCTGTGCTGGCACCGCTGGTGCTTATTCACCTTGGTCTTATTGTCTATGCCATTGAGGGCGGGTTGAGCGCTGCTGAAATTTTATCGCGCACCACATCGACGCCGCTGTGGGCGGTGTTTTATTTTGTCTTTATCATCGCGGTTTCCATTCATGCCCCCCTTGGTTTGCGGAATATTATTCGCGAATGGACCGGGCGTCATGGTCGGTCGTTGGACTGGATGATGGGCACTTTTGCGCTGGTATTGCTTTTAACCGGGATGCGGGCTGTGATGGTGATTACCTGATGAGACAATCTTCCAGACATACCAGCTATTTCGCTTTTCTCGGCCATCGGCTTTCCGGGTTGGCGCTGGCGCTGTTCTTGCCGTTTCATTTTCTGGTTCTCGGGCTGGCACTTGATCAGGGCAACCGGCTTGATGATTTTCTCAAATGGAGTGATCAGCCGCTGGTTAAAATGGCCGAATGGGGGCTGGTTGGCTTGCTGGCCATTCATTTGGCCTTTGGTTTACGACTTCTGATGCTGGAATATCTGCCGTGGGTCGGCCAGCGCAAGCACCTTGTCTGGTTGGGTGGTGGTTTTGCCGCCATTGCCGGTGTCCTGTTTCTGATAAGGGCGTTTTGATATGGAGATTGAACGTCATAAAACCGATGTGCTGATTATCGGGGCTGGCGGGGCCGGGTTGTTCGCGGCGGTGCATGCCTTGCAAACCAACCCTGACCTTGATGTCACCATCGCGGTTAAAGGCCTGCTGGGAAAATGCGGTTGTACTCGCATGGTGCAAGGTGGTTACAATGTAGCGCTTGATCCACGCGATAGTCTTGAACGGCATTTCATGGATACAATCGCAGGCGGCAAATGGTTACCGCGGCAAGATCTGGCCTGGACGCTGATTGAGAAATCGGTTGAGCGGATACAGGAGCTGGAAAATGAGCTGGGCTGTTTTTTTGATCGCAATCCCGATGGTTCCTTGCATCAAAAGGCCTTTGCCGGACAAACTTTTGACCGCACAGTGCATAAAGGTGATTTGACCGGTATCGAGATTATCAACCGGTTGATTGAACGGGCCTGGTCGCTGGGGCTCAACAAGCTGGAAGAACATCGCGCCATTGCCCTTGTACCGGCTAAAGATGGCAGCGCGATTTCTGGTGTGCTGTTCATCAACATGCGGACCGGTACTTATCACTTTGTACAAGCCAAGGCGGTGTTGCTTGGCACCGGTGGCGGGCCGACCATGTATCGCTATCACACGCCCTCGGGCGACAAGTCTTGCGACGGAATGGCGATGGTTGCTGATCTGGGTTTGAAGTTGCGCGACATGGAAATGGTGCAGTTTCACCCGACCGGTCTGCTGGCAGGCACCGGCACCCGAATGACCGGCACGGTGCTGGAAGAAGGTTTGCGCGGCGCCGGTGGTTATTTGCTCAACGGAGCCGGTAAGCGCTTTATGCACGACTATCATCCCGATGGTGAACGGGCGACGCGGGACATTGTTTCGCGGTCAATTTATGCCGAGATGGACAAGGGCAACACCTCGCCCAATGGTGGGGTTTACATCGAGATGAAGCATCTTGGTCCTGAAATAGTGGCCAAAAAGTTCAAGGGCATGGTCGAGCGCTGTGCTGATTGCGGGTTTGATCTGGCCGGTGACCGGGTCGAAGTGGTGCCAACGGCCCATTATATGATGGGCGGGTTGGAGTTTGAACCCGATGGCACAACCGCTCTGCCCGGACTGTTTGCAGCCGGGGAAGATTGTGGCGGGGTTCATGGTGCCAATCGACTGGGCGGTAACGGGGTGGCCAACTCCACCGTGTTTGGCGGCATCGCTGGCGATAGTATGGGGCGGGCTGTGACGGCTGGAAGCCTCTGGCGTGACCCTGATGAACATATGATCGGCAAGGCGGTCGCGCGGGCCGAACAACCGTTTGGCAATAGTGGTTCGGAGAATATCAATGATTTGCGCGAGGCGCTTTACGCCTCCATGTGGGACAAGGTTGGTATTGTGCGCAATCACGACGGTTTGATATCGGCACAAAGTGATCTGGATAGTTTTACCGAGGCGCTCAACGCCATTCCAATCGGTTCGGGCGAACGCCGGTTTAATCTCACCTGGCATGACTGGCAGAACCTTGACAGTCTCATTGCGGTTTCCAAAATCATTACTTCGGCGGCACTGGCCCGCGAAGACTCTCGCGGGGCACATTTCCGCGATGATTTCCCCGACACCGGCAAGCTGGAAGAAACCTGTTATACTCAGGTGCAAAAGAATGACAGCGGGTTGCAGGTCAACATGGTTCCGGTTGTTTTCTCGATCGTCAAACCGGGCCAATCCCTTATTGAAGATGAAGCAGGTGCTCCCTCATGATTAGTTTCGATACCACTGAAAAAACCGCCTTCAAGCTGATGGAAAAGGCCGGGATTGAAATTCCTGATGATTATCTGGCCGGGATTAAAGTGATGGCCAACAAGGAAGAAGGCGATTTGTCGAGTTTTGTTCTCGGGGCCATGCTGGAAAACTGGGAGGCGGCCAAAGAAGACCGGCGGCCGATGTGCGCCGACACCGGCTTGCCGCGCTATTACATCAAGGTCGGCAATGAGGCCAAATTTGAAGGTGGCTTTGTGGCGCTGGAGCGGGCTTTGCGTGAGGCTACGGCGCGCGCGACACAGGAAATCCCCTTGCGTCCCAATCGCGTGCACCCCTTATGGCGCAATGAACACAATAACAATGTCGGCCTGAACGCGCCCGAGGTTGAATGGAGTTTTGAACCTGATGCCGACTGGATTGACATAACCACAGTGCACAAGGGCGGTTTGTTTGGCACTGACTACCGGATGCTTTTTCCCGGCGATGGTATTGATGGTATCAAGCGGTTTTTCCTTGATACGATCATTGCCTTTGGCAAGCGTGGCCTTGCCTGCCAACCAGCGATTGTCGGTATTGGCCTTGGTGGCTCAAAAGACACCTGCATGGTGCTGGGCAAGCAGGCGGCCTGTTTGCGCACTGTGGGCGATAAAAACCCCGACCCGAAAATCGCCGAGCTGGAAGCTGAACTTAAAGAACTCGGCAACAAAACCGGCATGGGGGCGATGGGGTTTGTGGGCTCCTCGATGGTGGTTGATTGTCATATTGAAGCCGGGTTTACCCATACTGGCGGTATGCCGATGAGTGTGCATACGTTCTGTCTGTCATCGCGGCGCGCTACTGCACGGTTACATCCAGACGGCTCGGTGGAATATCGCACCGACCCGCAATGGTTCACGCCTTATAGCCGACGGGAGACAGTTTCATGGTAAATCTTAAAACAGTCCATCTGACCACACCGGTCAGCGATGAAGACTTGGCCGATTTGGAGCCGGGTAATATCGTTTATCTTTCCGGCGTTATTTATACGGGCCGCGAAGGTGTGTATCAGCGTGTAGTGGGAGAAGGACATCCGCCACCCGAAGGTGTGATGGATTTGACCAATGTGAATTTCCACTGCTCACCAGCCGCTTCGGTTAATGATGACGGCAGCTATACCATTGGCGCGGTGACTGCCACAGCCAGTTTTCGTTTTGCCAAGTGGATGAAGGATTGGTTCCAGATTTCCGGGACCAAAATGATTATCGGCAAGGGCGGCATGTCGAAAAGTGACTACGAAAAATTGTTTGTGCCACAAGGGGCGGTTTATCTGTCAACCGTTGGCTATGGCACCGGCGCTCTGCTCGGTCGCGGCATTACGAAAGTGCGCGATGTTCACTGGCTCGATGATCTGGGCATCGCACAAGCCATGTGGGTTATCGAAGTTGAAAATTTCGGCCCACTGATTGTTGATGGCGATATCCACGGCAATTCACTTTTCGATGCCAACAACCGCGAAATCGCCAAGGGTTTTGCCAAGCTTTACGAAGGTCTGAAAAAACCGGCCCTGTCACGCTATGGCGAGACAGACGACCGGTCTGATGAGTTGATTTAGGAGGGGGTATATTTCGCCACCGGAAAGTCCCGTGTACTTGCCGTCAGCTAAAATAATCCTATCAATTTCAGCTCTTTTAGACGTTGACTCAGATTATCCCAAGCAGGGTAAATGCCAGTGTCAGTTGACATATAACGCCGATTGCAAAGGCAATGGTGCGTAAAACCGGCACGCCAAAGACGTAAATCAGATAGTGGGCGATGCGGGTGAAGAAATATACTGTCGCTGCCAGAGCCGTTGTCTCGCTCGACAAACCCAAGAGGTGAATTGCAATGGCCAGTGGTGCGAATACCACCAGGTTTTCAACCGCATTGGCGTGGGCTCGTTCGGCCCGGTAGGCCCATTGTGCATCGGGGTGGCTGTCGGGTTGTGGATTACGCAGCGCTGGCCAGAGGCCCATTTCGCCAATTCGATTAAGGATATAGGCCACCCACATCAGGCCGGTTGCCAGGCAGGTCAGAGTCAGCCAATAAAGTTCAGGTGTCATTTTTTCCATAGTTCTTCTCCTTTAAATTTAATTGTCAGCCCGGGACTGTCGTCTGGATTGACGGGCGGGCGCTGACAGTTTCGAACCACGCGGCAAGGGCATCATGACCGTTGCGCCATTCAAGATCGCTGTGGCGCAGGTCTAAATAGCCAAGCGCGCAAGCGGCGGTAACATCGCCAAGGTCAAATCTGTCGCCCCGCCCTGAGATGTCCTTTTCGATCTCGGCAACGCCACGAGCGATGGCATTTGCCCAACGCTCCAGCCATAGTAATGATTGCTGTTCGGCCGGTTTCAGTCGTTCCATAGTCCTTAAGAAAGAAGCATCAATCACACCATCGCCAAGAGCCTCTCGGCGCAAGCAATCCCAGCGTGCATCACCATCGGCGGCCATGAATTTGTTAGCATTTTTTGCGTTGAGGTATTCGCAAATCACCGGACTGTCGTACAGTGCCACTTCGTTGTTCACAATCAGGGCTGGAACTTTGCCGAGCGGATTGGCGGCGTGCAGATCATCGGGATCTTCCATCGTCGCAACATTGGCGATTTCGACAGCTTGCTCGAGACCCAGCTCGATAATCAAAACCCGGGCTTTGCGGGCATAGGGTGATGTTGGTGACGAAAATAGTTTCATTGCAGGTTTCCTTTTGATTGAGAGGGTAAAAAGCGGATTGAGATTATTAAAACAACCAGAGCCAGCGCTTCGAGTAATCCACCAATGGCGAAAAGCGGTTGGTATCTGGTCAGGCTGAGATAGGCGACCGACATGCCGGTTGCGCCGACGAACTGTCCAATGGCAAAAGCACCGGTCATGATGCCCCAGGCGTGGACAATATTTTGCGGGCCAACCAGTTCGGCCGTGCGGGTTGACACCAGCATGACTACCCCCGGCACCAATGCGCCAACGACAAATGCCGAGATCGCCACAATCGGCAGGCTGGTAGCAAAACCGAGTACACCGATAAACAGCGCCTTGGTGGCAATGACCAGTTCCAGACTCAATTGGCCGCCAAGTTGTTTTCGCAGCCAGGCCGAGCTAGCGGCACCAAGAATGCCACCAATGCCAAACACCGCCCAATAAGCCCCTCCGGCGCCAGCACCATGACCAAGTTCGGAGGCGATGAAGTCTGATAAATAAACCGTATGAGGAATAAAGGCGACGGCATCAAATGCGTAGGCGAGCAGCAAACCGAGGAAACCGGCGGAGAACATTTTTTCTGTCTTATATTCCGCCCTCTCCACCTCATTCTCCACCGCATTCTCCGGCCATTGATTCCAGCCGATTCCACTTACCCCGGCGGCCACGGTAAACATTACCAATCCGACGATCACAACCGGTGAATTGGCGATCATGGCAACCAGCGTTCCGGCAATCAATACGCCAAAACCAATGCCGGTGAATACGAAACCGGCGGCAAATCCACGTTGTTGCGGCGACAGCGTTGACAGGATCATGCCGGGTCCCAGAACCATCAGCACCGCCCCGGCAACGGACATGACAAAGCGCCCGGCAAGAACCGGCAGGAATGCGGCGAAAACCCCTTCAGCCAACAGACCCAAACTGATGATAACGAAGCAGGCGCGCACCACCGGGACCGCACCGAATCTGGATGATAAAGTGGTTGAAGTAAAAGCGCCAATTGCATATGCAGCCATCATAAAGGCGGCGATTATAGTAATGTCCTGCGATGTCAATAAGTGCTTTTCGACCATCAGGGCTGACAATGGTGTGAAGGAGAATCGCGAAAACCCGATGCCCATCATCGTTGCCGCAAACCCCGGCAATAATCGCCCCCAGCGCACCGTCATGTCTGGTAAGCTTTCAACAAGGCACGCGCACCTGAGGTTGACACATTAACCGCCCCGCCATCAGCAACCGATTTAGAAAGCACATAACCGCCCTGGATGCTGGCAACCACAAGATGGGCAATTGCATCGACCGGCGCATCATCTGGGAACAAGCCATCGGCCACTGCCTGTTCAACCTGCTTTCGTACCTCTGCCAAAGCAAATTTAAAATATTGTTCTATCGACACCCGCAGCTCATCATCTACAAATGCCTTCTCATTTGCCAAACGGCCCAGTTTACAGCCGTTCAAACCCTGCCGCGGGCCAGCGAGATAGTGATCCAGCTTCTCAACCGGTGTCAGTTTATCATTCTGAAACACCTTGATAAAATCAGCTTTAAGCTCACCTGCCACCTCATCCAATACTGTTCGGGCCAGTTCTTTCTTGCCGGAAAAATGGTGATACAAACTTCCCTGCCCGGCGCCGGAACGCTTGAGCACCATGGCCGGACTCATCGATTCATATCCGACTTCCAAAAGCAGTTCTCTGGCTGCTTTCAGGATCTGTTGTTTTTTGCCAATTGCGGTTTTCATATTTTACATACTAGTTGGTACAATCTTGTTTTAATAACCTCAACGATGCCCAATAGCAACAAAATTCCACATACACTTGTAATTAACCTGATCGGGCTATGGTTGTCTGAAACAACAATTTTCAGTGGCGGCAGAATGACATTTTCTTCATCAACATCACTATCGGCACCACAACAACCGGTTGGCGGCAGCGCGCCCGCCCCGAAGGTGTCATTAGCACCGACCCAGCCAGCGGGTACAGCACCGCCGCAACCTGGTTCAGCCCCCTTCCCGCAACCAGCAGGACAAATTGACCGTCGCAAACAAACCCAATCAGGAAAGAGGACGCTGGGAAACGTCATTGCGGTTGATGGAGGTTACGCCACCTTGCTTTCCAGTGTCGTTGAAACCGACACTCGCGTAGCCGAATTTTGGTCAGTAGGTCGACTAATATCCATTGCAACCAATGATGGCCGGGTTGTTGGGCTGATCTACAAGATCAACACGGCTAAAAAGGCATGGTTCAATGCGCAGGAAAACGCCACCGAAGTCCATGTGGAACTAATTGGTGAAATCCGCGATATTCCTGCCGTTTCGGGTGGGCAAACGATTTTCAGTCGCGGTATCAACACCTACCCTCCACTGGGTTCGGTAGCTCATCAAATTCGAGCGGATGACCTTGCCGTCATTCACCATCCTCATGGGCGCCAGTCTATCGAGATAGGCCAATTATCTCAGGACGAAAGCATTCCGGCGGTGGTTTGCATGGATGATATGCTCAAGCGCCATTTTGCCGTTGTCGGTTCAACCGGTACCGGCAAGTCAACATCTGTGGCATTGCTGCTACGCAAAATTGTCGAGTCCCGCCCGAATTTGCGGGTGCTGATTCTTGATCCTCATAATGAATACGCTTCAGCATTTCCCGATCAATCAGTGACCATATCAACAGACACGCTCGAACTTCCGTTCTGGCTTTTCCAACAAGAAGAACTGTGTGAAGTGATCTTTCGCGGCCGTGACAATGTTGAAGAAGAGATTGATACTCTGCGCGATTTAATTCCCGTTGCCAAGTCTCGGTATAGTCAGAAAATTTCCCAACCACCAAGCGGCGGACTTCTGCGGCGTTCTGCCAGTGCGCCAACTATTACGGCTGATACGCCGATCCCCTATCGCATGACTGACCTTTATGCTCTGATTGATGAGGAGATTGGTCAGCTGGAAGGAAACCACAATCGGTCGGTATTGAAATCACTGAGAAACCGGCTTGAATCTTTGGTTGCTGACCCGCGTTACCGCTTTATGTTTGCCCAGCGCACGGTTGAAGACAATATGAGCGCCATTGTCGGAAACCTATTCCGTATTCCGCTGAATGGCCGTCCAATCACCGCCTTCCAGCTTACTGGTCTGCCTTCAGAAGTCGTCAACTCGGTGGTTTCGGTGCTGTGCCGGATGGCATTTGATTTGGCAGTGTGGAGCAAGGGCACCTGCGAGGTGCTGGTTTTGTGTGAAGAAGCCCACCGCTATGTGCCAATCGACAAACATCAGGGCTTTGGCCCGACCCGCCGGTCTATTTCACGGATTGCAAAGGAAGGACGTAAATATGGCTCCTATCTTGGCATCGTAACCCAGCGTCCCGGCGAACTTGACCCGACAATTTTATCGCAGTGCTCGACTGTGTTTGCCATGCGACTGTCAAATGATCACGACCAGGAAATCATCCGCTCGGCCATCTCAGACTCTTCGGCCAGCACACTCAGCTTTTTGTCTTCCATCGGCAATCGCGAAGCCATTGCCTTTGGCGAAGGTATCGCCACCCCGATGCGCATGCGCTTTGCCGAACAACCGGCAAACTTTATTCCCGGCGCACCGACAACGGAGCAGCCGATGGATCAATTCGGAAAACCAGCAGAGCCAAACCTCGACTCGATCATAAATGCCATGCGTAATTTGCATGATCGCGGGTAAGTTTACGCAACTTTCTGCCGTTATTTTCGACCGAGCAGCATTGGGCCATAGGTTATTACAAAAAGTGCAAATCCGGCGCTCCACATTGCGCCAGCAATTGAAGCAACCAGTGTGAAGTCGATCGGCAACCACTCGGCACTGATACGCAATATGGCACCTGATACGATCAACAGATAAATCATCGACGTCCAAAAATCAGCTGTCAGGGCCTGACCGCTGTGGCCGAGGCTGGCTCTGGTGACGACAGCAATGGTCATTGTTCCGATTGCACCGGCAGCAAGGGCATGCAGAGCAGTTGCCTGACTGAGCATATCGGGGAAAAGGATAGAAAAAGCCATCAGGGAGAACCAGATCGGCAGCCACAAATATCCGATGTGGAGGATCAGGACCAGACGCTCTCGTTGACAAGCCAGACCGCGCCATCGTGATATCCGGTACAAATACAGCACCGCTGCCAGAGCAAATAATACACCGTTGATCAGATGGTCGGTAAACGCTATCCACATGACGATGGCTGCAACGCCAGCGGCCAATCCGACTTTGTCTATGCGATCAAAAGGGGTTGGTAACGGAGTGATATTTTGTTTCATCATCCAGTTTCGGGTAAAGCTTGGCACAATTCGCCCGCCGATCAATGAAATCAGAATAGCGATCATTCCCAGACCCAGCCGTTCAGCCATGGCAGTGGAATTATCGGATAGCGAGAGGATGTGAAATGCAATATTGCCGGTGGCAAGCAGCGAGACAATCAGACAAACCGGGATATTTTTGATGTTTTTTCCAGCCAGAATTTCCCGCCATAAAACAGCGGCAAAGACCACCAGAAAGGCGCTATCGACTACAGCAGCAGTGAACGGTATTGCTTGAGAAAACAGCATCACCAGACGTCCGGCAAGCCATATCCCCCAAAGCAAGCCGAGCGATCTGCCAATAACCGGCAAACGCCCGGTCCAATTGGGAATTGCGGTCAGGAGAAATCCGGCAATCACTGCGGTCAGATAGCCGAACAGCATCTCATGCAGATGCCAGCTGCGCCCGGAAAGACTGCTGGCTAGTTCTACATCAAAGGCCAGTATCAAAACCCAAAGAGGCATGGCAAAGGCGGCAAAAACACCCGCGCTGAGGAAAAACGGGCGAAAGCCGCGTTGAAGTAGTTTCAGCCCATTGTAAGCCCGCATTTTCTCTGCTGTCGTTGCCATGAAATCGCTCTCTAAAGATTCAGTAAGGAGCCACTTTTACACGCCGCGAAACAACAATGGTTGACTAAAGTCAACTATTCCACAGCTACAGCGACAAGTCCACGAGACTGCAAGACTTCGGTTATTTCATCCAAAATTGCCGGATCATCAATCGTAGCTGGCATTTTCCATTCCTGCCCGTCGGCTATCTTGGCAATCGTACCGCGAAGAATTTTGCCTGAACGGGTTTTTGGCAGGCGAATGGCATTCATCACCACTCGCAAGGCAGCAACCGCACCAATTTTTTCGCGGACCAATTGCACACACTCTTTTTCAATCTCGGCTGGATCTCTGTTTACACCGGCTTTGAGGACAACAAATCCAACCGGCACCTGGCCTTTGAGCTTGTCGGCAATCCCAAGGACAGCGCATTCAGCCACATCGGGGTGGCTGGCCAAAACTTCTTCCATACCGCCGGTTGACAGACGGTGGCCGGCGACATTGATAATATCGTCGGTGCGAGACATGATGAACAGATAACCATCTTCGTCGATATATCCAGCATCGGCGGTTTCATAATAGCCGGGAAAGGTCGTCAGATAACTTTGCCTGAAACGCTCATCGTTCTGCCACAAGGTCGGCAGGAAACCGGGGGGCAATGGGAGCTTCACAACAACCGCGCCCAGTTCCCCGGTCGCCATTTTATAGCCGCTATCATCCACCACATCGATTTTATAACCTGGCAAAGCCACGGTTGGCGAACCGTACTTGACTGGCAGCATGCCGAGTCCAACCGGGTTACTCGCCATTGGCCAACCTGATTCGGTTTGCCACCAATGGTCAATCACCGGCACGCCCAAGAGGTTCTCGGCCCACTGAATGGTGTCGGGGTCGGCCCGCTCGCCCGCCAGAAACAGCGTGCGCATGCAGGACACATCGTAGTTTTTGAAAAGCTTACCATCAGGGTCTTCTTTCTTGATGGCCCTGAAGGCGGTTGGTGCGGTAAAGAGTGCAGCCACCTTATGCTCTGAAATAATCCGCCAGAAAACGCCCGCATCGGGTGTGCCGACCGGTTTACCTTCAAACATGATTGCCGTACAGCCGTGCAGGAGCGGACCGTAAACGATATAGGAGTGGCCAACCACCCAACCAACATCGGAGGCGGCCCAGAAAACCTCACCCGGCTCAATTCCATAAACCGCATGCATTGACCATTTCAGCGCCACCATATGGCCGCCATTATCACGCTCCACGCCTTTGGGCTCACCTGTGGTGCCTGAGGTATAAAGAATGTAAAGCGGGTCGGTTGCCTTGAGACTTACGCAATCAGCCTGTGCGCCTTTCGAGCGCATCTTTTGCAGCAGACCAGCCCAATCATGATCGCGTCCGACTTTCATTTCCGCCGGCGCCTGCTGACGCTGCAAAACGATTGTTGCATCAGGTTTATGGGCGGCTATTTCTATCGCCTCATCAAGCAGTGGTTTGTAGGCAATCACCCTGCCCGGCTCAATGCCGCACGAGGCCGAGATGATCAGTTTGGGTTTGGCATCATCTATTCGGGTTGCAAGTTCGTTCGGCGCAAAACCGCCAAACACAACGGAATGCACCGCCCCGATGCGGGCACAGGCGAGCATGGCAACAGCAGCTTCTGGAACCATCGGCATGTAAACAATCACACGGTCGCCGGTTTTTACGCCAAGATCTTTCAGACCAGCGGCAAAGGTCGATACCTCTTCGAGCAGATCATCATAAGAGATGATGCGTTTGGCACCGGTAATCGGGCTGTCATAAATAATCGCCGCCTGCTCACCGCGTCCGTCTTTCACATGCCGGTCGAGGCAATTGTAACAGGTATTACACTCTGCTCCGACAAACCAGCGGCCGTAGACCCCGACGTCAGGGTCAAACACTTTGTCGGCCGGTTTGTACCAGTCGATGGCTGTCGCGGCAGATTGCCAAAAGTTTTCGGGGTCAGATTTCCAGTCTGCGTAAATCTTGTGATAATCACTCATGATGATGCCCCTTTTGCGAAATTGTTTTGGTTTGTATTGTTTGTATATCAAATTTCTACGCCCTGCCTTACGACCTTTGCACTACAACTCATCAAGCTCTTGTCAGGAAAGACACGATAGATTACCAAATTAACTTTCTCAGTTTAACGATAATTTCCGGATATCCCAAATGGCTTCACAATATGATCGCGACCTTGACAAAAATCCGGCCAATTATCAGGCCCTGACGCCGCTGACCTTTCTGGCCCGGGCGGCGGCGGTTTATCCAGACCATTGTGCTATCCGCCATGGCAATTTGAGCTACGATTACAAAGAGTTTTACGCCCGTTGTCGGCAATTGGGTAGTGCTTTGAGCAAAGCGGGAATTGGCAAAAACGACACGGTTTCGGTTATGCTGGCCAATACGCCTCCAATGCTTGAGGCCCATTACGGTGTGGCGATGTGCGGGGCGGTGGTCAACACCATGAACACCCGTCTTGATGCCAAAGTCATTGCCTTTTCGCTCGATCACGCCGAAACCAAAGTTTTGATCGTTGACAAGGAGTTTTCGGCTGCTGTCAAAGAGGCGCTAACCCTTACAGAGAGTGCCAAACCGATCATTATCGACTATGATGATTCTGAATTTGAGTTTGCCGCAGAGCCGTTGGGTAATATCGATTATGAGGATTTCATCTCAGCCGGTGATCGCGAGTTTGACTGGATCAAGCCGGACGATGAATGGGATGCAATTTCACTCAATTATACCTCGGGCACGACCGGCAATCCGAAAGGCGTGGTTTATCACCATCGCGGGGCTTATTTGCTGGCGCAGGGCAATGTTATTACTGCCTCAATGCCCAAGCACCCGGTTTACTTATGGACGCTGCCGATGTTTCATTGCAATGGCTGGTGTTTTACCTGGACCCTGTCGGTTCTTGGCGGCACCCATATTTGCCTGCGGCATGTACGGGCCAAGGCTATCTGGGATGCCATTGCCGATCATAAAGTGACCCATTTATGCGGCGCGCCGATTGTTATGTCGACGGTGCTGAATGCACCTGAAGACGAAAAGCGCCAGATCGACCATGCTGTTGAATTTTTTACCGCTGCGGCGCCACCACCAGAGGCTGTTCTTGCCGGCATGACCGATGCCGGGTTTAACGTTGTCCATCTTTATGGCCTGACAGAAACTTACGGTCCAGCCGCTGTGAATGACTGGGACAGCCGCTGGGACGAATTGCCGTCAGGTGAGCAGGCGGCAAAAAAAGCCCGCCAGGGTGTGCCTTATGCGGCGCTGGAAGGGCTTGATGTCATTGATCCAGAAACCATGCAACCGGTGCCACGTGATGGCAAGACCATGGGCGAAGTGATGTTTCAGGGCAATATCGTCATGAAGGGTTATCTGAAAAACAAGGCAACCAGCGATGAGGCCTTTGCCGGTGGCTGGTTTCATTCCGGTGATCTTGGGGTGATGCATGAAGACGGCTATATCCAGCTGAAAGATCGTTCGAAAGACATCATCATTTCCGGCGGTGAAAATATTTCCTCTATCGAAGTCGAAGACACATTGTTCAAGCACCCCGCAGTGCAAGCAGCAGCAGTGGTTGCCAAACCGGATGAAAAATGGGGCGAAACCCCTTGCGCCTTTATCGAATTGAAACCGGGTGCGACAGTGAGCGAGCAGGAGATCATCGATCATTGCAGAGCCAATCTGGCCCGATTCAAAGTGCCAAAAACGATTGTCTTTACCGAACTGCCCAAAACATCAACCGGCAAGGTTCAGAAGTTCAAATTGCGAGATACAGCAAAGGCATTGTGAACAAATGAGGGGCATAAAAAAACGCCAATCTGAAACCATCAGATTGGCGTTTTGCATTGCAGCATTTGCAACGGGATTTTTTAGTACAGTTTGTAGGTACCTGACACTGAAACGATATCTACGTGTTGTTTGAAGGTCGCTTGGATGCCTGGCGTCGCTGGAGGTGCAGTGAAAGGTAAATCGACTTTACCATCATTTACAAAGATGTGTGTGTAGCCCAGGCTTACTTTAAGGCTTTCATTAACCTGGTGACTGGCACCCACTGACAACCAGTAACGATCAGCATCCGGCACACGGACACCACGTGTTGCGTCCGGCACTGGTGAATCTTCATAGGCAAAGCCAGCGCGAAGAGTTGTGTCATCGCTGAGTTTATATTCACCGCCGATTGAGTAGTAGAAAGAATCTTTCCAGCTAAAATCAACAAAGGTTGCGGTCGCACCCGATGTTGCGTTCTTGGCATGAAGGTTCTTCATTTTTGACCAGTCGGCCCACTCGAAACCGAGCAAAACAGTAAAGTCTTCACCAAGTTTTTGTCGCACACCAACATTCAATGTACCCGGTGTAGTTAATTCGGCTGAAATACGCTGATTGAGTGCGGGCACCAAACCAAATTTCAATCTGCCTTTAAACTTCAAATCAGTTGCAGAATTGTAACCAATACCGATTCTGGTTGTCTCTGTCGGGCTTATGAGGATACCAAGTGAATAATTCACTCCCCAGTCTTTACCTTCGAGAGTCCCCTCGCCTGCCGCGCCAGCATTCTGAGTCAGCTCAACTGTTGAATAAACGCCGTGCACAGCAGCTGCTACAGAAAACATATCGTTGACTTTATAGCCGACTGTTGGTCCGGCCTGAATCATAAACAGGTCTGAACTGATGCCATGAAAAGAACCAGCCCACCGATTTTTGCCCTTTGTTACCAAGCCAAAAGGCGAGTTGGCAGTAAAACCGACAAACAGATTGTCATTTAATTGAAACGACGCATAATTGGAAGGCACCAGCGCAAATTTACCGATGTTACCACTGTTCGTGCCGCCCAAAGACCCGGGTGGAAGTGGGCCAGGTGCTAAATTAATGCCGTTTTTCGCTTTGGAAAACGGAAATATTGCAGCCGCATCCCCCTCTGCCTGAACACCCTCATGCAGGGTAATGGTTGCCGGGTTGAAGAACATTGAGGAAAGGTCAGAACCGCCTGCGGCGATACCGGCGAACGATGCGCCCTGTCCTTCAGCTGATTGCTCGCGAACAGAAAAGCCGCCAGCCTGGGCAACGCTTGCGACACTTACCAGTGCTGTTCCGCCGATCAAGGCTGAAAAAATTGCGGTTTTGAAAATTGATTTCATGCAATATAGGCCCCTCGCTTTTTTGCTCATTGCGCTTTTGGAATCTTAATAGGAGATTAAACGACGATATTTTGGCGGAAAACAAGGCTTACGGCCCTAACGTGAAAGAAAAGTGCTGAATTTTCGACCATCGTGATATAATCGCAACACAATTTAAGCGTGTGGCCGCCCTATTTGGCGCCGCCACCTGCAATCTCGCGAATCTTTGGCAGAAAATCATCCTGCAGGGCTTTTTTGGAAATCGGGCCGATGAATTTGTAGCGGATTATGCCTTTGCCATCGACAATATAGGTTTCAGGCAAGCCGACCACACCCCATTCAATACCGACCCGACCGCTCTCATCTGCGCCAATAGCGGCATAGGGTGAGCCAAGCTGGCGCAGGAATTGGGCCGCTTCTGCAGATTTGTTTTTGTAGTTAATACCAACCAGCCTGATATCGGGCATTTTGCCCAGTTCGATCATTTGCGGATGTTCTTGACGACAAGGTACACACCATGAGGCCCAGAAATTAACAATAGTAATCTGGCCTTTTTTCAAATCGGCAACCTTAAAACCGGGCACCGGTTTACCGTTTACCAGCAAACCTTCTATCGGCCCAAGATCAAACTCCGGCGCAGGTTTGCCAATCAGAACTGAGGGTAACTTGCGCGAGGTATCACCGTCACTCAAACCTTTTAAAAACACCAGAGCCAGGGCCGCGAAAAGTATAATCGGCAGCAAGGCCAGCCAGATTGAGCGGCGTGGCTGTTCTTCAGTTTCGTTTTCCTGGTGTTTGGCTTGTTCGCTCATTTTGTCACTTCTTGGCCTTGCCGCGGGCCTGTTCCAGCCGGGCCAATTGCCTGTCGTGCTGTTTTGAACGGATCACGATGGTCAGGGTCATGACCAGCAGCAACACGGCGGAAATGCCATAACAGGCTAAAACAAATTCCATATGTTTGGCGGATAAATCCATATTTTTAAACCTTCTGGGCCTGGGCCAATTGCAGTTGATGAATTTTGCGTTTGCGCAATTCGGACCGGATGGCCAGCAGGTGCAAAGTCAAAAACAGAAATGAATAGGCCGCAACCATAATCAGCAGCGGAATTAGAATTGATGAGTGGACGCTGGAGCCGCTGCTCGACATGATTGACGGCTGATGCAGAGAGTTCCACCATTCAACCGAAAACTTGATAATCGGGACATTTACGGCACCGACCAACGCTACAATTGCGGCAATTTTCGCGGCGCGATGATAATCATCGATTGCCTGCCATACCGCGATATAGCCAAGATAAAGCAGAAACAGCACAAAGAATGATGTCAGCCGCGCATCCCATACCCAATAGGTGCCCCACATGGGTTTGCCCCACAGGGCACCGGTAACCAGAGCCAGAAATGTAAACACCGCGCCGATGGGCGCTGCCGCCTTGGCTGAGAGGTCGGCCAGCGGATGGCGAAAAATAACAGCTATGGCGCTGGACAGAGCCATAAAGGCATACACCATGGTGGCGCCCCAGGCGGCGGGTACATGAATAAACATAATCCGCACGGTCTCGCCCTGCTGGTAATCAGCCGGGGCTTTGGCCAGCGCGTAATACAATCCAACTGCAAACAACAAAGCGGTAATGGCCGCCAGCCAGGGCTGTACCTTTTCCTGCAAGCGCAAAAAACGGGTGGGGTTTGCAAATTTTTCTATTCGTGCCATGTGCGGTTTCTAGTCTCTCTAAGTTTCACATGCAATGCTTTGTCAGCAATCTCTCAAAAATGTAATTTTCTATAGCCCATCGATCACCGGCGCGTACTTGATTTATCTCATATAAGCACGCAGCGCTGCCCCTGAACCAAAAGGTGCGACAACGAGAATAACCAGGGTAATGGCAAACAGAATCGCAAATGATGCAGCGGTTATATCCGGGCCGGCGGTCCCGGCCCCGCCAGCCGATATGCCGAAAATTAGCACCGGCACGTATAAAGGCAGCACCAGCAACGATACCAGCAAGCCGCCGCGCCGCAATCCGACAGTCACTGCCGCGCCAAGACCGGCAAGAAACGACAGACCGACAGAGCCCAGCACCATTGCCCCCATCAAAGGAAAAACCAGCGACGTATCAAGATTAAGCAGGAAGCCAAGCAAGGGAGCAGCAATGGCCAGTGGCAAGCCTGATGTCAGCCAATGGGCCAGCGATTTGATGGCAGACACGACTTCGAGCGGCACAGCGCCAAAGGTCATCAATTCCAACGACCCGTCTTCATAATCGGTTGAATAAATCTGATCGGCCGATAGCAGCACTGAAAGCAACAAGGCAATCCATAGTCCCCCCGGAGCAATGCGTTGCAACACTCCGGCATCTGGTCCAATACCCAAGGGCAGCAGGACGATCACCGTCAGGAAAAACCCAAATGCGGTGCCAACGCCACCGCCTTGCCTCCAGGACAGGACCAGATCACGTTTGAGTAATGCCCAGAGCATTTTCATCCGGCGTCCTCCCCGTTCATCTGCCCGCTCGTCTGCATTGTGGCGAAATCGAACACTTTTGCTCCCTTAATGCCCAGATCAATATGAGTTGTGGCGATTATGATGCCGTGGTTTTCAAGGTGCCGGTTCATCAGGGTTTGCAATTGTTTAACTGATGCCGCATCAAGGCCGACAGTGGGTTCATCAAGCAGCCAGACCGGACGGTCAATCATTGCCAGACGGCCCAGCGCCAGGCGGCGTTTTTGGCCAGCAGATAATAGCGCGGCTGAAAAGGAAGCCAGACGTTCAAGGGAAAATGCCTCCAGCGCCAGTTGCACATCACCACCACCGAAGAAGTCCGACCAGAATTGCAGGTTTTCTTCTACCGTTAACGCCGGCTTGAAGGCATCCTGATGGGCGATGAACTGGGCATAGCGGGCAATCGGCTCGTCATCCTGCCCGCCATCAAAGCGCAGTTCACCATCAGAAACTTCATTCAATCCGGCTATCACCCGCAACAGGCTGGTTTTACCGGCTCCATTTGGCCCACGCAGAACTAGCATTTCACCCGCCTTGATCGAAAAATCAAGGTCAGAGAAAACCAGCCTGCCGCCACGCTCGCAGCTTAATTTATGTCCACTTAGTTCCATTAGCCCACCCTGTACAACATCAAACGTCGAACAGAAAGGGCTTTTACTTTAGGAGCACTGGAAACTCTCGTAAAAAGGTTATATGAAAGCGGCAACAATCAAAAACCCCTCAAAATATCAGTTCAGGAGCCTTGTTCGTAATGTCCACCTCGCTTGACAGTTTCAAATGCCGCAAAACCCTTAACGTTGGTAGCAAACCTTATGTCTATTTCAGCCTTAAAGAGGCTGAGGCAAATGGACTTGAGGGCATATCGGCCCTGCCCTACACCTTAAAAGTGCTGCTGGAGAACCTGTTGCGCCATGAGGATGGCCGTTCAGTTACCAAAGAAGATATTGTGGCGATTGCCGACTGGCTTAAAGAGGGCAAGTCCTCGGCTGAAATCGCCTTTCGCCCGGCCCGGGTGTTGATGCAGGACTTTACCGGGGTTCCGGCGGTGGTTGATCTGGCGGCGATGCGCGATGGCATCAAGGCGCTGGGCGGTGATCCTGAGAAGATCAATCCACTGGCACCGGTTGATCTGGTGATTGACCACTCGGTGATGGTTGATAATTTCGGCAATGAAAAAGCGTTTGCAGCCAATGTGGCTCGCGAATATGAGCGCAATGCCGAGCGTTATGAATTCCTCAAATGGGGACAAGGTGCATTTGATAATTTCCGCGCAGTGCCACCCGGCACCGGCATCTGCCATCAGGTAAATCTTGAATATCTGGCCCGCACGGTATGGACAAAAACCGATGCAGACGGCAATGAAGTGGCCTACCCTGACAGTGTTGTGGGTACCGACAGTCATACGACGATGATTAATGGCTTGGCCGTGCTCGGCTGGGGTGTTGGCGGGATTGAGGCCGAGGCTGCAATGCTTGGTCAACCGATTTCGATGCTGATTCCCGAGGTTATCGGGTTTCGTCTGACCGGGGCTCTTTCAGAAGGCGTGACTGCCACCGACCTTGTTTTGCGGGTTGTGCAAATGCTGCGTGAAAAGGGTGTTGTCGGCAAATTTGTTGAATTCTGTGGCTCTGGTCTGGCCAATCTTTCGCTGGAAGATCAGGCCACGCTGGCCAATATGGCGCCAGAATATGGCGCAACTTGCGGATTTTTCCCAGTTTCCAATGAAACGCTGGCATTTTTGCATAATACCGGACGCGATGAGGAGCAAGTGGCACTGGTTGAGGAATATGCCAAGACGCAAGGATTATTCCGCACCAGCGAAACAGCCGAACCAAAATTCACTTCTGTGGTTGAACTGGACATGAGCACAGTTCGCCCGGCGATTTCCGGCCCCAAACGGCCGCAAGACCGGATTTTGCTGGATGAGGCTGATACAAAATTTGCCGAAGCTGTGAAAAATGAGTTTAAAAATGGCGACGCGCCAACCAAACGCTTTCCTGTCGAAGGCATGGATCATGATTTGGGTCATGGCGATGTTATGGTTGCGGCGATTACCTCATGTACCAACACCTCCAACCCTTCAGTGATGATCGGGGCCGGTCTTGTTGCCCGCAATGCCAACAAGCTTGGACTGAAAGTCAAACCGTGGGTAAAAACCTCACTGGCACCCGGTTCGCAGGTGGTGACTGAATATCTCGAAAAGGCTGATTTGCAGGGTGAACTGAACCAGCTTGGCTTTGATCTTGTCGGTTATGGCTGTACCACCTGTATCGGTAATTCGGGGCCGCTGGCCGAGCCATATGTGGACGCCATCAACGAAAACGACATCATCTCGTGCTCGGTGTTGTCGGGCAACCGGAACTTTGAGGGCCGTATTTCGCCCAATATTCGCGCCAATTATCTGGCTTCACCTCCGTTGGTCGTAGCTTACGCAATAGCCGGATCGTTGAACATCAATATCGCCACCGATTCGCTGGGTGATGACAAAGACGGCAATCCGGTTTATCTGAAAGATATCTGGCCAACTTCGAAGGAAATCGCCGATACGGTGGCCAAAGCAGTGACCCGCGAGGCATTTGTTAAACGCTATGCCGATGTATTTGCCGGTGATCCGCAATGGCAAGAGATTAAAGTGGAAGACAGCCTGACCTATGGCTGGTCTGACAAATCGACCTATATTCAAAACCCACCCTATTTCGACGGCATGACGCTGGAAGCAGAGCCGGTCAAAAACATCAATCAGGCCCGCATTCTTGGCCTGTTTGGCGATTCGATTACTACTGACCACATTTCACCAGCCGGTGCCTTTAAAGTTGAAAGCCCTGCCGGTCGTTATTTGCAGGATTTTCAGGTTCGCCCTGAGGATTTCAACTCCTATGGCTCACGGCGCGGCAATCATCAGGTGATGATGCGCGGTACCTTTGCCAATATCCGGATTAAAAACCAGATGCTGCCCGGCACCGAAGGCGGCGTCACCATTCACCAGCCCTCTGGTGATGGTATGGACATCTATGATGCGGCCATGCGTTACAAGGAAGATGGGGTTGATCTGGTCGTGTTTGGCGGCAAGGAATACGGCACCGGCTCGTCACGCGACTGGGCCGCAAAAGGCACCCTGTTGCTTGGAGTTCGCGCCGTAATTGTTGAAAGTTTCGAGCGCATCCACCGTTCAAACCTGATCGGCATGGGCGTTCTGCCGTTGCAGTTTACTGGTGGTGATAATTGGCACGATTTAGGCATCAAGGGTGATGACATTGTCACCATTAAGGGCCTTGATGGCGATTTGAAACCAAGTCAGACCTTCACGGCGACAATTACGTCGGCGGATGGTTCAAGCAAGTCGATTGAGCTTCTGAGCCGGATTGATACGCTCGATGAACTGGATTATTACACCAATGGCGGCATTCTGTCATTTGTACTGCGGAATTTGGCCAAGGAAGGCTAGGACTAAACAGCTAGAACCTGTTGACAATTTAGGTTACGGTGCCAGCTCCCCGCTCACCTCAATGTGAGTGGTTGTTGATACCACGATGTGGCATAGATTTAGTTATGGAAAACAGACAGACCGTATCACGACGTTCTGCACTGCTGCTTGGGGCGGTTGCTGCAGGGACAATCATTTCCGGCATTTCCGGCGCGACATCTGCTATTGCGGCCGATAATTTGCCGGTTGTTGTTGAATTGTTTACTTCGCAAGGGTGTTCATCCTGCCCGCCAGCAGACAAGCTGCTGGGTGAATTGTCGAAACAGCGCAATCTTATTCCACTGACCTTTAATGTGGATTACTGGGATTATCTGGGTTGGCGCGATACGCTGGGTTCTAACGAGCACACCAAACGCCAGAAGCAATATGCTGCTAATCGCGGTACGCGGCAGGTTTACACACCGCAGATGATCGTTAATGGTCATGTGGACGTGGTTGGTTCGCGCCGTGGAAAGGTTTTAAGTGCTCTCAAAAAAGAGTCTGCCTCGGGTCCGCGGGTGCCGATTACGATTTCGGAAAATTTTACAGATATTATTATCAATGTTGCCGACAGCCCGACACCGGCGCTGGTAAAAAAAGCGACCATCTG
>DAOUPT010000002.1 GCA_030626025.1 Anderseniella sp. | reverse complement strand
TCTAGTTGCCGGTCAGTAGGCGCTCGATTAGCTGCTTTACGGTGGGAATAAACACATTGCCGTGTTCATCGCGATAAAACGGGTCATCGCCTGCCTTATAGGCATTATGCCCGGCAAAAATCAGCTGATTGTCGAGATCTTCGCCTTCGATGGCACCGAGTAATCCCTCTCGAATGCAATGAACCCGCGGATCAGGTATTCGACCGGTGGAGAATTTCTTTTCCGGGGTTTCGGACCAAGTGGTAAGCTTGCAAGTGGAAAGACAACCGACGCAATCGGTTTTTATTCGCTTTAATTCACGGTCATCCTGTTTGCTGACAAACACCAGTGTTTTGTCGGGGGTGCGCTGGGCGACTGTAAAGCCCTGTTCAATCCAGTTTTTGGTTTTTGCCTTGTCTGCCGGATTGACAAAAAATCCCTTGGCCGGAATCCCGGCGCCATTGATCTGTTCTGATTGTTCCTTATTGGCTTGGAGTGTATAGGGCACCTGCCGTTCTGAACGCTCGTAAAGCTTGCGGATCATGCTGTTCTTGTAGGCAGACGAGTAAAACCCTGTCGGGCTGAATTTGTTGAGGGCTACATCACCCTCATTCATTGACAGCAGCAAATGTTTCCATTCATCAATGATCGGGCATTCCCGGGTCAGCAGATCGCGGGTGCCGATCTGAAAGGCAATGGGACCGATTTCCGGGTTGTCGAGCCAGTTTTGCCAGTCGCGCAAATGCCAGACACCACCGGCCATGACGATAGCGACATTCTCCATGCCGTTCTGGTTCATGATGGTGCGCAGTTCACGGACGCGATCGTAAGGGTTTTGCGGTTCATCGGGGTTTTCACGGCTGGTGATGCCATTGTGGCCACCGGCCAGCCACGGGTCTTCATAGATGACGGCGCCGATCCGCTTGTCAAACTCACCCTGCCACTTTCGGTAAGTGCGCTTGAGCAAAACCTTCAGGGCCATGGAACTGGAAATGATCGGATCAAGATAAACCCCCTCATCGGCACAGATTTGAGCATCTTCTTCGGAAGGCAACCCGGCGCCCATGGTGACGGCGTGGATCATATTGGCGCCATCCTTAAGGCTGGTGTTTGCCAGTACACCGCGCATGATGTGCATGGAACCGCCAGCCATTTTGAGGAAGTTTATGCGCACCCGGCCCCGGCCTTGTGCGGCCTGGTGGGCGATTTGTACCTGCAGGGTACAGCCCTTGATTGACCATTTGATCATTTCCTCGTGGCGCTCGGGGCGGGTGAGACTGGAATAGGTATAGGAAATATCGCGGCTGTTTTTGCCGATGGTTGTTGATGCGCCGGTGGCGGCGATGGTTCCGCCGGCATTTTCCAGCGCCCACGCCCCGGCGGTGGTGCCATTGGTGGCGCCAACGCCCTTGCCGCCCTGAATCAGCGGTAATATCCAGGCCCCGTCAATAAATACCGATTTTCGTAGTTCCTTGGGCAGGAAATCGAAAGGTTGGTCTTGAAGCGGGCGATTTTGTGAGATGGCCTCTGCCTCAATTCCCGGTTCATTAATCAACGACATTTGTACCTCTTTGAATTACTTGATGGATGTCTGTCGGGATATTTCCGTTTGCTGTTTATCTGATATTTTCGACGCAGACTTTGCGCCAGATCAACCGGCGATCAGTTGTAGTCAACAGATCGTAGATAAGTTGATCGTTTTTAAAAGGCTAGTGTAACTTATCTACACGCATTATCAAAGTGATTGAAGGACCAGAAGCTTGATGCCGGACTGACATTCGGTGAAGGCTTGACTTGTGTTGCTATTTGGCAGACCCCGACAACAAAGTTCCCATGTGCTGGTGACGAAGTTTTACAGATGCCAGGGAGCAGATGTGCCAGGCCATGACTTGATTACTTGACAGAACAGGCTTTAAAATTTTTGCTTCAATGTCAGCAATGACATCGAGGGTTTTGAGGTTGGTGCAGGACAGGAATACGGCATCGACCTCGCTGTAACTTCCCAGCTTGATAGCAGCATCCACAATTGATTTTTTGTCGATGCGGACAACTTTTTCTTCTTCTGCTTCGTTGAAAGAGCCGAATACCGGGGTAGTGATGCCGGTCTCTTGCAATGTCGTGCGCAGGGTGGTTGAGACCTCCTCGATATAGGGGGACAGAAAGGCGATGTTTTTCAACTCGAGTTTCCGGCAGGCCGCAATCAGGGCGCTTAGTGGTTCGGTGACTTTTTTGGTGGAGCAGCTTGAACTGATGAGTTTTGCGATGTTTTCTGGTCCGATTACCGCAGTTCCTGATGTGCAGCCATATCCGACAACATCAAACTGTGCTGCGCGTGGGAACATGCTTGCAGCAGCTGGCAGGGATTGTTGCATCGCAGCCAGAGTATCGCAATTGACCTCTTGCTCGCTGGCCACCCGTGTCACGTGCTGGACAATTTTCTGTGGTGGAATTAGGCGTTGGAAGTCATGCTCGAGTGTCTCGTCCGACTGTAAAACCACAAGACCAATGGTTGCTTTGTTATCTGGTGGTGCTGTTGTGTAAGGAAAATCAGTCATAAAACCTCCAGCTTCGGACCCGCCAGTTTCGAAAGCAATTCGGCGCCATTTGCCCTGACAACGATGTTTTCTTCATGGACCATAATCTTGCCGGAAGCGGTTTGCACATTTGGCTCAAGGGTCAGGACCATGCCTTCTTTCAAAACGGTGTGATCTTGCGGTATCAGGGAAGGCCATTCTGTCAGTTGCATGCCAAGTCCGTGGCCAAGCCGCCCGGCATCAGAACCGCCAGCGCCACCGGTAACAATCTTGTCCATGGCGTGAAAAACATCAGCAGCGGTAATGCCGGGTTTTATGATGTTCAAGGCGGCATCAACGGCTTCCATCAATTGGCAATGACCGGTGACAGCGGCGTTTGTCGGCTGGCCGATAGCGAAATTTCGGTCAAAATCACAAAAATAGCCGTCCCAGACCAAACCGGTGTCGAGCATCAGCACGTCGCCCTGTCGTAGCGGAATTGGGGTTGCCGGTGATATCACATCGCCATAGCCGGACTGACCGGCACCACCGGCCAAATAAGCCACCCAGTCGGCACCTTCTTGCAGGCATAAAATTTGAAACTGGCGAAAAATCTCATCAAGAGGTGTTCCGGTTTTGGCAATTTCCCGGACGCGGGTAAATGCCTTGTCGGCGATGGTGCAGGCCTGTCTGATTTTGGCAATTTCAGCTTCCGACTTAACCATCCGCAAATTGCGCAAGATGTTTGCAGCTCCAGTGAATTTTAATGGCGCAACTGCGTTGGTCAGGTTTTGAAAATCGGCAAATGGCATGCGCAGGCTGGTTTCATGGCCCATTGGAATGCCGACTTGACCTGTCGTGCCAATGATCTCATGCAGTGCCTCGGCAAGCAGGCTGATACCGTCATCGGTGAGCGAAGGTGAGCGCCAGGTTCTGATATCCTTAATCCAGGTTTGGCCCATAAGTTCTACACCGATTGAGGGAATGATGGCGACCGGATTTGAATTGGCTGGAACGATCAGGAACCATGGACGGGTGGGGCTTTCCCAAAACCGGGTCAAAAATCCGGTGAAATATCGCACGTCGGGTTCAGTGGTGAGCAACAAGGCATCAAGTCCTGCCTCATTCATCATTTTCTGGGCTTTGGCCAATCTGTTTTTGAATTCGGAAACAGGAAATCCGCGAGCTGGAGTGGTCATTTTCATGAACCTTCCGTTATGAATGCCAGCACGCGTGATTGGGTCGTGAGTTGCAACTGTTCGCGATGGTCGTCTGCGTACAAGAGCGCTGCAATTCCGGCCGCTCCTGATGGCGTTGTTGCAAGGCCTTGGTTGCTGAGCAGCGACAAAATGCTCTCAACTTCTTGATCATCAACAGTGACGAACCAGTTCGCATCGCGGGCCAAGCCTTTCAATGCGATTAGTGAAGGCTCTTTGCAGTCGAGGCGACCCATTGAGGAAACCGGTCCTGTGGTGACCACAGGTCGTCCGGCTTTTATGCTTTCGTGCAGGGCCGGGGCAGCGCTGGGTTCGGCAACGATTATAATTGGTTTACTTCCCCATTTGGCTCTGAAAAGAGCCGCGACAGCGCCTGCAAAACCACCAACACCGGCTTGCAGGAAAATGTGACTGGGTGTGTGTGATAGCTGCTCAACGGTTTCTTGCGCCAGTTGTAAATAACCTTCCATCAAGCGATGCGGGACATCAAAATATCCCGGCCAGGAACTGTCAGACAACAATTTCCAACCCTTTTCATCAGCCGCATCAAGCGCCCCTTGCATGCTTTCTTCGTACGTTTGGCCATGACGGACGACAATAGCGTTTTTATCGCGCAGCCTTTGGGCGAAACTTTCAGGTACAGTGTCGGCGAGGAAAACAACTGCTTTTGCCCCAAATGTCATGGCACCGCTGGCAACTGACAGGCCATGATTTCCAGCACTGGCGGTAACATAGGTTACCTCATTGAGGCAGTTGGTTTGATCCTGTGAACCGGTTGCTTGTGCATCACAAGCAATGACATAAGCAGCCCCCAGCGCCTTGAAACTACCAAGTCCGAGACGGTTACGCTCATCCTTGATGGACAAGTTGGCGATATTGCTTTTCAGGGCGAGAGTTTGTGACTGAAGCAAGGGGGTGGGCTGAAAAACAGGGCATTGTTTGAGCAGGGCCGCAGGCTTTTCCGCTTCGCAAGAAGGAAATGGGATGTCGTCTGACAGTCGGTCTAACCCTTTGCAAAAAAAATTGTTTTTCAAGATTTTCAATTGATCGTTCCATTTTGCCGATTGTCATTTGTGAATTCCACTATAACAAAGCTTTAATAACAGTCCAGCCAGACCATCCCCTCACAGTGAAGTGAAACAGGTTTGTTTTGTACGGTGCAGACCGCGTTCCCATCTAAAATAAAAGGGCGGGAAACTATTTGAAAAGGAGTTTTGTTATGCTTCGTAAATTGTTTCTCATAAGTGTGATGTTTGTGACGCTGGCTGGTTTTGTAAGCAGTTCGCAGGCGGCTATGTGTACCAAGCGGGAAAATCTGCTGAGTGCGCTTAATAGCCAATATCGTGAACATCGACAGGCGATTGGATTGATTTCGCGCAATGGTGTTTTAGAAGTTTTTGCTTCTGAAAAAGGCACCTGGACGGTGTTTGTAACCAACCCCAAGGGCATGTCGTGCGTTGTGGCATCGGGCCACGCGTTTGAACAGATGCCCAAAGCGTCCAAGGTAATAGAAGGACCTGATGCTTGACAACAAGGTGACCAGTAGTAACAAGGGGTTTGAGGTTTTCTCTAATCGGGGTTGTCTGTGACTCACTTGCTTTTGGAAAAGTATAACGGTCTGGTCAGGGCCGGTATTCTGGAAACGGACGCTCATCAGGTCGAGATTGTGCGTCAGCTTGATGACCTTTGTCAGGTGCTGGCTGAGCGAAAACCAAAAAGCAATGGCGGGCTTCTGGCCCGGTTATTTGGTAATGGTGATGAAACGTTGCCGCCGCGCGGCGTTTATCTTTGGGGTGATGTCGGGCGTGGCAAGACCATGTTGATGGACTTGTTTTATGATGTGGTGCCGGTTGAGGCCAAGCGCCGGGATCATTTTTTGTCGTTCATGCAATCTGTTCATGCTGAAGTGTTTGCCATTCGCCAAAGGCAAAAAGCAGGGCAGATTTGGGATGATGATGATCCGATCAAGCTGGTGGCCAAAGAAATTGCCGATAAAACCTGGCTTTTGTGTTTTGACGAGTTTCAAGTCAGCGATATCACTGATGCAATGATCTTGGGGCGTTTATTTGATAATTTATTTGAACTTGGTGTGGTGGTGGTCTCGACTTCCAACCGGCCGCCTGATGACCTTTATAAAGACGGTTTGAACCGCCATGCGTTTTTGCCGTTTATCAAACGTTTTAAAGACCAAATGGATGTTGTGGCGCTCGATAGCGCTCAAGATTACCGTTTGGAGAAATTAGCTGGCGAACAGGTTTATCTGACGCCTTTGAGTCGAGAAGCTGATGTGGTCTTGCAAAAAATGTGGCTGCAACTGACCGAAACCGAAAAAGGCCAGCGCCAGGTGCTTGAAGTTCAGGGGCGTGAACTGGTGGTGCCGGGGGCTGCTCGCTCGGTCGCGCGGTTTTCATTTTCTGACCTTTGCGAACAACCGCTCGGTGGGGCTGATTACATCGCCATTGCCAGTAACTATAACACTGTTTTCATTGAACATATCCCGATTTTGGGGCGTGAGCAGAGCAATGAAACCAAACGTTTTATCACCCTGATAGATGCTTTTTATGATCGGGGCATAAAGCTGGTTGTAACAGCCGATGCCCCTCCGCAAGCCCTATATACAGAAGGCACTCATGTTTTTGAATTTGGCCGTACCGCCTCGCGGTTGGTGGAGATGCAATCGCACGAATATTGGAGCAAAAGTGGTAATATCTAATTATTTTGGATTAATGCCAAATGGCTACTTGCAGGTTTGCGCCAAGGGGTTTACTACAGCGACAATTTGAAGCAATATGGTGATGGTTCGGTGGTCGTCCAAGACATTACATCCGGGCGCACCAAACATAACAAAACAAACAAACAGGTTAGGTAAATGGCGCGCAATAAAATATCCCTCATTGGCGGTGGAATGATCGGTGGAACTCTGGCTCATCTGGCTGGATTGAAAGAACTTGGCGATATCGTAATCTTCGACATCGTTGAAGGTTTTCCGCAAGGCAAGGCTCTTGATCTGGCTCAAAGTTCAACGGTTGAAGGTTTTAATTCGGATCTTTCCGGTGCCAACAAGTATGAAGGCATTGAAGGTTCTGATGTGGTGATTGTAACCGCAGGCATTCCGCGCAAACCGGGCATGAGCCGCGATGATCTGTTGGGTATTAACCTGAAAGTCATGAGCCAGGTTGGTGCGGGCATTGCCAAATATGCGCCCGATGCCTTTGTTATTTGTGTGACCAACCCGCTTGACGTGATGGTCTGGGCGCTGCAGAAATATTCTGGCCTGCCGAAAAACAAAGTGGTTGGCATGGCCGGTGTGCTTGACTCAGCCCGTTTTCGCTATTTCCTGTCACAGGAATTTAATGTCTCGGTTGAAGATGTAACAGCTTTTGTGCTTGGCGGTCATGGTGACAGCATGGTGCCACTGGTGCGCTATTCAACAGTATCGGGTATTCCGGTGCCTGATCTGATCGAGATGAACTGGACCACCCAGAAAAAAGTTGACGATATCGTGCAACGCACTCGTGATGGCGGGGCTGAAATTGTTGGCCTGCTTAAAAATGGTTCGGCATATTATGCACCGGCGTCTTCGGCGATTGCCATGGCAGACAGCTATTTGAAAGACAAGCGCCGGGTATTGCCTTGTGCGGCTTCGGTTAACGGCGAGTACGGCATTAAAGACATGTATGTCGGGGTGCCAACGGTGATTGGCGCAGGCGGGGTTGAAAAAATTGTCGAAATCAAACTGCAATCCGACGAAAAAGCATTGCTCAAGAAGTCTATCAAGGCTGTTACTGATTTAATGGATGCTGCAAAAGAAATCGCGCCCGATTTGGCGTAAGGGGGAGTTACCAGTGAATATTCATGAGTATCAGGGCAAGCAGGTTCTGAAATCATTCGGCGTCCCGGTGGCCCATGGCATTCCGGCCTTTAGTGTTGATGAAGCAGTTAAGGCGGCTGAGGAACTTGGCGGACCGGTTTGGGTTGTCAAAGCACAAATCCATGCCGGTGGCCGCGGCAAGGGCGGTGGCGTCAAGGTGGTTAAATCCATCGAAGAGGTTAAAGCTGAAGCTGAACGGATGCTTGGTATGACGCTGGTAACCCACCAAACGGGTCCGGCTGGTAAGACAGTCAACCGGATTTATATCGAAGAAGGATCGAGCATTGAGCGCGAGCTATATTTGTCCTGTCTGGTTGATCGTGAAACTTCACGGATTGCCTTTGTTGCCTCGACAGAAGGCGGCGTGAATATTGAGGAAGTGGCCGCGGAAACACCGGAAAAAATCCACACATTCCATGTCGATCCGGCCGCTGGTTACGCTCCTTATGTGGGTCGCAATATTGCTGCGGCGCTCAAACTTGAAGGCGCACAGGTCAGGCAGTGCGTAAAAATGATCGGCCAGATTTATCGGGCCATGACTGAAAAAGATATGAGCCTGTTGGAAATCAATCCGCTGGTTGTCAATGGTGATGGTGATCTGATCTGTCTTGATGCCAAGGTCGGTTTTGATGACAATGCGCTGTTCCGTCATAAAGACATCATGGAATTGCGTGATGAAACCGAAGAAGATGCCAAGGAACTTGAAGCGTCTAAATATGATCTCAGCTACATCACCCTTGATGGTGAAATCGGCTGCATGGTTAACGGGGCCGGGCTGGCCATGGGGACCATGGATATTATCAAATTGTATGGTTCCGAACCGGCTAACTTTCTTGATGTTGGTGGTGGGGCGACGGCTGAAAAAGTGACTGCCGCGTTCAAGATCATCACTTCTGATGCCAATGTAAAAGGTATTCTGGTCAATATTTTCGGTGGTATCATGCGCTGTGATGTGATTGCCGAAGGTGTGATTACAGCAGTAAAAGAAGTTGGATTGAAGGTTCCGCTGGTGGTTCGTCTTGAGGGCACCAATGTGGAGCAAGGCAAGAAAATTATTGATGAATCCGGTTTGAATGTTATTTCAGCAAGTAATCTGGATGACGCGGCCAAAAAGGTCGTCAAGGCCGTGAAGGAGGCCGCGTAAATGTCAATTCTAATTGGTAAAGATACCAAGGTTATCTGTCAGGGCATTACTGGCGCAACCGGCACATTTCATTCCGAACAGGCGATTGAATATGGCACCCAAATGGTTGGTGGCGTTACACCGGGCAAGGGTGGCACTACTCATCTTGATTTGCCAGTGTTTGATACGGTTGGCGAGGCAAGCCAAGCAACCGGGGCAACCGCAACGGTGATTTATGTGCCACCGCCCTTTGCAGCGGACGCTATTCTGGAAGCGATTGATGCGGAAATTGAGCTGATCGTTTGTATTACCGAAGGCATTCCGGTGCTGGACATGGTCAAGGTCAAACGGGCCTTGTGCGGCTCAAAAAGTCGTTTGGTCGGACCGAACTGCCCTGGTGTAATTACGCCCGGTGAATGTAAAATCGGCATTATGCCCGGTCATATTCATATGCCCGGTTCATGCGGGATTGTTTCGCGCTCGGGTACGCTGACTTATGAAGCGGTCAAGCAGACCAGTGATGTCGGACTTGGCCAGACCACCTGTGTGGGTATCGGTGGTGATCCGGTTAAGGGCACCGAATTTATTGATATGCTGGAAATGTTTTTGGCTGATGATGCCACCAAGCAGATTATCATGATCGGTGAAATTGGCGGCTCGGCTGAAGAAGAAGCAGCGGAATTTCTTAAATCGCATAAAATAAAAAAACCAACTGTCGGCTTTATTGCCGGACGCACAGCCCCTGCGGGCCGGACCATGGGCCATGCTGGTGCCATTGTTTCGGGTGGCAAGGGTGGCGCCGAAGGCAAAATCGAAGCTTTGCAGTCAGCAGGCGTTCGCGTTGCGGATTCTCTTGCTCAACTTGGAACTACAATGATTGATTTAATCAAATAATCTCAATTAGGGAGGGTGATCGCGGTCATAACGCGGCACCACAAGGAGATGACCAAGACTGACGAGAACGAAGTGTTTGATCGCACCTCATTTCTTTATGGCGGCAACGCCCAATTTCTCGAACAGCTTTATGCCCAATACCAAAATGACCCCGATAGTGTGGATCCGGAATGGCAAGATTATTTTGCCGGACTGGGCGATGCGCCATCAGAGGTTACAGCCGAGGCGCGTGGAGCATCCTGGAAGCGCCCTGACTGGCCGATTGCTGGAAATGGCGAATATGTTTCAGCCATGGATGGTGATTGGGCTGCGGCTGAAAAAGATATTGAAAAGAAAATCGCCTCTAAGGGGAAAAGTAAAGGCGACGGGCTTTCGGTTGAAGAACTGAAAAAGGCAACGCTGGATTCAGTGCGGGCATTAATGATGATCAGGGCTTACCGGATGCGGGGTCATCTGGCGGCTAATCTTGATCCGCTGAAATTGCGTGATGAAGAAATTCAGCCGGAACTTGACCCGCTTAGTTATGGTTTTGCCCCGGCTGATATGGACCGGCCGATTTTTATCGATTTTGTCTTGGGTCTGGAAAATGCCACCCTGCGCGAGATTGTCGAAATCCTTAAACGCACCTATTGCTCAACGCTGGGTGTGGAATTCATGCACATTTCCAACCCGGAGCAAAAGGGCTGGATTCAACGGCGCATTGAAGGCAAGGATAAGGAAATCACTTTTACCCCAGAGGGCAAAAAAGCCATCCTGCGCAAGCTTGTGGTCGGTGAAGGCTTTGAGCAGTTTTTGAATATCAAATATACCGGCACCAAACGCTTTGGCCTTGATGGCGGTGAATCTATGATCCCGGCCCTTGAGCAGATCATCAAACGCGGCGGTGCGATGGGCGTTGACTCAATTGTATTGGGTATGGCCCACCGTGGCCGGTTGAATGTGCTGGCCAATGTGATGGAAAAACCCTTTGCGGCGATTTTCAATGAGTTCAAAGGCGGTTCCTCAACACCGGAAGAGGTTGAAGGATCCGGTGATGTGAAATACCATCTGGGGTCTTCTTCAGACCGGCAGTTTGATGATAATAACGTCCACCTGTCTTTAACTGCAAATCCCTCGCACCTTGAAATTGTCGACCCGGTGGTATTGGGCAAAGCGCGGGCCAAACAGGATCGTAACAAGAATGATACGGACCGCAGCAGCTGTCTGCCACTGCTTATCCACGGCGATGCGGCCTTTGCTGGCCAGGGCGTGATTGCCGAATGCTTCGGGCTGTCGGACCTTCGGGGCCACCGTTGCGGCGGTTCGATCCACTTTATTATCAACAATCAAATCGGTTTTACCACCAGCCCGATCTGGGCCCGCTCGTCGCCCTATCCATCGGATGTGGCCAAAATGATTGAGGCACCGATTTTTCACTGTAATGGTGATGATCCCGAAGCTGTGGTTTATGCGGCAAAAGTTGCTACTGAATATCGCCAGACTTTCGGCAAGCCGGTAGTTATCGATATGTTTTGTTATCGCCGACACGGTCATAATGAGGCTGATGAGCCGTTCTTTACCCAGCCTCATATGTATACCGAGATCAGAAAACACACCAATGTTGCCAAAATTTATGCCAATCGGCTGATGGAGGAAGGTGTTTTAACCCACGAAGAATTTGGCCAGATGTTGGCTGATTACCGACAGCAACTGGATGAAGACTTTACTGCTGCGGATACCTATAAACCCAACAAGGCCGACTGGCTGGACGGACACTGGTCCGGTTTGTCGAAATCCAACGATCAGGATGATCCACGGCGCGGTATGACCGGTGTGAAAACCGAGACACTGATCAAGGTCGGCAATACCATTACCACACTGCCTGACAATTTTACCGTTCACAAAACCTTGCAGCGGGCGATCGACAAGCGGGCTAAAATGATTGAAACCGGCGAGGGCATTGATTGGGCCATGGCCGAGCAAATGGCTTTTGGCACTTTGCTCAATGAAGGTTATCCGATCCGCCTGTCAGGACAGGATGTGCAACGCGGGACGTTTTCCCACCGCCATATCACCTTGATTGATCAGGTTAATGAGGAGCGCTACACACCGGTTAATTATCTCGAAAAGGATAATGATGCCCAGATAGAAGTCATCAATTCGATGCTGTCGGAAGAAGCGGTTCTTGGCTTTGAGTATGGCTATTCACTGTCAGCGCCAAATACCATGGTTTTGTGGGAAGCCCAATTTGGTGATTTTGCCAATGGGGCACAGGTGGTCTTTGACCAGTTCCTGTCGTCGGGGGAGCGCAAATGGTTGCGGATGTCCGGGCTGGTTTGTTTGCTGCCACATGGCTATGAAGGTCAGGGACCCGAGCACTCATCGGCGCGGCTTGAGCGTTATCTGCAAATGTGTGCTGAAGACAATATGCAGGTGGTCAATTGTACGACACCGGCCAATTATTTTCATGTCCTGCGTCGCCAGATGAAGCGTGATTTCCGTAAACCTTTGATCGTCATGTCTCCGAAATCCTTATTGCGGCATAAAAAGTGCGTGTCACCAATGACCGACTTTGATCTGGACTCAACTTTCCACCGTATCCTTTGGGACCACAATGATCCCGGCTATGGTAAGAATGGATTGGTCAAGGATGAAAAAATCCGCCGGGTGGTGCTGTGTACCGGCAAGGTTTATTTTGACCTGTTCGAAGAGCGCGAGAAAAAGGGCATTGATGATATCTATCTGATGCGGGTTGAGCAGCTTTATCCGTTTCCGGCCAAGGCGCTGGTCAAGGATCTGTCCCGGTTTAAAAATGCCGAGTTTGTCTGGTGTCAGGAAGAACCTTACAATATGGGGGCATGGATGTTTGTGCAGCCCAATATTGAATGGGTGCTCAATTACATCAATGCCAAACATACCCGCCCTCGTTACACTGGTCGACCGGCAGCTGCATCGCCTGCCACCGGTTTGATGAGTAGGCACCTGAAACAATTGCAAGTATTTTTAGATGACGCCTTGGGCGACAGCCCGAAAAAGTAAGGAAATAGATTATGGCAACCGAAGTTCGTGTACCACCGCTGGGTGAATCTGTGACCGAAGTCACTGTGGCGACATGGTTCAGGCAACCTGGTGAAATGGTTATTGCCGAAGAACCGCTGGTCGAGTTGGAAACCGATAAGGTGACCCAGGAATTACCGGCACCGGTTGGTGGCGTGCTGACCGAGTTAGCTGTTAATGTCGGCGATACGCTGGAAATCGGCGCGCTGTTGTGTGTGATTGACGAGAACGCCAGTACCAGTACTAGTGCGAGTGCTGCACCGGCGGCCAAGGCAGAACCGGCAGCAGCGGTTGTTGAACCTGTAGCGGCGGCATCTGATACAACGTTGTCACCGGCGGTTCGCAAACTGGTTGATGAAAACAATATTGATCCGGCAACCATTACCGGCACCGGCAAGGACGGGCGTTTGACCAAGGGCGATGTGCTGGCCCATATCACGGCTGCCCCTGAAGCTAGCGTTCCTGCGCCGGTTGCGACACCTGCACCGGCAGCCAGAGCGGTATCGGGTGATGACAGTGCCGGTGAAGAGCGGGTGCGGATGACGCGGTTGCGCAAGACTATTGCCCGCCGCCTCAAAGATGCACAGAATACCGCGGCCATGCTGACCACCTTTAATGAGGTGGACATGACCAATGTGATGGCAACCCGGTCAGAATATAAAGACCTGTTCCAGAAAAAACATGGTGTGAAGCTGGGCTTTATGAGCTTTTTCACCAAGGCGGTTTGTCAGGCCTTGCATGATGTTCCAGCGGTCAATGCCGAGATTGATAGCGATGATCTGATTTACAAAAAATACTGCCATATCGGTGTGGCTGTCGGCACAGACAAAGGGTTGGTTGTTCCGGTTCTGCGCAATGCCGAGACACTGTCGCTGGCCGGTATCGAAAAGGGCATTAATGCCCTTGGTGCCAAAGCACGTGATGGCAAATTGTCGATGACCGATATGCAAGGCGGGTCGTTTACGATTTCCAATGGTGGTATCTACGGCTCGTTGATGTCGACGCCGATTCTTAATGCGCCGCAATCAGGCATTTTGGGCATGCACAACATTGTTCAGCGGCCGATGGTGGTAAATGGTGAAATTGTTGCCCGTCCGATGATGTATCTGGCTCTGTCTTACGACCACCGGGTTGTCGATGGCAAGGAAGCTGTAACCTTCCTTGTGCGGGTTAAAGAAACCCTTGAAGATCCCAAACGCATGATTCTGGATTTGTAATATGACCAATACTTTCGATCTTACTGTTATCGGCACCGGCCCGGGCGGCTATGTCTGTGCGATACGGGCTGCCCAACTCGGATTGAAAGTTGCGGTGGTTGAAAAACGTGCCAGCCATGGCGGCACCTGTCTTAATGTCGGGTGTATTCCCTCAAAAGCCTTGTTGCACGCTTCTGAGTCTTTTGCTGAAGCCGGGCACGGATTTGAGAAAATGGGTATTGGCGGTTGTAAACCAAAAATAGACATCACCCAAATGATGGCTTTTAAGTCTGAGGTGATTGACGGCAATACCAAGGGCATTGATTTTCTATTCAAGAAAAACAAGGTCACCGTTTTTCGGGGCACCGGCAAGATAGCTGGCAAGGGCAAGGTTGAAGTTACCGCAGATGATGGCTCCAGCCAAAGCATTGAAACGACAAATATCGTTATCGCCACCGGCTCTGATGTTGCAAATCTTCGCGGTGTCGAGATTGATGAAAAACAGGTGGTGTCGTCGACCGGTGCGCTGGAACTTGCCAAAGTGCCAAAGCATCTAATTGTTGTTGGCGCCGGTGTTATCGGCCTGGAACTTGGCTCGGTTTGGGCCCGGTTTGGGGCAAAAGTTACGGTTGTCGAATTTCTTGACCGGATATTGCCGGGCATGGATGGCGATATTGCCAAGCAATTCCCACGGCTTTTGAAAAAACAGGGCATTGAATTCAAACTTGGCCATAGGGTCACCGGCGTTAAAGCCGCAAAATCTGGTGTTACCGTCAGTATTGAACCGGCCAAGGGCGGTGATGGTGAGGACATCAAGGCTGATATCGTATTGGTTGCTATTGGCCGGACACCCTATACCCAAGGCCTTGGGCTGGCGGAAACGGGCGTTAAAGTCAGTGAGCGCGGGCAGGTTGAAATTGATAATCATTTCAAAACCTCTGTTGATGGTATTTATGCCATTGGTGATTGCGTGCGCGGTCCGATGTTGGCCCACAAAGCCGAAGATGAAGGCATTGCCGTTGCTGAAATTCTGGCCGGTCAATCAGGTCATGTGAATTATGACGTCATTCCCGGTGTGGTTTACACCATGCCGGAAGTCTCGTGCGTTGGTAAAACCGAAGATGACCTCAAAGCTGACGGTGTTGCCTATAACGTTGGTAAGTTCATGTTCATGGGTAATGGCCGGGCTAAAGCCAACCAGACGCCTGATGGTTTTGTTAAAGTGATTGCCGATGCCAAGACCGACAAGGTTTTGGGTGTTCATATTCTGGGTGCCCAGGCCGGTGAGATGATCCATGAAGCAGCGGTTTTGATGGAATTTGGTGGTTCAGCCGAAGACTTGGCCCGCACCTGTCATGCTCACCCGACCTTGTCCGAGGCGGTTAAAGAGGCGGCAATGGCGGTTGCCAAGCGGGCTATTCATGCCTAATTCAAATTAATTTGAAAAATAATATAGTGTAAAAACATATACTTACATCGATAATTGTCCACATGAACGGAGTATGAACAGGCCTTACAGGTTTGGTTCAGGGCGTTCGGGGCATTGTGTATCCATCGTTGATCACGGCCAAGCATTTGAGGGCCGATTTTAGGAGGAAACATTATGTTCAAGAAAACAATTATCGCCGCTACCGCACTTGTTGCAAGCTTTGTTGCATTTCAACCGGTTGAGCAAGCAGAAGCCAGAGTAAACATCGGCATTGGCATTGGCCTTCCCGGTTATTATGGCGGTGGATATGGTCATGGTTATTACGGTCATAGTGATCGCTACTATCGTCCGGTTCGCCGTTATCGCATGTCATGTGGCCAGGTACGTCGCAAAATTCGCAATCGCGGTTACCGCCGCATTCGTGCCGTCGATTGCTCAGGTTCACGCTATACCTTCCATGCAAAACGCCACGGTGAATGGTTCAAACTGCGGATTAAATCACGTTCGGGATATATTTACAGCGTTCGTTATCTGTAAGCCGCACAATACAAATTAAACAAAACCCGGAGATGTTCATTCATCTCCGGGTTTTTTGTGTCTATTTTTGATCAGTCGTTTTGTAGTGGTGAAAAGAAATTATTTTCTCAATGATTGGCATCACCTCATGGCGGGCCGAGAGGGCAGCCTTAGCATTTGTAACCTTGTAGACAACCAGTTCAATGCAGAGATCGATCATAATTTTTCCTTATCAAATATCGGTGAAAACTGAGATTTGTCTTGTAGGTGGGGCTTGCTGACACCATTATGTCAGCATGGAAAATAGCCCCTTAAAAAAGATTGTTCTGATTGGTTTCTCATTGCTTTGCCTGGCCTGTGTGGCGGGTATTACACTGGTGCTCTATGACGTGGTTTCCAATGCTACCAAATCTGATGTTTCGGGCTATGGTGCTGCGGCGGTGTTTATTATGGTGGTGGCTTTTGCCGTGCGGCGCTTGTGGGAAAGTCGTCAGATTGAGCGCTGATTATTGCTTCGGGTGAGCCAGATGACGCCGGCAACAATAAGGGCTGTGCCGATAAAATGAGCCACACCAAATTTTTCCCCTAGAATTATCACAGCCATCAGAATGGTGAAAATTGGGCCGACGCTGCCCATTATGCTGGTTGGGCCGGGGCCGATGCGGGCGATGGATTCAGCCAGAAAAAATGTCGGCAATACGGTGGCAAAAACAGCGATGGCCAGAGCCAGAGCATAGACCTGCCAGGGTTGATGCAAATCGCCGATGCCGTTACTGACCAGAAAATGGACAAGAATGGCGACACTTGCAGCGATCATGGCAAAGCAGGTGAAAAGTCGTGAGCCGAGCTTTTCGATAGGGGTTTTGGAGAAAACCACATAACCGGCAAAAATTGCAGCTGCGGCAAGAACCAGTAGCGAACCGGATACAATCTCGGTGCCGAAATCCTGAAAGTCATTGGTGAAAATGACGGCCAGGCCGAGATAGGTCAAGGTCAGTGAAATAGCGGTGGGGCGGGTGAATTTGATACCCATAAAGACCGCGCTGAGGATGGCAACGAATATCGGGTAGGTGAACAGGATCAGGCGTTCAAACTGGGCGGTAATGCGGGTCAGCCCTTCAAGGTCAAGGAAACTGGCGACGTAGTAACCGTTTACACCGATCAGGGCGGTGATCAGCAAGGTGCGGGTTGAATAATCTGTCGGTGTGTTGTTGCGCTGGCGTTGCCAGAATGCCAGTGTGCCAAAGACCAGATAGAACGGTAAAGAAAACCCCATCCGCAACGCCATCAGCACCGATGTATCGACGCCATATTCGTAAATGAATTTAATCAATATAGGCTTGGTGGAGAACAATGCAGCACCGATGATGCCGAGCATGACGCCGGTCCGGTCGAGGCCCATCAGAAGCGACTATATTTGAACCGACCTAGTCGGAAAGGGGTTGGATCAACGCAAGGGCTGTCGCTGGTGATGATATCAGCGGCCAGTTTTCCCGCTGCCGGGCCAATACCAAATCCGTGACCGGAAAAACCGGTGGCAATGTGGAAGCCGGGCAGGCTTTGAACCGCGTCGATGATCGGCACTTCATCGGGGGTAACATCAATGCACCCGGCCCAGCGTTCAACCACTTCGAGTGGACCGAAAACTGGGAAGTCTCTTTTGAGATTTTTCAACGCCCGGTCGAGCATCCAGCCGATTGGGGCGGGGTCGAAAATGCGGACCTGCTCGAAGGGCGAGATAGCATCGAGGTCAGTGTTGAAGGCGTATTTCAATTCATCAAAAAACCGCTTGCCGAAACTGAGTCTGACTTTTCGGTGGTTTTTCAGAGCAAGAGGCAGGAAGTCTAAAAAGTGCCTGAAGTGGGCCGGGGTGATCTGGCTGTAGGAATAGACATCAGGGGTAATGGTATAGCCGCCATCGGCCCGTTTGCGAAAGGTGTAATCATCGCCTGATGCGGTAATTTCAGGCCCCTCCAGCGGCTTGGTGCGCAGGACTGAGGATATGGTGGTCAGCTGTGGCAGAGCGCGGCCGAGACGGGCACAGAAATGGCGTGACCAGGCCCCGCCGGCCAGCAATACCGTATCGCATTCGATGATACCCTTTTCGGTCACCACACCAGAGATACGACCGGCAGCTTTTTCAATGCCGCGCACTGCACAATTGGTAAAAATTCGGGCGCCGTGTTGGCGGGCTGCTTCGGCGATGGCAGGCGCAGCCAGCTGTGGTTCGGCCCGGCCGTCATCGGCGGTGTATAAACCGGCTTTCCAGCGGGCGGTGTTGTGGGGGAAAAGCTGGTTGATTTTTTCCTGGCCGATGATCTGCGAGATGATGCCGCCAGGGGTGGCGTGGTGCTTGCTCCAATGGCTGTAATGGGCAATCTGCTTGTCGTCATTGAGTAGATAGGTGATGCCGCATTGCTGGTATTTGACATCAGCGCCGATGCGCTTGGACAGGCCTTTCCAAAGCTCGGTTGATTTGACGATGAGAGGAATTTCCGAAGGATCACGTCCCATCTGCCGTACCCAACCCCAATTGCGACTGGATTGCTCTCCGGCAATGATGCCCTTTTCCAGCAGGGTAACGGCGATGCCACGCTCGGCCAGCTCAAGTGCCGTGGTCACGCCAATGATGCCACCGCCGATGATGACGACGTTGGTTTGGGTTGGCAGGTTTTCGTCGCTGGTGACAGGGGTGGGGTGAGGGGCCATTTGAACCATCAAAAGGCAAGACAAGTTGACTGTCAAGAGTTTTGCCAGGCAGGTTGTTGCTTTAATCTGGGCAACCGGTTGTCAGGTGGCAATATTCTGGGTAGTGGTAAAATCCTTTCCGCCAAGCAGGTCGTCAATAAAATAAGCTGAGAGTTCGTTTCGACCGTTTAGCGCCGCCTTTTGATAGATCGCATTACACTGACTCTTGATGGTTCCCGGCTGGGTGTTTCTTACCTGGCAGATTTCCTGAATGGTAAGGCCTTTGATCAACAACAGGGCTACCTCCCTTTCAGAATCTGACAGTTTCCATTCGAGGAATTCCTTGTCGATCTCATTTAAAAATTCTCCGGATGTCAGTTTTACGGTGGCGCGGAATTGGCTGTTTTCGTTTCGCATCTGCCAGAAATTGGTGCCGACAACGAACAGGAAAACGCCAAGAGCAAAAACAGCCAGCGACTCCAGCTCAATGTGATAGTCGGCGAAAAATGCGATCTCAAAGCCATAGAATTCTGACATGATATCGCAGATCAGCAATATTTCGCTTGCTGCCAGAATGAGGAATGATACTCCCACCAAAGCAAATCGCCAGGCTGGTTTCCTCCTGTGCATTTCGCCATCCTCCTGTGTTCCCACAAACAAGTCTAGCACGGGAAATGGCAAAATCAATCGTGTATCACCTTAGTTTAAAAACGCCGGTTTATCACTTTGGTTTATTGTTTTGGTTGGCGGGCCGGAGCAGCCTTTAAGTTCCTGTGCGTTTAACAACGGCAAAACGCTTGAATAACAAAGTGGCTGTGGCTCCACAAAACTAAAACAAGCGTGGGGAAATGAGTAATTGATCCGGGTGAATTTACTCATTTCAACCGTAAACATAAAAGGGAGGGGTACCTGTGAAAAACAAACTGAAATACGTCGTCAATTCGGTAAGCCTGGTAGGGCTGGCCGTTGCTTTTTCGATTGCAAACATTGGTGGTCTGAATCAGAGCGCCTTAGCTAGCAGTGACGAAGAAGAAGCATATGAAGCAAAGCAACACAAGCTGGGTGAACGGCATCGCGAATACGTTTATGGCGTTCCCGATGTTCCGACTGCTGAGTGGGTAATGTCATCAGGCGGGCGACTGTATGATAACTGGATGAATGCCCTGGATAAGGAAGCACCCGAGGGGAATCACCCGGCCTGGCCCGCATCCAACACCAAGAAACAAGGGGCCAATACCTGGCGCTGTAAAGCATGCCATGGCTGGGATTATAAAGGTGTAAGTGGCAAGTATGCCAGCGGATCATGGAAGACCGGCATTAAAGGTGTTACCCAAATGCACGGAACGACACCAAGCAAAATGGTGACGATTTTACGAGATGATACGCACCGATACACATCTGAAATGATCTCCGATGTCAATGCCACACGGCTGGGCATGTTCATTTCGCGTGGCCTGCATGATACAGATGCCTATATCGATCGTAAAACCGGAAAAACCAACGGGGTTGCCTCGCGGGGCGCAAAAATATTCCAGAATATTTGCGCATCCTGTCATGGTTTTCAAGGCACCAAGCTGAATTGGGGTAAAGGTGACGATGTGGCATTTGTCGGGACTGAAGCCAATGCAAATCCGTGGGAAGTCTTGCACAAAATTCGCAATGGTCACCCGGGTCATGAAATGGTTGCAATGCGCCCCTTCCCCATGGAAACAGCTGTAGACATTCTAACTTACATTAGAACCCTACCTGAGAAATGACCGGCGGCACCGGCGGGTCGGTTTATATTTTGGCCGGCCCGCCGTTACATTCAAGATTTAGAGTATTTTCGGTTTAAATTGAACCGCCCGGGCAGCAAGCGCTGTCCTGGCGCCACTGCGCCGCGCCGTTGTGTCGAAGACGCACTTTCAGCACGATGCAGGCCCGAACGTAGTGAGGATATGCCGTGAACGGAATAAAACTAGGGCAGCATAACTGAATATATCTGGTTACCCGGATATCATCGGTAGAAAACCCCTTGACATAGTACCAAAAGGTATCATATATATGTGATACCTTTTGGTACTATAAAGAGGTTGCCGATATGAATTCAACTCATCATTCTCCGCAAGGCGCGTTTCGTGCTTTGGCCGACCCCACACGGCGGCAAATACTTAGCTATCTGGCTGATGGAGAAATGACCATTGCCCAGGTTTCTGACAAGTTCAATGTCACCCGTGGGGCGATTAAAAAACATCTTACGATTCTGGCTGAGGGCGACCTCATTAAAGTGCGGACGCAGGGCCGCGAGCGGATCAACCGGCTTAATCCTGCCGGCCTGAAACCGGTTTCTGAATGGATGAGCTTCTTTGACCAGTTCTGGGATGCTCGCCTTGGAAAATTACAAACTGCAATTGAAAAAGAGAACAGACAAGGAAAGAGCAATGACTGATACAACAATTACAAAATCGGTGATACTGGCGGCGACACGCGAGACCGTATGGGAATATTTGACCGATGCAGAAAAGCTCGGGCGTTGGTTTCATCCGGCAGAAGCCGATTTGGAACAGGGCAAGGATTTTGCGCTGATTGAGCAAAATGGAGATGGTTCAACCCAAAAGATAATTTGGGGCAAGGTGCTGGAAATGGAGCGGCCAGGCAGGCTGGTTTATACCTTCACCATCAAACCTCTGGGCGGTGCGATGACAACGGTTATTTGGGATTTACAGAAAGTGCATGGCGGCACAAAACTGTCTCTCACCCATGAAGGAATAGATCAAGCGGCAGGCGAGGCGGCAATGAATTTGCTTCTGGCTCTTGATGCTGGCTGGGCCAAGCACATGACCAAATTGCGCGACACGCTCTAAGCTCGAGGGTGCGCCTTGGCGTATTGTTTTAGCAAATGGGCGCCGTCTACCTCTGTGTAAATCTGCGTTGTCGACAGGCTGGCATGGCCGAGGAGTTCCTGGATAGTGCGCAGGTCGGCGCCGCTGCTCAATAAATGAGTGGCAAAGCTGTGGCGCAGGGCGTGCGGGGTGGCGGTGTCGGGCAGGCTGAAGGCACCGCGCAGTTTTTGCATCACCAGCTGGATGTTGCGGGCGTTTAGGCGGGCACCTTTCACGCCGACGAACAGAGGACCATCGACATCAAGCTCGAAGGGGCATTGCTGCAAATATGAAGCGATGGTCTGGCGCACCACTGGCAGGATGGGAACCATGCGGGTTTTGCCGCCTTTGCCGGTGATGATCAGGGTCTGGTCAGCGGGGTCAAGTGGTGCGTCCTGACGATTAAGATTGAGGGCTTCGGAAATGCGCAGGCCGCAGGCATAAAGCAACGTCATCACCGCCGCATCACGGGCAGCGACCCAACCGACAGGAGATGAGTCTTTATCGCTGGTCACGGCTTTAGCGGCTTTTACATCCAACGGTTTTGGAATGGCGTGCGGACGTTTGGGTGCGCGCAGGGCTGAAAGGGCCGGATTGGCGAGAATTTCGTTGCGTTCGAGATAGCGAAAGAAGGAGCGGACTGCTGAAAGTTGCCGGGCCAGTGTACGGCTTTCAACCCCTTGCTTGCGACGGTCGGCCAGAAAGGCGCGAAAATCCATGGTCCGCAGTTCTTCAAGATCCTTAAGGCTGGCGGCATCGCCGAGATGGTGCCGCAGGAAGCTGCCGAATTGTGACAGGTCGCGAGCATAGGCTTCGATCGTGTGGCGCGAGGCATTTTTTTCAACCAGCATCAGCTTGAGCCACGAGGTGATTTTTTCAGCCACCTCGGGCCTGGCGTTAAAGCTTATGTAGTCTGGGGCGGACATAGCTTGACCTTAAAGACTCTGGCCGGTTTTCTTCCAGTCGGCCATAAAGCCTTCGAGCCCCTTGTCGGTCAGGGGATGTTTGACCAGCCCTTGCAAAACGCTTGGCGGAACCGTTGCCACATCGGCACCGGCCATGGCCGCGAATTTTACATGGTTGGCCGAGCGGATGGAGGCGGCGAGGATTTCAGTTGTGAAACCATAATTGTCGTAAATTGCACGAATTTCCTCAATTACTTCCATGCCATCAATGCCCATGTCATCAAGGCGGCCAATGAACGGCGAGATGAAAGCAGCACCGGCTTTTGCCGCCAGCAATGCCTGATTGGCGTTAAAGCACAGGGTAACATTGACCATGGTGCCCTGGTCAGACAGCGCCCGGCAGGCTTTCAGGCCTTCCCAGGTCAACGGGACCTTGATGGCAACATTATCGGCAATGGCCGTGAGGTCTTTGGCCTGGGCCAGCATGCCAGCGCAGTCGAGGGCGATGACTTCGGCACTAACCGGGCCTTCGACCAATTGGCAAATTTCGGCAACGACTTCTTTAAAATCGCGACCAGATTTGGCGATCAGCGAAGGGTTGGTGGTAACGCCGTCCAGCAGGCCCATTTCGGCCAACTCGGCAATTTCTTTAATCTCGGCAGTATCAGCAAAAAATTTCATTTCTATCCCCTGAACTTAATGGATGTGGTAGTTGTTGGTTTAAGACACAAACCCTAACGTCGGTTTATTGGCTCAGGTCCTGACAAGACGTGGTGTGTATCGTATTTTCTGCCATATTATCGCGAAAAAATGTAGAGTTTATTGATTGTTGCGGCGCCATAGGCCATTTTTTTGATCATGTTTGATGATTCTCCCAAAAAACCACTACCGAAATCTGTCGTCTCGGTGGTTTTGCCGTTGGCATTGGAGGCGGCGTACTCTTATACGGTGCCTTTGGCGATGGCGCTTGAGGCTGGTGATTATGTCAATGTGCCGCTTGGGCCGCGACTGGTCACCGGGGTAGTGTGGGAAATCGGCGTTGCGGCACCTGCCGGTATGCGCCTGCGTGATGTCCGCGAAAAATTTGATTTGTCGCCGATGTCGGCTATTCAACGTAAATTTATTGACTGGATCGCTGATTATTATATGGCGCCGTTGGGCATGGTGTTGCGTGGTTGCTTGCGGGCCAAAGGGATTTTTGAACCACCGCGGATGAAGGTGGCTTATCGGCTTACAGATATTGAACCGCAGCGGATGACGCCGCAACGCCAGCGGGTGATTGAGGCGGCGCGTGACCTGCCGGTGATGAAAGCGCGTGAGTTGGCCGATGAGGCAGGGGTCGGGGTTTCGGTGGTTAAAGGCCTGGCCGGGCAGGGGGTGTTTGAGGCGGTGGATTTGCCGCCCTTTGCGCCCTTTGCCAAACCTGATCCGATGGCACTGCTGGTGCAATTATCAAAGTCGCAAGGGGTGGCGGCAGCAGCTTTACGGGGCTCGGTAACGGCGCGAAAATTTTCAGTTACCTTGCTCGACGGGGTGACCGGGTCTGGCAAAACCGAGGTTTATTTCGAGGCGATGGCAACAGCACTGGTGGCTGGAAAACAGGTGCTGTTGCTGCTGCCGGAAATCGCCCTGACCACGACTTTTATTAATCGGGTGGAAGAACGTTTTGGCGCGGCACCGGCAGAATGGCATTCGCAAATGCGGCCTCGTGAACGTGAGCGGGTGTGGCGGGCGATAGCATCGGGTGAGGCCAAAATCGTTGTCGGGGCGCGCTCGGCACTGTTTTTACCCTGGCATAATCTCGGGCTGGTGGTGGTCGATGAAGAGCATGAACCGGCTTACAAGCAGGGTGATGGCACCTCTTATCATGGTCGTGATATGGCGGTGGTTTATGGTTCGCTGGGCAATTTTCCGGTTATACTGGCCTCGGCGACGCCATCGCTGGAATCGCTGGTCAATGTCGACGTTGGCAAGTACGCTCATGTGACGCTTAAAAACCGCCACGGGCGGGCCGAGCTGCCGCAAATCGAGTTACTTGATATGCGACAGATACCGCCACAATCGGGCCAGTGGTTGTCCGACCCACTCGTGGATGCAGTGGCGGAGACTTTGGCGGCAGGTAATCAGGCTTTGTTGTTTTTGAATCGGCGCGGCTATGCGCCGCTGACCTTGTGCCGGACCTGCGGACATCGGTTGCAGTGTGATGAATGTTCAAGCTGGCTGGTTGAGCACCGGTTTAAAAAGCATCTGATGTGTCATCATTGCGGCCACACCGAGTCGGTGCCGCAAAAGTGTCCGGCCTGTGGTGACGAGCATTCGCTGGTACCGTGCGGACCGGGCATCGAGCGATTGGCCGAAGAGGCAGAGGCGCGGTTTGAGGGAGCGAAAATCGTTGTGCTGTCGTCGGATATTTCGCGCGGTGAGAGCCTGCATGAAAAAATCCGCGACATCGCCCAAAGCAAATATGATTTGATCATCGGCACGCAATTGGTTGCCAAGGGGCATCACTTTCCCGACCTGACGCTGGTCGGTGTGGTAGATGCTGATCTCGCCCTTGAAACCAGCGACCCGCGGGCCGGTGAGCGCACCTGGCAATTATTGGCGCAAGTCGCAGGCCGGGCCGGACGCGGCGAAAAACCCGGCCGCGCCCTGATCCAAACCTACATGCCCGACCACCCCCTGCTGGAGGCGCTCGAGGCAGGTGATCGCGAAGGCTTCCTGACCCATGAAAAAGAAATCCGCCAATCCGCCGGCATGCCGCCCTTTGGGCAATTGGCCGGGATTGTGGTGTCAGGCAATGACCAGATGCAAACGGAAAGTTTTGCCATGAGTCTCGCCCGGCGCGTGCCACGAGTGGCAGATATCTTAGTCCTCGGCCCCGCCCCGGCCCCGCTGGCCCAAATCCGCGGGCGATTCAGGTTCCGGTTTCTGGTCAAGACCACGCGGGAGCAGGATATTCAGGGGTTTATCCGTGAGTGGCTAAAGGATGTGCAACCGAAGGGGAGTTTGCGGCTGTCAGTGGATATTGATCCGTATAGTTTTTTATAAAATACGAAATTATTGCATGCCACACCGGTCTGGAATAAAAACTCCCGACCGGCTGGCGCGTGGAGAGGCGCAGCGTTTAAACTGCTACCTTCTTTGCCATCAACCCGCGATTGATCAGGGTTTCGGCAATCTGCACGGTGTTTAGGGCAGCGCCTTTGCGCAGATTGTCCGAGACGACCCAGAAATCGAGACCGTTGTCGATGGTGGAATCTTCGCGGATGCGGGAGATGAATGTGGCAAATTCGCCGACACATTCTACCGGGGTGATGTAGCCGCCGTCTTCGCGCTTGTCGATGACCATCAGGCCGGGGGATTCGCGCAGCAGGTCCCGGGCTTCATCGGCAGAAATTTCTTTTTCGCAATCAATATTGACCGCTTCAGAGTGGCCGACAAAAACCGGTACGCGCACGCAAGTGGCGGTCAGCTTGATTTTCGGATCAAGGATTTTTTTCACTTCAGCTTTCATTTTCCACTCTTCCTTGGTGGAGCCGTCATCGAGAAAAACATCGATATGGGGGATGACGTTGAAGGCGATTTGCTTGGTGAATTTTTCCGGGGTTGGCGGGTCGGTAACGAAAATGCCTTTGGTCTGGGTCCACAATTCATCCATGGCCGCTTTACCGGCACCCGATACGGACTGGTAAGTTGAAACCACCACGCGCTTGATGCCGTAAGCATCGTGCAGGGGTTTGAGGGCAACGACCAGCTGGGCAGTGGAACAATTGGGGTTGGCAATGATGTTTTTGCGGTCGGTGCGGGCCATGTAATCCACCAGCACATCGGCGTTGACTTCTGGCACCACCAGCGGGCATTCGGGATCATAGCGCCAGACCGATGAGTTATCGATAACAATGCAACCGGTTCGGCCAATTTTTGGCGACCATTTCTTGGAAATGTCGCCACCGGCAGACATCAGGCAGAAATCAATGCCGGTGAAATCAAACTGCTCAAGGTCTTCGCATTTCAAAACCTTGTCGCCATAAGAGACTTCGCGACCCAGTGAGCGGCGCGAGGCGATGGCGTGGACTTTATCTGCCGGAAACTCGCGCTCGGCCAGGATATTCAACATTTCGTGGCCAACATTTCCGGTCGCGCCAACGACTGCTACAGTGTAACCCATTATCTTAATTTCCTTCAGGATATTTGTGTATGTCTGCCCCGTAAGCCACCAGACGTTTTCGTTTCAGCCTCACCCCGCGGGGTAAATGGCCGGGGGAAGCGTTAAACTGTCTTGGTGGTCTTTGACACTGGTGTCTTTGTTGCGCGCATGACAAAGCGACCACCAATGGTGGTTGTCGTTTTTGATGTTGCGTACATGGTCATGCGTTATTTTCTCTATACAAATGTAAAGAATTGGTTGGCGGGTTTCTTAGCACGCAATGAGCAGAAGTTAAAGGGGGGAGTTCTGCGACGAAAGATTTCGGTGGCAGGGGTGGTGCTGCATGTTGCGTTAGTTTTCAAGTTGGCTGTAGATGTTGTGCGCCAGAGGTGACAGTTCCTGTTTTGTAACATTGCCAACCAGCACATAGCTGATTTTATGGTCAAGCCAGTAAAAGGCATTCATTTTTTTATAAGACGCAAACCGAAAGGAAGATGTTTCGGGCTTTTGGTTGCGGATAACATAGAGGGTAATACGACTGCCATGAGCATCTTCATACATAAATTGCGCTGCAATGCCCTCATCACGTGGAAGAAGCCGTCCTCCAACGAGAGTAAAGCCTTGTTTGGTCAGTTTCGGGGCTTTGATCGAGACCTCCAGCCGTTTTGACAGCCAGGAAACCAAATGTTGTTCGTTTTCGCCGCTCACATCGACAGGGTGAAGCACTTCAACCGCATAGGTGGTATGGGCGACTAGGGCATGGCGAACCATCGGCCTGTGCGCTGCCAATAGTTGTTGTGCAGGCGAGTGAGGTGTTTTGGTGATTGCGCCATGGCCAAGCCAGCCTGATGTTACGCCGATGGTGAACAGGGCGAACATGGCGGCCATGGATTGCCAGCCAAACCATTGGTTTTTGCTCTTGGTTGATTTGCCGTTGTTTGCAGCGATCTGGTGTGGGTCAAGGCGTGAGGGTACAGGCTCATCGATGATGGTGTTATAGAGCGCCTGTAACGTTTCATTTTGCTGCTGCCAGACTGCTACATCGCGTGCCTTTTCAGGATGTTCGCGTAAATAAATCTCCACTTCGAGCGTGCGCTGTTCATCGAGCTCTCCGTCAACATAGGCGTGAAGGTCAGCATCATTTATTTTGTCTGTCTTGTGCATTACTTTGCGCTCCTCAAGTGCTTTTTCCCTTTTGGTGGCAAGCCTTCATCAATGATTTGCCGTAAATTCTTGCGAGCTCGCCCTAGCCGCGACATCAAAGTTCCTTGCGGAATATCAAGGATAACCGTTGCTTCCTTGTATGAAAATCCCTCAAGCGCTACGAGCAACAAAGCTTGCCTTTGCTCATCGGGTAAATATGCCAAAGCCCGCTTTGTTTCGGCAAGAGCCAGTCTGGCGGGTTGATCAGGGGGGATTGATGGATCCACTGTCAAATCATCAATCAGAGTCAAGGGAGGTCGCCGTTTCTGCCTGCGCAGATCATTGCGGTAAATATTGGTCTGCAATTTAAACAACCAACTTTGCAAGGAACCGGAAGGCGACCAAAGTCTTTGTTTGCGTATGGCACGCTCAAGAGCGTCCTGAACGAGATCATCAGCATGTTCCCAGTTGCCGGTTAATGCCCCCGCATAGCGTCGAAGTGCCGGAATACAGGCTTCGATCTCGTCCAGAAATTTAGTCATAGAGAAATTTTCATTTGTTTTGCCTATTCACCAGGAATCCATTTTATGGCTGCGGCTGTTACAAAAGCCCAGCTCATGTTGAATGCAATAACGAAAAAGGGTGTGAGATTTCCAAGTTCCAAGCCCAAAAGTCCAGCCTGAGATTTGAGGGGGAAAACAATAAACCATGTCACGAGCGTTGGTGCAAAACTGAAAAGCATTGCCCTACTATACCATGGCTGGCGTGCTAATAGTGGCAACAGGAAAAGACCTCCCCACAGCCCACCCCAGACGGCACGGGAGTAGAGCCATTCCGGGGTGAGGTCAGGGGCTATCGCAACGCCAAAAAAGGCGGTTATTTGCAAAAAGCCAAACAGCCAGATGAGCAAAGCAGCTGCAATGCCACCAAAACTGCCGCAGGCGTATGCGATTGCTATTTTCATGATAGAATAATTTCCTGTCGGTTTAAGGCAGCGGGGCCGGGGTGGTAAAAACATAATCCCGTGATTTTACCGGTGTATGGCAGGCAACGCATTCCTCGGCGAAATCAGCGTCATCGCCATAGGGTTTCTGGTCTTTGCCCAGCCAGCGTGCATATCCCCAACCGCCGGTCTTGGCGTACTTCACTTTATCCTTGAGCATGAATTCTGCATGAATGAACTTGCCGGGTACGGTTGCATCCTCCCAGTTTTCATCAATGCGGTCTTTCCATACGAGCTTTGCCAGTGAAGCACCATCGGGCCATGGGTTTGTTTTACCTGCGCGGGCGGCTTTGATTGCAATATCGTTGCCCAGAATGACGCGAAGACTATTGTTGTCAGTGCGATGGGAGGGAGCGATGACCCGCCAGTCTTTATAGCCTTGCGGAATTTCGATGCCATTTGGAGCAGGTGCCGGGCGTTCCCCTTGCGCCAAGGCGCCTTGTTGCCAGGCAAGCCCGGTTGTTGCGACTATTCCAAGAGCGAGAATTAGACCATGATATTTCATAAGCAGTTTCCTTGTTTGTTGCTCAATGGCTAAGGTTCAGAAAAATGAATTTGCACTAACTGAACGTTTAGCTGTTTGATGACAGATAATTTTGATCGCGAACCGCGATACAACTACAACACCGCACGAGCAGGTTTATTCCCCGACAAGAGAGAAAAATTGGTCACATTTTCGTAATTTTTTGGCTCGTGAAGAATGAAGCTATTGCAAGCCTCTTCCGGCGTGCGTTGGAATGACGAAGGTGGCAGAGATGGGAATGGGTAAATGAATACGGAGAGATTTGAGTGTTTGGCGGGGTGAATACGGAGAGGATTGGGGTGCGCTCACGCAAATTTTTGCTTTGCAAAAATGCTCCGCGGGGGCGGCGCTATTAAGCGCCCCGGCCGGTCAGGCCGCCCTCCCGGAGGCCCGAACGGAGTGAGGATCAGCCGCGAGGGGTATAAAATCAGCGCCGTGAGAGAAATAAAACCAGCGCCGTGAGAGGTATTAACCAGCGATGGCGTCCAACTCCGCGATAATCGCTTTGCCCATTTCAGCTGTCGAAATAACCTTGTCGCCTTCTTGTGCGAGGTCGCGGGTGCGTAGGCCCTTGTCCAACACGGCGGCGATGGCGTCATCGAGTTTTGTGGCCCAGTCGCCCATGCCAAAGGAATAGCGCAGGGCCATACCGAAGGAACCTATGGTGGCGATGGGGTTGGCGTAGTCTTTGCCGGCGATGTCGGGGGCAGAACCATGGACAGGCTCATAAAGAGCCTTGCGGGTGCCGGTTTTTTCATCTTCAGCACCAAGCGAAGCAGACGGCAGCATGCCGAGCGAGCCGGTCAGCATGGCGGCGACGTCAGACAGGATATCGCCGAATAGATTGTCGGTAACAATGACGTCGAATTGCTTGGGGGCGCGGACCAGTTGCATGCCGCAATTGTCGGCCAGAATGTGTTCGAGTTTGACATCGCTGTAGGATTCTTTGTGAACCTGGGTAACGACTTCGTTCCACAAAACACCGGACTTCATCACATTACGTTTTTCAGCTGAGTGAACGAGGTTTGAGCGAGTGCGGGCCATTTCGAAAGCAACCCGCGAGACGCGGTCGATTTCGTAGGTGTCATAAATTTGCGTATCAATGGCGCGTTTCTGGCCGTTGCCGAGATCGGTGATGGTTTTGGGTTCACCGAAATAAACCCCGCCGGTCAGCTCGCGAACAATGAGAATATCAAGGCCATCGACCAGCTCTTTTTTGAGCGATGAGGCACCGGCCAGGGCTGGATAGCAAATGGCCGGGCGCAGATTGGCGAACAGTTCCATGTCCTTGCGCAGGCGTAATAGGCCGGCTTCGGGGCGCTGGTCATAGGGAACGCTGTCCCATTTGGGACCGCCAACCGCGCCGAAAATAACTGCATCGGCAGCCATGGCCAGTGCCATGTCGCTGTCGGAAATAGCTTCACCATGAGCGTCATAGGCGGAACCGCCAACCAGGCCGCTTTCGGTTTCAAAGCTGGCGATGCCGCGATCATTGAACCACTGAATCAGCAGTTCAACTTCGGTCATTACTTCTGTGCCGATGCCGTCACCGGGCAGTAAAAACAGTTTTTTTATCATAATTGATTTCCGTATATCTTAGATCGGCATTAAACCCAGGGCTGGGTTGCAGCTTGTTTTGCTTCAAAGGCTTTAATCGAGGATTGTTTTTCCATGGTTAGGCCAATGTCATCAAGGCCGTTGAGCAGGCAATGTTTTTTGTGGGCATCGACCTCGAAATTGATGGTGCCGCCATCAGGGCCGGTGATGGTCTGGCTTTCCAGATCAACGCTGACCGTGGCATTTGCACCGCGCTCGGCATCATCCATCAGCTTGTCGATGTCTTCCTGTGGCAGCTTGATCGGCAAAATGCCGTTCTTGAAACAGTTTGAATAGAAAATATCAGCAAAGCTGGTGGAGATCACACAGCGTATGCCGAAATCGGCAATGGCCCAGGGGGCGTGTTCGCGCGATGATCCGCAACCAAAGTTTTCGCCAGCAACAAGGATTTCAGCTTTGCGCCAGGCTGGTTTGTTGAGAACGAAATCTTCGTTCTCTGTACCATCTTCATGGTAACGCATTTCATAAAACAGTGATTTGCCAAGACCAGTGCGATGAATGGTTTTGAGAAACTGCTTGGGGATGATCATATCGGTGTCGATATTGGGCAGTGGCATTGGAGCTGCAACGCCGGTCAGTTTGGTGAATTTTTCCATGGGAAGAGCTTTCACGGTATCTTGAATGAGGAAAAAGTAATTTATCGCTCTTTTTGGCGGCAATCGGTTGCAAGGTCAAGGGTTGATGATGCAAGTAAGGGCTGTGGTTCCCGATTAATGAAAATGATGTTGGCTTTAGAAAAAAGATTGAGTGTTTGTGCTATGAAAAAAATGATCCCATTTGTTGCCCGGTTGGACGGTGATGAAACGCAATTGTGGTTGAAGGTTCTGCAGGATGCTTTGCCTGATTATCAGGTGGTGGCGTTTGATCAGGTCGGTGATGAACAACGGGCTGGGGTTGAGGTGGCGATTATTGCTGATCCTGATCCGGCTGATCTTGCCTTGTTGCCGAAGCTGAAATGGGTGCAGAGTCTTTGGGCCGGGGTTGAACGGTTGATGGTTGAATTGCCGGATGCTAATTTTGATATTGTCCGGCTGACCGATCCGCAATTGGCCGCTGACATGAGTGAGGCAGCGCTTGCCTGGACGCTTTATCTACATCGCGATATGCCCGCCTATCGAGTACAGCAGGAGAAGAAAATCTGGCAACATTGCGAGTTGCCTTTGCCATCACAGCGCTGTGTCGGTTTTCTCGGACTTGGCAAATTGGGCACCGTTGCGGCGAGGCGACTGCTCGATAATGGCTTTGATGTCTGCGGCTGGAGCCGGTCGAAAGCTGATATCGACGGGGTGGCGACCTTTGCCGGGCCAGAGGGATTGGGTAAAATTTTAAAGCGTTCGGATATCCTGATCATTCTGGTGCCGCTTACAGCCCAGACTCGTGATTTGTTGGATGAGAAGACATTGGGGCTTTTGCCGCATGGGGCAGGCGTGATCAATTTTGCCCGTGGGCCGGTAATCAATAATCGCGCTTTGATTAAGGCGCTTGATAGCGGGCATTTGAGTCATGCTGTTCTGGATGTGTTTGATATCGAGCCATTGCCGCAGGATGATCCGTTGTGGAACCATGCCAAAGTTACAATTCTGCCGCATATTTCTGCACGGACCAATTATCAGACAGCTTCGGCGTTGGCAGCGGGAAATATTGTCAGGTTTTTTGAAGACGGGGATATGCCTGAAACGGTGGACCGAACAGCTGGATATTGATGAACCCAATATGAACAGCCCACTCAGATTTGGTTCAGCCATACCTTGCTAGAACTCATATCAAGTTAACCGCATGAAGAAACAAAATAACAACAAACAAAAAGAGGCGTTTCTTATAATTTAGTTTTGCAAGGTTCGGACTACGCGCTGATCCGCTCCCTGACCCTCAATAGTTCGGGCCTTGTTCTAAAAGAGCCAGCTATTCACGCTTTCCCCTCGCGTGATGGCTGGCTTTTTTTATTGTTGTTAACGTTTGGAATCAAACGGGAACAGATGGTGACCGAATCGCTGACTTGACGAGATTCTGTTTTTGTTCCCTACGAGATGTTGTGGTTTGAGACTTTTCAAACACAATTGTGAGGTGGGAAAATTATTGTTATTGGGTTGATTTGTTAACAGCAAATCTCAAATTGCTACACCTTCTAGACTGTTTCATTCTTTGACTGAAACAGTCTAGGTTTACTCCGCTCACGCAAGATGCGCCAAGCGCATCGCTCCGCTTGAGCGGTTCCATGTAAACATGAAACGCTCTAATGAAAGTCGCGCGAGGCGGGCATTGTTGGCTGCGCGCCTGCTAATTGAGCCAGCATTGGGGTTCTGTCGGTCAGTTTTTTGGCAACCAGATGCATGACGTTGTCCTGGCTTTGTATCTGGCCGTAAATTTCGACCAGCTTTGCTGACATAACCACTTTGTTGTATTGTTCTTTAACGGTTTTCCAGACGATAATATTGGCAACGCCGGTTTCATCTTCAATGGTCATGAACACCACGCCTTTGGCCGACCCCGGTCTTTGGCGGACGAGTACAAGGCCTGCAACGCGCACCCAGGCGCGGTTTTTCATACTGGCCATTTGTACGGTGGTGATGATTTTGACGCGGGTCAAATCATTGCGCAGAAAGGTGACCGGGTGGGCTTTAAGCGAGAAGCGCAGGTTCTGATAATCGGCGATTACGTGTTCAGACAATGGCATTAGTGGCAATTGCACCGGTTCTTCAAAACCTTCTTGTGGCGCATCGGCATGGACGAACAGGGGGAATTTGCTTTGGCTTGATAATGCCCGCGCCTGCCATTGTGCCTGACGGCGGTCTAAACCGATGGAGCGAAAGGCATCGGCCAGGGCTAGTCTTTCGATGTCAAAAATGCGCAATTGTGTACGTTGTTGAAGGTCGTGCAGAGATGTGAAAGGTTTATCGCGACTGGTGACCAGATCGAAGGCGCGCTCCTTTGCCAGTCCGCGTATCTGGCGCAGGCCGATGCGCAAGGCTTGACCTTCAATGGTACAATCCCAGTCAGAATAATTGATGTCGGCATCGTAGACCTTGACGCCATGCTGACGGGCATCGCGGATAATCTGGGCCGGGGCGTAAAAGCCCATGGGTTGTGAATTGAGCAGGGCGCAGGCAAATACGGCGGGGTAATGGTGTTTGAGCCAGCAGGAAATGTAGACCAGCAGGGCGAAGCTGGCGGCGTGGCTTTCAGGGAAACCGTAATCGCTAAAGCCCTTGATCTGATTAAAGCAACGTTCGGCAAAGTCGCTGCTATAGCCGCGCGAGGTCATGCGGGTGATCATTTTTTCTTCCAGTGTATGAATGGTGCCATTGCGGCGGAAGGTGGCCATGGCGTGGCGTAGCTGGTTGAGTTCGGATGGCGAGAACTTTGCCGCTTCCATGGCGATGCGCATGGCCTGTTCCTGAAACAGCGGCACGCCCTTGGTTTTGCCGAGGATTTGTTCCAGTTCATTTGCCGGTCCCTGATCAGGGCGGGGGGATGGAAAGATGACAGGTTCGAGGCCCTTGCGGCGGCGCAGATAGGGGTGGACCATGTCGCCCTGTATGGGGCCGGGGCGCACGATAGCCACTTCAATGACCAGATCGTAAAAACAGCGGGGCTGCAAACGCGGCAGCATGCTCATCTGAGCCCGGCTTTCGATTTGAAATACACCAAGAGTGTCGGCCTTGCAGATCATGTCGTATACAGCCTGATCGTTTTGCGGCAGGCTGGCCAGGGTGTGACGGATGCCATAATGCTGGTGCAGCAGATCAAAAGCGCGGCGAATGCAGGTCAGCATGCCAAGGCCCAATACATCAACTTTTAGAATGCCGAGAGCATCAATATCGTTCTTGTCCCACTCAATAAAGGTGCGGTCCTTCATGGCGGCATTGCCGACCGGGACGGTTTCGGTCAACAGGTGACGGGTCAGGACAAAGCCGCCTACATGTTGAGACAGGTGGCGGGGGAAGCCGATCAATTGGTGCGTGAGGTCGATGATTAGGGATAAATGGGGATCGTTTAAATCAAGGCCGCTTTCTTCAACCTGTCGGTCGGTGACTTCGCGACCGTGTGAACCCCAGACGGTTTTGGCAATTAGTGAGGTTACATCGGGCGTCAGGCCCATCACCTTGCCGACTTCGGCAATGGCACTGCGCGAGCGATAGGTGACGATGGTTGCAGCTATTCCGGCCCGATCGCGACCGTAACGCTGGTAGATATACTGGATGACTTCCTCGCGCCGTTCGTGTTCGAAATCCACGTCAATATCAGGTGGCTCGTTTCGTTCTTTGGTGACAAAGCGTTCGAATAACAGATCTATTTCAGTTGGATCAACCGAGGTGATGCCAAGACAGTAACAAACGCAAGAATTAGCCGCTGAGCCGCGGCCCTGACAGAGAATCGGGTCATGGCGGCCAAGCTGTGGTTGCGGGGTGCGGGCGTAATCGACAATGTCGTGCACGGTCAGGAAATAGGGTGCGTATTCGAGTTCCTCAATCATTGCCAATTCCTTGCGCAGGCTGGCAGTTACTTTGGCTGGAATGTCTTGACCATAGCGCCAGTGGGCACCTGCCCAGGCCAGGTCATCGAGATGTTGCTGGGCGGTTTTGTCTTTGGGGATCGGTTCAAGCGGATATTCGTAACGCAGCTCGTCAAGAGAGAAGGTACAGCGATGAATGATTTCGAGTGAGGCTTTAAGGGCGTGTTCAAAACCTTTGAACAGATGGGCCATTTGGGTTGGTGTTTTGATGTATCGCTCACTGTTTGCGGCCAGCAAAAATCCGGCTTTGCTGACCAGTTTTGCTTCGCGAATGCAGCTGATGACATCCTGCAAGGGGCGACGTGATGGTTCGTGGTAATGGACATTGTTGGTGGCCAGTAACCGGCTACCGGTCTGGTTGGCCAATTGATCCAGCCAGGCGATATATTCACGATCATTACCGCGATAGGAATGGCTGGCAACAAGGTAGGTGTTGTGCGGCAGCCGGGCTGTGATGAATTGATATTGATCGGCCAGTCCGGTGGTAATCTGTGGCGGAGGAATGATTGCGAACAAACTATCTTGAGCGTGTTCAAATACATCATCCAATGTCAGTTCACAGGCACCTTTGGCAGCGCGCAATTTGCCCCGGCTGAGCAGGGCACACAGGCGACCATAGGCTTTGCGGTTGGTTGGGTAAGCCAGCAGGGATGGGCCATCGGTCAGATCAAGCCGACAACCGATGACCAGTTTGAGGTCATGAGACTTTGCCGCCAGATGGGCACGGACCAGACCGGCAAAGGAGTTGCGGTCAACAATGGCAAGGGCTTTGAGGTCTTTTTTGGCCGCGACTTCAACCAGTTCTGCCGGGTGTGATGCGCCACGCAGAAAGCTGAAATTACTGGTTGCCTGTAGTTCGGCATATGATGTGTCTGAATTGTTCACAGGAATAATCCGTGGATGTGCCAATGGGGTGGAGAGGCAGGAACGGGTTCATCATAAAGACCGGCGCGAAACAGCCAATAACGCTGGCCGCCGATATCTTCGACTTCGTAATAGTCACGTGTTCTGGCAGTGCCGGAGCCGCCGGACCACCATTCCGGGGCGATGCGCTCAGGACCACGGGCACGGGTGACCTGCCGCAAAACCCGGCGCCAGTGAAATCGCATGGGTGGGCCTTCGGGAATTTCGGCGATGACCTCAATAGTTTCGGGGTGGGTAAAAATGGTAATCGGGCGACGGGGGTGGTGTGGTGGTTTGGGTTTGTTGACGGCTTGTTGCAAGACGGGAACCCGGTTTTGGGCCCGTTCCGGTAAATGGCTCTGATAGCCTTCGACCTGAAAGATGGCGTCTTTGCCGAGGCGATTGACAAGCCGGTCAATCAGTTCGGACAGCTTGCCAGTTTGATGGTGGCCTTCTTCAAGCAAACCGTTCTGGAAGGCTTGCACTTTATCGGTGAGATCAGCCGACAGGACAAATCCGTCAAGGCCAAAGCGTGGGTCGATATCGATTAACTGATCGTTAAAAAGAATTTCGATATGTTTTTTCACCCGGCAGGGTTTGGCAAAGCTGGCTGAAAGACATTTCTCGCCACCATCGGTGTAAAAACACCTGAAACTTAACTTTCGCAAGCCTTGCATTTCCCGCTCCAGCTTTGCGAGCAGGCGGTCAAGCAATATGTCAAAGACCGCTTTTATGCCGTCATGATGCAGGCACGGTTCAGCCGGGTTCAGTGAAAACCGCAAGGATGGCGGGTGCCTTTGGGGTTGCAATGGTTCGTGGCAAAGGCCGAGGGCTTGATCCAGTCGTTTTAATACCGACGCGCCATCTCGCACCCCGGAAAAGCGCCGGGCCAGACTGGCGCGGGGGATGTCAAACAGATTGCCGATGGTTTTTAGCCCCAGACCGTAAAGGCTGTCGGCCTGTTCCGGTGACAGGCGCAAGGCGCGGACCGGCAGAAAGGCAAGGCCTTGATGCAACTTGTCCGGGGCGATTATGGTGATGTCTTTTTCGCCATAACGAACCAGTGCAAAAGCTGCCCCGATTGTATCGGCCAGACCAAGCCTTGTTGTATAGCCGATTTGTACCAGCCGGTGGCGCAGGTTGGTGAGCATGGGGTTTTCGCCACCGAATAAATGGGCGCTTCCGGTAATATCAAGCAGGATCGTATCAGGGCCATGTATTTGCACTGAGGGGGTATAGCGTTCCAGCCAGCAGGCTATACGGGACATTTCATCAGTGTCTGCTTTGGCTTGATGCTGGCGCACCTGCAATTGATGGCAGATGGCTCTGGCATCACTGAGGCGCATCGCCGGTTTGATGCCTGCGATATGGGCAGCGCTGTTGGTGGCAAAAATGCGCATGCCTTTTGCGTCGGTCTCAATCAGGGCAAAAGGGCGGTCATCGGTTACGTTTTTTTGCCCGCTGGGGGAAGTGCGATACAGGCGTTCGATTGCCAGTTGTGGCAACCACAGACAGGCGATGCGCCGTTTGGTGTTTTTGGTTTTCATAATGACATACCCATTTGCCCCTGCGCCCGTCACGGCACTGGTAAAGCTCGACCTCAAAGGCGGCGCGTCCCGGTCCCTGAATGCCAGAGGGCGTGCGGGGGTTATAAATATTGACCTGACCTGGACGGCTGGAAAGCCGCCAGCGGCTGAAGGCGGTGCTGGCGCCATCGTTATTATATGGACGGAGCATAAAGACTGGTGTCTGGCCCCGGGCGGCGGCCAGTGACAGGCGGCGACTTTGGGTGAAGGTCAGATTGTCGATGATGCCAACAACCGCTTTGAGAGCACCGCTGCGGGCCGCTTCTTCCATGGCCCACAAAACATCGATTGTCCGGCGGACCTCAAGCTGGATGATTTTTGCCGGGTCAATGCCAATGGCGCTTAATCCCAGGGCGAACAGCTGACCGCTTTCGAGAGGCTGACGACCGGCCATGCACCATAAAAACTTTTCATCTTGAGCCATTGCTATCTGGCGCAAAATCATAAGGGCAAATCCGTAAGAGCTTATGTCGCCATATGTTGTTGTTGAGATCTCGTTCAGCACCGCCATTTGCACCAGATCTACGGGGAAATCGGGCGGAAAGTCATGGTGGATTTCACTGGAGGCTGATGGTTGTTTGAGAGAGTTCCGCACACCAAAAACCACACCAGCAGTGGCCAGTCGCTGTTGCAGATCGATAATTTTTTGTTGTCGGTTTTCATTCATGGCGATACTGTCAATTCAATCAAAACAACTAAATGTTCATATTTTGTTCTTATTGTCAAATAGAGTCTTTGATAAGATTGCTATTGATGTTCATAAGCAGACTTATATAAGACAGACCAACACAGACCAATTGAATGAAGCCTTGAAAATGTCCTTTCTTGAAACGCTTAAAACGACCGCAGATGAAACTGAGAAAATGCTGGATGATTTGCTGGCGTTGAAGAACTTTTCAGCGCCGCGTATTGGAGAAGCAATGCGCTATTCAGCGCTGGGACAGGGAAAACGCCTGCGGCCGTTTTTTGTTTGTGAAAGCGCCAGGCTGCTTGGGGCGGATCATCAAAATGCCCTGCGGGTTGGTGCAGCACTTGAATGTATTCATTGTTATTCGCTGGTTCATGATGATTTACCGGCGATGGATGATGATGATTTGCGCCGTGGCAAGCCTACCAATCATATAGCTTTTGATGAGGCAACAGCGATTTTGGCTGGTGATGGATTGCTGACCTATGCTTTTGAGATTGTTGCTGATGAGCTAACCCATGACAATCCTGCAGTGCGGGCAAAGCTGGTGCTTGAGCTGGCAAAAGCATCGGGCCACAATGGCATGGTTGGTGGACAGATGCTTGATCTTGAGGCTGAACAACATACCGGACAAAGTCTTGAAGAAATCATCAAAATCCAGAATTTGAAAACTGGGGCGCTATTTCATTTTTCCCTGATATCAGGGGCTATTCTGGCACAGGGGACAGTGGAGCAGTTTGGCGCTTTGGGAACTTATGCCGAGAAAGTCGGGCTGGCATTTCAGATTGCCGATGATGTTCTTGATGTTGAATCTTCACCGGAAGAACTGGGCAAAGCAACCCAGAAAGATGCTGATGCGGGCAAGTCGACCTTTATTGATCTCTATGGTCTTGCGGGGGCAAAACAGCGAGCGGCCGACCTGTCGAATGAGGCTTGTGAGGCTTTGGCCCTGTTCGGGGCAAAAGCTGAAAACCTGTATGCAGCGGCGCGGTTCATTGTCGAGCGTAAAAAATAGTCACATTGTGGCCCTGCCATACCTATATATGAGTGTGTGACGACACTTTTTGCGGGAAAGGAGCCGACAATGTATAAATCACTTACTGTTGCTGTTTTAGCAGTCTTTGGTGCTACGGTTTTATCATCACCGGCCAGTGCCGGGTTCTATCGGCATGGTGGCGATGAGCCCTATGCCATTGCCTATTGTAACTTTTACAAAACCCGCGCCATGTATGCCGGTCGCAAGGCCCGTGCCAACCCCGGCGTTGCCAAGTATCGCCGACGGGCGATTTCCATGTGGAAAAAGTATAATTACTGCCTGAAAGACAATGGCTGGCCGGTGCAATACCCGATACCGAAATACCGGTAGTCGTTACTACAATACACGTCCAGCAATAGCATCAAGCTTGTGGACCAGCGAGGGATCGCGGTCTTCGCGTTTTGTGATGATGGCGAACTCAAGAGCCTTGTCTGAACCGATCGGGCAGGGCGGATGCTGGCGGGGCATATCTTTGGCAATGCGTTTCACCAGCGCCTGGGCGTGATCGACATTGGCGTGCATGACCTCAAGAATTGAAGTGATATCGACGCTGCCATGTTCGGGATGCCATGAATCGAAATCTGTCACCATGCCGATATTAGCATAACAAATCTCGGCCTCGCGGGCCAGTTTAGCCTCGGGCATGCTGGTCATACCGATAATATCGCAACCCCATGACCGGTACATGTGACTTTCAGCTTTGGTAGAAAATTGCGGACCTTCCATGACAAGGAAAGTACCGCCGCGATGATGGGCTATGTTTTCAGCTTTTGCGGCGGTTTCGGCAATGTCGGCAAGAGCCGGGGAAATAGGGTCGGCAGCCGAGACATGGGCGACGCAACCTTTGCCGAAGAAGCTTTTTTCGCGGGCAAAAGTGCGGTCGATATATTGATCGACAATAACGAAAGTTCCCGGTGGCAGGTGTTCGCGGAACGAGCCACAGGCTGATATGGAAATCAGATCGGTGACACCGGCCCGTTTGAGGCAGTCGATATTTGCACGGTAATTGATATCAGAGGGGGTGATTTTGTGACCGCGGCCATGGCGGGGCAGGAACACCACCGGTAGGCCATCGATGGACCCTTTGCGAACCTCATCTGAAGGTTCCCCCCAGGGGCTTTCGACCGTCTGCCAATGGGCATCATCCATCTCAAGGTTATAGATGCCCGATCCGCCAATGATGCCTAAAACTGTGTCTGTCATAATTACTTCTCTAGATTAAAAAAATAGCCCGCATAAAGAAATATGCGGGCCATTTTGATTGTTTATGATCGAGTGATCAACGCATTAATGCTTGACGTTTCTCCAGATGGCCTTTTTCACCAAATAAAGCAGGACGCTGAAAACAAGCATATAGAGCAAAACCATGAAGCCGAGTTTTTTACGCTCTTCCATTTTGGGCTCTGCAGCCCAAGCCAGGAACACGGCGACGTCTTTGGCTTGTTGCTCAACCGTGGCTTTGGTGCCATCGGCGTATTCAACACCATCATCACTCAGGGGCGAAGGCATGGCAATCCAGTTGCCGGTAAAGTACGGGTTGTAATTCAACCCTTCTTTTTCTTCGCCGTGAGGATCATCAGCATAACCCGCCAGCAATGATGTTATATATTCAGGACCACCTGAACCGTTGAACAGGGAATACAGGTACAAGGATTTTAATGAACCATGCCAGCCTGAACGTGATTTGGTAATCAACGACAGGTCTGGTGGCAGTGCACCATTGTTACCGGCTTTTGCCGCTTCATCATTGGGGTATGGTGAGACAAATTTGTCAGACAGTTTGCCGGGGCGATCAAACATTTCACCTTCGGCATTTGGTCCATCATTTACTTCAGCTTCTGCGGCAATTGCTTTTGCTTCGGTTTTGGTAAATTCCGGTCCGCCCGGTTCGGCCAGATTGCGGTAATTAACCAATTTGAGGCCATGGCAACCGGCGCAAACTTCCTGGTAAACAAGAAAGCCGCGTTTTAGTTGTGCCCGATCAAAAGTGCCAAAAATACCTTCAAACGAGAAAGAATAGTTTTTAGCGTTTTTGGGACCATCACCCGATGCCATTGCTTGGGGTGACATGAGGGCGCCGAGAATGCCTGCTATGGCAAGGCTTTTAAAAAGTTTTTTCATTGTCTTTATATTCCTCATGAACTTTTCGCGTCGCTTTTGGCCAGTACGTCTTCACTGATGGAAGCTGGCAGGGGCTTGGGTTTTTCCATAAGCCCGACAAGCGGTAGCAAAATGATGAAATGCAAGAAATAGTAGAAGGTTGCGATGCGTCCGATGATCAACCAGTGACCTTCAGCCGGGTTACCGCCAACAACACCAAGTACAAGGCAGTCAAATACAAATATCCAGAACATCCATTTGAACATTGGCCGATATTTGCCCGAGCGCACTTTTGATGAGTCCAGCCAAGGCAAGACCAGCAGGATCAGCAATGACGAGAACATCGCGATAACGCCGAGCAGCTTGTCTGGAACAGACCGCAAAATTGCATAGAATGGCAGGAAGTACCATTCAGGCACAATGTGAGTCGGTGTTACCAGCGGGTTGGCCGGAATGTAATTGTCTGCGTGTCCCATATAGTTGGGGGCAAAGAACATGAACGCTGCCATCACCATCAGGAACACTACAATCGCATACAGATCTTTCATGGTGTAATAAGGATGGAACGGAATGGTGTCTGCCCCTGATTTGGGTTCAACGCCGGTCGGGTTGTTATTACCCGGTATGTGAAGCGCCCAGATGTGCAGGAAGACAAGTGCGGCCAGAACGAACGGCAACAGATAGTGCAGTGAGAAGAACCGGTTCAGGGTTGGATCAGCAACGTTAAAGCCGCCCCACAGCCAGGTCACAACAGAGTCGCCAACAAATGGAATTGCCGAGAACAGATTGGTAATAACTTTAGCACCCCAGAAGCTCATTTGGCCCCATGGCAACACATAGCCCATAAAGGCTGTAGCCATCATGGCGATAAAGATAAAGACACCGATCATCCAAAGCACTTCGCGGGGCTCTTTATAAGAACCGTAATACATGCCACGGAAAATGTGGATGTAAACGGCGATAAAGAACATCGAAGCACCGTTAGCGTGCATATAACGTAGCAACCAGCCATAGTTGACATCACGCATGATGTGCTCAACTGAATTAAAGGCCAGATCAGCCGTTGGTGTGTAATGCATGGCCAGAACAATGCCCGAGATCAGCTGAATAACCAGCATGATGGCCAGAATGCCGCCGAAGGTCCACCAGTAATTAAGGTTTTTCGGCGTTGGAAAATCCATCGCCTGGCCTTTCATCAGGGAGAAAATCGGCAGTCTTGAATCCAGCCATTTTACCGCCGGATTTTTAAATTCGTAATTTGTTGAATGTCCGCTCATCGCTTAAATTTCCTTATCCGATAACGATTTTGTTATCGTCGATGTATTTATAGGGCGGCACCTCAAGATTGGTCGGTGCAGGTCCCTTGCGAATGCGTCCAGCGGTATCATAATGTGATCCGTGACAGGGGCAGAACCAGCCATCAAATTCGCCAGCTTCACCAACCGGTACACAACCAAGGTGTGTACAAATTGCCATCATGACCAGAATGTTTTCCTTGCCATCAACAACCCGGTTCACGTCTGTAGCTTCAGCCCCTTCCGGTGCATTGAGGTTTCGCGCGATAGGATCCTTAAGATCGCTCATCGGAACAGCTTTGGCTTCTTCGATTTCTTTAGGTGTGCGGTGACGAATAAAAACCGGATTGCCGCGCCAGACAACGGTGATGCCCTGACCTTCTTCAATCGGGGCCAGATCAAATTCCGCCGATGACAGCGCTCGTACCGAAGCATCGGGGTTCATCTGATCAATAAATGGCCATATTGCAGCCCCTGTACCTACCGCACCAACGGCAGCAGTAGCGATATATAAAAAATCGCGACGGGTGCTATCATCGTCTTGGTTAACTTCTTCTACTGTGGACACTTTACTTATCCTTCAGGTTCGCTCAACATTAGAGTTCAATAAAAATCCCTCGCGGTGTTTTGGCACCGCAAGGCCCGAATGTCCAGCCATGATATGTCGCAGTTTAGCGACAAAAACGCCATAATTAGTGATGTAAACCAATTAGCAAATTTCACATTCAATTGAGAGACAAGAATCTGTGATCGAAATTGCCCTTTATCAGCCAGATATCCCACAAAACACCGGTACAATCCTGCGAACGGCGGCCTGTTTGGGCGTGCCGGTGCATATTATTGAGCCAGCTGGTTTTCAGTGGTCGTTGAAGTCGTTTCGACGGGCCGGGATGGATTATATTGATCAGGTGGAGATAACCCGTCATGATTCGTATCCACAGTTTATGGAAACGATGGGTGATAAACGAGTCGTTCTGGCCACCACCAAGGCATTGCTTGGCTATACATCGTTTGAGTTTCAGGCCGGTGACATTGTCATGTTTGGCCGCGAAAGTGCCGGGGTTCCTGATGAGGTGCATGAAGCGATTAGCCAGCGGATTACGATTCCGATACGACCTGAGGCAAGGTCGCTCAATATTGCAGTGTCAGTTGCCATGATAACCGGGGAAGCGCTACGGCAGTTGGGGTGATGGAAGTGTTTGCCTTAGCGATCCAGCACCGACCGGATTTCAACCAGATTGGAGCGCACCCGCAGGATGTAAAAGCCCATGGTGGTTACGTGTGTTGGCATCAGCCAGCCGTCTTCCTTGCCGTTGGAAATGATCATCGGGTCGAGTTCAAGGGCAGAGTGGATCTGGCTTTCCATGTTGGACCAGATGTCCTCCAGATTACGTTTTTTGATAATGCCGCGAAAATCAGCATGAGCGGCGCGCAGGATGCCGTAATAGCCATACAATTGGCCTTTGGCATACATAAACTGGTTGTCGGCGTGAAAGTCGAACCAGCCGGCATTACTGGCTTCTGAGCGCTTTTTGATTGAAGCTGAAGTCGAGCCGATGTCTTTGGCAATACGATCAAGCAAAGTGCGCAGATTGTCGGCGCGGGCATCAAAAGTGGCCTGACACTTTGCCAGATCGGTGTTGAAGCTTTGCAATTGGGCAATAGCGCCGCGGTAATAGGTCGGTGTTTTGGTGGTTGGGCCGAAAGGGCGTTTCGAATCAAATGGGTTGAAGTACCAGGTAAACTCGTCAAACTGCACAGCACTTCGGGCGCCCTGCAGGTCTTTGTTGACTTCGGATGTTCCGCGTATACGGCCCATGGTGTCGGTCAACTCGACGGCTGTACGCTGAACGGCCTGATGAACACCGCGCTGGAAGCTTGCCTTGTTGTCAAGCCATGGGGTGTTGTCCCAACTATAACCGAAAAAGCCGCCTTTGTAGGCTGGCATGGAGGATATCCATGAATTCTGGTTGACGTTAAAATCGATCAGATCTGCTGTAACTCTGGCGATGGCCGACCGGCCACAGGTTTTTGTGGTATCTGAACCACCTTCAATGGTGACCTGTTCGCCAGCGGTGGTTTTCAGTTCATCGAGCTTGTAGTTATCGACATAATTTATATCGTAACCGCGTATCCACAGCGCGCTCCAGATGAACCAGCCATAGACGAAAAATAAAGGGATCAGGAGAACAAGTAAAATGCCACGGAGAATCCAGCCAGAGGTTTTGTATAAAGTATAGAGATATACAAATGGTGCGAGAAGCCAGCGAATACCGCCTCTTATGGCAGCGACGATCAAGGCAATCAGTTTTTTGATCCAGTCAAAAAAGGGGTCTAACATTGATCAATCCTCCGGTTCTGCAAACAGGTTTTCCCAATATTGTTTTCGCTTGGGAAAATACGTTCTGGTGATTTTGTTTACGACGTAGTCGCGTATATTATCTTCAAGGGTGGCATAGTCGTCATAAAAGGCTTGTTTGTTTACGGCAAACTTTGTGTAGAAATCAAAGGGAGCAAACTGCGACAGCAGACGCGCCACCAGAACCCGGTCTTCGTGGCCAGGATTTGCTCTTACGATCATCAACTTAAGGGCTGCGGCGGTATTTTTCAAGCCCGGCAATACGTCATTGAGCAGTCCTTTTTGAACACGGGTCAAAAATGGAAAGACGCCATCTTGCGACAGATCATCAAGATTTCTGTGTATCCAGTTGCGCACCTGATTCTGGTTCAGGGTGATCAAATCGGTTTTTTTATCAGTTTTACCGATGGATGACCGCACCAGAATTTCACTGCGCAGATCAACCAGACCGGATGATTTGAGCCACTCAGGTTCAAAGCCGGTTATCCGGCCACTGCTGATCAGAAATTCGTAGACTGCTTCGGAATCATTTAAGGAAATGTATGAAAAATCGCCCAGTTGTGATGACAGAAAATCAGGTGTTTCCGGCTCAGCGATAACGGTTACATCACCATTGTTGTCGCGAAAAACGTAAATGCCATCAAAGTAACGGGTCCAAAAAGATGGTAGCTCGAAACCGGTGTGACGGGGAACAATATTGTTATAGCGAATGTCGCCAACCAGTTTACCGCGATCCAGAATTTCGTGCATCAGGTCATTGTCTTGCCAGCTATCTTTTACGGCAAAAAATCGATTGAGCAAGTCTTGCAGTTCACCGGCTTTTTCAAATAACTGACCGCCGGTGCGCAGTTTGAACTCCACTTCGCGAATGGAGAGAATGTCATCGATGGTTTCAATGCGAAAGGTTGAGTTTTCTATTTCGCCAAAAACCACATCTTTTAGGGTCAGGGTTCGCAGGCTTTCGGCATTTTTCTGAAAAAACGCCATCATCAGGTCATAGGTTGAAGAAAACTGATGATAGACAACTGGCAGACTTTCCTGCTCGGGAGACAGGATGATAAAGCGGCGGTTGATGCCGTAGGGGTTGAGATAATCTTCGTCTTTGAATTCTTTGGCAACTTCGGGTGAATAACCGGCGGCATCAATGACAAATTTTTTCAACCTGGTTTTTTGCAGGCCAAAGCCCTCAAGCGCGGTGTTGTAGCGCTTGATCATATAGGGATCAGCGACCTGAAACATGGCACCGTAAATCAGGGCGTTATCAATCAGGCGTTCCATTGGCCCCGTTCTTTCATTTCGGTGATTTCTACTGCGGCGCGCTCGCGCACCCGCAAGTCGCGGATGATATTTTCGACAGCAGCTGAATCTGACTTGTCAGTGTAACGGAATTCTGAATCGGCGTAGCGGTTGACTTCCTGGGTGATCATTTCAAGAGTGATGGGCGAGCGCAGTTCGGCAATCATGTTGCGCTTTTCATCAAAGCCCTTATGCATAAAGTGTTCGGGGTTCTCGAACCATTCATCGGGCAGCTCAATATCCATCGCCCGCATTTTAACCGCATCGGTGATGTTTTTAATTGCCCGGCCGGTGAAACGCGGCTCGGCCTGTTTGATGGCGTGCAGATACACGCCGATGTCTTTGAGGTTTTTCAACTCGCCGTTAGCTTTGCCGAACTTATCAAAGACCTTAAGAAGAGCGTCTTCCTGGGGTTTTGCGTGCTGTTGATAGGCACTGGAAACTGCCTGTTTGATTTCCTGCGCCGCATAGAGATCATGATCACCCAGCGCAATGTCATGGTTCTTGCCGAGTAGCAAGGCAAAGATATCGATGTAGTCGTTCATGGTTTGGGGACCATCGACAAGCCAGCGGGCGCTGGCACGCTGGCGCAGGGCGTCATCAACATTTTCGGGATAGTTGGAGAACATGCCGAACGAACAATTGCCGCGAATGACGGTGCCCGAGCCTGAAAAACCTTCCATTAAAACGGCGGTAATTTCCTGCTGACCGGCAGAGGCGCGATCATCAGAGCGTTTGGCGGCGATCTGGTCGATATCATCGACAGTGCCAAAACCGATTACTTTCGGGTTGAGAACATTGGTGATGAATTGCTTGCAATTCTGGCCGGATTTGCCCTGATAGGAACTGATCTGGTCGACGCCGAAATTTTCATAATGAAAGGGATAGTTGGCAACTTCGCAATAGTCTTTGATAAGACCGGCGATCATTTGAATAAGGGTGGTTTTGCCGGTGCCGGGATTGCCATCGCCGATGAAAGTAAACAGAAACCCGCCAAGATCAACAAAGGGATTGAGCTGGCGGTCAAAATCATAAGCCATCATCATTTTGGTCAGCTTGATGGCCTGATATTTGGCGATGTGATTGCCGATCAGTTCATTGGGCTTTTTGAAATTCATCACCAGCTTTTTGCTTTTGCCGCGTTCGCGAATATCAAAACCGTTGAGTTCGAAGTCATCGGCATCAAGGCGGATGTGGTTTTGCTCAAAAGAGTTCAGCACATCGAAACGAGCCTGACGGGCAGAAAGGCCTTCGAGTACGCTGCGGGCAAAGCCTTTGGCCCTGGCCATCATTTGGGCATCATCGGGTGCATCTGCGATCGCAGTGTCAAGGCCGTATAAAAAGTGCTTGAGGGCTTCGTGCGGTGAGTCAAAAGAAAATACCGGTTCGGGCAAGTCGTTGCTCGGGTCATTGCTGGTTTCGATGGTCTGGACAATGAAAGAGGCGGCGGTAAAGGCGGCAACGAAACTGCCGGCAGCCAGCAGATTATGAAAGCGGCTGGCTTTGTCGCCCGATAGAGGCGCGCTTTTGTTTTCAGCAGCCAGACTTTCCAGATCACTTTGGCGGGCAAATACATCCTGCACCGCCAGGGCAACGGCAAGGCCGCGGCGCAGGCGGAACTTCAGGGTATGCTGGGCGATGGACAACATCCCATCACCGGGGACAATGGCTTGAATGGTTTCAGAAATTTTTACATTGACGGTATTGGTCGACGGGCCTGTCGATACAGTGGATACAAAGCGGCGACGGGTGCCAGCCAGTTCGGTTTTGGATCGGCTGTTGTCACTTTTAACAATAACGGTGGCGCGCTCAATCAGCGACTGGGCCGTGGTCAGGTGCTTTAAAATGTCTTTTTCTGAAAGTGTGGTTAGTCCGGTATCCATTTTAAAACCTTTTATACATGTCTGATAATGTGGTCGCCGCTGGCCACATAGCACTGGTAACCGTCAAAAATACTGTCTGCCAGGCCTGTTGCGTAGGCTTTTTGAAAAGCTTCATGGGGCACCAAAGCGTGTTTTTCCTGTGAACTGACGCCGTTTCGGGCTGCATCAACGTTACCGGTATCGATGTGATAAATCTCTTTTGATACGGCCCGCCCCCACAATCCGTGTTTTGCTGAAACCTCTTCTTTGGAAAACAATTCCTGCAGCGTCCAGTTGAGCAACCAGTTGTCATCGGGATTGCTTATCCCGCTTAAGACGGTTTCAACCCGGTTATGGTGACTGGTGATGCCACCGATATAAAGCGGGCCGAGAACAAAGCGGCGTAGTTGTTTTGGGTGCAGGGTTGCAAAGTCCTTGTCCATGGCCGTTGCAATGGAGGTTAATGTCAGAGAATATTGCGAATGACCCTGAACAAATTGCGTAAATTCGTCGGACAGGTCTTTGTTGGGCAGGCCGTCGCCAAGCAGGGTGTCGCCGCCGACATCGCCCCATGGGCCGGTTTTTTTAGGAATTGGACGCGGGGCATCGGGTGATGAATCTTCTATGACAGCCAGATAGACCACCGGAATATTTTGGGTTCCATCATAGGCGGCCCAATGGACAACGTAATAGGGGCGTTTTGAGCGCGGGTTGTATGAATGCCGGACAGTGGCCGGGGCTGTAAAGGGGCGAAAAGCTGGCCCCTTGTCCAATGCTTCAAAATACATTCTTTCACCCATGGTCTGTTGCAAGACATCGGGAAACTGTTTGTACTTTAACAACAATTCGGCCATTTCGTTTTTGATCTGACCGGGTTCAGGTAATTCGTCAAGGCGTTCTTCAATGCGGGCACGGTCATTTTCGATTTGCATAATATGCTGAAAGCTCGGCATGCCGGAGTCGACCAGATCGATATTGAACTTGTCGAGAAACCAGACATTCTTTTTCCAGCACTCAAAAGCCCAGCGCAAATGGCCAAGGTGCAGATTGACAACTTCGTAAATCAAATTGTGTTTTCTGACCCAGATACCCTCGGTTTCAAAAATCTGATCGAGAGCATCAAAAGCGGCATCAACGGCTTGAAAGTAATGCCGGGTTGCATGGTGCTGTTTGGACTTGGTAGCGGACATGGAGGTCAGCCCGCAGTGTAGTTTGACGCTTCGTGTTTTTCCATCACATCAGAGAAGCGGCGCGCAAAGGCATCATCGGCCAGTTTTTTGCGGCGTTGAATCTCAGCCGTGTTGACCATGTTTGATTCATGCAGTTCGAGCAGGTCAGCAATATGACGCTGGGCTGCGGCACCGATACCGGCCATGGTTTCTTCGGCCGCTGTATCGACCTTGGTGCCCATGGTGTTGATCTGGTGGGCGACTTCCTGCTGGGAGGCGGTTTTGAGAGAATCTTCTAGCGCTTTATAAAGGACGATGCGCTGTTCGGTATCGATGGACAACTTGTTGATCAGGGTATTTTGTGCGGCGATCTGATTGTTCAAACTGTCAACAAAGGTCTGGAACATTGAGGTGTAGCGCTCAAGGGTTTGTGACCCGGCCAGCAGTTCCTGTTCGGTAGCCTGGGCCTGATTGTATTCGGTGGCCAGTTCAGAACGTTCAGCTTCAAGTTTGGTGCGCTCGGCCTGATTGGTCGAGGCGGCCATGCGGTTTTCCATATCAAGCAGCATAGGGTTCAGTTCCTCGATGCGGGTTTGAACGGATTTGAGTTCGGTCGTGACTGATTCGCGGCGGCTAATTACGGTTTTCAAACTGTCTTCAGAATTGCCATAGCGCTCTTTGAGAACAGATTTCTGATCTTTCAATATGCCGACGATGGTGTCGGATTTGGCCAGCAAGTCCTGCAAATTGCTGGACAGAGAGGTGCTGCGAACCCGTTCATTGCGCATGGCCTGGGCTTTTTTCTTTGAAAAAATACCGATGAGTTTTTCTGAAACCGAAAAGGTTTTCATATTGTTGAATTCAGCGCCGAAACTGTCGGTGACATCTTCAAGGCCGATAATAAGATCGGCGATGTTTGATTCCATCACCTTTTGCTGGGTCAGAACGTCTTCTATACGAGCATTTTCAATGTCGAAATTTACATCACCAAAACTGTCGGCTTTTGCAATTTTTTCAAGGAGATCACTACTGCTGTGAATTTTATCGCGCATGTTGATAACAAGCTTGCGCGTCTTTTCGATTTCCTTGTCCAGCGTTTTGGTTTCGACCATAAAAAACGTCCTCCCGATAAATGTATTGACCTAAGGTATATAGTATTTATCGGGAGAAATTAAAGAGTTAATGAACTTTTGGCAACAAATTACCGGAAATTCTATTCAGCTGGCTCATTATAATAGTAATTGGCTTTTTTACCGTAAATCAAACCACGTAACAGGCTGCGGATCTTTTCAGATTTACGCAATGGATCAAGGATCATGCGCATGGCATCATGAGCACCGACTTTGAAACTGTCCATAACCGGAGAAACACCCGGAGCCTTTTGCGGCCAGCCAAAATGGCGCATGGTGCCGTTCATCAAGCGGATTTTGTTGAGCCGCTCAACTTCAGGGGTTTTCCAGGTCATGGCCATGGAAACCGAGTAATCGTTTTCCACCTGAACCCAGTGCGGCAGAAGGTAGGGAATATGAACGCCATCGCCCGGTTGCAAGTTGAAAATAGCAGCCCGGTCTTCGAAAGCAGGGTCATAGGTCTGGTTGCGATATTTGGAGGGAGAAATTTCCATCGCTTCCTCACTGACCAGAGTGCGATCGTCATTTTCAAAAATATGAACGGCTTTATCACCCCTGATTTGGACCAGAATGTTTTCTTCAGCATCGACATGAAAAGATGTTACGGCTTTGGCTGAAGATACAAATATGTATCCTTCCAGATGAGAGTATTCCTGACCGGCCTTGCCAGCTACTGCAAACAGATCATCGACAAACTCTTTCAATATCGCATGATATTCCGGCACCTCTTCGACCCGCTTGATAACCATCCAGGCGTTGTGTTCCTCAATCCGGTTGATGACCTCTTGAGGTGTCATGTTCAGTTTTGGTGTTGTTTCGGCGGTTTGGCCAATTTCGATATCACCGCCGCTGAATTCGATCTTGTCTCGGGGCATGGTTTTGGCAAGGTCCACCAGTTTGGGCAGAGTAAACAATGGATGATCTGCAAGGCTGTGTTTAATTGAAAACGGCGATTTATGCAGATTGTCGGCAGCAGTGCTTTTATCGAGTTGAATGATGCTCATTTTTTCAATCCTTTGCGAAGCCTGTAATAAGCTGTCTTGGCTATGTGCCGGGCTTTTCTTCTAGCCTGTTCAAACACCACGAGTGAGTTGAATGTTGCCTGGTTGGTGCCGGGGGTTGCGATCAAATAATCAGCAATGCGAATCCGATCGCGCCAGATATTGTTGATCATAGGATGATCCGGGTCGGCGCTGGAATCGGCCATAGTGATATTCTCTCTGGCAAACAGGTCTTTACTGGCATCCAGAATCACCAGGACACCGGGTGAGTATTGCGCCAATGTTTCGTCAAATGCCATTTTACCAAGCCATACCTGATTGTGTTCAAGAAAGCCGAACAACGAAGCGACCGGTTTGTCATTCAGTGTTATCGTCCAGAACAACAGCGATCCATTTTGGGCCATTTCGGGCAACGCATGCCTTAAATGGGCCGTTTTCTCTTTGCTACATGCAATTGCTGTGCCTTTGCGGCCTTTCCATCCGGATTTTTCAAGTTTCAGGAATTCTTCTACCCATTGTTCCACCGGATCGCCTTGTTGCAGGACTCTTGATTGCAAGGTTCCCATTTCAGCGAGGCGATTGCGCATTCGGCGATATTCTTTGCGACGCTTACGGGAGAAGTTTTCGCCGAACCAGCTGTCGTAATCCTGATTGCAATCAAGAGCTGCTCTTTCGTGGACATTGAAAAGGTGATGGTCTGCGATGTTGTTCTGACGCAATTGGGTAAGAGCCAAATCGAAACTGCTGTGACATTGTACTTTTTTGAAAAGAACAGCTTTTACACCCAGTTCCTGGCGGGCGTTGATCAGCAGGTCGGAAATTGCAGTTTGCGGGTCATCGCGGCCAATCAGGGGAATGCCTGAGAACAAAAACCCATTGTCCCATGATTGGGCGATGGGGACTGGAAAACCGGGAGGCAACGTCATTTTTGTCAAGACTGCTATGGCTTGCAAGGGGGAGGTGCCGGTGCTGATTAGCTGTGCACTTTTTTCGTGGAAATGTTCAAACATCGGGGCAAGCCAACGGCGGGCGTGGCTGGCACTTGGCAACAAGCTGTTCTTGCTTAAAACATCCCAATCGCTGTTTTGCAGGGCATTATTTTGCAGATGCTGCACCAGGTTCTCCGTGGGTTTTAAAGGGGCCGGGACCAGAGATAATTCTTTTTGCCGTCACATACAAAAGGAGTGATTCGACGCTAAAGGAAATTGCGGTGGCAGCGGCAGCACCAACAAGGCCGAATTTTGGAATCAGTAAAACATTGAATGCTATATTGACAAGTACGGCAGCCCCCATGGCCAAAGCGGCGGTGTTTTGCTGACCGGTTGCGATCATTAAACCTTGCAAAGGGCCGGCAAATGAGCGGGCAAGTAAACCAACAACGAGTGCAAACATAGCCGGGTAACCGGTCATGAATTCAGGTCCAAAAAGCCACAAAATCGGTTTTCCTAAAGTCAACAGGACGCCGCCGCCAATGAGGGAAGGAATGAAAGTCCATTTTCGGGTTTCTTTTAGAAAACTACCCAGCCCTTCCATGTCGCCATTGGTATAAAGAGTGGTAAATTTTGGTGTTACTGCCGCTGTGACAGAAAAATGAACAAATGCGATGAGTGCTATGGTGCGTGCAGCAGCAAAATATATGGCGATTTGATCCGGGGTCACATAAAGATCAAGCAGCAGAATATCCATATTGGTCATCATCAAGGCAAAGCTCTCAATGGCGATGACTGGCAGGGATACTTTTAACCAAAAACCAAATTTGTATTTTCGTGGACCGGCAGGAACGGCCTCACGCATACGTTTCTTTTGCATAAAATACTGCAGAATCGCGGTTATCCATGTTGCTGCGATTGCTGCATAAATGGCAGTTTCAGCGCTCTGGGCCCAACCGATGGCGACAGCGCCGCCGATAAATGTAAAAAGCAGAAAGGGGCGAATTATGTAGGGTGGCACAAGAGCCAGATCTATCCAGCCTTGTGAACGCCCGACACCATCCTGAAAATCAGTCAGGGAAAAGGCTGGAAGGGCAATAAGGGCAACAGTGGCAGGAACCAGGTAATATTCGGCAATCGATTCTTTGAATGTATATAAAAAAATCAAACCGCCAATTGAGGCGGCAAGTCCCATAGTAGATGAGAATAGTCGCCCGGTGCGTAAAAACCCGCGAACCAGGTCATGCTTGCCAGCTTCGCGATATTCGGGAACAAAACGAACTACACTTGTTGCAAAACCGGCCGCACACAGGGTGCCGGTGATGTTCACCCATACCCAGACATAGGTAAAAACGCCAAATTCATGGGCGCCGATCCAGCGGGCCAGTAAAACCTGAGATAAAAATGCGATAGCGGCTGAAGCTATTCGGATGCTAAAAGCCAACAGGGCGCTACGCTGGGATTGACCATGGTCACCCCCACCGTTCAAGATGCCCTCTACCTTTTGCCGTACGGCTTCGGGCAGGAATTTTAGCAGTTTCGAAACGGTCATTTCGCACCCCATTGGGTTACAGGCCGGTTAACGACATGCTTGCCCTTCTATTTTGGCGGTCAGAATAGGGGAAAATTCCTAAAATTATGTTTTAGGAAACCGGGAGTTTCAAGAATGGTTAACAGAAGCTAACCGGCGAAACCTCCAGATGCCAGAAATTCGAGTTCTTGCGGGGTGGACTGGCGGCCCAAAATTTCGTTGCGATGGGGGAAACGGCCAAATTTTTTGACGATTTCCATATGCTCGACGGCATGAGGCAAGGTCGCATTTAGCTGGTAGCGCTTGCACATGGCAACGCAAAAACGCTGCTCACGCAGGGTTTCGGTATGCATGTATGGCATGATAAACCAGCGGCGCTCATCTTCGTTAAAGCTTTCGATCATGTCGGTTCTCATGGCATAGTTGGCCACGGTGCGGGCGTGTTCGTCGGCGGCAAACATTTCTGGAGTGCCGCGATGAATGTTGCGGCTGAATTGATCAAGAACAACGGTTAGGGCCAGTACACCTTCGCGGTCATCGCACCAATGGTCCATCGCACCAAGTTTGGCCTGTTTTAGGACATTGCCGTAATCGCGTGATATCAGAGCATCAAATTCGTCATCTTTTTGCCAATAGGCCTGTTCTTCCAAGCCGAGCCAGAAGCCGGTGATATCGCGGGGGGTAAGGAGTTTCTTTTTTGTTTCTGTCTCGTTGTTCTCTGGCATTTCGTTATCCTCCAAATCCGGCCGAGGTTAGCCCGGTCAAAACAAACTGAACGGCCAATGCCGATAGGATCATTCCTAAAATGCGCGACATTGCACGCGAAGCTGTAGGGCCGACAAAACGACCAAGCCTGCCTGCTATTAAAAACAAAACCAGCGTTATGGCAATGACAGTAAACAACACACCTATGACAACAGCTTGCCCGGCAATGCCGTGACTGTTGTTGCTCATTAAAAGTATAATAGAAGCGATTGCACCGGGACCAGCTATTAAAGGGGTGCCAAGCGGGAAAACCCATTGGTCGTCAGCTGGATCATCGGCCACGTCATGCTCAATGGATGATTGCTCGACATTTTTCCGGCGTCGTTCAGAACGCTTTTCAAAAAGCATCTCAAGAGCCATTAAAAACAATAACAGACCGCCAGCGATACGAAAGGCGGCAAGTGAAATGCCAAGAAAATTCAAAACAGCGTGCCCTGCAAGAGCAAATACCAGCAAAACAGTAAAGCCAAAGATTGTGGCGCGCCAGGCTGTTATTTTACGCGCCTTGTCGTCCATTTTTGACGTGAGTGCAATAAACAGCGGTACTAAACCGATGGGATCAATAATCACAAATAGCGTGGCAAAGGCGGGTATTGCAACATTGCCCCAAAGTTCCCAGATCAAAACGGATTACCGCCGTTGCCAAAGTTTACATCACGGCGGGCCGAGCGGATCGAGACGGAATAACCGGCAACCACATCGATCAGGCACATTATAACCAGGATAAGGAAAACTGCTGTTCCAGCTTGCTTAACAAGGAGAAATTCGATCAAGGCAGCGATAAATACGCCAGTTGAAAGGATGTGGTCGAGAATGGTTGCCGCGCCAACGCTGGCTGCTTTAATGACTTCCAGAAACAGTAACAGCAATCCGGCAATGATAAGAACATCGCCTCCGGTCAGGGCAAAGGTTGCCCCCGACATCATATCATAGACAAACATGTCTGCTTCCAGATTGAGGTTGCCGGCAAAGGCAAATACGTTATAGGCAATCAGCGCCAGAGCGAGAAATGGGAAAGCAGCAAAAATGCGCATCTTCTGGTCTTTCTGTTAAAATTGATCGTCAACAGGCCCTAAGCTATAGCGTGTTGGCAGAGAAAATCAAAGGTTGGCAAAAACAAAGGCCGGTGAAATACACCGGCCTTTGTAAAAGCTTACACCAGGAACGTGTCCTGACTGGAAATCTTAATACTCGTTTTTAGCTTCCAGCACTTGCCGGCCGCGATATATGCCTGTTTTCAGGTCAATATGGTGCGGACGGTGCAATTCACCGGTTTGCTTGTTTTCAACGTAAGTTGATTTTTCTGTTGTGTGACCTGAGCGGCGGAAACCACGTTTCATCCGCGAAATCTTGCCTTTTGGGACGGCCATGGTAATTCTCCAAACTAAAATATCTGCTAATTTTCTGTATTTATTTGTGCCCAATAAGACTTGAGCCGGTTCTGAAGGCGGCTTATAGCGTGCTTGGCGCAAAATATCCAGTACCTTTACGCCGCAATTTACAGTTTTGGTGTTTTATTTTGGTCTGTGAATACCGAAATCTTAATGGATTTGTAACTGTATGTTGTCAATTGAAGGAAATGTAGCAGAAATCGGGCATTTGGTAAATATTGTTAACCTTTGGGCTTGATAAAGAAAGGATGCACATGAGTTCACTACCTATTGTGCTTGTTGTTGCGTGCGCGCTTGTTGATCAGGATCAGCGGGTGTTAATTGCCCGGCGACCGTCAGGGAAATCGATGGCGGGATTATGGGAGTTTCCGGGCGGAAAAATTGATGAAGGAGAGTTGCCGGAAGCAGCTCTTATTCGAGAATTGAGAGAGGAATTGGCAATCGAGGTAAAAGCCCCCTGCCTGGCACCATTAACGTTCGCCAGTCATTCTTATGAGCGATTTCATTTGTTGATGCCACTTTTTATCTGCAGGAAATGGCAGGGAATACCAAGAGCCAGTGAGAACCAGGAACTAAAATGGGTGCGCCCGTTGCAGTTAAGAGAATATGAAATGCCGGCGGCAGATATCCCGTTGGTGCCACATCTGATCGATGTGCTCTAGTTCTGGAGGTAAGAGGTGCCCGTTACAGGGTAGCTGAAGAAAGAAAGGTTTTGATGTGAAGAAAAAGCAACTGAAGGTGGTTCGTTTTGTTGGCACGTATTTAAGGGATGAGCGTGGTGTAACTGCTATTGAGTATGCATTGATTGCCGCAACTACCGGCCTTGCTTTGGCTGCTACGTTACCGATAGTCCAAACGAATCTTGTGGATGTCTATGACCGAATTCTGGGATATTTTGCATCCATTTAAAGATGTCGTTGATCAACCCATCAGGTAGGTAGTCGTGAGGTGCCACAGTAAAATGGCTACAAAGAAATAACCGATGCCGCGACCAATGCGTTTACCCAGTATTACAATCGGATCATCCTCGTCAGATGGTGTCTGCGTTGCGCCCGCACCAAGGAGTTTTTCAGATTCCTGTTCAACCCGTTTTAATGCGGCTTTGGCGCGACGGACCTGATCGTCCTGATCTTGTTTTCTCATTTACTGCACCATACTTTTTGCTTCGCGCTCTGCTTCATCCAGCGTGGCGATTTCAACCTGTTCCAGTTCATCTTCGTTAAGGCCAAATTGGCGACCGATTTCATGGACGATGATGTGAGTGATAATATTACCGAGAGTTTCATCAGAATCGGCCCAATAGTCCAGAATTGCCCGGCGAAACACAATTACAGCATGGGTTTCCAGGGCGGTTTCAATATTGTCGATCAGGCTTTCACCGGCTGGATGAAAAAGCCCCATGAGATCATACGAGGATGATCCGCCAAGAAATTCGATGAGTTCAGGGTCGGCAAAATCTTCAACCCGAATGATTATGTCACCACACATGGCATGGAAGTTTTCCGGCAGGGCGCGATAGGCCTGTTCGGCTAGTTTTCCGATATCTTCTGTGGTGGGTGAAACGGCTGATGCCCACGGTGACGCCGTATATTTGATTGCCATAACAAAAAGATATACCGTGGAATCGTGCGTGATGACAGCGTTTTTTCAGAGTCCGCTGTTGACGTGCTTACTGATTGGGATTTGGCTGGTAATCAAAAATCGCAACGTTTGTTGCCTGCGGTCCGGCGTTCACGGTTGCGACACCGGCAAGCGTACCGGCGGTCAGTGTTGCCGCGACAAGGCCAAAAAGGATGCGTTTGAGAAATTTTATGTCTGCTGTCTGAGTTGTCATATCTTTAAGTCTCCCCCGAGAAAGCCTTCTATTACTTGATCACCCCTGAGATAGCAATAGCACGGGTAACCTTTTTGTTAACTTAACAACTGGTTCATGAAGTATTCATGTGGTGTATCATTTTTGGACGATGAATCTTGAAAGTGAATCTTGTAAGTAACAAAAAAGCCGCCCGGTGAAGGGCGGCTTTATTAGAGGCTTGTTGTTGTTTTAGCTCATAACGGGCAAGGTAAACTCTGCACCATCCTTGATACCTGACGGCCAGCGAGAGGTTACTGTTTTGGTACGGGTATAAAAACGGAATGCGTCAGGTCCGTGCTGATTGAGATCGCCAAAGCCGGAGTCTTTCCAGCCACCAAAGGTGAAATAAGACAATGGCACCGGAATTGGGACATTGATGCCAACCATACCGATGTTAATGCGCTTGGCAAAATCGCGGGCCGCATCACCATCGCGGGTATAGATGGCAACACCGTTGCCGTAGGCATGCTTCATGGGCAATGCAAGAGCATCTTCATAGTCATTGGCGCGCACAACCGAGACAACCGGGCCAAAGATTTCTTCTTTGTAGATCGACATGTCTGGCGTTACGTTGTCAAATAATGAGCCGCCGATGAAATAGCCGTTTTCATAACCTTGCATTTTAAAGCCGCGACCATCAACGACAAGATCGGCACCTTCTGCAACACCTTGATCAATATAACCGGATACGCGGGTAATCGCGTCGGCATTGACCATCGGGCCGTAGTCAGCCTCGCGATCAGTTGAAGGGCCGATTTTCAGCGACTCAACCCGTGGTGCGAGTTTTTCAATCAGTTTGTCGGCAGTTTCCTTGCCAACTGGAACGGCTACAGCAATGGCCATGCAGCGTTCACCGGCTGATCCGTAACCGGCACCGATGAGGGCATCAACAACCTGGTCCATATCGGCATCAGGCATGATAATCATGTGGTTTTTGGCACCACCAAAGGTTTGGGCCCGTTTGCCATTTGCGGTGGCGCGTGAATAGACATATTGAGCGATAGGGGTTGAGCCAACAAAACCAACAGCCTGAATGTCGGGATCATCAAGAATGGCATCAACACTTTCCTTGTCGCCATTAACGACATTGAGAATACCGGCGGGAAGACCAGCCTCGATCATTAGTTCAGCAAGGCGCATGGGCACCGCCGGGTCACGCTCGGAAGGTTTAAGGATGAAAGCATTGCCGCACATAATGGCCGGGGCAAACTTCCACATCGGGATCATTGCCGGAAAATTGAACGGGGTAATGCCAGCGACAACGCCAAGCGGTTGGCGCATGGAGTACATGTCGATGCCAGGACCGGCACCCTCAGTATATTCACCCTTCATCAGATGGGCGACACCGGTTGAAAATTCACAGGTTTCAATACCGCGCAGAATATCGCCGTGAGCATCAGGAATGGTTTTTCCGTGCTCCATGGATAACATTTGAGCCAACTCGTCTTTTTCGGCATTTACCAGTTCGATGAATTTAACCATGACGCGGGCACGCACTTGCGGGTTTTTTGCGGCCCAGCCGATTTGAGCTTGCTTGGCGTTTTCTACAGCAGCGCGCATTTCGGCTGATGTTGCAAGAGCTACTGTTGCCTGAACTTCACCGGTGTTGGGGTTGAAAACATCGCTGGTGCGACCTGAAGTTCCGGCGACGTGCTCGCCGCCAATAAAGTGGCCGTATTCTTTCATGGGTTTTTATCCTTATCTGAATTGCTGGAGCTTTGAATGTTGTGTTTTAGCGTATCGTTGATGAGGTGTTTTAGCAATATGCGTTTGGTTATGTTTGAACCAGTTTTGCCCCATTGATCAGGCCAGTAAAATGTCATGCTGCACCGGCCGGTTCAAGCACATGGGTTATAAGTTCATCGAGAGTGTTGAGAAGAACCTCCAGATTGGCCCGATAATAGATTTTGCGACCTTCACGGCGGGTCACAACAAGACTTTTGTAGTTCATGTCTTTTAAATGAAAAGACAAGGTGGCCGGTGGCAGGTCAAGTGCTTCGCCGATTTCGCCAGCTGGTAAGCCGCGTGGATTTTCGCCCCGAGAGTGCGGGGCGATGAGTTTTAGAATTTCCAGGCGGGTTGGTTGACCCAGGGCTGAAAAGATATGTGCAGCTTGTTCTGATTCCATGGTTTTGTATTTATGGAAATGTGATTCTTGTCAACTGCTTCTACACCCGCCGCTCAACCAGCATCTTCTTGATACCGGCAATAGCTTTGGCCGGGTTGAGACCTTTGGGGCAGGCTTTGGCGCAATTCATGATGGTATGACAGCGATAGAGCCTGAACGGGTCTTCAATATTATCGAGGCGGTCACCGGTAAATTCGTCACGACTGTCGATTAACCAGCGATAGGCTTGCAGAAGAACTGCCGGGCCGAGATAGCGGTCACCATTCCACCAGTATGACGGACAGGATGTGGAACAACAGGCGCACAAAATACACTCGTAAAGTCCGTCGATCTTTTCGCGGTCTTCCGATGATTGCAGCCATTCGCGTTCAGGTTCTGCTGTGGTGGTTTGCAGCCACGGTTCAATGGAACGGTGCTGGGCATAAAAATTGGTCAGGTCAGGGACCAGGTCTTTAACCACCTCCATATGAGGCAGCGGGTAAATTTTTACCGGACCGTTGACGTCTTCAATCGCTTTGGTGCAGGCCAGCGTGTTGGTGCCATCAATATTCATCGCGCAAGAGCCGCAAATCCCTTCACGGCAGGAGCGCCGAAAAGTCAAAGACGGATCTTGCTCATCCTTGATCTTGATAATCGCATCAAGCACCATCGGCCCGCATTTATCGAGATCGATTTTGTAGGTGTCAACCTGCGGGTTTTTACCATCGTCAGGATTCCAGCGGTAAACACGAAATTCCTTGATCCGGGCACCGTCTGGTTCAGGCCATGACTTGCCGTCTTGAACGCGGGAGTTTTTGGGGAGGTTAAGTTCAACCATTCTAGTAAACCCTCGCTTTGGGTACAATATAATCTATTTCATCGGTCATCGTATAGCTGTGTACCGGGCGGGACCCGAGGGTGATTTCTTGGCTGGCATCGTCTGACCAGGCCAGGGTGTGGACCATCCATTTTTTGTCATCGCGATCAGGGTAGTCTTCACGGGCGTGAGCACCGCGGCTTTCCTTGCGGTTTTCAGCACCATAAATCGTCACAGCAGACTGGGTAATGAGATTGTCGTATTCGAGCGTCTCTACAAGGTCAGAGTTCCAGACTAGAGATCGGTCGGAGGTGGCGATATCGCTGATGTTCGACCACAGATCAGAGATTTTTTCAACGCCTTCCTTGAGGGTTTCGCCGGTGCGATAAACGGCGCAATAATCCTGCATGTCACGCTGCATTTTCCGGCGGAACTCTGCGGTGGGTGTGCCACCACTGGCATAACGGAACTTGTCCAGTCTGGCGATAGCGGCCTCACCGGCATCAGCGGCCAAATCCTTGTGCTTTTCTTCCTTGTCGATGGTTTCTGCACAGCGCAAACCGGCGGCGCGGCCAAAGACAACAAGGTCGGTCAGAGAGTTTGAGCCCAGGCGGTTAGCACCATGGACCGAAGCGCTGGCAGCTTCGCCAATGGCCATCAGGCCTTGCACGATGGCGTCCGGTTTAGCTTTGTCTCCGGCGATAACTTCGCCATGATAATTGGTTGGTATGCCGCCCATATTATAGTGGACAGTCGGGATAACCGGAATGGGTTCGCGGGTAACATCAACACCGGCAAAAATCTTGGCGGATTCTGAAATACCTGGCAGGCGTTTGGCCAGCAGGTCAGCACCCAGATGATCGAGATGGAGGTAAATATGATCACCATCGGCACCAACGCCGCGTCCGGCACGAATTTCCATGGTCATGGCGCGCGAGACCACATCGCGTGAGGCGAGGTCTTTGGCCGAAGGTGCATAGCGCTCCATAAAGCGCTCGCCCTCAGAATTGACCAGATAACCGCCTTCGCCGCGCACCCCTTCAGTGATAAGGCAGCCGGCACCGTAAATGCCGGTCGGGTGGAATTGTACAAATTCCATATCCTGCAAAGGCAATCCGGCCCGCAAGATCATAGCGTTGCCATCACCAGTGCAGGTGTGAGCCGAGGTGCAGGAGAAATAAGCCCGGCCATACCCGCCAGTAGCAAGAATGGTTTTGTGAGCTTTGAAGCGGTGTAGAGTGCCGTTTTCCAGAGACAGGGCCATGATGCCGCGACAGGCACCATCTTCCATAATCAGATCAAGGGCGATGTATTCGATAAAAAATTCGGCATCGTGCTTGAGGGACTGGCCATATAGGGTGTGCAGGATGGCGTGGCCGGTACGGTCAGCAGCAGCGCAGGTGCGCTGGGCGGCCGGGCCTTCGCCAAATTTGGTGGTCATGCCGCCGAAAGCGCGTTGGTAAATCTGGCCCTTTTCGGTCCGCGAGAAAGGTACTCCCCAATGCTCAAGTTCATAAACGGCTTGCGGGGCTTCGCGGGCCAGATATTCGATGGCGTCCTGATCGCCGAGCCAGTCAGATCCTTTGACCGAATCATACATATGCCAGCGCCAGTTATCTTCGCCCATATTGCCGAGTGAAGCGGCAATGCCGCCCTGAGCGGCAACAGTGTGGGAGCGGGTCGGGAAAACTTTGGTGATGCAGGCGGTTTTCAAACCAGCCTGGGCACAGCCAACAACAGCGCGCAGACCGGCTCCACCGGCACCGACGACAAGCACATCAAAGGTGTGGTCGATGATATCGTAGGAACGACCGGCGATGGAAAAGCTTTTGGCAGCACCAAAGGTTTGGTCGGCCTGACTTTTTGAGTTCTTCGTCATGGTTGCATCAAGCTCCAAAACTGATTTTGAGAATGGCAAAGATCGACATCAGGGCAATCATGCTGCAGAATAGATTGTTAACAACCACCAGCATCAATTTGCGACCATCGCTGTGAACATAATCTTCAATGATGACCTGCATGCCAAGGCGCATGTGCCAGGTAAATGAAATGATGACGGCAATCAAACCAAAGGCGATCAGCGGATGCTTGATGTTGGTAACGACCTCTGCATGAGAGGCGCCTGAGAGCGGAATGACCAGCCACAACAGAAAAATGGTCAACGGGATATTGGCAATGGAGGTAAGCCGCTGATGCCAGAAATGGTCGGTGCCGGATCGGGCTGAGCCATAAAGGCGGACTTTATTTAGAGGGGTGCGAAGGGTCATGGTTTATCTCACTCCATAGGCGATGGCCCAGACGGCAACGGTCAGGACGACAGATAAAACAAGGGAGCCTTTGGCCAGTTTTTCGATTACATCAAGATCATATCCGCGCCCGGTATCCCATAGCAGGTGTTTGAGGCCGCCAAGGGCGTGCTGGATAAGAGCCCAGGTGCAACCAAGCAAAATCAACCGGCCGATGATTGAGGTGAGAAGTCCTTCGACAAAATCAAAATAATGAGGGCCAGCAGCGGCGGAAACCAGCCACCAAGCCAGCAGGATGGTGGCAAAAAACAGCATGGTGCCGGTGATGCGGTGGACGATGGACATGGTCATTGTCAGCATCGGTTTATAGATTTGCAGATGCGGAGAGAGAGGACGCTCGGATTTAGTGCTCATATTTTCAACCTGATTAGCGGATGTTTGAGGGTGGGAGCGGCATAGTAGTGCCCTGCGGCATTCTATACCACGTAAGCGACAGATTTAAAGGGCTTATTTCGGCATTATCACCCAATAATCCAACTCCAGAATGGCGGCTTGGTGTTTGTTGTCGGGGAAGTCGTTGCAGGCATGATCTTTGGTGGCGATGGTGCGAATGCGTAGGGCGCCGACATCGTTTCTGCCAGCGATGGATTGGTGGTCAAGGATTTGCGACCATGCATAAACAGTATCACCGGCAAATAGCGGTGCGATATGGCGGCCACCGTTAATGGCAGCGATATGAAAAGCATTGCCAAGACCATTAAAAGACAGGGCGCGGGCAAGGGAAATAACGTGTCCGCCATAGATCAGGCGGTGGCCGAAGCGGCCTTGTCCTTCAGTGTGTTGATTGAAATGCACCTTGGCGGTGTTCTGATAAAGTCGGGTGGCGAGCATGTGGTCTGATTCTTCGACCGTCATACCGTCAACATGATCGATTTTTTCACCTGACTTGTAATCTCCCCACCGGTGGGCGGAGCCTGAGAGGGCTGTATCAAAAGCACCACTTTCTATGGTTGGGCAAGCATCACCAAGAGCGGTGGCCTCGACACTTTCGGGCAAATCAGGCAATTGCGTTTCAGGTGCCGGACTATCGTTGTCACGTTTTCTGACCATGACCCAGCGGGTGTATTGCAGGACGATTTCACCCTTTTGGTTTTTGCCAGTGGAGCGGACATAAACCACGCCGGTTTTGCCGTTGGAATTTTGTTTAACGCCGATGACTTCTGATACGGTGTTTAATGTGTCGCCGGGATAGACGGCTTTGAGAAAGCGGCAATCAGCATACCCAAGATTGGCAATGGCGTTCAGGGAAATATCGGCAACGGTTTTACCGAACACGATGTGAAAAACCAGCATGTCATCTACAGGACTTTGCGGATAGCCGATGGCGCGGGCAAAGCTCGTGGCTGATTGTACGGCAAAGCGTGAGCCGTAAAGAGCAGTGTACAGCGCTTGATCGCCACTCGAGACGGTGCGCGGGGTGGCGTGGGTGATAATCTGGCCGACTGAAAAATCTTCGAAAAAATTACCGGCGTTGGTTTTACCGCTGGTGGTTTGGGTCATTGGTCGGTCTGCTTTTCTTTAATGGCATCATTGATGGCGATGGTTTTTTTTGCGATTTCACAATGAAGAAGTTCGACCATACGCCCATTGAGATTGATGGCTCCCTTGCCCTGATTTTCCGGCAATGAGAATGCCTCTATGATGGTTTGTGCAGTGTCGATTTCTTGCAGTGAGGGGGCAAAAATCTCATTGCAGGCAGCGATCTGGCCGGGGTGAATGATGGTTTTGCCGTCCATGCCAAAATCTGCGCCCTGCAAGGCTTCGGTGCGCAAACCGTCATCGTTTTTGAAATCGTTGTAAACGCCATCGACAATAGAGATGTCGGCGGCGCGAGCCGCGGCGACACATGTCATCAGCCACGGCACCATGGCATGGCGGCCTCGTTGCAGGCTGGCTCCGGTTTCTTTGGCCAGATCATTGGTGCCCATCACAAAAGCTTCAAGGTTTGATGCAAATGCGATGTCTTTGGCGTTAAACATAGCCAGCGGGGTTTCCATCATTGCCCAAATAGGTGTGCCCGTGTTTTGGAGGGGGGAGAGATCGTCCGGAGTGTTGACTTTTGGAACGAGAATAGCATCAGGCTTGGCTTTGATCGCGGCTGCCAGATCATCCTTGCCCCACTCGCTGGCGAGCGCATTGATGCGGATAACCAGTTCGCGTTTGCCATAACCGCCATTGGAGACAGCTTGACACACCTGAGTTCGGGCATCCTGTTTGGCTTCGGGCGCAACGGCATCTTCAAGGTCAAAAATAAAACAGTCAGCGCCCAAGGTTTTGGCTTTTTCAAGCGCGCGGGCATTTGAGCCGGGCATATACAAAACACTGCGGCGCGGTTTTATAGTCATTTGGTTCCATCCCTGCTAACGGCTTTTACTATTGCGCCGCAATATATCTGCTGCAGCGCAACATGCCAAGTGGACTTTTGGGTGAGATAAATTTTGAATGTAAACTGAATCTGATAAATAGTATGAGGGTAAAAGGAAAAAGGAAATAACAGTTCGGGAAAATGGGGATGTCTTCGAAATTTAATCAGCCGTTGGGCGGAAATCAAATGCCACGCTTTGGTGGAATGGCAACGATGATGCGTTTGCCATCACAACCTAATGCAGCCGGGCTTGATGCATGTTTCGTTGGTGTACCAATGGATATCGGGACGTCAAACCGATCCGGCACCCGGCATGGTCCGCGTCAGATCCGGGCTGAGTCCTGTATGCTGCGACCTTACAATATGGCAACGGGTGCATCTCCATTTGATGATTTGCAGGTGGCTGATATCGGTGATGTGGCGATTAACACGTTTGACTTGAAAAAATCTGTCGGGATTATTTCTGATCACTATGATGGTATTTTGCTGCATGACTGCGTGCCTTTGACATTGGGTGGCGACCACACGCTGACCTATCCAATTTTGCAGGCGATGAAAAAGAAACACGGGCCGGTGGCTCTGGTTCATGTTGATGCACATGCCGACATAAATGATGAAATGTTTGGTGAAAAAATTGCTCACGGGACACCTTTTCGCCGGGCGGTCGAGGAGGGGTTGTTGATTTGTGACAAGGTCTATCAAATTGGTTTGCGCGGAACTGGCTATTCATCGGATGATTTTGACTGGTCGCGCAATCAGGGCTTTAACGTTATTCAAGCCGAGGAATGCTGGTATAAATCACTTAGCCCGCTGATGGAGCGGGTACGGAAAAATATTGGTGATGCGCCGGTTTATATCAGTTTTGACATTGACAGCCTTGATCCGGCATTTGCGCCGGGTACTGGCACGGTGGAAATTGGCGGTTTAACAATCTGGCAAGGTCTTGAAATTATCCGGGGGGGTGCCGGATTGAACATCGTTGGTTGCGATCTGGTTGAGGTTTCTCCTCCGTATGATCCAAGCGGTAATACTGCCCTTGTGGGGGCAAATCTACTTTATGAAATGTTGTGCGTACTGCCGGGAGTATCGCGGAATTGATTACCAAAACCACCATGGTGACAGAGTCACAAACCTATTGCGTTGCAATATATCTGCCGCAACGCATAAAGTAAGTGGACTTTTGGGTGAGGGCTGATGTGTATAAAAACTTGACTTTTACGTTAGCGCACTGAAGTGTTGGTGTTCGGGGTTAATTCACGGCTTTGCAAAAAAATCGAAATAAGAGAAACAGGAAATGAACATTACTAAAAAGAACAAGGCATTTTTAACTGCAGGTTTCGTATTAGCTGTTTTGACTGGCGGACTGACTTTTTCCACAACAGTGCAAGCCAAAGAAATCCGTTACAAGAGCGGTGTCTACAATGGTCAGTTTACCTATAACAAGAACCGCAAACCAGTGCCACATGGTCAGGGTGTCTTTTCCTGGAATACTGGTAAGTATTCGCGTTTTAAAGGTAATTTCATGCGTGGAAAGATTAGGGGATATGGCACGGTTTTTTTCCGCAAAGGCGGTTATTGTGTCGGGCAATTTAACAGCAAAACAAAGATTAATGGCGGGGCCGAGTGCCGATACGCCAACGGTTCACGATATGTCGGTAATCTGCGAAACAATCAGCGGCACAATTCAGGATCGCTGCATTACAAAAACGGCAGTGTCTATAGTGGTCGCTGGAAAAATGGAATCAAGCATGGCCGTGGTGAGATGCGCTACAGATCTGGTACAACTTATAACGGGCCATGGGTAAGCGGCAAACGTCAAACATCGGCCGGACAGGAAGGTGTGCTCAGAAAAAAAGACAACGGGAGAACCAAATACACCTATATCGGCCGGTTTACCCGTAACAAACCGGACGGGCGAGGCGAGCTGCAACTTTTCCCCAGTCTCAAGAGATATTGTGTGGTTATGTCGATGGGTAAAGTCACCTCAAAAAGAAAAGCTGTTGGCCCGCGCTCCAACTGTTATCGCTGATGCCGCAAATGAGAAAATGTGCCAAATGTGGTGAGCCGACTCTTGAGCCGGTTGAGCGTAAAATGGAAATTTATAACTCAGTTTATAGTTATAAATGTACAAATTGTCAGCACGAGGTGGAGCTTGTTCCACCGGGCAGTCTTGGCGTGCAGACAACCATAGGATTGTTGTTTGCGGTGGCTATCTGGTTCCTGTTTATGGATGATCATGGCAGTTGGCCGGGACCGGTGCAGATCGTGGTTCTGGCAGGTGTTGTTTCTGTCCTGCCGCTTATGACAATTTTTCAATTGCGAAAGCACCGGCAATATCCACTGGTTGAGCGCGATGCAAAGCCAAAACACCTTGATGTTGAAGAAACGGCAAACATAACAAAAAAACCGGTAATGTGGATTGAAAGCCTTGGATTTCTCGGTGGGGTGCTGGCGCCGATTTTACTGATCATAGTGGTTTTGGTTGTTGCCGCGCTGATTGGCTACATCAATTTCACCTTCTTTGATGATAAACTGTTTGGGTGATCTAAGCGGTTTAAAAATGTGGTGCAGTTTTTGTCAATTGAGCTAAACTCGTTCGAATGAAAATCTCACAAGCCACCATTGCTGAAGCCTTTGAAAATCTCACGCCATTTGTTCGCCGGACGCCGGTTATTGATGTTGAAGTTCCCGGCATTGAAGTGCCGGTGGCGGTTAAGTTGGAGTTGTTGCAGTATTCGGGCTCGTTCAAGGCGCGTGGGGCTTTTGCCAATCTGCTGGGTGCCTCGGTGCCTGATGCGGGTGTTGCGGCGGCTTCGGGGGGCAATCACGGGGCGGCAGTGGCTTATGTGGCGGGGGTACTGGGTATTCCGGCCCGGATTTTTGTGCCTGAGATCAGTGCACCGGCAAAAATTGCCAAGATTAAATCCTATGGAGCTGAGGTGGTGGTTGACGGTGAAAACTATGGCGCGGCGCTGGCTAATTGTCAGGAGTTTTTGGCGGAAACCGGGGCTTTGTCGCTGCATGCCTATGATGCACCGGCAACGATAATCGGTCAGGGGACGATGGCAGCGGAATTTGAAACGCAGGTGTTTGACGGTGTTGATACAGTATTGATGGCGGTTGGCGGTGGTGGGCTGATTGGCGGGGCGGCGGCCTGGTATGAAGGGGCGGTGAAACTGGTCGGGGTTGAGACCGAGGGCTGTCCGACGTTGCACAATGCACTTGCCGCGGGTGAGCCGGTACAGATTACACCGCAAGGGCTGGCGGCGGACTCGCTTGGCGCGTCGCAGATAGGTGAATTAATGTTTCCACTGGCACAAAAATACGTTTCCGTGGTTACTCTGGTTGAAGATGAGGATATCCGGAAAGCGCAGGAATGGCTGTGGAGAAACCTGCGGATTATCGCGGAGCCGGGCGGAGCAACGGCATTCTCCGCCTTGTTAAGCGGTGCCTACAAGGTTGCCGGGGGTGAGCGTGTCGGTGTGGTGATTTGCGGTGGTAATACGGACCCGACACTGTTTGGAAAATAGCGGTTAAGAAGGATGGAAAAAATGTTAAATGCTCAATCCCTGATAAATACCGATGCTTATCCGATATTTGACCGCTCGAGTGCAGAGTCTGTCGCGTTCTTTGCAGCAAGCCGAAAGACCTATGTGGAGCAGGGGGCGCTGGCCTTGCCCGGGTTTATTTTACCGGCAGCGCTTGAACGTATGGCTCGGGATGCGGCAGATGTCGAACATTTGTCCTTCAAGCAAGAAAAGCACCACAATGTCTATCTGCTTGATACTGATCGCGCCTTTGGCGATGATCATCCGCGCAACCGGCAATTGACCACCACAAATTCGACTATCAGCTATGCCGATATTCAAACCGATGCGCCGTTGCGAGCGCTGTATCATTGCAAGGGGCTGCATCACTTCATTGCCTATGTTACCGGCAAAGCGGGGATTTATCCTTATGTGGATCAACTCTCACCACTCAACATCGGCATATCGCGCCCCGGCGAAACCCTTGCCTGGCATTTCGACACCTCAGACTTTGCCACAACATTACTATTGCAAGCGGCAGAAGAGGGTGGTGCCTTTGAATACATCCCGCGCACCCGCAATGAGGTTGATCCGGCCTATGAGCGAGTGGGGCGATTGCTTGATGGTGATAGCCGTGACGTGGAAATATTGCAGGCGGAACCGGGCACTCTTGCCCTGTTTCAGGGACGCCACTCCATCCACCGTGTGGCCCCGGTAAAGGGCGATAAAACCCGAATGATCGCTATTCTCACCTATGACGAAAAACCGGACCAGCAAATGAATGCCTATACGCAGGAAAAATTTTATGGCGGGCGGTGTGACGGTGACGGTAACCGGCTTTGTCCTTGCTAAGCGTTAGCACGTGCCTTTTGCGTTTGCCCGTCATAACCGTGCGCACGACAAATTCTTTCAGCGAAAAATTGGGTCCGTTGCCAGCCTCGTTCCTGCTGCCGAAACTTCCGACCGTCGGTTTTTCGTTATACACAGGGCCTGACCTTTCAGTCTCTGCAACCCGACTGTGTGAGATCCTCGTGAAAGGTTCTCTAGAGATCAGGTGTGGTGGCCATAACGGTTCCAAAGCCGTCATCAGCTTTTACTGGCTATTAATCTTGTTTGAATTTTAATAATATTAAAAATTTACATCTTTATATTTTCGTATTATGAAAGTACAGGAGATGAAAATGAATCAGTGCCCCATATGTGAAAATCAACATTTGCAGGTTAGACAACTTCATTGCTGTGAGTGTGGTGTGGATTTTGAAGGGACTCTGGAAACGCCGCCGCTCAAGCGGCTCGGTATCCAGGACAGCCTGCTGGCAGAGCAATTGATTTTGCATGGCGGTAACCTCAAATCGCTGGCTGACGAGATTGGCATTACCTATCCCACCCTGCGCAAACGTCTGGATTGTCTGATCGGTTCTCTCACGGCATTGCGGGTCGCAGACGAGCAGAAAATTGAAAAAATCCTCGGCGATATGGAAAGCCGGAAGCTGTCCTCGCATGAAGGCACCAGAAGAATAAAGGAGCTGAAAAATGGAGCATGAAGAACGTTTGAACCGAATGCTGGAATCTGGCGTCATTTCCAAAGAGCAATACAGCTCCTTGTTGGAAAGTCTGGACAACAAGCCAGCGCCAGAAGAGGCTTCACAAAAGAAAAAGGGTATGGCGTTACTGCCTCTCATCGGTATGGGAATTATCGTTATTGCCGTGCTGTTTATTGTTTTTGGCGGTTTGGGCGATACAGCCTCAATCGACAGCGTGGAAAATATCAAAGATACATTTAATCAGGGAAAGGTCGGAGCAATGGATTCTACGACAAACAAAATATCTGCCATTCTTTTTGTGGGAATTTTTCTACTCCTACCATTAATTGGTTTTAGCTGGATGCATAATGGTCTGGTGAAAGAAGAGGAAGTCATTCACACAGCATGGTCGCAGGTTGAAAGTAATTATCAACGCCGCGCCGACTTGATTCCTAATCTGGTTGAGACCGTATCAAAATTTTTGAAGCATGAAAAATCGACCCTGGAAAATGTTACGGCCAAACGTAATGACGGCCTGGACGAGGATATTGCGGCTCTGATTGCGGCTCAGAAAGAAAGCGCTGAATTGCTCCAAAAAGCTGGTGGCAAAGCGCCGGAAGACAGCACTTACATTTCGATGCTTGGGGCCAGCCAGAAACGGGTTGGGCAGATGATGCACACCATAATGGCAACGGCCGAGGCCTATCCGACTTTGCGGGCCAGCGAACCAATGCAGCAGCTTCAGGCACAGCTTGAAGGTACAGAGAACCGTATTAACGTTGCCCGCATACGCTTTAACGAAGCTGTTGGCACGTTTAACGCCAGCATCCGCCGTATGCCGACCAGCATGGTCGCTTCGATGGGGCATTTCAATCGCAAGGCTTACTTTAAGTCCGATGAAGGAGCCGACACGGTCAAGAAGCTGAATTTTGATTGAGAGATAAAGCGCCTGTCCCGTTCTCTCTAGTCTGTGAATAAAAAAGTAAGTCCGATGCCTGATCTTTTGCAAAATAAACGAAATCTGTTGATACTGGTGGTGGTGTTGCTGCTTGCGGCCAGAATGGGGTACCGGGTTTATGACCGGTGGGGCGGTCGGGAATTTATTGCCCAACAGCAAACAAAATTGCTGCACCGCGATTTACTGGATGACAGTGCCTTGCTGCTCAATGAAGATCAAAAAAAGCGGTTGGCCAGCTATCATGCGAAAATTCTTGAGGCTTATGACATTGACTATCGTATTGTCACGGCTGCCAGCACAGGTGATGTCAATTTGTTTGCCGCCAAGCGTTTTGCCGCGCTGAAAGTTGGCGCGCGCAGCAGTGGTGGACACGGGTTGCTGCTGGTGATTGATAAAGGTGCCAACCGGGTAAGGCTGGAAGTCGGGCGCTCGCTTGAGGGGGCTTATACCGATGGATTTGTCAGCTTTATTGAGCGTGAGCAGATGGTACCGTTCTTCCGTGACAGTCGTATCGCCGACGGTATTCTTGCAACGACCGAATTGATTGTTGCCCGTTATAATGAAGCTGGAAAGAATATCGCTTTTGATCCGGCGTTGCATCGTCAGGCAGAGGTCTCTACCGGTGCCGGTGCCAGTACTTCAGCGCAAATCGGTGCAGGCAATAAAACCAAAAAATACGGGACCTCAAATATTGCTTCTGCCAACAATTCACCGCAATCGGTTGTTGATGCTTATCTCAAGGCAATGGCCGATTATGACGCTAATCCCAGTCTGTCGATTTACACCGATGCCAGCAAAAAGATGATGAAAAGCTGGCGGGTTACCAAAGGCCAGATGCGCAACGTCTACAATACCTACAAAAAATGTACCATCGATGGCACCAAAACCCGAGGCGACTATGCCGTGGTGCGATACAACGTTCGTCAACGCCAATGCTCACCGTATTTTGTCCGAGTGGAAAATGGCGCCTGGAAGCTTGATCTGACAGTGATGATGCGCGGCATCCGTTTCAACCACAAAAACGCCTGGCATCTGGACGCAAAAAAACTCAATCCCCGTTATATTTTTGCATTTGCTGACTGGAAATTTGACAAGAACGGGTATCCGTATGCTGGAGACTAGGAGGATTCTGTCTTTGATGGAAAGATCGTCTTTCTGTTTAGTGTATGTGTTAAGTTGTCACCGTAGCGAAGAAATGGAGGCAGATTACCTTGTTGGAAAAATTAGACCTTGATACACAAAAACCTGTTGCGGGGTATGCTGTGGTGCGTCAGGTCAGTCGTGCATATTTCAAGCATTTGTGGATTAAGCAGCCTGTTATTTTTCGTATTCTATCCGGTGAAAAGCGGGTGGGCGGTGGCAAAAATCCTCAATGCCTGAAAAAAGGAACGATTGGTGTTTTTTCACCTGGAGAAAGTCTTGATATTGAGAATATCCCTGACGGAGAGGGCTTATACCGTGCAGAATTTATTATACTGCTTGATGCCAGCTTAGCGATTAACTCAAAAGCTATACCGACAACAGGCAAGAAAAGAGGATGCGTTGCAACGCAAGAGTTTCTAAACACATTTTTGCGTACCAAAGATACAATAACGGAAGACCTGCATGTGCCTCAAACAATTGTATCCCACCGCATCAGCGAGCTGATTGTATGGTTGAATGAAAACAACATATTTTTTAAAAATAACAATTTTAGTACGATAGTTGAAATTGTCAGGCACCTTATTTCCGATGATGTTTCTCAGCAATGGACGTTCGCAAAAATAGCTGAAAAACTACATGTTAGCGAACCTACCCTGCGAAGGCGACTAAGGACACATGGGACATCATTTACCGGTATTTTGACGGATTTACGAATGAGTAGGGCGCTGGAAATGTTGCAAACAACTGATATCCCCATAACAACCATCGCCATGGATGTTGGCTATAATTCCCCATCAAGGTTTTCTGCCCGCTTTAAAGCCCGGTTTGATCTATCTCCGATTGAAATCAGACGTAAGTTTAAGTGATATGATCGTTTCGGCACAACAAATGATCGATTTTGGAATGTGCGATCAGTACCCCCCGACTATAGTTTTTCTGTTAATTCTATACAGGAGACTATCATGTTTAAATATACAAAATCTGCAATGGTTGCCGTTGCGATGTTACTGCCGACAATAGCAAATGCCGCCGAGTTTACCCTGATGAGCACAGATATTTCTGAAGGGCATAAACTTTCCAAAGAACAAGTATTGAATGGTTTTGGCTGCAAAGGAAAAAATATTTCACCCTCTTTGACATGGTCCAACGCGCCTGCTGGAACGAAAAGTTTTGTTATTACGGCCTATGATCCTGATGCCCCAACAGGCTCTGGATGGTGGCATTGGGTCGTTTTCAATATTCCCAGTAAAGCAACAACATTGCCGCGCGGCGCTGGAAGTGGCAAAGGCTTGCCCAAAAAAGCAATTCAGGGACGTACCGATTTTGGGTCAAACGGATTTGGCGGTGCTTGTCCGCCTCCAGGTGAAGTTCATCGTTATGTTTTTTCTATCTTTGCCCTGAGCACGGAAAAACTTGATTTGGATGAAAATGCCAGTGCCGCTTTAGTCGGCTTTATGACACGTTCAAATGCACTGGCAAAAGCTACAATTACAGCCACCTATACCCGGTAATTGCCCTTTTGGGATTTCTACCAGCCATCGTGATGGTGGGCGGTGGCTGGTTCAGATTCCCGGCATGGTGGAGGGGATAGGTGTTTTCCTGACTTTGATCAGGTGCAGGTTTTTTCGATCAACTTAACAATCTCAGCCATCATCGTATTCAGCTTGAAATCCTTGGGTGTATAAACCCTTGTCACGCCTAACTGCTTCAGCACGTTCACGTCATCATCGGGAATGATGCCGCCGACGATGACCGGGGTGTTTCCGATGCCTGCTTCTTTCAACTTGTTGATGACATCGCGGACCAGCGACACATGGCTGCCCGAGAGGATTGACAGGCCTATGGCGTGGGGTTTTTGGTCGATGGCGGTTTTTACGATTTCGGCCGGGGTCAGGCGGATGCCGTCATAGATGACGTCCATGCCGGTTTCGCGGGCGCGGACGGCGATTTGTTCGGCACCGTTGGAGTGGCCGTCAAGGCCCGGTTTGCCGACCAGTAATTTGGGGTTGGTGCCCAGTTTTTTGGCCAGCGCCGCAACGTCTTTTTGGATTTTTTCAATGTCGTCACCTGTGCTGGAAAAAACTACGCCAACGCCGGTCGGGGCACGGAACTCGCCAAAGATTTCGCGCAGAATGGCACTCCATTCACCGGTTGTCACGCCGGCTTTGGCGCAGGCGATGGACGGCGGCATGATGTTATCGCCGCCAGCAGCGGCAGCTTTGAGGGCGCTAAGCGCCTCGGCTACGGCGTTTTTATCGCGTTGTTTGCGCCAGGCTTTGAGGTTGTTGATCTGGTCAAATTCCACATGGTCGGGCACGGTCAGGATAGCTTCACCATCGCCGGTGGCCAGCGGTGAGGGCTCTCCTTGCTGATAAGCGTTAACGCCAACCAGCGTGGTCTCGCCGGTTTCGATGGCTTTCAGGCGGGCGGTGTTTGAGATGACCAATTGCTCTTTCATATAGCCGCTGGAAATACCGGCCACGGCACCGCCCATGTCTTCAAGCTTATGCAACTCGGTCCGGGCACCGTTCTTGAGCTCTTCAACCTTGCGTTCGATTTCTTTGGAGCCATCGAAAATATCGGCGTATTCCAGCAGGTCGGTTTCATAAGCAACGATCTGTTGCATGCGCAGGGACCATTGCTGGTCAAAAGGGCGGGGCAGGCCCAACGCCTCGTTCCAGGCCGGGAGTTGCACGGCGCGGGCGCGGGCGTTTTTGGACAGTACCACGGCGAGCATTTCAAGCAGGATGCGGTAGACGTTGTTTTCGGGTTGTTGTTCGGTCAGACCGAGGGAGTTGACTTGCACACCATAACGAAAACGGCGGTAGCGTTCTTCTTCAACGCCGTAACGTTCACGGGTGATCTCGTCCCATAATTCAGTAAAGGCGCGCATTTTGCACAGTTCAGTGACAAAGCGAATGCCGGCGTTGACGAAAAAGCTGATGCGGCCAACAACTTTGGGGAAGTCTTCATCAGATACAAGACCGGAGGCTTTTACCCCGTCAAGCACGGCGATGGCGTTGGCCAGCGCGAACGACAATTCCTGCTCGGGTGTCGCGCCTGCTTCCTGCAAGTGATAAGAACAGACATTCATCGGGTTCCATTTTGGCAGGTTGCGATAGCTCCAGTTGATCGTATCTGTGGTCAGTCGCAAGGAATGATCGGGCGGGAAAACATAGGTACCGCGTGACAGATATTCCTTGATTATATCGTTCTGGGTGGTGCCGGTGAGCTTTGATACGTCGGCTCCCTGCTCTTGTGCTGTCGCTACATAAAGCGCCAGCAACCATGCCGCTGTGGCATTGATGGTCAATGAGGTATTCATCTGTTCAAGCGGGATGTTGTCGAACAGTTGGCGCATATCACCGATGTGGGAAACCGGCACACCGACCTTGCCGACTTCGCCGCGGGCCAGTTCGTGGTCGCTGTCATAGCCGGTCTGGGTGGGCAGGTCGAAAGCGACCGAAAGCCCGGTTTGGCCGTTTTTCAGATTGGCACGATAAAGCTCATTTGAGGCTTTGGCCGTGGAGTGTCCGGCATAGGTGCGGAAAATCCACGGCCTGTCTTTTTGGGCTCTGTCTTTTTGGGCTGTATCTTTTTTTATCTTGGTCATGAAACACAGCAAAGCATGGAAAATGCTGCAGTGCAACCAAGACTTTTGGCCAGATTATTTGTAAGGCGATTATTCCAAATGACCTTCGCGGCCAAAAAGTGCCATTACCAGCAAGGCGGCGCAAGTCATGCCGATATTTGCTGTTATTGCTGATTGGGCGAGGTCGCTGGTTACCGGTAGTTCTATTTCTGCAATCAACGCGTTGGCCATCAATGCGCCAATAAACAGGCAGGAAAATGTTGTGGCATACTCAACCGGAGAATTGCGGCAAGTAATATTGCTGACCAGATTGGTGCCAAGGAAGCACAAACCGACAACAAGGATCAATGTTGTGTCCGAAATATCAAACAAACCACTAAACGTTGACGTCACTGTGCGCCCGCTCGTTGCTAGTCCCAAAAAACTCATTAGTCCTTCCATATCGACACCTCTCTCCAGTTGCTGCCGCCCAATTAGTCAGGAAATTATAGGGTCAAGGGGAGGGTTTGTTAATTTTAAGTTTCAGTCATGGTTAAACCTCAACTTTTACTAAATTTTTTACTAATTTGTTGATAGAGAAATCTATAACTTTTGTTGCAGTGCAATAAGATTTGTGATTGTGTATAGTGCAGCGCATAATAAAAAATCAGACAAGCTCATTTAGCAGGGAATAAAGATGAAAGATCTATACGAAATCGGTGAATTACCACCTTTGGGCCATGTCCCCAAAGAAATGTATGCTTGGGCGATTCGTCAGGACCGTCATGGTCAGCCACAAGATGCCATGCAGGTCGAGGTGGTGCCGACCTGGCAAATTGATAGCCATGAAGTTCTGGTGCTGGTGATGGCCGCCGGGGTTAATTATAACGGCGTGTGGGCGGCGCTCGGGACACCGATTTCGGTTTTGAATGTGCATAAACATCCGTTTCATGTGGCCGGTTCTGATGCATCAGGCATTGTCTGGGCCGTCGGCTCCAAGGTCAAACGCTGGAACGTTGGTGATGAAGTGGTGATCCATTGCAATCAGGATGATGGTGATGATGAAGAATGCAATGGCGGTGATCCGATGTTTTCCTCAACCCAGCGGATTTGGGGCTATGAAACACCCGATGGATCGTTTTCGCAATTTTGCCGGGTGCAGGCGCAACAATTGATGCCGCGACCCAAACATCTGACCTGGGAAGAATCGGCCTGTTATGTGCTGACACTGGCCACCGCCTACCGGATGCTGTTCGGCCACCGCCCGCATATTTTGCGGCCCGGTCATAATGTGCTGGTCTGGGGGGCTTCAGGCGGACTTGGCTCATTCGCGGTGCAGCTGTGTGCGGCGGCCGGGGCCAATGCCATCGGGGTGATTTCCAATGAAGACAAGCGTGAATTTGTGATGTCACTTGGCGCCAAAGGCGTCATTAACCGCAAGGATTTTGATTGCTGGGGCGAAATGCCAACAGTTAATACCGATGAATATAACGCATGGGCCAAGGGCGCGCGCGCTTTTGGTAAAGCGATCTGGGATATCACCGGCAAGGGCGTTAGTGTTGATACGGTGTTTGAACATCCCGGTCAGGCAACTTTTCCGGTATCCTGTTTGGTGGTCAAGCGCGGTGGCATGGTGGTTTTTTGTGCTGGTACAACAGGCTACAATCTGACCATGGATGCCCGCTATGTCTGGATGCATCAAAAACGTGTGCAGGGTTCTCACTTTGCTCACCTGAAACAAGCAGCGCAAGCCAACAAACTGATGGTCAGCCGGCGGATTGATCCGTGCATGTCAGAAGTATTCTCCTGGCGCGACATCCCCAAAGCCCACAAGCGGATGCTGGACAACAAACATCTGCCGGGCAACATGGCGGTTCTGGTCAACGCCCCGCAGACAGGTTTGCGGACATATGAGGATGTTGTGGAAGCTTGTGAAGAGTGAGGCCGTAAGAGGCGCTTGAAGGTTATGGCATCATAAGCGGATATTGATCATTTCACAGCCGGACGGGCCTGTTTGCAGAGATCTGTCTGTATGACCTGGCCGTCGTCTATGAACTCGATGCTCTTTTTCTCACCGAGATGGGCTACGAAATCAGGGCCGCCCTTGATCGTCTTTCCGCGCACGATCAGCCCGTTCCCGGTATTCTCAACGCGCTCGATTTGATAGAAGTTATCCGCGCCTGCCGCTTGAACCCGGAATGTGTTGGCCGTTTCGTCAAATGTCGCAAGGTAGCTTCGTCCGGGATTCTTGCAGATCATTTTGCTCTGGGCCGCAAGTACAGGTCCCGAGATAAAAACAAGGACCAGCAGGAATAGTATCGTCTTCAACAAAATCATATCCTCTCTATCTAGCGTCTTCCGGTTGAACCGGTGCCGCGCGCTCACCGTACGTTTCCCCTGGAAAGAACAGTTCCACGGGCGTCTGTTCTTGTTATCGTCCGCGATCCATCCGAGTTTTTCACCGATTTGGTGGTGATGCCGGTCTCCGGGTCAGTCATACTCGCAGAGGTCGAGGTTTTCCCGACAGTTCGTTCGGATAAAACTTTACCATTCTTATCGGTCCGAGTGATCGTGCGAGTTCCATCCGGGTTTTTCACCGACTTTGTAGTGATGCCGGTCTTTGGATCAGTCGTACTCGCAGAGGCCGGGTTTTTTTCTGGCTGTTTTGTATTTTTTCCGCCGGCACCTTCGATCCGTTTTGTCACACAATTCATGGCACCGGTGAGGCCGCCACTAGACTTACAATCTTTTTTTGGCTTGGTCCCTGCAACGGGCTTGGTGGGAGTAGTGCCTTTTTTGGCATTTTTAAATTGTTCATATAAGGACTTCAACTGATCCTTGGTAATATAAAAACAACTCAGCTTGCGGCTGCCGTTGTCGTATTTGAATATTGACATAAGGTTACCCTGCATGACCGTGTTGTTATACACATCCCCCTTATTTGATAAAATATTGTAATGGAGCGCAAGACAAAAGACACCAAGCGGCATCCCATGGACACCATTATACCTTCCCGATCTTTCAGTACTGGGCCCCGGTGGCCCGCAAGGTCCGCTAAAGTCTTCGAATGAGTTGCAGTGGGCATAATAATCGGCTTGGCTAGCCACACGCCCGCCTGTAAGTTCGGGACAGGGAGTTGATGTGCGCCCCCACATCAATTTTACATCGGCATTGACAAAAAGAACACCTCCGCATCCTTCCAAGTCGGAGAGTTTGATGGTTTTGCCGGTCAACATTCCGTCCTTGCCAGCCTCCAAAATACGGTCTTCTTCTGATCTGGGTTTGGAAGTTCCTTTGCGGTCTACCTGCCTGCGCGGCTTATTCGTTTCCTCCCGCTTGGCCTTGTTTTTCTCAATGTCCTCCTTCGGGTTTTTTGGTAGCTTGTTATCGGCCGATTTGGGTGATGGTGTTTTGTTTTCACTTTCAGGTGGGTCGGATTTGTTATAGATCATGTCGAATTTCCATTTAGGCAAACCCATTTTTTCCCGTTTTTTATCGCGAGCTTTGTAGAATTTCTTTAACCATGCACCCTTTATCGATTCAAATTTTTGCATCGCTCTTTTGAATTTTTTTGATGGGGATCCATACTTCTCTTCAAGATCGTCTTCGTATTTGTATTGCGCAGAAAGCCACAAGCGTAATACTATTTGTGCCTCTACCTTTGACCTGACAAGTGCTTTTTTGTTAAGGATTCCATCCCGGTAGAGTTTTTCCTCTGCATCTAATCGGTTAAATATTTTTACTACATTTTTTAAGGACTGCGAAACTTGGTCAATTGAAGGGATTTTTCGCTTTATTTGAGCTTCCAATTTTTGGGCGCGAGCCGGATTGTATTTTCTTAAAACGTCTAATTCTTCCTTCTCGTGAAGTGGAAGTTTTCCGCTTGTAAGCTGACCTTTTTCGATATCTGAAAAGTCCGGTCCTTGTGACAAGGTTTTTGGTGCTTGCGCCTGTGCGGCCGCCGCGAATGCAAGCAACGTAATGGTTAGAAAAAATCCAAAAAGCTTCGCCATGTTTCTCTCCCTGTTGCTCGGAAGCAGTTTTTATCGGGACTGAATTACATATTTCCCGTCGCCTTTGGCTGTGATCGCGAATTTTTTGGTTTTGACGCGCAGGCTTTTTGCAGTGATGTTAATCTTGAAGGAATTGAAGTCGCCAAATGAGGTTTTCACATCCAGAAGATAACCCTGTCCCATATTGAGTTCTGTCACGTTCACAGTACGGACCAACTCATAGCTCTGTGTCTTTGCATCGCTCCTCAACCACTGGATATAGAGACGGTGCGACACATGCTCGACACCGCCCGCGATAACGACAACACGGAAAAACCCTTCATCCTTGCCAGCCGTCCAAAAACCACCTGATATGGCACTATGAATGCTGGCGGGGATCTGCTCGGCGGCCTCGAAAGCCTCGTTCTGTGCGTTTGAAGGAGTGGCCAAGCTTAGGCAAAGGAGGAGCATCGCAACAAAGCTGGCGACAATCTGGTGAGTACGTCTCATGCGATACCTCCGCCTAGGCAGAATAACTTAAACGCATAATGCGCGCAATAGTCTTGTTTTCACTCCTTGCTGTGAAATGTGCAGACAGCCACAAGCATTTGTCGGATCGGGCAGTAGATGCGGGTGGGCGGTTTGTGAGAAGAAAGGTGCTTAGTTTTCCTGCTGCTGGCGCACCAAACCCAAACCGACCATTGCGGTGGCCAATGCGGCCCAGGTCCACAGGCTGTGGGATTCTGTGAAGATTATTATGCCCCATAGAACGCCGGACAGGGTGACGACGTAGGAAATCTGGCTGGCGAAAATTGCGCCGGTGTGGCGGATGAGATAGAGATAGCCAGCGTAGGCACCAACGTGAATAAATGATGAGAGAATGAGTGCCCATTCGGATTTCCCAAGGAAATTCTGAATGGAAAAGGGGATGCCAGCTGCCAGCATGATTGGCAAGATGATGATTATAGCAGCGATGCTCATGCCGGTCAGTATGGTTAGGGGATGGTCTTTTGCGGGCATGTAGAAGATGGCAAAAATTGATTCAATCGAGTAGCAAAAACAGGCCAGTACCAGCAAAAACACCCATAAGGGACTGCTGGTTGGTTGCAGGTCAAAAGCAGGTGCAACGAGCAACAAAATAGCACTGAGGCCGAGCAGGACACCGACAAACCGGGTCAGTTCAAATCGTTCGCTTCTGAGAATAACGGCGAGGGTGAAAGTCATCATTGGCACAAGGGCGTAGACGATCGAGATTATACCGGCTGGTAAATGAGGGGCGATAAAATAAGCAAGGCTGTCGGGCAGGGCGGTTCCCAGGATGCCAGCGATAGTATAAAAAATCAGGTGTTTCGGGCTGGTTGGCAAGCGGATGCGATTTGCCATCAACCATGCCACCAGAATTGCAATGGCGATGATCAGTTGCCAGAAAATAAGTGTTATCGGGTGGTAACCGGAATCAGCGGCGATTTTGGTCAGGCTGATTGATCCTCCCCAGCCAGCACCAGCGATGATGAGAAACAACCAGTTGATGAGGGGATTTCTATTTTTCATCCGGCCTGTTTATTCTTTTGACCTTGTGCTGGTCAACATGTTTTCCGCCGCCCGTTTTGCATCCCCGGCCGGGTTGCTCGTGTGGCCAAAATGGGCTGTTACCGTGGCGCCTTCGATCAGGAGCATAAGTTGGCGGGCGGTACTATTTGGATGGATCGTTCCGGCGGCTTTGGCAATTTTGGTGATGTGGTCGAGCAGCAGGCGTTTGTGTTCGGCTGACTGGACATGAATGGGGTGGCCGGGGTGCTGGTATTCGGCTGAGGCTTTGATGAACATGCAACCGGCAAATTCGGGTTGAGCAAACCATTCGGTCAGCACATCGAAAATGGCGATCAATTGTTCTGATGGTGTTGGAGCCAGTTGTTCCAGACGGCTGACAAACCAGTCGAGAAATTTTTCGTCACGCAGTTTTAGTGTCGCCAGTATCAAATCTTCCTTGGTGGCAAAGTGTTTGTACATGGAGGTTTTGGAAATGCCGGTTTCAGCCGCCAGCATGTCCATGCCGGTGGCGTGGAAGCCGTTGCGGTAGAAAGTTTTCAGGGCCTTTTCGACCAGTTCATCGCGTTTGGACGGGCGCATTTTTACTCCAGTTGAAATCAATGCTTGACAAAATGGACCGATCGGTACAGTTTGCCAAAACGTAAGTTAACAGATCGGTACACTTTATGCCGTGCATGTCAAGGAAACTATATTATGAGCCGTCCCCCTCTACCCCCGTTCACCGATGAAACCGCCCGTGTCAAAGTGCGTGCCGCCGAAGATGGCTGGAACGGGCAAGACCCGGCCAAGATTGCGCTGGCCTACACTGAAAACAGTCAATGGCGCAATCGGGCTGAATTCTTAACCGGCAGACCGGCGATTGAAGCGTTTTTAACCCGCAAATGGCAGCGTGAACTGGATTATCGGTTGATCAAGGAGTTATGGGCCTGTGCGGGAAACCGTATTGCGGTGCGCTTTGCCTATGAGTGGCATGATGATGACAACAACTGGTTTCGCTCTTATGGCAATGAGAACTGGGAATTTGATGAAGACGGTTTGATGCAAGTGCGTATCGCCAGCATCAATGATTTGCCGATTGCCGAAAGCGACTGCAAGTTTCACTGGCCTTCAGGAAGGCGTCCGGATGATCATCCCGGGCTGTCAGATTTGGGGTTATAATCATGGCGCGCGCATTTGCAGAAATCGCTTTCACACCTGCGGTTCAAAAAGTTCAAACGCAAATGGGCGCTGACAAGGGCAATGGGAAATTTCTGGAACCTGATGTAGACCGGCGCGATGAGTTGAGTGAGGCTGAAGCTTCATTCATTACTGCGCGTGACGGGTTTTATCAGGCGACAGTTTCTGAATCAGGTTGGCCTTATGTGCAGTTTCGCGGTGGCCCGGTCGGGTTTTTGAAAGTGCTGGATACCAAGACAATTGCTTACGCTGATTTTCGTGGCAATAGGCAATATGTCAGTGTTGGCAATCTGACCGACAATGACAAGGTTTCAATGATCTTGATGGATTACCCCAATCGTCGGCGGCTGAAAATATGGGGCCGGGCCAAGTTGGTGGAAGATGACCAACTAATTGGGCAACTTCATGTGGAGGGCTATAAAGCCCGACCCGAACGGGCGGTGGTCATTAATGTTGAGGCCTTTGATTGGAACTGCCCGGCTCATATTCCACAGCGCCTGACGGTTCAGGAGTTGGAGCCGGTTCTTGGCCAAATGCGTCAGCAAATTGCGCAGTTGCAGGAGGAAAATCAGGAGCTAAAGGACTTCCTCAAGCGCAGCTAGGTTCTTGTCCCGTCGCCTTGCAATCAGGGCTTGATTGATTTCGCCGCCTAAAATAATCACCAATGCCGAGATGTACAGAAAAATCAGGGCGATGACGACGTTGCCTAATCCGGCGTACATCACCTGTATGCGCGAAAAGTTTGCAACGTATTCAGCATAGGTCCAGGCGGCCAGCAGCCACAGGCCTATGGTGGCGATGATGCCGGGCAGGATTTCGCGCATTTTATGGCGTTTTACGGGTAAGAATTTGTGGCCGATGATCAGGGCAATAAACATTAAACCCAGCCCGACCGGATAGCGCAGCAGATGGAACCAGGCGGTGAAATTGGACAGCCACGGGATCCATTCTTCAGCTTTTGCCCACCACAGGGGGCCAAAGACGATGAGGAAGGATACGGTCAGCAAAACAGCCGTTCCACCGATGACAAAAACCACATCCTGCAGAAAGCGAAAAATACCCCAGCGGGTTTCTGTGTAGCCGTAAGCCCGGTTAAGTCCGACGCGGATGCTTTCAACACCGTTTGCAGCACTATAGAGGGTTATGGCAATGGACAGCGCCAGTACCGAGCGGTCGGGCACGGTGAGAATCGAATGGATATCGTCGGTAAACGGTTTGACGATTTCTTCCGGGGCGACCGATAAAAGATAGTCGACGATGGTTTGAGCAAGCTGGGCATTGCCGAAAAAACCGGCAATTGAGGTGAGGAAAATCAGAAAGGGAAACAGGGCCAGCAAGGAAGAAAAAGCGATGTTGCCAGCCAGCGGAATTCCGTCATCGTCAACGAAGCGATTATAAACGTCAGCGATGAATGAAAAAATGCTTAAAATGCTGTTGGCCTTTGTGTTTGTCCTGTGCCATCTTATCTATTGATCTTGCACAATAAAAACAAGTCCCTCATCAATGTCTCAAAAATCTCCCAAGTCATTTAACTGGCTGTCGCTTGCCCCGATGGTGTTTGTGTGTTTGTGGGCCACCGGGTTTATCGGTTCGCGTCTGAGCGCGCCTTATGCCGAGCCGTTGAGCTTTCTGGCCGTCAGATTTGCCATGGTGACGGTGATTTTTATTCTGGCGTCTCTGATCTTCAGGGCCAAGTGGCCATCACCGCGTGATGGTATGCTGGCGCTGGTAACCGGCATGTTTACGCAAGGTGGATATCTGGGCGGGGTGTTCTGGGCTATTTATTATGGCATGCCAGCCGGGGTGGCAGCCTTGATTACTGCTCTACAACCGTTGCTGACCACGGCGCTTGCCGGACCGGTGTTGGGGGAGAAAACCGGTTGGCGCCATTGGGCCGGTTTGATCCTTGGACTTGCGGGGGTTGCTTTGGTGGTCTGGCCCAAGCTGAGTTTTGACAGTGTCGGGATAACCCCGGTGACGACTGCAGTAACATTTATGGCAACGGTCTCGATCACCATCGGGGCGGTGATGCAAAAGCGTTTTATGTCGGGGACTGATTTGCGACCCGGTAATGCCTTGCAATTTGCCGGTGGCGGTTTGGTGGTGTTTGCAGGGGCGTTGCTGACCGAGGATTTTAAAATCATCTGGAATGGTGATGTCATTTTTGCCATGACCTGGCTGGTGCTGGTATTGTCTCTTGGAGCGATAAGCATGTTGTATCTGATGATCCGGCATGGTGAAGTCTCAAAAGTCTCGAGCCTGTTTTTTCTGGTGCCAGCGGTTACGGCGGTCATTGCCTATTTTCTGTTTGATGAGACGCTTGGGGTCATTCAGGTGGTCGGCATGGTGGTTTGTGGCGCAGCGGTTTTGCTGGTGACGAAAAAGTAGGAGTTTGGCGTATTCATCCTGATCAAAAACAAATGATTGTTGCTGATGGCCGACAACTGGAATGCCAGTGGATCGGCGTTGAAACTTCAGCTGAACCGGTGCTGGTTTTTCTGCACGAAGGATTGGGGTGTATTGATCTGTGGCGGGATTTTCCCGGCAGGTTGTGTGACGAATTAGAGATGCGCGGGTTTATCTATAGCCGGGCTGGATATGGTGGATCAGACCTTTGTGAGTTACCACGTCCGGTCAGCTTTATGCATCATGAGGGACAAGTGGTCTTGTCTCAGGTTTTGGATGCGGCCGGGATCGACAAGGCTATTTTGATTGGCCACAGCGACGGTGGTTCCATATCTCTCATCCATGCGGGTAATGATAAAACGGACCGGATTTGTGCGGTGATCACGCTCGCTGCCCATGTGTTTAATGAAGATATCTGTGTTGAGAGTATCAAGGCCGCAAAAGTCGCTTATGAAGAGGGTGATTTGCGGGCGCGTTTGAAGAAGTACCACGGTGAAAATGTCGATAATGCCTTTCGTGGCTGGAACGATGTCTGGCTTCATCGTGATTTTCGCAAGTGGAACATTGAGGGGTTTTTACCCGATATCAATGTGCCGGTGTTGGTGGTGCAGGGGATAAATGATCCTTACGGCACGCAGGCTCAGATTGAGGCTATTGTTACCGGTGTTGGTTCTGGAGTTGAAAAACATATCATACCCGATTGCGGGCACAGTCCGCATCTGGAACAGGGTCAGATAACCCGGGAAATTATTGCCAGTTTTATCGATGGTCTGGTTTGATTGCTGGTTGGCGCGGCATTGCGCCGTCATGATGGGCTTTGACATTAGTTGCAAATGATTCTTAAGTGGATTTATGAGCGAAGTTGCAAGCCATAACAGTTTTTCAAAACGATTGAGATTATCGCGGATTACGCCGGGAGCCTTGGGCTGGGTGGTGCTGGTGGCATTGATTGTTGTCGGGCCTATATTGGCATTGTTCGGGGTGGCGTTGTCGGCGCAAGACAATATCTGGCCGCACCTGCTGGCAACGGTGTTGCCGCGGGCCTTGAGCGATACGGTTTTGCTGATGATCGGGGTTGGTTTGCTGACCATGTCGATCGGGGCCAGTTCGGCCTGGCTGGTGACCATGTACCGGTTTCCCGGTCGCAAGGTGTTTGTCTGGCTGTCGCTGATACCGCTGGCGATGCCGACTTATCTGACTGCTTTCAGTTATACGGAAATCTGGGATTATTCCGGTCTGATGCAGACGACATTGCGCGGGTTTTTTGGTTGGCAGTCGGCCCGCGATTACTGGTTTCCTGAAATCCGCTCGCTGGGCGGGGCGATATTTGTCATGTCATTTGTGCTTTATCCTTATGTGTATCTGACAGCGCGGGCCAGTTTTGTCGGCCAGTCGATTTGCGCCCTTGAGGTGGCCCGGACATTGGGGCGGTCGCATTGGGGTGTTTTCTGGAACGTTGGCCTGCCGCTGGCCCGTCCGGCACTGGTGGCGGGCGCGACACTGGCCCTGATGGAGTGTCTGAATGACATTGGTGCGGTGGAGCATTTTGGCGTTAATACGCTGACTTTTTCAGTTTACAACACCTGGCTTGAGCGCGGCTCGCTGCCCGGTGCAGCGCAAATTGCCTGTGTGATGCTGATATTTGTGGTGCTGTTGTTGTGGGTTGAGCGGGTTAGTCGGCGGCGGCAACAGTTTTATCAGACCACAGGGCGGTATCGTAATATTTCAGCAACCAGGCTCAAAGGGTTTTATGCAATGGCAGCGACAATTGCTTGCGCGATGCCGATTTTGCTGGGATTTGTATTGCCTGCAAGTGTGCTGGTTAAAGCGGTAGGGTTGCACTGGCAGGTTTTTCTTGATGAGAGTTTTTGGCGCAATGTCGGGCATTCGGTGCTGGTGGCCAGTGCGGCAGCTGTTGTGGCGGTGCTGATTGGTATTTTTCTGACCTCAGCGAAACGGGCCAACCCATCTGGTTTGTTGAATGGTCTGGTGCGGATTAGCTCAATTGGTTATGCGGTGCCCGGCACTGTGCTGGCCATCGGCATTTTGGTGTTTCTGTCTTATGTTGAGGGTGTGGTTGGGGTGATATCTTCAAGCGTTTTTGGCATCACCACCGGTCTGCTGATTTCGGGGACCGCCGGGACGGTGGTTTTTGCCTATGTGGTGCGTTTTATGGCGATCTCGAATGGGGCGCTGGAGTCCGGTTTTGCCAAGCTGTCGCCAAATCTTGATGCGGTGGCCCGTTCATTGGGCCGGACAAAAGGCATGGTGCTGCGCGAAGTCCACCTACCGCTGTTGCGTTCAGCCATCGGCACTGCCGGCCTGCTGGTGTTTGTCGATGCGATGAAAGAGTTGCCGGCGACATTGCTTCTGCGTCCGTTCAACTTCGACACTCTGGCCACCCATGTTTATACGCTGGTTTCTCTCGACCAGTTTGAAGAAAGTGCCCCGACGGCGTTGGCCATTGTGCTGATTGGTCTGGTGCCGGTGATTTTACTGTCAAAAGTGGTTTCACAAGGAAGACCAAAGGGCAGGGCAAAGGGTAGAGCAAAGAGCTGAGGGTACATCTTTACATTTACCTGCTCATTGAATTAAGGTCGTTTTGAAAAAAATGAACAGGTCATTCCGGGGCGGGCTGATAACAAATGAGCGGAACTAAAAATGGTGGAATCCAAGTCTCTTTCTGAAAAAATTGCCGTTATAACCGGCGGTGCCAAGGGTATTGGCCTTGCTTGCGCCGAGCGTTTTGCCAGAGACGGGGCCAAAGTTGTTATTGCCGATATTGATGAGAGCGAGGGGGAAATTTCTTGCGAGGCAATACGGGCCGAAGGTGGTGATGCTTCCTTTATCCATTGTGACGTGGGTAAAAAACTTGATGTGCGCAATATGGTGGCTGCGGTGGTGGATATGCACGGCAGAATCGATATTTTGGTCAATAATGCCGGGATTATCATCGGGGGTGATTTTCTCGATATTTCCGAGAAAGATTTTGACCGGGTTATCAAGGTTAATCTGAAAGGGGCTTTTCTGGTTGGCCAAACGGTTGCCCGTCAGATGGTTGCCCAGCTTGAAGCAGATGGCGAAAATCCGGGTACTATCATCAATATGTCGTCGGTTAATGCTGTTCTGGCGATCCCGACACAGGTGCCCTATACAATTTCCAAAGGCGGTGTTGCTCAATTGACGAAAGTTATGGCGCTGTCGCTGGCTCCACACGGAATTCGCGTTAATGCCATTGGTCCGGGCAGTATTATGACGGATATTCTCAAAGCGGTTGCCAATGATAAGGAAGCCAACGATCGTATTATGTCACGTACGCCTCTTGGCCGAATTGGCGAGCCTGAAGAGATTGCCTCTATTGCAGCGTTTCTGGCGTCCAAAGACGCCAGTTATATCACCGGTCAGACAATCTATGCTGATGGTGGCCGCCTGCCGCTGAATTATACGGTACCGATTAAGAGCTAAAGCATGGCTCCTTTTTTGAGATTCATGTGACATGCTTTAAGTCTTTGTTTTTACGCATGTCTTTATCCCAAAACCGGTGCCCACTTTTGGGAGACAGGCCCTAGTCTTCTTGTTCGTCGTCCTTTTTCAATTCTGACAATTTGCCAAAGACTGAATCAGCGTCGTATTTGGGTTCTTCTTCTGTGACCTGCAGTGGTTTATCGCTACCCTCAAGCAGGGCGCCAAGTGATATGGCCGGTGCTTCGGGCGCTGCTACTGTTTCACTGGCAGGAATAAGTGTCGGGCCGCCTTCGTTACCCAGTTCAGCTGAGACTTTACCGGCTTTTTTAGCTGCTTTCATGACCGCCTGATCGAGCAGGATTTGGGTGCACAGGCCAAGACCGACCGGGTCAACCGGGGTAATGTTGGCTGAATTCCAGTGTGAGCGATCACGAATGGCAGCGATCGTTGGCTTGGTGGTGCCAACAAGTTTCATGATGGCTGAATCAGGCAATTCAGGGTGATTGCGAACCAGCCAGGAAATCGCATCAGGACGATCCTGACGGCGTGAAACTGGTGTGTAACGCGGGCCTTTACGGGGCTTGGTGACCGGAATTTCGGTTTTTGGTTTGGCCATCATAAGCTGATGACTGGGATCGGCTTCTGATTTTTCGATTTCATCGCGGGTCAACTCGCCAGCGGCAATCGGGTCCAGGCCCTTAATACCCATGGCCACATCGCCATCGGCAATGCCTTTGACTTCCAGCTCGTGCAATTTGCAAAAATCAGCAATCTGACGAAATGTCAGGCCGGTATTGTCAATCAACCAGACAGCTGTTGCTTTGGGCATAAGAGGTGCGCGCGACATGAGTTTTCTCCTTTTCAGAACCTTTATCCCGGTTCTGCGAATAGTGTAACCAAATTGAAAATGGATGGGAATGCTCGTTATATAAAACTGAAACGCCAAAGATGCAACTTCAATCGTCCGGCGTCCCCCCTAAATCACTTCAAGCTCGACTCCTGCTTCGCGCAGTTGCGTTGCTATGGCGGTCGGGGGCTGTTCATCGGTGATTAACCGGTCAAAGCCGCTAAAGTTGCAGACCTGCACCAGTCCGCGTCGTTCAAATTTACTGGCATCGGTTACAATATAGGAGGTTTCACCCTGTTTGAGCACGGCGCGGGCGATTTGGGCCTCATCGAGATGGTAGTCCATCGCACCGGCAACAGCATCAATGGCGCCGATTGAAATAAAAGACAACCGGACCGAGAAACTGTTGAGAAAATCCACCGCCAGCGGTCCAAAAGCTGCCCCGTTATCGCCATGCAATTTGCCACCGGCCATATAGACCGTGTTGCCGTTTACGGTGGCCAGTGTCCGGGCGATATCAGATGAATTGGTGACCACGGTCAGGTTTTTGCGGACTAGCAGTTCGCGTGCTACCAGCGATGTGGTGGTGCCGGTATCAAACATCACGCTGTCGCCATCTACAACCTTGGCCGCGGCGTGTCGGGCAATGGCGCGCTTGGCGCTGGCACTTTCGCGCATACGCTTTTCAAACGGAGCTTCGGCGAAATGATGGGGCAGGGTGACCGCGCCATGAACCTTGACCAGTTTTTCCGCATTGGTCAGCGGTCGGACATCGCGGCGGATTGACTCTTGTGAGACGCCAAGACGCTCGGCCAGTCCGGCAATGGTACTGGTGCCTTCCTCGCCGACGATCTGCATAATCGCTGCGTGGCGTTTTGTGTGCTTTAGGTCAATAAATTTGGACATTTTGTGTGGTTTTGTGGGTTTTGATAATTTAGTACAGGAAATTCTCGCAAAATCAAACAATTTTATTGACAACAGGCTTAAAGGAATCAACAGTTTGTGTCTATTGCAGCACACCCTATTCGAAATCAAGATTATAAAGCTGCATCAGTCTTTCAGGGAGGACGCTACTCTAATGTCATTAAAATCAAAATTGCGCGCAACTGCTTTTGCTGCTCTGCCGATTGCAGCCATGTCGCTGGCGGCTATTGGTACACCGGCGCTGGCCGAGGTTGAATCAAAGGATCCGATCAAGCTTACCTTGCATGACTGGACGGGCCAGTTCGTTACCACCCGTATTATGGGGTCAGTGCTGAAAAAAGCCGGGTATAATATTGAGTATGTGCAAGCCGACTACATCGCCCAATTTGCCGGATTGCAAAGTGGTGATTTGCATATTGCCATGGAAATATGGGAAACTACCGGTCGCGAAGCGATGGATAAAGCCACCAAAACCGGCAAGGTTGAAAATGTCGGCGAGACCGGTATGAAAGCCATCGAGGAATGGTGGTTTCCTTCATATATGAAAGAGAAGTGTCCCGGTCTGCCAGACTGGAAAGCGCTTAACAAATGTGCCAAGGAATTTTCCACCCCCGAAACAGCCCCAAAAGGGCGTTATCTTGGTGGCCCGGTAACTTGGGGTGGCTTTGATGATGAACGGGCCGAGGCTCTTGGTCTTGATTTTGAAGTGGTTCATGCCGGGACTGATGCAGCGCTGTTTGCCGAACTGGAATCAGCCTATCAGCGTAAAGCACCTATTTTGTTGTGGATTTATGCGCCGCACTGGGCACCATCCAAATATAAAGGTGAATGGGTTGAGTTCCCCAAATACAGCGCTGCCTGTTATGCTGATGCCAAAGTGGGCGTCAACAAAGACGCCAAATATGATTGCGGCAAACCACGCGGTCCGATCTGGAAGGTTGCCTGGGCCGGTCTGAAGAAAAAATGGCCTGGTGCCCATGCAGCAATGAAAAAGTTCAACATTGGCAATGATGAAATGGGTGCCATGGTTGGCGCTGTCGACCTTGATGGTAAAAAGGTTGAAGCCGTTGTTGCTGAATGGATGAAGAAAAATGAATCCAGATGGAAAGAATGGTTGAAGTAATCGTCTAGTTTCCAACAGGAGGACTTCCAACCTCCGGAAAACCCAGCGGGAGGGATCGCCCCCGGTTCCTCCCGCAACTTACCAACTGAAAATTCAGTAAAAGCCTTGAGGCGCTATGCGGCAAAAGACTCCCAAGTTAGTGTGCGACGGCGTTTGGAAAGTTTACGGCGACAATCTGGACGTTGTCTTTAAATCACCAGCATCATCTCCTTCGGCCACGGATCTGGCGACCAACAACCTTATTGGTGCTGTTCAAAACGTAACCCTCGATATTTTTGATGGCGAAATTTTTGTCATCATGGGGTTGTCCGGTTCGGGCAAATCAACGCTGGTGCGTTGTATGTCGCGGTTGATTGAACCGACCCAGGGAAAAGTTCTGTTTAATGGTGAGAATCTGACAGAAAAGTCCGATGCTGAAATGATCGAAATCCGTCGTCACAAGATGGGGATGGTCTTTCAACATTTTGCTCTTTTGCCTCACTTGACAGTTTTGGGTAATGTTGCTTTTCCGCTGGAGGTGCAAGGCATTGGCAAAGCTGAACGCGAGGTTCGGGCTCTGGAAGTGATTGAGCTTGTCGGCCTCAAGGGCCGTGAGAATTATTTTCCGCGTGAACTTTCCGGTGGTCAACAACAACGGGTCGGCATTGCCCGGTCGCTGGCGGTGGAGCCTGAATTGTGGTTTCTTGATGAGCCGTTTTCGGCCCTTGATCCACTGATCAGGCGTGAGATGCAGGATGAGTTTTTACGGTTACAGGGGGTGTTGAAGAAAACCATTGTCTTCATTACCCATGATTTTGATGAGGCCATTCGTCTGGCTGACCGTATTGCGATTATGAAAGACGGAGCGGTTGATCAGGTTGGCACGCCGCAGGATATTGTCCTTAACCCGGCCACTGATTATGTGGCGGAATTTACCCGCGATGTCTCACGTGCCAAGGTTGTTTCGGTTGAATCGGTGATGTCTGCAAAAGCAGATAACGCGCCAGATGGCGGCTATAGCGGCTATATCAAAGCCAGCGCAAAAATTGCTGAAATTGTTTCGCAGTTGAAGAAAGCAACGACCGCCTTTGCGGTGATTGATGAGAACAACAATGACAAAATCATCGGGGAGATTACCCGCGATGACGTCATTGATGTTTTGATGCAGGGTTGAATCATGGCGATGACATCAAAACCCTCACCAATTTGGCAGCGCCCGATGTTTCAGCTTTGGTCAGTGGCGTTCGTGGTGGCGGTGTTGGTTCAGCAATTTGCCAAACCGTATGCCGCATGGGCTTTTAAATTCCCGCGTGGCTGGCAAACCCGATTGCGTTATCACATTTCGGACTTTTCCGACTGGTTGCTCAATGATGCCACTTTTGGGTTGTTCACCTTTACCGAGATGACCCGCGCCATGGCATGGCTGATGAATATTCCTTACAGCGGAGTGAAATCGCTTCTCGCCACCGGGTTGCTGCAAGGGCAGGGTTCTGATGCCATTCAGTTGTTGCCGCCGTTAAGCTGGGTTGCAGTTGTGTTTATTGTCGGGGCGCTGGGGTATTATGCCCGCGGTTGGAAGCTTGCTGTGCTGGCGGCGGGTTGTTTCACTTATCTGGCGCTGTTTGGCCAGTGGCAGGGGGCGATGATTACCCTGTCATCGATCATTATCGCGGTGCCTTTTGGCATTTTGGCCGGGCTGTTTCTTGGCCTTGGCGCCCACCGCTGGCCGCTGTTTGCCAAGATCATCTCACCGGTTCTGGATATTATGCAGACGGTGCCGGTGTTTGCCTATCTGGTGCCGATATTGGTGTTCTTTGGTTTCAGTCCGATATCGGCGATTATTGCCACGATTATTTATGCAACGCCGCCGATGGTGCGCATCACCATAATGGCTCTTGGACAGGTGCCCTCAGAATTATCGGACCTTGGCAACATGGTCGGCTGCACGCCACGCCAAAAGACCTGGAAAGTGATGATCCCCAGTGCCAAGGAGAACCTGATGGTCGGGGTTAATCAGGTGATTATGCTGTCCCTCAATATGGTGATTATCGCTTCGATGATCGGGGCTGGTGGCCTTGGCTTTACCGTACTTGCCGCCCTGCGCCGCCTTGATATTGGCGCTGGACTGGAGGCCGGATTTGCCATTGTGGTGCTGGCTATTGCTCTTGACCGGCTGTCGCAAGGCTTTGCCCAGCGGGGCGAACAATCACAATTACAGAGTGAAAAAACGACGCTGTTCAAGCGCTACCCCTATACGTCTGTCAGTCTGGTGGTTGTCATCATCACAGGCGTTATCGGTTTGTTTTGGGGTGTTATGCAGGCTTGGCCAGAGGCGTGGTTTATCACCACCGGCAAGTCTGCCAATGAAGCGATGAAGTATATCAACATTCATTATTACGATCTGCTTGAAGGCATCAAAACTTCCTTGCTGCTCAACATCATGATCCCGACCAAGCGGTTTTTACTATCACTGCCCTGGCCGGTGGTGATCGGCTTTTTGGGCCTTGCCGGCTATACCCTTAAAGGCTGGCGATTGTCGTTGTTGTGTATGGTTCTTGCCGGATTTATTCTGATCACCGGTCAATGGCAAAAGGCTATGGTCACGGTTTATCTGTGTGGCATTTCAGTCATTATCGCGGCGCTGATCGGCATTCCAATCGGCATCATGGCCAGTACTCGTGATAGATTATGGAACGGCACCAAAGTGGTGATTGATACACTGCAAACCATGCCGTCGCTGGCCTATCTGATGCCGGTGGTTATGCTTTTCCGGGTTGGTGATTTCACTGCGATGATTGCCATCATCGCCTATGCTATCACACCGGCCATTCGTTATACTGCTGTGGGTTTGCGGCAGGTTGATCCGCAACTGATTGAGGCCGGTGTTGTATCGGGTTGTACGCCCTGGCAAATTCTCACCAAGATCAAACTTAAACTTGCCATTCCGCAAATCATGCTCGGCATAAACCAGACGGTTATGCTGGCGCTCTCCATGTTGGTTATTACCGCCCTTGTTGGTACCCGCGACCTTGGTCAGGAGGTTTATATCGGCCTGACCAAAGCGGACATCGGACGCGGCATGGTGGCCGGGTTATCTATTGCCTTTATCGCGATTATTACCGACCGGCTGATAACAGCTGGGTCTGATCGGATTAAACAACGACTGGGATTATCATCATGATGGAAGTGCCGCAAAAGGTCAGTGAATTACCCTTGTGGGTCGGTGAGATAAGCTGTGAACCATTAACCGGCGGCTTGTCGAACGAGTCTTATATTGTCACCGATAGAACCGGTAAATATATTGCCCGGTTCTGTGAAGACATTCCGGTTCATCATGTTAACCGTGCTCATGAAGCGATGGTGTGTCTTGCCGCAGCAGGGGCCGGTTATACCCCTGATCTGGTCAATCGTGGTCCCGGGGTTATGGTGTTCAAATTCATTGAAGCCAAAACCTATGGTAAGCAGGACATTCGCCCCAACCTGGAAAGGCTGGTTAAGCTCGTTGATGGTTTTCACCATGAGGTCTCGCAGGTTATTGAAGGGCCGGGGCGGATTTTCTGGGTCTTTCATGTGATCCGCGATTATGCCCGCACGTTGAAAGCCGACAGGTCGCGCTTTACTGACAGGCTTGAAAGCTTCAAATCGATTGCCCGTCAACTGGAAGAAATTCAGATGCCGCAGCCGATTGTCTTTACCCACAATGATCTGCTGCCGGCCAATTTTATGGATGATGGTGAAAAACTCTGGTTGATTGATTTTGAATATGCCGCCTTTGGCACGGCAATGTTTGATCTGGCCAATCTGGCCTCCAATGCAGATTTTACTGCAGAAGAAGACGAACATTTGTTGCAGCTTTATTTCAAAGTCCGGCCATCAAAGGAATTGCTTCGATCTTTAGCGGCGATGAAATGTGCTTCGCTGTTGCGTGAGGCCATGTGGTCGATGGTGTCGGAAATTCATCTCAGTGCGCCCGGTGTTGATTATGGCGAGTATGTCGCTGAATGCTTGCCGGCTTTTTATACCGAACTTGAAAAATATCAGTCTAAATACGGAAAAATTACGTGAAAAACATTCACTCACAGGCACAAATAATCGTCATTGGCGGTGGTATTGTCGGTTGTTCAGCGGCCTATCATCTGGCCCGTGACCACAAGGCCGATGTCTTGCTTATCGAGCAGGGCCAATTGACTAATGGCTCGACCTGGCATGCTGCCGGTCTGGTGGGTCAATTGCGTTCCTCAGCAGCAATTACCCAGGTGCTGAAATATTCGGTCGAATTGTATGAAGGTCTTGAGGCTGAAACCGGGCTTGCCACAGGCTGGAAGCAGAATGGCGGTTTGCGATTGGCCAACAATGAAGAACGCTGGATTGAAATTAAACGGCAGGCGACCACCGCCCGCTCGTTCGGTTTGCAAATGGATTTGCTGACGCCAAAAGAAGCGCAGGATTTATGGCCGCTGATGGATATCGGTGATCTGGTTGGCGCTGCTTTTATGCCGACCGATGGGCAGGCCTCACCCTCTGATATAACCCAATCGCTGGCCAAAGGTGCACGGATGCACGGGGCTAAAATTATCGAAGGTGTAACGGTCAAAGATATCATTGTCACCGACGGCATCGTAACTGGTGTTGTCACTGATCACGGCACCATCGCCTGCGAAAAGGTCGTCAACTGTGCCGGTATGTGGGCCAAACAGGTAGGCAGGCTAGCCGGTGTTTCAGTACCACTGCAACCGGTGCAGCATCAATATATGATCACTGAACCGATGCAGGGCATTACTTCAGATCTGCCAACTTTGCGTGACCCGGACCGGCTGATTTATTTCAAGGAAGAAGTTGGCGGTCTGGTGATGGGTGGTTATGAGCTTAACCCGATTTCGTGGGTGAAGAATGATTTGCCCGAAAAATTTGAATTTCAATTGCTGGAAAGCGATTGGGATCATTTTGAACCCCTTATGGAACAGGCTTTGCAGCGGGTACCATCGCTTGAGACGGCTGGTGTTAAACAACTGCTCAATGGTCCTGAAAGTTTCACCCCCGATGGCACCTATATTATGGGCGAGGCACCTGAGGTGAAAAACTTTTTTGTCGGGGCCGGTTTTAACGCCTTTGGTATTGCAGCAGGTGGCGGGGCTGGTTGGACGCTGGCTGAATGGGTGATGTCGGGTGAACAGCCAATGGATTTGTGGAGCGTTGATATCAGGCGGTTTTCCAGCCTGCATCACGATAATGACTGGGTTCGCGAGCGCACGCTTGAAGCCTATGGCAAGCATTACACCATTGTCTTTCCCCATGAAGAATACAAATCTGGTCGCCCGCGTATTGTTTCGCCGCTTTATGATCGGGTGAAAGCCAAAAATGCCTGCTTTGGGTCAAAGCTCGGTTGGGAACGTCCCAACTGGTTTGCGCCTGAAGGGGTGGAGCCGGTTGATGAATATGCGATGGGCAAGCAGAACTGGTTTGAGCACGTGGGTGCCGAGCATAAAGCCACCCGCGAGCGGGTCACGGTGTTTGACCAGTCGTCATTTGCCAAATTTGAGTTGCGCGGCAAGGACGCCGAAGAGGCATTGTCGTGGATAGCGGCCAATGATGTCACGGCTGGGCCGGGCAAGCTGATCTATACCCAGATGCTTAATTCACGTGGTGGTATTGAATGTGATTTAACCTGCGCCCGCTTAGCGGATGATCTCTATTATATCGTCACCGGAACCGGCTATCGCAGCCATGACAGTGCCTGGATACGCCAGCATATCCTTAAGGGTCTGGATGCTGAACTCGTCGATATCACCGAAGACTATGGCACGCTGTCGCTGTTTGGTCCTGATGCCCGCAAGGTGCTCGAAGCGGTGACCGATGATGCAGTCGGCCACACCGACTTTGCTTTTGGCACGGTGAAAGAAATTACCATTGCCGGTCACAAGGTCCGGGCCTTCCGCATCACTTATGTGGGTGAGTTGGGTTGGGAATTGCATATGCCGATTGCGGCAACCGGCGATGCTTTTGATGCGATCTTTGCCGCTGGTGAAAAATACGGTATTGCCCCGGCAGGGTATCGCGCCATTGAAAGCCTGCGTCTTGAAAAAGGCTATCGGGCCTGGGGTGCAGATATTACCCCTAATGACAACCCGTTTGAAGCGGGACTTGGCTGGGCGGTGAAGTTGAAAACCAACCAGCCATTCCTTGGTCGCGAAGCAATGGAGCGGGCCAGGGCTGAGCCTTTGACCAAACGCCTTGCCTGTTTCACCCTGGATAATCCTGAAATCGTTCTGGTCGGGCGCGAAACCATTTTGCGCAATGGCAAGGTCGTTGGCTATCTTTCAAGCGGCGGCTTTGGTTATACGCTTAATCAACCAATCGGCTATGGATACATCAAATACCGCGAGGGTGTTTCACCCAAGGGTGTTTCAAATGAGTTCATTAACGAGGGCACTTACGAGTTGGAAGTTGCTACAAAGCGCTACCCCGCGCAAGTTCACATGAAGCCGCTTTATGACCCGCAAATGCTCCGCATTAAAACCTAGGGTTTATTATGATATTCTCAGCCGACTCCCATGCAAAAATCATTGTCATTGGTGGCGGGGCCATTGGCTGCTCGGTTGCCTATCATCTGGCCAAAGCCGGCGAAAAGGATGTTTTGCTTCTCGAGAAATCCCTGATCACCGAGGGCTGCACCTGGCATGCAGCCGGGTTGGTCGGGCAATTGCGATCAAAGCGAAACCTTACCCGTTTGATGCAAGACTCGGTTGCGATTATTGACCGGCTTGAGGCTGAAAGTGGGGTTGCGACGGACTGGAAACGGGTTGGCTCCATTCGCCTTGCCTCATCACCAGACCGCTGGAGCGAAATTCGCCGCTCCATGACCCAGGCTAAAAGTTTTGGCCTTGAATGCCACAGCCTGTCGGCAAAAGAAGCCCAGGACAAATTTCCCTTTATTACCACCGATGCTATTGTCGGTGCCGCGTTCATTCCCGATGATGGCTATGTCGACCCCTATGCCCTGACTCAAAGTTTTGCCAAGGCGGCCCGTCTGAACGGTGCAAAAATCAGGGAAGGCGTGACAGTCAAGGACATCATCGTTGAAAACCGCCGAGCGGTTGGGGTTGTAACCGACAACGGCAATATCTCGTGCGATATCCTGATTAACTGTGCTGGGTTGTGGGCCAAGCGGGTTGGGGAGATGGCAGGAGTGCCGCTGGCGGCCGGGGTGGTTGAACACCAGTATTTTGTCACTGAGAAAACCCTTGAGTTTGACGCCGACCTGCCAACTCTGCGCGATCCTGATAATAATTTTTATCTCAAACCTGATGTGGCAGCTTTTGCCATTGGCGGTTGGGAAGAAGGCACCAAAGGATGTTGGGGCGGCAAGCCACCGCTTGAGTTTGGTCGTGAATTGTTTGAGGAAAACTATGATCGGCTTGAACAGTTTGCGACATTGGCAACCAATCGGCTACCGATCTTAAATGAGACCGGCATTCGCACGGTTATTAATGGACCAATTCCGGTATCAGCTGATGGTGAGCCGATCATGGGTCTGGCGCCGGAACTGGATAATTTTTATGTCGCCTGCGGCTTCACCTCCGGCATTGCGGCCTCAGGCGGGGCCGGGCTAGCGATGGCAAATTGGGTGATTGAGGGTGATCCGGGTATGGATTTGTGGGCCTTTGATGTGCGCCGCTTTGGTCCACAACATTGCAATGGCCGGTTTCTTGAACAACGTAACATCGAAGCCTATGCCGCTTACTATAAAATCCACTGGCCCGGTGAGGAACCGTTGGCGGCACGTCCGGCCCGGCGCAGCCCGTTGTATGAAATCCTTAAAGCAAAAGGTGCTGTTCACGGGTCCAAATCAGGTTGGGAGCGGCCTAATTATTTTTCTGAAGGGGCCAAGGAAGTTTATAGTTTTGAGGGCAAGCCGAACTGGTTTGACAAGGTTGGGCAAGAATGTAAAGCGGTGCGCGAGCGGGTGGCGCTTATCGATCAGGCATCGTTCTCAAAATTTGAAATTACCGGATCAGGTGCGCTTAATTTTCTGCAAAACCTGTCGGTCAATCTGATTGAGCAAACACCGGGCAAATGCACCTATACACAATTTTGCAATGAGGATGGTGGCATCGAAGCTGACCTGACCGTCATGCATATTTCTGACAACCATCTTTATGTGGTGACCGGTTCGGGATTTGGTATTCGCGATGGTCACTGGATGCGAACACGTCTGCCACAAGATGGCAGTGTGCAGATGAAAGACGTTACCAGCCAGCGGGCGGTGATCAATCTGTGCGGTCCCAAAGCACGTGAGGTTTTACAGGCGATCAGTGATGACGATGTTTCAAACGCTGCGTTGCCGTTTTTATCAGTGAAAGAAATCTCTCTCGGATTTGGCAAAGGCTATGCAGCCCGTATTGGCTATGTCGGCGAGCTGGGTTGGGAACTGCATGTGCCGGTCGAATATGCCGCTCATATTTATGAGCAGTTATGGCAGGCTGGCGAGGCGCATGGTATCGCCGATGTGGGTTATCGGGCAGTTGAAAGTCTGCGGCTTGAAAAAGGTTACCTTTATTGGTCAACCGACATCACGCCCGACTATAACCCCTATGAAGCCGGGCTTGGTTTTTGTGTTGCAGCATCCAAAGACAGATTTATCGGCAAGCAGGCGCTGGCCAATATCAAACAACAGGGACCGGAGCGCAAACTGGTTTCTTTCAATCTTGATGGTTTTGCCCCCTTCCTTGGTGGCGAAGCTATTTTGCTGAAGGGCAAAGTGGTTGGTCTGACCACCAGCGCGGGCTATGGTCATGCCACTGGAAAATCAATCTGTTTTGGCTACTTGCCGGTTGAGCATACCAGTGAAACTGATTTTGAGATTGAAGCTTTCGGGACGGCTTACAAGGTAACTCGCGGCCCGCGTACTCTTTATGATGCTAAAATGGAAAGGTTAAGGGCGTGACAGACGAGACAATCAAACAGGCGCGCGATGCCATTGCCGGTCTGGCGGTTTTCAGTGGCGCTGATGCCCAAACCATTCCTGTCACCCGTCTTGGCGGTCTGACCAATCTGGTTTTTCGGGTTGAGCATAATAGTACTGTTTTTTGTTTGCGTTTACCCGGGCAGGGCACAGAAGAATATATCGACCGCAAGATAGAAGCACACAACGCAAAAGCAGCAGCACGGGCCGGGGTTAGCCCAAAAGTTGTTTTTGCCGATACAGATACTGGCGTGATGGTCTCGGAATTTCTTGATGGTTTTGAGACCATGACGTCGGATATTTTTGCGACCAAAAAAGGTGCTGCCGGACGGGCCGGGACCGCCTTTGCCAAGCTGCATAATTCGGGTGAAACATTTCAGTTTCGTTTTGAACTGTTTTCAATGATTGATGAATATCTTGAAATCCTGTCGAAAAAGACGGTGGAATTTCCAGATGGCTATCACGATGTGTTGGCTGAATCCGCTGCTGTTCGTGAAGCCCTGAATGCCAAACCGGCGGCACTGGTGCCTTGCCATTGTGACCCGCTGTGTGAAAATTTTCTTGATGATGGAAAGACCATGTGGATCATTGACTGGGAATATTCCGGCATGAATGATCCGTTGTGGGATTTGGGTGATTTGTCGGTTGAAGGCTGCTTCACCGAGGCGCTTGATATGGAAATGCTCAATGCCTATTTCCCCGGCGGACCTGGGCAATCTGAAGTGGGCCGGATGGTGATTTACAAGGCCATGTGCGACCTGTTGTGGACTTTGTGGGGTCTTATTCAACATGCAAATGATAATCCGGCCGAAGACTTTTGGACCTATTCAACCGAACGTTTCGAACGTTGCAGAAAACTGATGAATGATTCCAGTTTTCTTGCGCACGTGAAAGCTGTGGGTAATACTTGACCAACTAGTTGAAAAGATATCTAATCGCCGCAACCGTGAAAAGCGGATAAAAATTACAATAAAAAACAGGGAGACTACCATGATGTTAAAACAATTTTCCAAAGCCTTGATGCTGTCAGCCTTTATCGCTGCGCCCATCGCTTTCAGTGCACCATTGCAGGCTGCCACACCGGGCAATATGCTGGTTATTGCCGGTCGTATTGATGATATTGTCACTGTTGATCCGGGCGAAGTTTTTGAATTTGCCGGTTCTGACATGGCCCGTAACATCTATGACCGTCTGGTGATGTTTGATCCGCTTAACCTTGATAAAGGATATGGTCCCGGTCTTGCCGAAAGCTGGACTGTCAGCGAAGATGGCAAAACCTTTACCTTCAAAATGCGCGCTGGTGTGAAATTCCATTCGGGCAATCCGGTCACTGCTCATGATGCGGCATGGTCATTGCAACGCGCCGTTACCATGAAAAAGACCCCGTCTTTCATTTTGACCCAGTTCGGCTTCAACAAAGACAATGTTGCCAGCACTATTAAAGCAACCGATGACATGACACTGGTCATCACCACTGATGAAAAATATGCAACGTCTTTCGTCTTGAACTGTCTGACGGCGACCATTGGCGGTATTGTTGATTCAAAACTGGCTCTGAGCCATGCAAAAGATGGTGACCTGGGTGCTGAATGGCTCAAAACTCACACAGCCGGTTCTGGTGCTTTTATGCTGAAAACCTGGAAGCCTAATGAGAGCTATACGCTTGAGCGGGTTGATGGCTATTGGCGTGGCGATGTTGCGATGAAGCGGGTTATCGTTCGTCACATTGCAGAATCTGCCACACAACGTTTGCTGCTTGAAAAAGGCGATGTCGATCTTGCCCGCAATCTATCTCCTGAAGACATGAATGCAGTGGCAGCTAAAGACGGCCTGATCGTTGATAATGAGCTGCGTGGCCGGATTATGTACATCTCGATGAACCAGAAAGATCCGGTTCTTTCAAAACCAAAAGTCCGTTTGGCACTGAAATACCTGATCGACTATAAAGGCATGGTCAACTCATTCCTCAAAGGTCAGTATGCTGTGCACCAGGCCTATCTGCCACGCACCTATATGGGCGAGCTGGCTGACACGCCTTACAGTCTCGACGTTGCCAAAGGCAAAGCCCTGCTTGCAGAAGCAGGTGTTAAAGACTTCACGCTTGAAATGATTGTTCGTAACGCACAGGAACGGGTTGAAATTGCCCAGTCTTTGCAAAACACTTTTGCCCAGGCTGGCATCAAGTCCACAATTCAAACCGGTACTGGCAAGCAAATTCTTGGCATATACCGGGCTCGCAAGCACCAGATTTATGTTGGTGCATGGGGACCAGATTATCCTGATCCACACACAAATGCTGACACATTTGCTTCAAACCCCAATAACACTGATGAAGCAAAACTGACCGGCAAACTGGCTTGGCGTAATTCCTGGGATATTCCGGCAATGACCAAAGAAACCAAAGCTGCTGTGCAGGAAACTGATCGAGACAAGCGTGCTGCAATGTATGTCAAGTCGCAAAAAGAGTTCCAGAAAATAGCTCCTTTTGCTGTCATGTTCCAAAAAATTGAACCTTTGGGCCGTCGTTCAAATGTCAAAAACTTCGTTATGGGTGGTGCTATTTCCAGCGCTTACTATTGGAAAGTAACCAAGTAATCGGAATTTGACATGACCTCTGTAGTTGAGGAAACAGAAATGGAACGGCGAACCTCTGGTTCGTCGTTTCCCCGCCTTTTAAAAAGATTTGGCGCATCATTCTTTTCCATTGCGCTGACCATGGTTGGTCTTTTGGCTGTCACCTTTATCATTGGCCGTGTTATGCCTATTGACCCGGTTTTAGCTGTGGTCGGCGACAAGGCCTCCAATGAAGTGTATCAGGCAGCCTATAAGGCCATGGGACTGGATAAACCGCTGCTTACCCAGTTCGCAATTTATCTGAGAGATGTCGCGACCGGTAATTTCGGCGTATCCACTTTGACCGCCAGACCGGTGAGTGAAGACATTATACGGGTTTTTCCTGCCACATTAGAGCTTGCCACCATTGCTACTTTTCTGGGGGTGATTTTTGGCGTACCAGCAGGCGTTGTCGCTGCTGTTAACAAAGGCCGATGGATTGACCAGTTAATTCGCCTGATCGGCTTGTTTGGCTACTCCATGCCGGTCTTCTGGCTTGGGCTTATGGGCTTGCTGATTTTTTACGGCAAGCTTGACTGGGTTGCCGGTCCCGGCAGACTTGATGTTTTTTACGACGATATTGTCCCAACAATTACCGGCTTGATCACCGTGGATGCGCTTATTGCCGGTGAGACGGATATTTTCTTTAATGCCCTGTCGCACCTGGTTCTGCCCGCCAGTCTGTTGGGCTATTATTCCCTTGCCTATATTTCACGCATGACCCGTTCCTTTATGCTTGAACAACTGAGCCAGGAATATATCACCACGGCGCGGGTTAAGGGGCTGTCAGAGTTTACCGTCATCTGGCGGCATGGTTTGCGCAATGTCATGGTGCCGTTGATTACGGTTATTGCCCTTGCCTATGCAGGGTTGCTGGAAGGCTCGGTTCTAACCGAGTCGATATTTGCCTGGCCCGGTATTGGTCAATATATCACCAACGCCCTGTTTAACGCCGACATGGCCGCGGTGCTTGGCGGCACAGTGGTGATCGGGATCGTCTTTGTCGGCCTTAATCTGCTGTCTGATATTTTGTATAAAATTGTTGATCCGAGGGCGAGATGACCGACACAGCACAAAGCCAAACACAAAGCTGGCGGCAATGGCTGACCACCGATCAGCCGACCTCGCGCCGTCATGCTAAAATCGTCCAGTTTTATCTGGGCTGGTTGTCATTCCGGTCAAACCTGCTGGCGATGGTCGGCCTGTTTATTCTTTTGCTTTTGGTGTTCACATGGTTGTTTGCACCGTTTATTGCCACCCATGACCCATTGGCGCAAGATCTTGGCGCCCGGCTGTTGCATCCAAGTATGGAGCACTATTTTGGCACCGATGCGCTTGGCCGTGATATCTATTCGCGGATTGTTTATGGTGCCGGGATCACCCTTTATATTGTCACGCTGGTTGCGGTTACTGCGCCGATATTTGGCCTGCTGGTTGGTTCGCTCGCCGGTTATCTTGGCGGTTGGGTTGATGTCGTACTGATGCGGATTACCGACATCTTTCTGGCCTTTCCAAAACTCATTCTGGCGCTGGCTTTCGTATCAGCTTTGGGGGCGGGGTTGGAAAATGCCGTACTGGCGCTGATCCTGACCGCCTGGCCGCCCTATACGCGGATTGCCCGGGCTGAAACCCTGACCATCCGCAAATCTGAATTTATTGATGCGGTGCGTATGCAGGGGGCCGGGACCATGCACATCATCATGCGTCACATCTGGCCGTTGTGCGTTTCTTCGATCATTGTTCGGGTGACACTTGATATGGCCGGAGTTTTGCTCACCGCTGCCGGTCTTGGCTTTCTTGGCCTTGGCGCCCAACCGCCGACGCCTGAATGGGGGGCGATGATTTCCTTTGGTCGCAAGTTTATTCTTGATCACTGGTGGGTTGCCACCATGCCCGGATTGGCGATTTTCACCGTATCTCTTGGCTTTAATCTGCTCGGTGACGGCTTGCGTGATTTACTTGATCCCAAAGGGGATAAATCATGAGTGACTTATTGCGAGTGGAAAACCTGTGGGTGCGGTTTCCCGGCCATAACAAGACTGTTGAAGCGGTTCGCGGTTTAAGTTTTTCGGTCGGGCGCGAGCGAGTGGGCATTGTCGGGGAATCCGGTTCCGGCAAATCGCTTACCGGGCGGGCGATTTTGCGACTTATTCGGCCTCCGGGCATTATGACCGCTGACAAGATTGAATTTGATGGCATTGATTTGCTCAGCCAAAGTGAAAAGCAAATGCGGGCCATTCGCGGTCACCGGATTTCGATGGTCATGCAGGACCCGAAATACTCGCTCAATCCGGTTGTCCGGGTCGGTGAGCAAATTGCCGAAGCGTATCGTGTTCACAATAAAACCAGCAAGCGCGATGCAAAGCAGCGGGCTTTGAAAATGCTCGAAGCAGTGCAAATTCGTGACCCCAAACGGGTTTACAATACCTATCCGCATGAGGTTTCTGGCGGTATGGGGCAGCGCATTATGATCGCCATGATGCTGGTGCCAGAGCCTGATTTGCTGATTGCTGATGAGCCGACATCGGCCCTTGATGTGACGGTGCAGATGCAGGTGCTGGCGGTGATGGACAAGCTGGTGCAGGAAAAAGGCATGGGGCTGATTTTCATCTCGCACGATCTCAATCTGGTGGCTTCGTTCTGTGACCGGGTGATTATTATGTATGCCGGGCGGATTGTCGAAACCCTGAAGGCCAGTGAGTTGCACAACGCCAAACACCCTTATACCCGTGGCTTGTTAAATTCATTGCCGCGTATCGAAAAACGGACGGACAAACTTATGGCCCTGCAACGCGACCCTGCCTGGATTAACGAGGAGAGCGTTGATGCCTTTGCTTGAAACTGGGCCTGAAGTAGAGCCTGAATTTGCCGTCTCGGTGAGTAATCTTAATGTTTATTTCGGCGAGGGCCGTGATACATTTCAAGCGGTAAAAGATGTTAGCTTTGCGGCTGAGCGGGGTGATACCTTTGGCCTTGTCGGGGAATCCGGGTCCGGCAAGTCTACCGTGCTGCGGGCGATTGCCGGCCTGATTGAAGACTGGGACGGCAGCATAAATGTTGCTGGTCAATCGATCGGCAAAACGCGCTCCAAGGATTTTTTCAAAAACCTGCAAATGGTGTTTCAGGACCCATATGGCTCGCTGCATCCGCGCCACACGATTGACCGGATATTGTCTGAGCCCTTATTGCTGCATGGCATTGGTGATGTTAACAACCGGATCAACAAAATCATGGATGAAGTCGGCCTGCCGCACTCCTTCCGGTTTCGTTTTTCTCACCAGCTATCTGGCGGTCAGCGCCAGCGGGTGGCGATTGCCCGGGCTCTTATTCTGGAACCGTCAATCATCCTGCTTGATGAACCCACGTCAGCCCTCGATGTCTCGGTTCAGGCCGAAATTCTCAACCTGCTGAAAGATTTGCAGGCAGAACACAAACTGACTTATGTTCTGGTTTCGCATAATCTGGCTGTCATTGCCCATATGTGCTCCCAAACTGCAGTTATGAACGCCGGTGAAATTGTTGAAGTCCTCAACATAGACAAAATGAGCGCCCTGGAAGCCGACCATCCCTATACCCAGCAGCTCTTGTCAGCCAGCATGGGCTATGACGCTGACAAGGCGGCGGCGATGGAGTTGCTTTAGTTTCTTTTGCAGGCCTTAGTTCTTTGCAGACCTTAGTTCAGGGGCTTGGACAGGGTGAAGGCGCCGCGTAGGTTGCCGAGCTTGAAACCGGTTGCCGCGTCTTGCGGATAGAGGTCTTTAAGGGTGGCTTTGAGAGGTGCTTTGACATTTTCGCCATGACAGGTCAGGCAGGGCTTGGCCAGCGGGATGGCTTTCATGTAGCGAAAGGTTTTTTTGCCATCAGCTTCGACAGTTTCGTAAAACTGCATGGTTTTAAGATCTTCACCGGCAGCACTTTTCTTGGCAAAAATGGCCAGTACTTTCGCTTCCCATGCATCAGGGGCATTTTTTGCGTTGCGCAATTTGACCGATGTGCGACCGATGGTCCAGCCGGATGCGGTTGATTTATCTTTTGCAATTTCAGGGGCGGAAACATTACAAACTCTGATTGCTGCAACCGGGCCTTCGCTCTTCATGGTTTTAACCAGCGTGTGCTTGAGGTCAGTGGCAAAAGACTTAACCAAGCCGCGCGCTTCTCCGGCCAACGCATCTTCGGCTGGTGTGGCATGGCCAATCTGGGTGCTGGTGGCCATGGTGATAGCTGCAATTGCGGCGGCGCGGATGATGCATTTTGTGCACATGGAAAGGGTGTCCTGATAAGTGAATCTTGAAAGTACTTATATTAGACAAAAATGATATACTTGCAACCGAACGTTTCGTCTCAGGTTGGAATCTCTTTGCATATCGATAAGAGTGTGTATATATAAACACACGATAAGGGGTGGGTATGGAGCGTAATAGCCGCAAACTGATTAAACTTCTTAAAGATGCCGGTTGGGAACATGTTGACACAAATGGTTCTTATCACCAGTTCAAGCATCCTGAAATCGTTGGTCGCGTTACCGTTCCACCCCCCAAGAGAGACCTTCCAACCGGTACAGTCAGGTCAATTTACCGACAGGCCGGATGGTTGGATTAAGTTTAGGAGCAAAAAATATGCGATATGTTGCGCTGATACATAAAGACTCTGACAGTTGTTATGGTGTCAGCTTTCCCGACCTTCCCGGCTGCATTTCAGCCGGTGATACAGCCGATGAGGCGCTGAATAATGCGGCAGAAGCCCTCGGCCTTCATTTGCGCGGTTTGCGGGCTGACGGGCTTGGTGTTCCTGCACCGCGGACCATTGAGGCCATTAAAAATGATGCGACAATTGCAGAAGACCTTGAAGACGCTGTTTTCGGTTATGTGCCAGCCATTGAGGATATGGGCTCTGCAAAGCGCCTGAACATCTCCCTCGACCGCGGTCTGATCGAAGCCATAGACCACGAAGCCAGCCGTCGCAAAATGACCAGATCAGCTTTTATTGCCAGTGCGGCGCGGCATGAGATTAGTGGTGGGTAGAGCACGGATTTCTTCCCTATGGTTTGCTTCGCCCAGGAAAGCATGGAGAGTTTTGGCTGCCCATAGCATCAAGCCATATATTGCCCGCCATTGGCGGTTAGCGTCGAGCCGGTGATGAAGCCGGCATCATCGCCGGTTAAAAATACCACACAGCGGGCGATTTCTTCGGGTTCGCCCAAACGTCCAACAGGGATGTGGGGCAAAATTGCCTTTTCCAGCACTTCTTGCGGAACGGCCAGGACCATTTCGGTGCCGATGTAGCCGGGGCAGATGGCGTTTACGGTGATGTTTTTGCGGGCCCCTTCCTGGGCCAAGGCTTTGGTGAAGCCGATGTCACCGGCTTTTGCGGCCGAGTAATTGACTTGTCCCATCTGGCCTTTTTGGCCGTTGATCGAAGAAATATTGACGATGCGCCCGAAGCCGCGTTCGCGCATGCCTTCCCAGACATTGCGGGTCATGTTGAACAGGCCGTTGAGGTTGGTGTTCATTACCGCCTGCCACTGATCAAGGGTCATTTTGTGGAACATGGTATCGCGGGTGATGCCGGCGTTATTGACCAGAATATCAACCGGGCCGAGATCGTCTTCAATCTGGGCGATGCCTTTGGCGCAAGCCTCAAAATCACCCACATCCCATTTATAAACCGCAATGCCGGTTTCTTGCCTGAACGCATTGGCAGCATCGTCGTTACCAGCATAGCTGGCAGCGACCTGATGGCCCTGTTCTTTCAAAGCTTTGGCGATGGCAGCGCCGATGCCGCGGGTGCCGCCGGTTACGATTGCTGTTCTGGTCATTTTAGTTTCCCTCAAAAATTAAAATTTCTTCGTTTATACCGCTCACGGCTATTCCTCACTTCGTTCGGGCCTGCACGAGCGCGGCGTAGTGACGCCGGGCCGTCGTCACGGCCTTGGGCGCGCTATTGATGGTTTTAGTTTCGCTCAACACACATGGCGATGCCCATGCCGCCGCCGATGCACAAGGTGGCGAGGCCTTTTTTGGCGTCGCGTTTTTGCATTTCGAACAGCAGTGTGGTCAGAACTCTTGCGCCTGAAGCACCGATCGGGTGGCCGATGGCGATGGCGCCGCCATTGACATTGACTTTATCCGTGTCCCAACCGAGGTCTTTGTTGACGGCGCAGGCTTGCGCTGCAAAGGCTTCATTGGCTTCGACCAGATCAAGGTCTTCATGTTTCCAACCGGCTTTCTCAAGTGCTTTGGCCGATGCGTAAATAGGTCCGGCACCCATAATGGCCGGGTCAAGGCCGACCGAAGCCCATGAGACAATACGGGCCATTGGTTCAACACCGCGCGATTTTGCTTCATCTTGCGACATCAACACCAGAGCGGCTGCACCATCATTGATGCCCGAAGCGTTGGCGGCGGTTACGGTGCCATCTTCGCGCTTGAAGGCGGGCCGTGGTTTTTGTACCCCTTCAAGAGTTACACCGTGTTTGATGTATTCATCAGCGTCAACAATTGTTTCACCGCGCCGGGTTTTGATGATTACCGGGGTGATTTCGTCATTAAATTTACCGGCTTTTTGCGCCGCTTCGGCCTTGTTTTGCGAGGCAACGGCGAAAGCATCCTGCTCATCGCGGGTAATTTGCCATTTTTCGGCAACGTTTTCAGCCGTTACACCCATGTGGTAGCCGTTAAAGGCATCCCACAGGCCATCGCGGATCATGGTGTCGATCATCTGGTAATCGCCCATCTTGACGCCATCGCGCAGATGTTGGCAATGGGGGGCAAGGCTCATGGATTCCTGACCACCGGCAACAACGATCTTTGCCGATCCATCAGCGATTTGTTGAGCACCAAGAGCAACAGCGCGCAGGCCCGAACCGCAAAGCTGGTTCATGCCCCAGGCTGGCGTTGTATCGGGAATACCAGCGTTTATCGCTGCTTGTCTGGCCGGGTTCTGACCACTGCCTGCAGTCAGGATTTGGCCCATGATGACTTCTTGAACGTCAGCGGGGTCCAGTTTGGCCCGTTCCATTGCCGCTTTTATGGCGGTCGAGCCAAGATCATGGGCCGGGACTGATGATAAGGCACCATTGAACGAGCCAACCGGAGTACGGGCAGCCGAAGCAATGACGATGGTTGTTTGTGAAGCAGACATTTGTAATTCTCCCAAATTCGAAAATTGTGCAGTGCAGCATTATGTCGTGAGATGCAAAATTTGTCGAGCAGTAATTCTGCTCATTTATAGGTTGTTGGTGCTATTACGGCTATTGGACCTGCGTCTAATTAACGATTTTGGTTTTTTGCACTTGCAATTGTGCAGTGCAAGGCGCAAAAATCCCTGATATATGGGACTAGTTGGGAAATGACCGTGAGCGATCAAACAAAACCAGACGATGATGTGACCGTCATCAAAAAATATGCCAATCGGCGGCTTTATAACACCGCATCAAGCAGCTATGTGACTCTTGATGACCTGTCATCAATGGTTAAAGCGGGTGAAGATTTTGTGGTTCTCGATGCCAAGTCGGGTGATGATATTACCCGCTCGGTTCTGACCCAGATTATTTTTGAGGAAGAAGCAAAAGGCCAAAACCTGTTGCCGATTAATTTCCTGCGCCAGCTGATCGGCTTTTATGGCGACAGTATGCAGGCGGTGGTGCCTTCTTATCTTGATCATGCCATGAGCGTTTTTTCACAAGGTCAGGAAAGTCTTCAAGAGCAGGTTAGCAGTGCTTTTGGTGCAGCCGATGTGATGAAAATGGGTGAAGACATGGCCAAGCAAAATATGGCGATGTTTCAGCAGGCAATGGGGTCGATGGGTAATATGGGCAATATGGAGGCGATGACAGAAATGTTTAACCCTGCAGCCAAGGCACCAGAAAAGAAAGCTGAAGCGGCGCCGGCACCTGACGATGAAAAATCCAGTGATGATTTTGATGCTCTGAAAGATCAGTTGAGCGCCATGCAGCGCCAGCTTGATGCTTTGGCCAAAAAGTAATTCAACAGAATTGTTCCTGAATACCGCTTTGGCATGCAATATTGAAGCGAATTGATTCTTTAAGAAGATTTGCCATGCCTGATGTCACCTCAAAGGCCTATTGTCGCCTTTTCCTTGCCACACCAAACTGTTTTGATCTGACTGAATTGCAGGTGGCATTGGCCGCAGCAATTTCTGGCGGTGATATCGCCAGTCTGTTGATCCGGCATGAAGATGCCGACAAACTGAAAGAAGCAGCGATGGCTGTTACGGAAATGGCGCAAGAGGCCGGTATCGCAGTGTTAATTGAAAATGATATAGATATTGCCGTGGCATGTGGTGCTGATGGGGTTCAGGTTGATGGTGTTGTGCAAACCTATCAAAATGCCCGAGGCAAGCTCGGTGATGATAAAGTCGTAGGGGCTTTTTGTCGGTCTGACCGGCACAGTGCGATGTCTGCTGGTGAGGCGGGGGCTGATTATGTGGCGTTTTTAAATGACACGGTGGCCGGTGAAAAAGAACCTGTCGCCCATTGGTGGGCGCGGGTGTTTGAGGTGCCATGTGTGTTGATAGAACCACTTGAACTGGAACCTGCCCGTGTGGCGGTTGCCAACCGGGTTGATTTTATCTGCCCGCCGCAAGCCATGTGGGCCGATGAACAGAGTGCTGCTGAAACGGTTCGCTTGTTTAATGCAATGATTGAGGATACGCAGATTGAAACAGTCTAGACTCAGTTTTCTTGTTGTCCTTGCTGCTGTTTTTACGGCATCTTTGCCTGTTGCTGCGGCCAGTTTTGATGAGGCAAAAGCTTTATATTCGGATCGCAAGTATAAAGACGCCTACAGCGTTGCCGCTCCTCTGGCCAATGCAGGCAAGTCTGGTGCCCAGGCCATGCTGGGGTTGATGTTTGAAAATGGTCGCGGTGTTAAAAAGAATGCTGTTACTGCGGCGCAATGGTATGCGGCGGCAGCCAAACAAAATCATGTCGGGGCGATGTTTTCACTGGCGATGATTTATCTTGATGGCCGCACCGGGCAGGTGCGCATTAAAGATGGCAAGAGCTGGCTCGAAAAAGCGGCAAAAGCGGGACATGTTCCAGCCATGCACAATCTGGCTTTGTTGTACTCAGGTGCTGCGGGTGCGAATGGTTCTGGAGCGAATTGGCCGCGGGCGATTGAGTGGTACCGCAAAGCTGCTGGAAAAGGTTTTGGTGACTCGCAATACAACCTCGGTCTTCTTCATCTGGAAGGAAAAGGGGTTAAAAAAGACCCGGTTAAAGCTGCCGAATGGTTCAAACGGGCCGCCCTGAAAGGTGTTTCGGATGCGGCTCTTGATTATGGCGTCATGGTGTTTCGTGGCGAGGGGGTTCAGCGTAACGAAAAAATCGGTGCTGAGTGGTTGTTGTTTGCCGCCCGCAACGGCAACGTCATTGCCCAAAACCGCGTAGCCCGGTTGTTTATGGTTGGTCGCGGGATGGACAAAGACCCCATCGAAGCGATCAAATGGCACCTGCTGGCGACAGAAGGCGGTCGTGCTGATGAAAAACTGGATGCTTTTGCCAGAGCTGCCAGCACAGAAGTAAAACAAAAGGCGCGGGCTCGGGCCGACGCGTGGCGGAAGCTGGAAAAGTGATCTGCTTAGCTGTTGCCAACTCTATTTAAAATAACGCTATTTAGAATAATGAGGGGGTTTGGCTTGCTTGCCACACCTTTAGCGCCTGGGCTGTTTCGGTTACATCGTGAACTCTTAGAAATTGTACGCCTGACTTTACACCTGCCAAAGCTGCGGCCAATGAGCCGGGCAGGCGTTTGTCTGCATCACCACTGCCCATAACTGCACCGATAAAAGATTTGCGTGATGCGCCGAGTAATATCGGTACGCCGAGACCGTGGAACATGGCGATCTCGTCAATCAGCGCCAGATTGTGGCGGACTGACTTGCCAAAACCGATGCCGGGATCGATAACGATTTGATCAGCCTTGATACCAGCTGCTATACAGGCGGCAATCCGTCTAGCCAGATAGTCATAAATATCGAGCACCACATCATCATATTGCGGGTTGTCCTGCATAGTGGCCGGGGCTCCCTGAGCATGCATCAAGCAGACCGGTAGCGCCAGTTGGCTGGCTGTTTGCAGGCTGTCGGGTGAAAAAGACAAGGCAGTGACATCATTTATAAACCCGCTGCCCTTCGCTGCTGCTTGCCTCATGACCGATGGTTTGCGGGTATCGACAGATAATGGCAGGCCCAGACTTTTCAGGCCCTTGAACACCGGGATGACCCGGTTGGCTTCTTCTTCCTCGGTGACCACAGCGGCGCCGGGACGAGTGGACTCACCACCGATATCCAGAATACTGGCACCGGCGGCTTGAAGTTCCCTGCCGTGGGCAATGGCAACATCTGATTGCAGAAATTCACCGCCGTCGGAAAAACTGTCCGGGGTCACGTTGACGATACCCATAATTTGTGGGACCGACATTGCCAACCCGGCAATGGCTGATCGAGGTGTTTCGATCTGCTTGAGGGTTTTAACGATGATCGGGTCTTTGCTGTTGCAAATATCAGCATAAGAATGCCAATCGCGGTTGATGTCTTTGCCGGTCCGGTGAACAATCTCAACCAGTGAAAATGCTGCCCAACCGCCGGCAATGCGTCCAGCTTTACCTTGTGCGACGGCCAACGTTGCTGCGGCACCGCCGAGCAAACCACCGGGCCGGAGATAAACACCGGCCCGATTTTCGGTCATGTTTTCAGTCATGTTTGTGGTTGGGGGTCCATGCTTTCAGAACCTTCACCGCCTTTAGACGTTTTGGTCGTAGGCACTGACGATGTCTTTTTTCCAACTGGTGTGTCATCATCATCGCGGGTGAATTTTTTGCCACTAAGAATGCTGGCGATTTCATCGCCGGTCAGTGTTTCGTATTCAAGCAAGGCCTGAGCCACAGCTTCCAGACCTTTTTTATGCTTTTTAAGAATTTTGGTTGCTTCGGCATGGCCTTCTTCAACCAACCGGCGAATTTCTTCGTCGATTATCTGGGCGGTGCTTTCAGAGGTGTTCTGATTGCGGGCAACAGAATGGCCAAGAAAAACCTCTTCCTGGTTTTCGCCATAGGCAACAGTTCCGAGTTTGTCCGAAAAACCCCATTGAGTGACCATGGAGCGGGCAAGTTTGGTTGCTTGCTCAATGTCAGATGAGGCGCCTGAAGTAATATTATCAGCACCGAAAACCAGTTCTTCGGCGACCCGGCCACCCATCAGGATTGCCATGCGCGAGGTCATCTGTTTGTACTTCATTGAATAGCGGTCGCCGGTTGGCAATTGCATTACCATACCAAGTGCGCGGCCGCGTGGAATAATCGTGGCTTTATGAACCGGATCGGTTGCCGGAACTTTCAGCGCCACCACCGCATGGCCGCCTTCGTGATAGGCGGTCAGGGTTTTTTCTTCTTCTGACATGGCCATAGATTTGCGCTCGGCACCCATCATCACCTTATCTTTGGCATCTTCGAGATCAGCCATGGTCACCATGCGCTTGTCGCGACGGGCGGCCAGCAAGGCCCCCTCGTTGACCAGATTGGCCAGATCAGCACCGGAAAAACCGGGGGTGCCACGGGCCAGAATTTTGGCATCCACATCAGGGGCCAACGGAACGTTGCGCATATGGACTTTGAGAATTTGTTCACGGCCCTTAACGTCAGGCAGTGGCACGACAACCTGACGGTCAAAGCGACCGGGGCGCAACAGAGCCGGGTCGAGTACGTCGGGACGGTTGGTTGCGGCAATCAGGATAACGCCTTCGTTGGCTTCAAAGCCATCCATTTCAACCAGCAACTGGTTGAGGGTTTGTTCACGCTCATCATTACCACCGCCAAGACCGGCACCACGATGACGGCCAACGGCGTCAATCTCGTCGATAAAGATGATACAGGGCGCATTCTTTTTGGCCTGTTCAAACATGTCGCGTACCCGCGAGGCACCAACACCGACAAACATTTCAACAAAATCAGAACCCGAAATGGTGAAAAACGGTACGCCTGCTTCACCGGCTACGGCCCGGGCCAGCAATGTTTTACCGGTGCCAGGAGACCCGACAAGCAATGCGCCTTTGGGGATTTTGCCACCGAGGCGCTGAAACTTTTGCGGATCTTTCAAAAACTCGACGACTTCTTCCAGTTCTGCTTTTGCTTCGGCAATGCCGGCCACATCATCAAAGGTGACCTTGCCATGGCGTTCGGTCAGCATTTTGGCTTTTGATTTGCCAAAACCCATGGCCTTGCCAGAAGAGGACTGCATCTGGCGCATGAAGAAAATCCACACACCGATCAGCAAAATGAACGGCACCCAACCCAGAATGCTGGTTAGGACACTGTTTTCGCTTACCGGTTTGGCTTTGATATTGACGCCTTTGGCGCGCAATGTCTTGATCAGTTCGGGATCATAGGGCGCAACGGACTTAAAGCGCTGGCCGTTTGATAATTTACCGCTGATAAATTCGCCGGCAATGGTCACATCACGAATTTCACCGCCATCAACTTTGTTGAGAAAAGCTGTATAGGTGATTTCACTGGTCGCGGTTCGTCCGCCCTGACCCTGATATAGATTAAACAGGGCAATGAGCAAAACAGCAATGACCACCCAAACTGCAAAATTGCGGAAATTATTCACCGGCAAAAGTCCTTTTAATTTTTTTAGTGTCTAATTGGCTTATAACATAGTCATTGCAGGAATGCTTTCCAAGATGACAAAAAGCGTAAATGTATACCTAATATCACAATATAGCCGAAAAAACCGTTTTTGCGAAAGGATCACCGGTTAAATTTAACGTGGCGATGTGGCTGAAGTGTGGTTTGCGGGGACAGGCGATGCAAATGTGGCTGGCCATTAGGGCCTGTTGTAGGGCCTGTTGACATTTTTGAACCCAAAGTTTGACTGTCTTGATTTGCATTAAATCAGACCGGGTCATCTCCTGAAAGGTCTGAATGACATAGAGTCCGCATGGCTCTAATGCGGATTTTGTCACCGTTCTGATAAGATGAGGTCCGGGGTTGTTGTAATGCCCTTGGGCATTGAAGATAGCTTGACCGCGCCCGCATCGGTGAAATCGAGATGGGGGATGGTTATGGTTTTGTCATCGTTGAGAAATGCTGGTAGGGAGCAGGCTACAAAATATGGGAGTTGCGGTGGGCGATCACGATCATCGTGATCTATCAACAGGCCGTAGGGTTGGACATTCTGGCGGCTGGTGAAGGTGAAACGGTTGTCCCATTCTCTGACCCCGACCCGTAAATCGGGTGTGATGCGACCAAACTCGCGACCGATTAAGAGGCTGTTTTTGCGCACTGCCAGATGGGCGCCTCCTAATGTGTGTTTTTCGGTATTTGAACTTCGTAGTGTTTCAAATAGGCGTTCTGTTTTTGCCATGCGTACCGGTTCGTTGGCGCCACCGGCCCATTCCAGTAATCGGGTCAGAGTGCGGATGGCGATTTCATCGGGCAGGGTTTGCAATGCCTTTCTGTCAATCTCGCAATGGCCGGTGTTATAGACTGTTACTGACGTTGTCATAAATTGATCAGTGATCGTCTCAAGAGCCGAGCTGGCGCGCTTGAGGCGCTTTGTGGATAAATTTATGGCCGACAACTCAATACCTGATTTTTCAATAGCGGCCATCGCTGAGCGCACCCGAATTCGTTCAAATTTTTCGTTTTGGTTGCTCGGGTCTTCAATCCAGTCATGACCGGCGTTGGTCACAACTTTTTTCAATTGGTGTTTTGAAACATCCAGCAAGGGGCGATAGACGGTGGCACCGAAAAGCTGTGAACGGGCATTCATCGCCGATAAGCCATCAACACCGCTGCCGCGGGCCAGCCGCATTAACATGGTTTCGGCCTGATCATCGCTGTTATGAGCGGTAATGATACCGGCAAACCCATTTGCATTGCACCATTCACCCATCAATTTATAGCGATTGCGGCGGGCTGTTTCCTGAATTTTGCTGGTTTGGCCCTGATGTTGCCAGATTAAAATATGGCAGGGCAGGCCAAGGGCTTTGGCGGCGCGGTAAACCTGCTTTGCTTCTTTATGTGAATTGCGGCGCAAGGCGTGATCGACGGTTAAAACGTGGATATCGTTCTGGCGGTTGTTTTGCCGGGCCCAATCGGCGGCAAGGAGCATCAGGGCGGTGGAGTCGGACCCACCAGAAACGGCCAGGGCCAGTTTTTTGTGCTCGCCTAAAAGTTGGTAAAGGAGATGAAAGTCATCCTTGGCATCGGGCACGCTTCATCTCTTTTTTTGCCTGGGCAACGGCACTACCAGAAGATTTGTACTTACTGACCACCGTTTCAAAGGCACCGCAGCTTTGTGATTTCTGACCGAGTTTGCCCAATGACATGCCAAGCTTTAGCAATGTATCACCGGCCCGGGTCCCTTGTGGATATTTGCGGTAGCCCTTGAGGTAGCTTTGGGCTGCCAGACGCCAGTTGCGCTGAATGTAATAGGTTTCACCGAGCATGAATTGGGCGCCCGAGGCCAGATCATGTGAACCGTATTTACGCAGGAAAGATTTAAATCCGGATTCAGCTGCACCATAGCGGCGTGAAAGCAAAGCTGATGCGGAGCGGTCATAAAGCTTCTTGGCCACCGATTGCTGGGTGATCTGGTTGCCATCAAGGGTTTGTCGCACCACACCGTTGGTCTGGGGTGGTAAACCAGCAAGTTTTTGAGTGCCTTGCGGTACAATTGCGGGGGTAACCGGCGGGACAACCGGAGCAGCGGCTTGCCAATTGGCTGGCGCCCTGGCAATTGGTGCTCTGGCGATTGGAGCAACAGGAACACCCTGGGAACGAGCCACATGGTCTTTGGGTTTGCCGATTTCCACAAAGATTTGTGGTTCGTTGTTAACGCGGTACTGGTTCAGGTCGGTTTCAGCAAAAGTTGGATTATTTGCTGGCAATCTGGTTGGTAACTGTGCCTGCTGGCGATATGTTGGCTGTCTGGGGTGAACCGCGCCGGAACGACCACTGTTTTTCTCCAACCGGCGCAAGCGGGCATCCATGGTGAGCAATTGCTGGCGCATTTGCCTGATCTCGTTCAGCACTTGCCGCATCTGATCATTGCTCTGGGTTTGTTGATAGCCCCCATTGCCACCGCCGTTGCGGGCCATGTTCTTTACATTGGCTTCCAGCCGGATAATCCGGTCAAACAGCGCATTCCATTGGGCGTTCTGGGCCGCAGCGCCGTTGGTGGTCGCGGCACTCATTAAGATTGCAGCAAACAGTGCCAGTGTTGTGATCGGCTTGTTCATAAGGCCGTCTCCAGTTTTATTTATTTCAAAACCTGTTTAACCCGCCAGCGCAATAATCTCAACACTGCATAATGGCCCAAATTATGGCGCTACAACAAATCAACCTCTTGTCAGTCGTCACGAAGACACAAAAAACGCCGGATTATCAAATCCGCGTTGCTGTTTGCCATAGCGCAATGGCAAACCATCAATGGTCACCACCTTGCCACCAGCGGCAACGACAATAGCATGACCGGCGGCTGTGTCCCACTCCATTGTCCGGCCAAAGCGTGGGTATAAATGGGCTTCACCGGTGGCTACCAGACAAAATTTCAAAGACGATCCGGCACTGATAACTTTGCCGACGCCTTTTTCCTTGAGCCAATCTTCGGTTTCCTGATCGCGGTGTGACCGGCTGGCAACGGCGATGACGTCTTTTAATGGCAAGGGCGGTGTTTGAAACTTTTGCCAGTCGGCCCCGGCAAGATCATCACCGATGGAAAAGCTGGATTGCCAGGCTCCAAGATCTTTCCTGCCGCAAAAAAGACGATTTATTGCCGGAGCAAATATTACCCCGCAAACTGGATTGCCTTCTTCGATGATAGCAATGTTGACGGTGAATTCGCCATTGCGGCTGATGAATTCTCTGGTGCCATCAAGGGGGTCGACAAGATAAAATCGCGGTGCAGCAACCGGCTTTTTGCCTCCGGCTACAGCTTCTTCGGCAATTACCGGGGTTTGGGGGTCAAATTCAGCCAAGCCTTTGAGAATAACCGCCTCTGCGTCTACATCGGCCTGGGTCACCGGCGAATTATCGCTTTTCAGCTTTACGTCCATACCTTGCTTGTAGATTTCCATAATGACCGCCCCGGCGTCGATAGCGATGTTGGCCAGTGTCAGCAGTTCATTTGTCGGTTTTTGTGTCAATTTAAGTCCTTTTGATTCGCCGTTTTTATACCAAATCTGTTGTACAATAAAATCAGTCCGGCACAACAGTCAGAAAAACATGAGTCGAAACAATGGCTTGATTCAACTGATGAATTTCTCCTTGGCAATGCTCGCGAGTGTTTTATAACGAATCAATATCAAAATGTGATCTGGAGGGAAAAATGAACCAAAACAAACTGTTGGAAGATATTGATCTGGCCGCCCTTTTATGCAGCCGGGTCTGCCATGATGTTATTTCCCCGGTCGGGGCCATAGCCAACGGGTTGGAAGTGCTTGAGGATGAAGATGATCCTGAAATGCGCCAGATTGCTTTTGATCTTATAACCCAATCAGCCAAATCAGCTTCGGCCAAACTGCAATTTTGCCGGATGGCTTTTGGGGCTGCCGGCAGCATGGGTACCCTGATTGATCTGGGCGAAGCTGGTGATATTACGACGATGTTTATCGGCAATGAAAAAATTTCCCTGAAGTGGAACGCACCGAGGGTGCAGAGACCTAAATCAGAAGTAAAGCTGCTGCTCAATATGGTGCTGATGGGGATGAGTTCGATTCCGCGTGGCGGCGAGATTATTGTCGAAGCCGATGAAAACGGTTTCACCGTTCGCGCCGTTGGTGACCGGGCAAAAATACCTGAAAAAATTCTGGCGGTTATGAACGGCGAACTGGAAGCTTCCGAGCTTGATGCCCGGTTGGTGCAGGTCTATTACGCCATGCGTCTGGCCAGTGAAGCGGTTTATGGATTAACTGCTGAAATGTCGGGTGATGATGTGGTGTTTACCGGCAGATCGCAGGCTGTTGCTGCTCCGTTGCAGGATATTGCCTAGGGCGTTTCTGACTTTGCCAGAATCGCCCTGATTTTATTCCGCTCACGGCGTATCCTCACTGACACTACGTGTCCGTTCGGGCCTGCGCTGGCGCGGCGCAGTGGCGCCGGGGCAGCGCTTGCTGCCCTTGTGTTTAGTTTAAACCGGAAAAGCTCTAAGCGCTTTAAGGCCCTAACAACCAGAATACCGCCGTTACGCTGAACAGTGCCAAAAATGTGCCAAGCCCGATTGCCCCTGATACCGGGGCGATCGAGGCTTTGTAGCGGGTTGCAAATAGATAGGCATTGGCGCCTGGTGGCAGGCAAGCAAACAGGACAATAATGTTGGCTGCCAAGGGAGGCAGGTCAAAAACCTTAAAGGCCATGATTGCCGCGACCAGTGGAAACACTGCCATTTTCAACACCAGCAGAACAGTAACGCCGCGCATGTGGCCTTTCAGGCCATAAGCAGCCAGCGATAATCCCAGCGCAAACAGGGCCGCTGGCACACCGGCCTGACCGAGCAGCGAAATTGTCCGGTCAGCAATCGGGTGCAAGCCCAGTCCGGTCGCCCCCCACAGCGCTCCGGCCAGCAGGGCCATGACAATCGGATTTTTGGCCAGTGACACAAACAACTCTTTAAGTGTTACGGCAAGTGAACCGCCGCCGCGCCCCACCCACTCGGCCCGCAAGGTGGCAAAAAACCAGTGTAGCGGTGCGTGAATGGCAACGATTAATGCTGCTGGAACAACGGCTGCTTCGCCATAGTGGGCAAATGACAACGGAATACCCATCATCACCAGATTGCCGAATGATGATGCGATGGCTGCCGGAGCCCCACCAACCGGGCGCAATGACGGTATTTTGGGTGAAATCAATACGGCCAGCAACCAGACAATTGCGGCAGAACCGAAATAGGCCGCCCATAGCTTCCAGGGGGCCGACGCGCCGATTTCGACTTTCATGGCGGTTCGAAACAACAGAGCGGGAATGGCAAACAGAAAGACAAAATTGTGCAGTCCAGTCACCCCGGCTGTGTCCATAAGCTTCATGCGGGCAGCAAAAAAACCCAGGCCGATGAGCAAAAAAACCGGCACCACCGTGACCAAAATTGCATTCATGCGAATAATTTTCCGTTGCAGAGAGCGTCTAATCTACCTATCTTTTAGTAATAGATAAAGACAGATAAATTACATGAGGGATTGATAAATATGTACACACTGATTGGCAGCCTGAAAACCCGTGGCTTTCGCGTTTTGTGGTGTTTGGAAGAATTGGAACTTGAGTACGAACACATTCCGGCGATGCCGCGCAGTGAAGAAATTGCCAAGCATAACCCGTCGGGCAAAGTTCCGGCCTTGCTAGTTGGCGATGATGTTATCCTTGACTCGGTTGCCATCTGCCAGTTTCTTGCCGACAAACATGGCGCCCTGACACACAAGGCAGGAACCATTGAGCGGGCCAAGCAGGACAGCTGGACACAATTTGTTCTCGATGATATCGAATCGGCGCTGTGGACCCACGCCAAGCACAGTTTCTTCCTGCCCAAAGAACTGGCTGTTGCCGATATCGCCAGAGCCACCAAACACGAGTTTGACCGGGCCATGGGTGTTCTGGAAACGCGTCTTGGTAGCCAAGAATATGTCACTGGCGATACTTTCACAATTCCTGATATCATCCTGTGCCATTGTGCAAATTGGGCTCAAAATATCCCTAAATGGGAAATACCCAAGGGACCGGTACTCGACTATATAGAACGCCTGAGAACCCGCCCGGCCTATCTGAAAACCATGGAATTGCGCAATGCCGAGCAGGGTGAACCGCATTAGGAAAGGGCAGTTTTTGTGCGGCGCGCGTAACTGAATCCAGCTTTTTACAAGCCATCAGAAACTTTTTGTTAGCCTTAATCCCTTCTTAATTGGTTTGGTTAATACTCCTTCTTGAATAATCGTTCAGCTTTTTAATTTTGAGTGCGGACGAGTTTGTCAGGATCGCAAGACAGTGTAATGGCTTGCAAAATGGAGTTGAGTTATGAAGTTTCGTGTTGGTTTGTTAGCTGGTGTCTGCGTTATTGGGTTTTTTGGGGTAAATGCGAGCAACGCGGCTGATATTTCACCGCCACCTCCGCCGCCACAATATGTAGAAGTTGTTGATGAGCAACCCTCATGCTTTTATGCCCGGGCTGATGTCGGCGGTTCCTTTCATCAGCGTCCAACGATTACCAAACAGGCTGGTGGCGCATTTACAAATGCAACCGATGAAAGGGTGGCCAATCACGCTTTTGTTGAAGCTGGCGCGGGCTGCCGGGTTGTAGAGAATATGCGGATTGAGGTAACCGGTGGATATCGTTTTAAAGCCTCACTTACTGAAGCTTTTGGCGGCATTGATGCTGATCTTGAAACCTATACCGGCTTTCTGAATGCTTTCTGGGATATTACCAATTACAATGGCTTTACCCCTTATATTGGCGGTGGTGTTGGTTTTGCCCATCATCGACTGACCGGCATGACGCTGCCTGTGGGTTCAACCGATGGTTCGCGGACAGCCTTTGCCTACAATATCGGTGCCGGAATCTCATATGATATTACCGATAATCTGATGCTTGATGTTGCATACCGTTATGTCGATCTCGGATATGCCCGCTCGAAAGGTGCCACGCCGATGACCGTGGACAACTTAAATTCCCATGAAATCAAGGTGGGTATGCGGTATCACTTTGGTCAATGGTAAGTTATTGAAATTAAAACAGTAGTTCGGGAATTACCCTGGCCCGGGAACTTGATTGTTCCCGGGTTTTTTTATATGTCAACTAATCTAGGGACGAAATAACCGGTTGACGGTGATCATTTAAATCACTACATCGCGCAGTGGGACACCTCTCCCCAACGAGAGGCTAGCATCTGTAAGGATGATCATAAATGACCACGACCAAACCGGCATTGCGGCCGGCTAATCCGCAATTTTCTTCCGGCCCCTGTGCAAAATTGCCTGGCTGGAATAGTGATTTTCTTAAAAACGCAATGACAGGCCGCTCGCACCGCTCCGGTGAGGGTAAACAGCGCTTGCAATATGCTATCGATCTTACCCGCGAGGTTTTGCAGGTGCCCGATGATTATCTCATCGGCATTGTCCCTGCCTCTGATACCGGGGCGATGGAAATGGCGCTGTGGTCGCTTCTCGGCGAGCGCGGTGTGGACATGCTGTCATGGGAAAGCTTTGGTGCTGGATGGGTAAATGATGTTGCCAAACAGCTCAAACTTGACAATGTCCGGACGCTGACGGCTACCTATGGTGAACTGCCTGATTTAGGCGAAGTTGATTTTGATCGTGATGTGGTTTTCACCTGGAACGGGACAACGTCAGGGGCGCGGGTTGCCAATGGTGACTGGATTAACAGCGACCGCAAGGGCCTGACCATTTGCGATGCAACCTCGGCGGCGTTTGCCCAGAACCTTGATTTTGAAAAACTTGATGTTGTTACTTACTCCTGGCAAAAAGTGCTCGGTGGTGAAGCGGCTCATGGTATGCTGATTTTGTCACCAAGGGCGGTTGAGCGGCTTGAAAGTTATACACCGCCATGGCCGATGCCAAAGATTTTCCGTTTGACCAAAAACGGTAAAATCAACGCCGGTATTTTCAAGGGTGCAACCATCAACACACCTTCGATGATCTGCGTTGAAGATTATGTCCAGGCGCTGGAATGGGCGAAAAACCTGGGCGGCCTTGAAGGTCTGATCAAGCGGGCTGATGCCAATGCGGCTGTTATCAATGCCTGGGTTGAGAAAACCGACTGGGTTGAACATCTGGTTGTTGATCCGGCCATCCGCTCGAATACGTCTGTTTGCCTGAAACTTTCCGACAGTGCTACGCAAGGCCTTGATGATGCAGCTAAGGTGGCGTTGCCCAAGGCAATGGTCAAGTTGCTGGAAGCAGAAGGTGCGGCCCTTGATCTGGGTGCTTACCGTGATGCACCGGCCGGTCTTCGGATCTGGTGCGGTGCAACGGTTGAGGCTTCAAACCTTGAAGCGTTAACGCCATGGCTCGACTGGGCCTTTGCTCAAAGCTCCAAATAATTTTTTTATAACTTAATTCTAGCGAAGGAGTGGTCCAATGGCCCCGCGCGTACTTATATCTGACAAACTTAGTGAAACTGCTGTTCAAATTTTCAAAGATCGTGGTCTTGAAGTTGATTTTATGCCTGATCTTGGCAAGGACAAGGATGCCTTGCTGGCAGCGATCAAGGATTATGATGGCTTGGCCATTCGTTCGGCAACCAAGGTGACTGAAAAGATTATTGCTGCGGCTGAAAACCTTAAAGTTATCGGCCGGGCCGGTATCGGGGTTGATAATGTAGACATTCCGGCAGCTTCCAATCGCGGTATCATTGTGATGAACACGCCATTTGGTAATACGGTGACAACGGCAGAACATGCTATTGCGATGATGCTGGCTGTCGCCCGGCAAATTCCGATGGCCAATAAATCCACTCAAGCGGGCAAATGGGAAAAGAGCCGCTTTATGGGCGTCGAGGTTTTCAACAAAACCCTCGGCCTGATCGGGTGCGGTAATATTGGTTCGATCGTTGCTAACCGGGCTCTTGGTCTGAAAATGAAAGTGATCGCCTTTGACCCCTTCCTGTCGCCTGAGCGGGCCGTCGAGCTGGGTGTGCAAAAGGTCGAGCTTGACGAATTGTTCAAGCGGGTTGATTTCCTGACACTGCACACACCACTGACCGACAAAACCCGCAATATTATTGATGCAAGAGCGCTGAATGCAATGAAAAAGGGTGTACGGATTATCAATTGTGCCCGCGGCGGTCTGATCGACGAAGTGGCGCTCAAAGCAGCTTTAGAAGCAGGTCATGTGGCTGGTGCGGCGCTTGATGTGTTTGAAAAAGAACCAGCAACCGACAATGATCTGTTCGGTATGGAAAATGTCGTGTGTACGCCGCATCTCGGGGCGGCAACATCTGAAGCACAGGAAAATGTTGCCTTGCAGGTGGCCGAACAAATGGCCGACTATCTGATGCTTGGCGGGGTTTCAAATGCCCTTAATATGCCATCGATTTCAGCCGAAGAAGCGCCCAAGCTCAAGCCATTTATCAAACTGGTTGAGCAATTGGGTTCATTTGCCGGACAACTGACCAATTCGGCCCTTGAGGAAGTGACCATTGAGTATTGCGGTGAAGTGGCTGATATGAATATCTCGGCTCTGACGTCGGCTTTGCTGGCTGGTTTGATGCGACCGCTGCTTGGCGAAGTTAATATGGTTTCAGCACCGATTATGGCCAAAGAGCGCGGCATTATGGTGGATGAAGTGCGCCAGACCAAACGCGGTGTTTATGAAAACTATATTCGCCTGATTGTGCGGAGTGAAACCCAGACCCGTTCGGTTGCCGGCACGGTGTTTTCCGATGGCAAGCCACGGATCATTCAGATCAAGGGCATTAACATGGAAGCCGAACTTGGCGATCACATGTTGTATGTGTCCAACGAAGACAAGCCGGGCTTTATCGGTGCGTTGGGTGTGGCGCTTGGTGACGCCGGTCTGAATATCGCAACCTTTAACCTTGGCCGCCAAGCCGAAGGTGATGCAGCGATTGCGCTGGTTGAAATTGATGGCGGTGTTTCGGCTGAGGTTCTGGCCAAACTGGAAGCGCTGCCTCATGTGCGTCAGGCCAAAGCGCTGGAGTTTTAAGGCCTGAAGTTCAGACAGATTAAAAAAAGGGATGCTCTAGACCCCCGGAACAAGTCCGGGGGTTGACGTTCACTGGCACGCCAGTGACGTCAATCCTCAAATGGATCTTTCATCAAGATTGTGTCTTCGCGTTCGGGGCTGGTGGATAACAGGGCTACCGGGGTTTCGATCAATTGCTCGATCTGGCGGACATATTTGACCGCCTGGGCCGGTAACTCATCCCATGAGCGAGCCCCTTCGGTTTTGCCGCTCCAGCCTTCAAAGCTTTTATACACCGGCTTGACCCGGGCCTGAGCACCCATGCTGGCCGGGAAACGTTCGATGGTTTTGCCATCCAGTTCGTAACCGATACAGACCTTGACCTCTTCAAGACCATCAAGCACATCAAGTTTGGTCAGAGCAACACCGGTGACGCCGGAGGTTTTCATTGCCTGGCGGACCATGACCGCATCAAACCAGCCACAACGGCGCTGGCGACCGGTGACGGTGCCAAACTCGTGGCCGCGTTCGCCAATCTGCTGGCCGACCGCATCAAACAACTCGGTCGGGAAGGGGCCTTCACCGACCCTTGTGGTATAGGCTTTGGCAATGGCCAGTACATAATTGAGCGAATTGGGTCCCATGCCGGTGCCGGTGGCAGCTTGTGAGGCGATGGTGTTGGATGAGGTCACATAAGGGTAGGTGCCGTGATCGATATCAAGCATGGTGCCTTGGGCACCCTCAAACAAAATCCGCTTGCCGCCGCGCTTGGCCTTGTCGAGCAAGTCCCAGACGCAATCCATAAAGGGCAGGATTTTCGGGGCCAGTTCTTCCAGTTGTTTGTAAAGCTCGGCACCATCGGCAAGGTCCACACCAAGGCCCTTGCGCAAGGCGTTGTGGTGGGCCAGCAGGCGGTCGATTTTGGCTTCCAGTGAGCCGAGATTGGCCAGATCAGAAACTCGAATGGCGCGTCGTCCGACCTTGTCCTCATAGGCCGGGCCAATGCCGCGGCCGGTGGTGCCGATTTTGCCTTTACCGGCGGCAGCTTCGCGAATGCCGTCAAGCTCGCGGTGCAGGGGCAGAATAAGGGTGGTGTTTTCAGCGATGCGGAAATTTTCAGTTGAAATGTCAACGCCCTGTTTGCGGATACCATCGATTTCTTTGAGTAGCGCCCATGGGTCAAGCACCACGCCATTGCCGACAACAGACAGCTTGCCACCACGGACAACGCCCGATGGCAGGGCTGATAATTTATACACAACGCCATCAATGACGAGGGTATGTCCAGCGTTATGACCGCCCTGAAAGCGAGCAACAATATCGGCCCGTTCAGACAACCAGTCAACAATCTTGCCCTTGCCCTCATCACCCCACTGGGCCCCAACAACAACAACATTCGCCATGACAAAATCCTTATAAGAAATTCAGTGTGTAAAAACACGTAACGGCCCATGATGGAAACCACCAAGAACCGTTGACATCTATTACACGAGGACGCCCCGATTCCCAAATAAAACCGGCAGCCTATCCCCAATATTCACGACGCGATTGGTCGCAGTCGGGGCGGTTTGTTATTATGTGGTTTCTATCCGTAAATGAAACGACTTTGGCCTCGTCAATGCTTCATAGCCGACCGCTGACAAAGTGCAACCGCGACCGGTGTCTTTGCAGCCGGTCCAGGCCAGGGCCGGGTCCAGGTAGTCGCAGCGGTTCATGAAGACGGTGCCGGTTTCCAAATCTGCGCCGATCTCGCGTGCTGCATCGACATCGGTGGTCCAGATGGAGGCGGTCAGGCCAAAGGGGGAGTCGTTCATCAGGGTGATGGCTTCTTCATCGCTTGAAACTTTCATGATGCCAACGACCGGGCCGAAGCTTTCATCCATCATCACCGACATGGAGTGATCGACATTGGTGAGCACTTGCGGGGCAAGGTAGGGTGAGCCTTTGGTGTCCATGGCAAAATCTGGAGCACCGATGTGGGCAATAGCGCCAGCTGCGACCGCGTCGGTGATTTGCTGGCGGACGAAATCAGCAGCTGTTGGTTTTATCAGTGGGCCTAAGGTTGTGGCCTCATCGTGCGGGTTGCCGAGCACGTAGCCTTTGACCAGTTCGACAAAACCGGGGACGAATTCATCCCAGACATCTTCATGAACATAAATCCGCTCGATGCCACAACAGGACTGGCCGGAGTTGAAATAGGCGCCATCGGCGATGTTTTCGATGGCGAAAGCAATGTCGGCATCGGCGCGGACAAAGGCCGGGTCCTTGCCGCCAAGCTCAAGGCCAACGGGAATAAACTGGTTGGCGGCGGCCTGTTCGATCTGGCGACCGGCGGGGACCGAGCCGGTAAAGCAGACCATGTCGACTTTGCCGCTGCCGATGATGTCGGCGGTCTGGCCGTGGGATAAAATCAGGTGCTGGAAGATGCCCTCAGGGACACCGGCGGCTTTGAATGCCTTTTCGAAACGCTCGCCAATAATCAGGGTGGCAGAGGCGTGTTTGAGGATCGAAACGTTACCAGCCATCAGGGCCGAGATAATTGAATTGACGGCGGTCATGAAGGGGAAATTCCACGGGGCGATGGTGAAAACCACGCCAAGGGGGACGCGTTCGATTGAGCGTTCAAAACCCTGTTTGTCGCCGGGGTTAACGGGGCTAAGGGCCTGTTCGGCTATGGAAATCATATAGCGGGCACGTTCTTCAAAACCACCGACTTCACCAGCGCCATAGCGGATCGGGCGGCCCATGGAGGTGGCCAATTCGGGGCCGATTTCGTCTTTCATGGCGACCATGGCATCAACCACAGCGGTGCAGTGTTTGGCCCGTTCGGCAATGCTCAGCTTGCGCCAGCTCTTTTGGGCGCTGTGGGCTTTTTCCAGCGCCGCATCAATTTCAGCTTGCGTTGCTATGCTGCGTTCGGCAAACACACTGCCATCGGCGGGAGAAATACATTTTACCATTTTACTTGTCTTGTCTCTTGTTCACTTGTTGACTTTAAATTATCTCGAAATAACGCTGCATTTCCCAGTCGGTGATGGCTTTGCGGAATTCGCGTTCTTCCCATTCGCGGGTGGCGGAATAGTGGTCTACGAATTCGTCGCCGAACATGTCGCGGGCTGGTTTTGAGCGCTTGAGGCGTACGGCGGCTTCCATCAGGGTGCGCGGTAGTTGGCGTTTGGCCGGGAATTTCTGGTTGTAGGCGGTGCCGACAATGCCAGCATCGGGCTCGATTTTGTTTTCGATGCCCCACAGGCCCGAGCCCAATGCGGCGGACAGGGCGATATAGGGGTTTATATCGGCAGCAGCGATGCGGTATTCGACCCGTTGTGAATTTGGCGAGCCGATGATGGCGCGCAAGGCACAGGTGCGGTTTTCGACACCCCAGCTGGCCTCGGTCGGGGCCCAGAAGCCGGGGATGAGGCGGGTATAAGAGTTGACGGTGCAGGCAACCATGGCGAGGAATTCCGGCATCAGGGCCTGTTGACCGCCGATGAACCAGCGCATTTGATCGGACATATTGTCGGGTTTGCTGTCATCATAAAAGGCCGAACCGCCGTCCTTTTTCTGCAAGGACAGGTGGATGTGACCCGATTGACCGGGCCAGTCGGGGGAATATTTGGCCATAAATGTGGCCATCCAGCCGCGTTTCATTGACATGATTTTGGTGTAGGTTTTAAACAGGGCAGCCTTGTCGGCAGCGCCCAATACATCACAAAAGGCTAAAGCGGCTTCAAGAACGCCGGGGCCGGTTTCGGTGTGCAGGCCTTCTATCGGGAAATCCATCTCGACAGCCATGGCCAGCAATTCTTCGTAATAATCAGCATAGACCGAGGTGCGCAACATGGAATAGCCGAATGATCCAGGCGTGATGTTTTCCAGATTGCGATAGCCCTTGTCGCGGATTGATTGTGAGTCCTCGTTGAAAACAAAGAATTCGAACTCGCAGGAACCAAATGCTTTCAGGCCCATATCATCGGCCCGTTGCAAGACCCGCCTTAGCGTACCGCGCGGACAGATTTTTTCAGCTTCATGGGTAAACTCGGCCAGAAACAGCAGGGTGTTTTCTTCGAAGGAAAGTTCTCTGGCGCTATCGGGAATAATCCGCATCGGGGCATCGGGATAGCCGGTGTGCCAGCCGGTGTATTTAACGTTGTCATACAACTCATCGTTGGAGTCCCAGCCGAGCACCACATCGCAAAAGGCAAAGCCTTTATCGAGAGAGGAAAAGAATTTTGACCGGCTCATATATTTGCCGCGCATAATGCCATCGGAATCAAAGAAGCCGATTTTGACGTTGTCGATGCTGCGTTCATTGACAATCGCTTTGGCGTCCTCAATTGTTTTAATTCCAAGACCAGCCATGTTGCTCTCCTTAAACTTGTGCAGGGGTTGATTTGATTACATCAACCGCAGTTTTTATTGTTTGGGCCAGCTGGTGGGCATAGTGTTGCTGGCTTTTCTCATCGGCAATGAGGGTGTTTTTGATTTCTATCATGACGTTTAAAATCTGTCTTTTCTGACCGTGCATCTGCAAAGTGTGGGTGACACCGTCTTGCGGGCCATAGGGTTGGTTGCGTTGAACACTTATGCCGTCGTCAAATTGAGCCGATGACAGCATCGCATCGGCCAGCAAGGCGTCATGGGGGGTGTCGAGGTCGTGTAGGATGCCAACATCAACGGCGCGATGGTGGCCATTATAAACCGGAGTGAAGCTGTGCACGGTCACCAGAATAGGCGCGCTGCGCCGGTCAAGCTGTTGTGCCACGGTGTGATGGAATGCGGTGTAGATATGGTCGGTCCGCCATTGTTTTTCTTCATCACTCAAACTACGATTGGCCGGGATTTGGGTATTTTCTGAAACATCGCGCATGGCCTCTGGTGAAGATGGAGGACGGTTGCAATCATAGACCAGGCGCGAATAGCGTTGTTTGATCAAGGTGCCTTCAAGCTTGCGGGCCAACAGTTCGGCCACCGTTGCAGCACCGGGGTCCCAGGCAATGTGGCTGTGTAATTCGGCTTCTGACAGCCCCATATCAGCCAACGCGTCAGGGATCTGCAAACCGGCATGCTCGCAAACCACGACATAGGGTGAGGAAGCCTCTTTGGCGACAACAATGGCTGCTTGGCCCTTGTCAGTCCGCAGGGCGATTGCCTGTTGTGTATGGCGTTCTGGATTTGCTCGCATGATCGATTATTTTCAGACCGATATTGCTTTGTCAATTTATTTACAAAATTTTTCCGCAATTGTCGCAAATCGTTGGTATTTTGTGTTAGAAATATCATTCGGGGGAAAGTTTACAATCAGGGAAGCCATTGTTTTATGGTCGCTAACACACAACTTACGATCTCAGAACTGATTAGAAGCCGCTATAGTGACCTGACACGAAAAGAGCGTAAATTTGCCGATACTTTGATGGCTAACTACCCTGTTGCTGGTTTAGCCAGCATTACTGAGGTTGCGGCAAATGCGAATATTTCGACACCGACGGTGCTTCGGACTGCGAAAAAGCTTGGCTTTAAGGGTTTTCCGGGATTTCAGGCGGCCCTTCGCAAAGAATTGAAGCAAACTCTTGCCAATCCAATTGTCAAACACGAGCGCTGGGCCAATGCAGCGCCGGAAGAACATATTCTCAATCAGTTCGCCATCGCGACCATGGAAAACCTGTCTTCATCCCTGCGCCAGATTGATCATCACACCTTTGACAAAGTCAGTGAGTTGCTGGCTGATGAAAACAGGAAAATAGCAATTGTCGGCGGGCGGCTCAGTCATTCGGTCGCTGATTATCTGGCCACCCATTTGCAAGTGCTTCGCGATGATGTGACTTTGTTGTCGTCTTCGCCCAGTCGCTGGCCGCATCATTTGCTCAATTTAAGCAAGGGTGATGTGCTGGTTTTATTTGATGTTCGGCGATATGAGGCCAATCTGTCTGATCTTGCCAAGCTGGCCGAACAGCGCGGCATCAAAATTGTGCTGTTTACCGATCAGTGGATGTCTCCGGTTTCGACCCGGGCAGCCCATACGCTGGCGGTGCGCATTGAAGTGCCGTCGGGTTGGGATTCGGCGGTTGTAACACTATTTATTGTCGAAGCGCTGGTGGCGGCGGTCGAAACCCATCGCTGGCCACAAACCCGGGCACGGATGAAAGACCTTGAAAAGCTGTTTGATGATACGAGGCGGTTTCTCAAAAAACCAGAGTAAAATTCCTTTACATACCGCTGTTGTTATTTTGCCGCTTGACCTGTGCCTGCGTACATGTTCGTTGTTATACAAACAAAAAATAAAATCAGGCAAAACAACATAAAATCAGGAAGGTAAATGCTACAATGGTCAAGGAAGTTGATCGCAGGATTGTTGATGATCTTGTCGCAAATGACATCGGGTTTGTGACTACCGTGCCGTGCAAGCAGTTGGCCGGGGTTATTGAGGTGCTGCAAGGCCGTGATGAGATTTTGCATGTTCCATCGAACAAGGAAGACGAGGGTATGGGCTTGTGCGCCGGGGCGTATATGGGCGGTAAGAGGCCTTGTATCATCATGCAAAACACGGCGATTGGGGTTGTCGTCAATACCCTTGCAACGCTCATTCAATATTATCAGATCCCGTTGCCGATGCTGATCAGTTATCGCGGTGAAGTGGGTGAAAAAGTTGCCTGTCAGGTCGAAATGGCCGTCCACACCAAAGCTATTTTACAACAATTGGGCATCCCGACCTATCATTTTCATCATGGAGAACAGGTGGAGGAGTTGGATGGAATTCTCAAGCACACTGCCATGTGCAAAAAGCCAACTGCAATCCTGACCGATGCAAATTTCTGGAGTACAGCACAATGATCAGAAGCCAGTTACTCAAATCTATTCTGCCGGTTATTGCCGATCAACTGGTGGTCTGTAATATCGGTTTGCCATCGCAGGAATTGTTCATGCTCGGTGATCAGCCGAATAATTTTTATATGCTTGGCACCATGGGGCTTAGTTCTTCCATCGGCCTTGGTGTGGCGCTGGCGCAAACGGAAAAAGTCATTGCCATTGATGGTGACGGCTCGGTGCTGACCAATCTGGCAACGCTGGCAACTATCGCCAATAATCCGCGCCCTAACTACATCTTGCTTATTGTTGATAATGGCAGTTACGGCTCAACCGGTGATCAGCCGACCTATGCCGGTCGCAAAACCAGTCTGGCGGCAGTAGCGCGGGCATGTGGCTGTGAAAACGTGGTTGAGTGCGAAGCTGCTGAAACGGCAGACGCGTTGCAAACAGCGCTCGACGGTGATCAAATGACGGTGATTGTCGCCAAGTGCGATTCCGGCAACATTGACGTGCCGGTGATTGAGATGAGTCCGATTACCATCCGCGAACGGTTTATGGGCGAAGTCAGGCGGCGTAATGAGAGCTAAGAAGCCTGAATTTCTCTGACGGTTTGAGCAATGGCCTGCCCGCTTTGCATTGGCGCCATGATGTGAACGCCGCTGATGCCGGGGATGTCTCTCAGGCCGGTGACGATTTCGGCGCAGATTTTGCGGCCTTCAGCTTTTTGGTCATCGGCGTTTTCCATACGGTTCAAGATGTGGTCGGGCACGGTAACGCCAAACAAATTGTCGTTCATGAAGTGGGCCTGTTTGGCTGACAGCAGGGGGCCGACGCCAACGATAAATTTGAGTTGTCCGGTGATGCCCTGAGCGGTCAGATGGGCGAAATATCGTTTGGCAATTTCCACATCGAAACAAAACTGGGTTTGGGCAAATTGTGCACCGGCGTCGATTTTGGCCCGCAGGCCATCGGCTTGCCAGTCCGGGGCCGGATCATGGGGCGCATCGGCGCAACCGACATGAAATTTTGGCAACGAGGCAATTTTACGCCCCTCATCACCAAGTACACTTTGCAGATTAGCCGCCATCTCGATGACGTTGGATGATTCAAGATCAAAAACCGGTTTGGCATCGGGCATGTCGCCTTTGGTCGGGTCATCGCCGCGTAATATCAGCAGATTCTCAATGCCAAGAGCGCTGGCTCCCAGCAGGTCTGAAGCAATGCCAATTCTATTGCGGTCGCGGCAGGTCATTTGCAATATTGGCTCAAAGCCTTCGCGTACCAGTATGGCGCTGGCTGACAGGGATGACATGGCCAGCCGCGCGCCGGCTCCGTCGGTCAGATTAACCGCATCAACCAGGCCGCTGAGTGGTGCCACCCGCTTGATCAAATCGTCGGCGCTGCCGGAAAGGGGAGGGACAATTTCAGCGGTGATGACGAAATCACCGTTTTTGAGTTTTTGTTCAAGCATGTCTGTCTCTTGTTTTTTGTTTTGGTAGGATCATAGGAAAAGCGGTTATGAAGGTATGGTCGGAAAACGACAGTTCAAGCGTTTATTTCCCAACTGTATTTGTTAGGGTGCCGACACCTTCAAGGGTAATTTTGATCTTGTCACCCGGTTTCATGGCGCTGGTTTTGCCCGGCGTGCCGGTGTAAATGACATCACCCGGTTCAAGGGTGATGTAGTGTGACAGGCGTGAGACGATCTGGTTGACGGAAAATACCATTTTGCGTGTTGAGGTTTTTTGCACCACTTTGCCGTTCAGTCTGGTGACCAGTTGTAAACGGTCATAGCTCAGGCCGGGGACTATCCACGGGCCGAGTGGGGCCATGGTGTCAGAGCCTTTTGAGCGCAACACGTCAAAGGGGGAAAAGGGGTATCCGCGCTCGGTCACATCATTGCCGATGGTGACGCCAAAGATGTAATCATCGGCCTTGTTGACCGGGACGTTTTTAGCCCGGTCGCTGATGACGATGACCATTTCGCCTTCGTAATGCAAATTTGTCGAGCCCGGTGGCGGGATGATCTGTTCGCCAGTGGCGATGATCGATGATGGCAGTTTGGCAAAGAATTTCAGGTCTTTACTCTTTGGCCCACTTTTTTGTCCCCCATGATTCTTGTAGTTCCAGGCAATACCGATCACTTTCGATGGGACCGAGGGTGCCAGCAACCGGACCTTGTCGAGGGCAATGACCTTGCCGGTCAGCTTGGTGCCTTCCTTGAAATAGCTGCCGTCGAGTTGGTGAACACCGCCGGAAGACAAAAATCCGTACCAGATTTTGCCTTGGTATTCAAAGCGACCAAAGCGTAGTGGAGCGTCATCGCCTTCTACGGCTTGGGCCACGGCTGGCCCGCAAAAACTAAAGAGTGCCAGCGCGCAAATCAGTGCAAAACGGAACATGGTTGATTTCTCTTGTCTAATGGACCACTAAGGAAAACTGTTGATAAGAAACTTGGGCTAATATAGGGACAAAAGCAATGGCTGAGGCTTTCATCTGTGATTACATTCGTACCCCGATTGGGCGGTTTGGCGGGGCTTTATCGTCGGTGCGGACCGATGATCTGGCCGCCATTCCGATTTCTGCCCTGATGGCGCGTAATGGTGACGTCGATTGGCAGCAGCTTGACGATATCTTTTATGGTTGTGCCAATCAGGCCGGGGAAGACAATCGCAATGTGGCGCGGATGGCAGCGCTTCTGGCCGGTTTGCCAGTTACCGCCCCCGGTGTCACGGTCAATCGCCTGTGCGGCTCGGGGCTGGATGCTGTGGGCATGGCGGCCCGGGCTATTCGGGCCGGGGATGCGGATTTGATTATCGCCGGCGGAGTTGAATCCATGTCGCGGGCACCGATGGTGATGCCCAAAGCTGAAACTGCCTTTTCACGTAATGCCGAGATTTACGACACCACGATTGGCTGGCGCTTTGTCAATCGTAAGCTGAAGGCGCAATATGGGGTGGATTCGATGCCAGAAACCGGTGAGAATGTTGCCGAGGACTTCAATATCTCGCGCCAGGACCAGGACGCTTTTGCAGCCCGTTCGCAAACCCGGGCCGGTACGGCGATGGAAAATGGCCGTCTGGCACAGGAGATTACGCCGGTGGTTATTCCAAAGCGACGCGGTGATGATGTGGTGGTTGATACGGACGAACACCCGCGTCCCGGCACCACGGCCGAACAATTGGCCAAGCTGGGAACGCCTTTTCGTGAGAATGGGTCGGTGACAGCGGGTAATGCCTCGGGCGTTAATGACGGTGCAGCGGCTCTGATTATCGCCAGCGAAAAAGCTGCTAAAGCTCACGGTCTTACCCCTGTCGCGCGCATTGTCGGTACTGGCGTTGCCGGTGTGGAACCGCGTATTATGGGGTTCGGACCGGCCCCGGCAACGCAAAAATTGCTCGACAGGCTTGGTCTGAGCATCACTGATATCGACATTATCGAGTTAAACGAAGCTTTTGCTGCTCAGGCTTTGGCGGTGACGCGTGAGCTGGGTTTGAGCGATGATGCAGCACATGTAAATCCCAATGGCGGTGCCATAGCGCTCGGTCATCCGCTTGGCATGTCCGGAGCGCGGCTGGCCGGAACGGCAGCGCTGGAGTTGGCAAATAGCGGTAAGCAACGGGCGCTGGCAACGATGTGTATCGGCGTCGGGCAGGGGATTGCCTGTGTTTTGGAGCGGGTTTAGAAGCGCGACCCACGTTCGGGAAGATCAATGCCATAGACACTTAGCAAATATGCCGTTGCCACGATGGCGATCAGGGCGCCAACGAACAATAGCGGGGTGTGGGGGATTAGGGAGACTTTGAAATCGGTTTTGGGGCGGTTTTGCAGCCAGACCATGCCAGCGGCCAGACCGATGCCGAATAACAGGGCGATAAAGCCGATGATCTGCTCCATAATTTACCCAAATCCTAATAAAATTAACCTTTTGGAAGCCATAACGGGCTTACAATAGCAGCAATTCTTTATCAAACCTCTGTTTGGCCGCATGTTGGCCATATAGTTGGGCAAGATGACAATAGCAATGCCCTGACTGACAACCTGAACAAAGATTTGGGAGATGTCGTGAGCATTTAACGGGATGCGCAAGCAGATATAGAGCAATTTGATGGTTTTGTCCGGCAACCAGACCGGGAGAACCAAACCGTTCAATTCTGGCTGTAAAACGAGTTTATCATGACCAATCTGCCCCCTATTTCACCTCTTGTTTCCCCTCTTGTTTCTAGGACGATTGCCGCCGTTGCTGTTAGTGCTGCTATTGCTTTTTCCGCCTCAGCCAATGCTGAAAGCCGGGATAATTTTAGCGGTTACAAGAGCCAGAAAGCAGCTTACAGCAAACCGCAACATTCACCGCGTGAGACTTTTTCCTCTTCTGAAATCATGGTCAGGGGCCATGGCTTTTTTGGCAGCACAACCAGTGGTCTGGCTCAGGCGATTGAATATGTGTTTCAGAAAGCCGGGCGACCGCAGGGTTATATTATCGGTGAAGAAGCTGCTGGTGCCTTTGTCGGTGGTTTGCGCTATGGCGAGGGAACCCTGTTTCTGAAAAACGGTACTCAGCAAAAAGTTTACTGGCAGGGCCCATCGGTTGGTTTTGATTTTGGCGGCAACGGGTCGCGCTCTCTGGTGCTGGTTTATAATATTGACGATACCAATGATATTTTCAGCCGTTTTGTTGGCGTTGATGGTTCGGCCTATCTGATTGGCGGACTGGGTGTGAATTTTCAATCGAATGAAAAACTCTCGCTGGCTCCCATTCGCACCGGCGTTGGCGCCCGGCTCGGGGCCAATATCGGTTATTTGAAATACACTGCAAAACCAACCTGGAACCCGTTTTAAATTTTAGCAACAAAATGCCGTTTAGTTTAAAAGCCATCAGCGTTCAGCCGGTGGCTTTTTTTTGACTGGCATTGGGGTTAATAAAGTCTTAACTGGTTTCCAAATTGCATCGGCTGGTGCATACTGGATTTGAATGTAATTTTGGGGGTTAATATGTCTCAAATAGAGACAATTATGCTGATCATCCTTGGCTTTGCTGTTGCATTGCTGTTGGCGTTGATATTGGGCAAGTTGTTGTGGGGTGAGGCGATTGGTCTTGGCAAACGTCGCTCGCGCCGTGAAGATCCTGTGACCATAGCTGCCTTGCAGGCAGATAAAGACAAATTGCGGGCTGAAGGTGCGATGCTGTCACGCAAGCTGGAATTGCGCCTCAATGACCTTAAAACCCGTCTGGCTGAACAAACCGCCGAGGTGTCGCGCAATCGCAACCGGGTTGACCGGCTGGCCGGTGAAATCAAGGATCGCGACGGCATTATTTCCGAGCGTGACGAAGAGATTGAAAACCTCAAAAATCAGATGGTGCCGCTGGAACAGGAATTGGTGATCCGCACCCAGAGCGCGCAAAACCTCAAAGAGCAATTGCGCGACAGCGGTGAGCAGCTGCAACGCAAATCAGCCCTGATTGATAATTTACAGGACCAGCTGAAAATGGCGATTAACGCCAATGCGATTGTCGGTCAGGCTGACATGTCGGCAACAGAACGGCTGCAAACCCGCATTTCAGACCTTAATTTGTTGTCGAAACAAATTGAGGATCAGCGGGTGCAACTGACCCAGCAACATTCGGAGCTGAAAACCCTGACCGGGGTAATTATACAGGACAAAACAACAAAGAAGAAACCATCTGCCGGGGCGAAAAAGTCCAATAAGGATGTCTACCTCGATCAGCTTGACAGTGGTAGCAGCAAGATTGAGCGCCAGCTTGAAGAGGCCGAGCGTGAAACCGATGAATTGCAAAAAGAACTGGCCAAGCTTGATGAAGACTGGAATGAGAAGCTTAAACAGCTTGAAGATGTAAAAACGCCCAGCGTTGCACCGGTTGTTAAAGAGCAAGCCTCAACAAAGGGAACCGGCAAGTTGGCCAAGGCTCAGAATGACAGTTCTGATGATGAAGGTAAGGATGACAGTAAAGATGACGGGGAAGAATCCAATGTGGTCTCACTTGCCAACCGCATCAGGTCCCTGCAAAGCGACATCAAAGGCCAAAAAAAATAGCCACTTGGTGGCTGCAAAGCTGCCACACAGGACTGTGATCTGCTGTCGGTGACCAAATCTGCTATACTGCCTTAAAACTATTGGAGGATAGCATGATGAAACGTCGTGATTTTTGTTTAACCGCCGGTGCTGCCGCCTTGCTGCCAACACTTGCTGCTCCGGCCATTGCCAAACTTAACGCTGAAGGCATGCACACCCAGCCGTGGTTTATGGAAACCTTTATGGACCTCAAAGAGGACCATGGCGAATTGGCCAAGAAAAACAAGCATTTTGCCATTTTCTTTGAGCAAAAAGGCTGCCCCTATTGCGCTGCCATGCACGAGAAAAACCTGTCGCAAGCCTATATTTCTGATTTCATTCAGGAGAAATTCGGCGTTCTGCAAATCAATATTTTCGGTTCTAAAGAAGTTACCGATTTTGACGGCAAAACCATGGAAGAACGCGACCTGGCCCGGCGTTGGGGTGTCCTGTTCACACCGACCATTGTGTTCATCAGACCAAACCTGGAAGGTCTTGATGGCCTGAATGGCAAACAACTGCAAATCGCCAGAATGCCGGGCTATTTCAAACGCTTCCACTTTATCACCTTCTTTGAGTTTATCGCCGGGGATCATTATGAAACCATAGATTTCCAGCGTTTCCTGCAGGCCAAGGCAGACAAAATGAGGGCCGAGGGCAAAGAGGTTGATATCTGGGGGTGAGAGTTGGGGGTGTGCTTTGCTGCGCTCACGCTGTCGCCCTGCGGGCTCCGCTCCGCGGGGGCGGCACGATTGCGCGCCGGGGCCTCAATGGCCCAGTCGGTTTTGACACTGTTGTGTCGAAACCTCCACTGCGGGTTCTATATTGAAAGCATGTATGTTCTTATAATGTTCTTGACTAGTTCTGCGTTTCATGCTAGATATCTTTTCACCAGCCCGCACTGAAACACTGCATCGGGTCGCCTTTGTGGTGGTGGGTTTGGGTGGCGCCTGAAAGTGCTGGTTTGATACGAGAAG
>DAOUPT010000053.1 GCA_030626025.1 Anderseniella sp. | reverse complement strand
AGCCTTTTCATAATCAGGCACTTCGGCATTTACCGAGGTGGTATCCATCGGATCATGACTGGCCATCGATTTCAGCATGATCGCTGCATCGCGCACATCGCGGGCAATCGGCCCGGCCTGATCAAGCGATGAAGCAAAGGCAATAACCCCCCAGCGCGACACCCGGCCATAAGTTGGCTTGATGCCGACAGTGCCGGTAAAGGCCGCCGGTTGGCGAATCGAGCCGCCAGTGTCCGTTGCCGTAGCCGCTGCACAAATATGAGCCGAAACCGCTGTAGCCGAGCCACCCGAGGACCCACCGGGAACCAACGCCTTATTGGACCCTTCACGCCGCCACGGGTTGATAACGTTGCCATAATAAGACGTCTCGTTCGATGACCCCATGGCAAATTCATCCATGTTGAGCTTGCCGAGCATCACCGCGCCATCATCAAAAAGATTTTGCGTAACTGTCGAATTGTAAGTCGGTTTAAACCCATCAAGAATATGGCTGCAAGCCTGCGTGTGAACGCCCTTGGTGGCAAACAGGTCTTTTATGCCAAGCGGCACGCCTTCCAGCGCCCCGCCCTGACCTTTAGCCAGACGTTCGTCCGATGCCTTGGCCATTTCACGGGCCTGCTCGGGTGTTTCCTTGACATAGGCATTCAACCCGCGCGCCGCTTCCAGCGCCCCGATATAGGCCTCGGTCAGTTCAGTCGCAGAAAAATCCTTGGCTTTAAGGCCGTCACGGATTTCAGAAATTTTCAGAGAAGTAAGATCGGTCACAGAAACAACAGCCTATTCAATAACTTTGGGAACCATGAAGAAGTGGTCTTCGGTAGCAGGAGCATTGGCAACGATTTCGGCTGCCATACCGCCGCGATTGACCACGTCATCACGCTTTTTCATTTCCATATGCACAGCCGAAGTCATCGGTTCAACACCTTCAGTATCGACTTCCTGCAACATTTCTATCCATTTTAAAATGGTGTTGAGTTCGCCCTCAAGCCGGGGCAAATCTTCTTCTTCCACTTTGATGCGCGACAGCGAAGCAATCTTGCGCACGGTATTTTGGTCTACAGACATTTCAACACTCAACTATTTTGAGGAAAAACTTTGTCGCTTGATAGCACCAAGGTCACAAGCCTTCAATACAAATGCACCCCATTTTTCTTGCCATTTTGTGCTGATCATTTATGACAGAAATAATGACCCACCCTCTCTACCTCGAAATTGAAGATCTTGAAATAGATTCAGACCAGCGTATTCTCGGCCTTGATCTGGGATCAAAAACCATCGGCATCGCCCTGTCAGACACCCTGCAACATGTGGCAACACCGCTTGAAACCCTCAAACGCAAGAAATTCACCGCCGATGCCAAGCATTTGCTGGCTCTGGTTGACAAGTTCAACATTGCCGCCTTTGTTATCGGTATGCCGCTCAATATGGATGGCACCGAAGGCTCGCGCATCCAGTCAACCAACGCTTTTGTCCGCAATATGGCTCGCAAAACCGATGTGCCGTTCATCAGCTGGGACGAGCGGATGTCAACAGTCGCAGTCGAGCGTGTCTTGCTCGATGCTGATGCGACTCGCAAGGCCCGGGCTCGTGTCATCGACAAAATGGCCGCCGGATACATCCTGCAAGGCGCTCTTGATCGCCTCTCTGTATTACGGGCGCAACGCCATTGATAACCGTATTTGAAAGCATCCTGCCGATTTTCGCCATAGTCATGCTCGGCTTTGCCCTGCGCAAGGGCAATTTTGTCCCGGCAGAACACTGGCGCGTGGTTGAGGAATTGTGCTTCTGGCTGTTTTTCCCGACCATTCTGGCCAAGACAATGATTGAGGCCGATTTATCCTCAGTCGAACTTGGCAGCTATACTCTGACCCTGGTCGCCGTCCTCACCAGCATGGGCATTCTGACATTATCACTGTGGCCGGTGTTAAAAACAGCTCTTGGCACCAGCCGACCGCAATATTCAACGGTTTTTCAAACCACAACTCGCTGGCACGGCTTTATCGCCCTGGCTATCGTCCTGAAACTATTTGGCGATGATGGCGGTGCCCTGCTCGCGGTTTATTTTGTCATCGCCGTACCAACCTTGCAGATCAGCAATATTTTCGTCCTTGCCGCCTTTTCTCCCGGCAGCAAAGTTAACTTGCGGCATATCGCCAAAACCATAGCCACCAACCCGATCATCTGGGGCGTACTAAGTGGATTTGCCATTAATCTGTCCGGCATCACGGTTTGGGACCCGGTCATGACCATCCTCGACCTGCTCGGTCGCGCCGCCCTTGGCACATCGCTACTGGTTCTCGGTGCCGGTCTCAGTTTGAAAGCCGCCCTCAAACCATCGCGCGAATTGCTCATCGGTGTCGTCGGCAAACTGATAATCACACCGCTGGTTGCATTGGGCTGGGCTTTGATTTTTGGCCTCAGCGGACTGACATTGTCGGTCGTGCTTATCGGTGCCAGCGTGCCAACCGCCATGAATGGATTTTTGCTGGCCAAGAAAATGGGCGGTGATTTTGAACTCTATGCTGCGACATCAACGGTTCAGACCGTGGTTTCGTTTTTCACCATTCCACTCATCCTGTGGTTGGCCCGAACCTATGCCGGAGCACTGTGATGGAATTTGCAATTATTGCGCTTTCTCCGGTATTCCTGACCATCCTCCTGGGCGTTCTCCTGGGATATTCCGGCCTTCTCCGCCCCGAACACTGGCTCGGTGTCGATCAACTGGCCTTCTATGTCCTGTTCCCGGCCATCATCGCCAAGTCGATGATAACCGCTGATTTTGGCGACTTGCCGGTGTTTCGCATGGCCGCGGTGATGATTTTGGGTATGATCACCATGCAAGTGTTGATGTTTGTCTTTAAAAAACCCACGCAAGCAATTCTAAACATTGACACTCCCGCCTGGACCAGCGTCTTTCAGGGCGCTGGTCGCTGGCATACATTCTTGGGGTTAGCCATCATGCCCGCCCTGTTCGGCGAACCCGGTTTAGCCCTTGCAGCCGTTGCTGCCGCCGCCATCACTCCAATCTCAAATATTTCAAGTATCGTGGTGTTGTCAATTTACAATACAGGTCCACGCCCCACCGTGTTATCCATCGCTAAAACCATGATAACAAACCCTTTTATTCTAGCCATCTTCGTTGGTCTGAGTATCAAGCTTAGTGGCATTCCAGTTCCCAATGCCGCGTTGGGTGTCCTCAAACTGGCAGGCGATGGTGCTCTGGGCATCGCCTTGTTAAGCGTTGGTGCCGCCTTGCGATTCGGCCAGATTAAAGGTGACATAAAACCTATTACAGCAGCAGTTGTTCTCAAAATGGCCATCGTACCATTAATCATGGCCTTCTATTGCATGATGTTCGATGTAACCGGCATGCCCCGCACCGTAGCAATTCTGGCCGGATCAGTCCCTACAGCCGCCGTCTCATACATATTTGCCCGCAAAATGGGCGGTAATGCCGAGCTCATGGCCAGCATCATAACCATCCAGATCATCACCGCTGCGGTCACCTGGCCATTAATCCTAAGCATAATAACTTAGGAAAATGCCCCAAACCGCTTGCGGTGTTGCTAAAACCCAACTATAGAAGCGTTTTTAATGACCGACATTAAAAACAACACCACAAACACATCAAGGCAAATCCTCTCTGGCCGCCATTTATTGGCCATCGAAGATATTTCCATCCCCGAAATCACCGCTCTGCTTGATTTGGCAGAAACCTACGTCGAATTGAACCGGCAGGTTGAAAAAAAGCAATCGATTCTTCGAGGGCGTACCCATATTAACCTGTTTTTCGAAGCCTCGACTCGCACCCAGAGTTCGTTTGAGCTGGCAGGCAAGCGGCTTAGTGCTGATGTAATGAACATGTCGGTCAAAAGCTCATCGGTTTCCAAAGGTGAAACCCTGCTCGACACCGCCATGACCCTCAACGCCATGCACCCCGACATACTGGTTGTTCGCCACCATGCCTCGGGCGCGGCAGAATTGCTGGCTCAAAAGGTTTCAGGCGCGGTGATCAATGCCGGTGATGGCCAGCATGAACACCCCACACAAGCCCTGCTCGACGCCCTGACAATCCGACGGAAACTTAAAAAGCTGGAAGGTCTGGTCATTGCCATTTGCGGCGATATCAAACATTCCCGCGTTGCCCGTTCCAATATCAATCTATTGCTCAAAATGGGCGCTGAAGTACGACTGATCGCCCCGCTCACCTTGCTACCAGCCGATGTGGAACGTTTGGGCGTTCAAGTATTTACCTCCATGGAAGAAGGTGTTCGGGGCGCTGATGTGGTGATGATGCTGCGCTTGCAACTTGAACGCATGGACGGTGCCTATGTGCCCTCGGCCCGCGAATTCTACCACTTCTACGGGCTTACCCAGAAAAAGCTGGAACTGGCCAAAGAAGACGCCATGGTCATGCACCCCGGCCCAATGAACCGCGGTGTCGAGATCGACTCGACCATCGCAGACGGCATGCAGTCCTACATCCAAAAACAGGTAGAGATGGGGGTCGCAGTTCGCATGGCAGTACTTGACGCACTGGCTCGCAACCTGCCCGGTGGCAATGCTAATAACGAGGCAAATTCGTGATGGTCATCGCCAACAGAGACAAAACCCGCCGCGCCTACGTTAATGCCCAATTGGTTGATCCAGCCAGCGGACTAAACGAAAAAGGCGGTGTGCTGATCGAAGACGGACGGATTGTATCGATCGGAAAAGCCGTTACTGCCCGCACTTCAAGTTCTGCAGCAACCATAACCGATTGCAAAGGCCGCACGCTTTTCCCCGGTCTGGTCGACATGTGCGTCTACACCGGCGAACCGGGCACTGAATACCGCGAGACGCTCGCCAGCGCCTCAAAAGCAGCCGCTGCTGGCGGCGTCACCACAATGATTGTTATGCCCAGCACCGACCCGGTCATCGATGATGCCGCCATAGTTGATTTCATTCTGCGCCGCGCCCGCGACACCGCCAGCGTCCGCGTCGCCCCGATGGCAGCCATCACCAAGGGCCTTAAGGGTAAGGCCATGACTGAATTCGGCCTATTGCAGGAAGCTGGTGCAGTTGCCGTGACAGATGGCTTGAAAGGCGTTGAAAACGCCGCAATTCTGCGCCGCGCCATGTCCTATGCCAATACCTTCGGATTGTTGCTGGTCCAGCATGTGGAAGACGCAAGCCTGGCCGTCGGTGTGATGAATGAAGGTGAAACCGCCACCCGACTTGGCCTGCCGGGTATTCCATGCCAGGCTGAAACAATCATGCTCGAACGTGACCTGCGTCTGGTAGAACTGACCGGTGCGCGCTATCACGCCAGCCAGATTTCCTGCCGGGATTCGCTAGAGGTCATGCGCCATGCCAAAGACAAGGGTTTGCCCGTATCTTGCGGCGTATCGATAAACCATCTGACTCTCAACCATAATGACATCGGCGCCTACCGGACATTTTTCAAGCTCTCCCCGCCCCTGCGCAGCGAAGAAGATCGTCAGGCTTTGGTCGAAGGCGTTGCCGATGGCACCATCGACATCATCGTATCGGGCCATAACCCGCAAAGCGCCGACACCAAGCGCCTGCCCTTTGCCGAAGCCGCCTCAGGGGCCATTGGCCTTGAAACCATGTTTGCCGCCGCCATGGGCCTTGTGCAAGGCGGTGACTTATCTATCTCACGCCTTGTCGAAGCCCTGTCAGCAACACCGGCCAAACTGCTTGGCCTCGAATCTGGCACCTTGGCGCCGGGCCGCCCGGCAGATTTCGTGATTGCTGATCTGGAAAAGCCCTGGTTGGTCGAAGACACCAGATTGCATTCCCTGTCCAAAAACTCCCCGTTTGAGCACCGTTCGCTGGAAGGACAAATAATGCAAACAATTGTTGCCGGACGGCAGGTCTATGCTTACAATCAGTGATATGGATTTTTTTATTATAATCTTTCTGATCCTTGGTTATTTTTTTGGTGCAATCCCTTTTGGTTTACTCCTGACAAAAGCCGCCGGTATGGGGGACGTCCGCGCCATTGGCTCTGGTAGTATCGGTGCCACCAATGTTTTACGCACCGGTTCAAAAAAAATGGCCTTTGCAACCTTGCTGGCCGATGTCCTTAAAGGCGCTATCCCGGTGCTGATTGCCTTGTATTTTGCAGAACAAAACCACGCGATGGCCGCAGGTTTTGGTGCATTTATTGGCCATATCTTCCCAATTTGGCTAAAATTCAAAGGCGGCAAGGGCGTAGCAACCTATCTTGGCGTGTTGTTCGGCATCCTGTGGCCCGTAGCGCTGGTCTTTGCCGTCACATGGCTAGCAACGGCTTATCTCAAGAAAATCTCGTCTCTGGCCGCTCTGGTCGCCTGTACCGTCGTGGCAATCGCCGGATATTTTCTTTCAGGCTGGCCGATGTTTGTTTTCCTCGCCATTCTGGCCATCATAATTTTCTGGGCCCACCGTGAAAACATCTCACGCATTGCTGCCGGTACCGAGTCAAAAATCAGCTTTAGCAAAAGCAAATGAGTGGGCAGTTACTGACGTTCCAGCAACGCCGCGATTGGCTGCGGTTGATTAAAAGCGAAAACGTCGGACCTGTAACCTTCCAAAAACTGATCAACAAATTTGGCAGCGCTACCGAGGCCCTTCGCGGTCTGCCCGAACTATCCCATCGCGGTGGCCTGAAACGCCCCATCCGCATCTGCCCGCCTGAAGCGGCTGAACAGGACATGGAAGCCGCCAACAACATCGGTGCCAGTTTTATCGCTTTTGGTGAACCAGATTACCCAAAACTCCTGCACCAAACCGATGGCGCCCCGCCACTGATTTGCGCTAAAGGCAGGTTTGAATTACTCAATAAGCCCTCCATTGCAATTGTTGGATCACGAAACGCTTCCGCCGTAGGCCGTAAATTTTCCCGGACACTTGCTGGCGAGTTTGGCAAGGCTGATTTTACAACCGTTTCTGGTCTCGCGCGCGGAATTGATACAAGCGTCCACGAGGCGAGCATTCAGACCGGCACCATAGCCGTGGTGGCCGGCGGTATCGACATTGTTTATCCACCTGAAAATGGTCAATTGCACAACGAAATTTTCGAAAAAGGCGTTGTCGTCAGTGAGATGGTTCCCGGCATTCGCCCGCAAGCCCGTCATTTCCCCCGCCGCAACCGCCTGATTTCCGGTATCACCTTGGGAACTGTTGTAATCGAAGCTGCCCTACGCTCAGGCTCACTGATCACCGCTCGGCTGGCAGCAGAGCAAAACCGCGAAGTTTTTGCTGTTCCCGGCTCACCACTGGACCCGCGCGCTGGTGGCACCAACAAACTGATCAAAGATGGCGCCATATTGGTGACAAAGGCACAAGACGTGATCGATATCATTAGCGACATAGAAAATCGGCAAATTGTTCAAAAAGACTTTTTTGCCGACGCCGACGAAGATTTCATCGGCTTTGAACCAGACGAAATGCCGAATATGGATATCCAGCAACAAGTAATCTCCCTGCTCAGCCCCGCCCCAACCCATATAGACGACCTTGCCCGAGAATCCGGCGCAAGTATCTCTATGGTCCACTCAGTACTCCTTGAACTGGAACTGGCGGGCCGCCTTGAACGTCATACGGGCCAGCGCGTCTCAATCATTTGATATTCACAGACAAAGTTGCCTATTGATTTTCTTGCCGAACTACCGATTTATAACAAGCAAAAATAAAAACGCTTTTAGGGATTCCCGCAATGAACATTCACAATGATGTCCTGTCCACCATCGGCAACACACCGCTGCTGAAATTGCAAAAGGCATCAGAACTGACCGGTTGCACCATTTTGGGCAAATGCGAATTCATGAACCCGGGACAATCGGTAAAAGACCGCCCTGCCTTGAATATCGTTCAGGAAGCCATGCAAAAGGGCCAGATTGCCCGTGGTGGCACTGTTGTCGAAGGAACGGCGGGAAATACCGGCATTGGCCTGACCGTTGTTGCCAATGCTTTGGGTCTTAAATCAGTGATCGTTATCCCTGATACCCAATCACAGGAAAAAAAGGACGCGTTGCGCCTGCTCGGAGCCAATCTGATAGAAGTACCGGCCAAACCCTATCGCAACCAGAACAATTTCATTCATTATTCTGAACGATTGGCCCAAAAACTTGCCACAACACTTGAAGGCGGTGCGGTGTGGGCTAATCAGTTCGATAATGTCGCCAATCGCGAATCCCACATAAAAACCACCGCGCAGGAAATCTGGCAGCAAACCGATGGAAAAGTAGACGGGTTTATTTGCGCCGTAGGTTCCGGGGGTACGCTGGGCGGTGTTAGCCTTGGCCTAAAAGAGCTTAATTCAGATATTCAAATCGGCATTGCCGACCCGCATGGGGCCGGGCTGTACAGCTATTACACCACCGGCGAGATTGCCATGGAGGGATCGTCCATCGCAGAGGGCATCGGCCAGGTCCGGATTACCAAAAATCTTGAAGACATTGTCATCGACCATGCCTGGCGCATCAGTGACACTACTGGCATTCAGATTGTTTTTGACCTGTTGCAGGAAGAAGGCCTGTGCCTTGGTTTGTCATCGGGTATTAATATTGCTGGAGCGATAGAACTGGCCAAAAAGATGGGGCCGGGTCACACCATTGTTACGATTTTGGCAGACTACGGCAATCGTTATCAGTCCAAACTGTATAACCTCGAATTTTTGGCCGAAAAAGAACTACCGATTCCCCAATGGCTGGTAAAAGAAAATCAGGCTGAAATGCCCGATATGTTTGTTGAAGTAGAGGATGCCTGAATGACCGAACAATTGTTCAAACAAGATGCCTATCTCAAAGAGATTACCGCAAAAGTTGTTGAAGTCAATGAACGCGGCGGCATCGTTCTCGACAAGACGATATTGTACCCGACCGGTGGCGGCCAACCCGGCGACAAGGGCACCATGTCCTTTGGCGGCAATACCATCGACATTGCAACCACAGTCAACGGACCGGACAAAATACAAATCATTCATGTACCAGCCAATCAGGACACCATGCCAAATGTCGGTGATGAAGTTCAATTGTCCCTTGATTGGGATACCCGCCACAAGCATATGCGGGTTCACACCATGATGCATCTGATGTGCTCGCTGGTGCCTTTCCCGGTAACCGGTGGTCAGGTCGGGGCTGATGGCGGTCGTCTGGATTTTGATGTTGATGACCCGTCAAAACTCGACAAGGAGCAGTTAACCGCCGATCTGAATAAGATTATTGAAGAAAACCATGCCACCTCAGACCGCTGGATCAGCGATGAGGAAATGGAAGCCAATCCACAACTGGTCCGCACCATGTCGGTAAAACCGCCGATGGGGCATGGCAAGGTCAGACTGTTGGAAATCGGTGAAGACGGGGCTGTTGATTTGCAGCCCTGCGGCGGAACACATGTTAAATCCACCGGCGAAATAGGCCCGGTTGTGGTCAGCAAAATACAAAACAAGGGAAAACAAAACCGGCGCATTCGCGTAGATCTGGTTTAGGGGATACCCCAAAGGGAGAAATATCATATGGCAAGTCCGATCGTTTCAACTGACTGGTTGCACGAACATCTCGAAGCTCCAGACATCGTGATTATCCACGCCATGTTGCCATTTAAAAAAACCGTTGATGAGTTAAAGGCAGAATACGCCGAAACCCGTATTCCAGCCGCCCTGCCTTTTGACATCGACGAGATTGCTGACCAGAGCGCCCCATTGGCTCACACCATGCCCTCAGCGGTGCAGTTCTCCTCACAAATGCGCAAAATGGGGGTTGGCGACGGCCAGCGCATTGTTGTTTATGACACTGTCGGCAATTTTTGCGCCTCGCGGGTCTGGTGGATGTTCAAAACCTTTGGCATTGACGATGTCGTGGTTCTTGATGGCGGCCTGCCGAAATGGATCGCTGAAGAAAAGCCCCTGTCCAATGGCCTGCCCCGCCCCTTCAAGGAGCGCCATTTTACCGCCCGTTTTCAATCCATGAATATCCGCGATATGGATGATGTGCGCGGAGCGCTTAAATCGGGCAGCGATCAGGTGGTCGATGTCCGCTCGAACGATCGTTTTACCGGCAAGGAAAAAGAAACCCGCGAAGGCCTTCGCTCAGGCCGCATGCCCGGTTCGGTCAATGTTTATTACAAGGATGTTATGCGCGACGATCAAACCATGAAATCAGCCGATGAACTGCGCAAAATATTCGATACCGCCGGAGTTGATTTGAAAAAACCAATCATAACCAGCTGCGGGTCGGGCGTAACAGCTGCGATCGTTTCCCTCGGGCTTGAAATGATCGGCCATAAGGGTGCTGCTGTTTATGATGGTTCCTGGACTGAATGGGGTGGTTGTGATGAAAATGAAGTTGTGACCGGACCTGTTGCCGGACCTGTTGCCGGACCTGTTGAATGACCCGCTCCATCGAAACCACGGTCACCTTCCTGAAAATGGACAAAGCCCCGCACGATCACGTTCACCCACCATCCAATTTAAAAATATCCCTAATGAAGCTGGAAAACCCGCCAGTTCATTATTATCGTTATTTATACAATACAGTCGGTGAAAACTATGACTGGATTGATCGTAAAATAATGAGCGATAAAGACCTTGCCGCCGAGATAAATGTCGATGGTGTAGATATCTACGTCGCCTACGCCGGTGGCGTCCCGGCCGGTTACTTCGAACTCGACAGCTGCAAGCAAAATCAGGTCTGGCTGGCCTATTTCGGCATCACCCCGCAATTCATTGGCACCGGCATCGGAAAATGGCTCCTGCACGAAGCAATCGTTACCGCATGGATGACTGAACCGGACACCGTCCACGTAGAAACCTGCACCCTCGATCACCCCCGCGCCTTGCCCCTATACCAACGCATGGGTTTTGTACCCTATGAGCGCAAGGATAAGGTTATCGAGGTGGAGGGCTAGGGGGGTTCAAACTTCTACACCATAAAAAACCGGCGCTTTTCACGCCGGTCATGCTCCATTCTGTTGATATTTGAGTTAGATGTCGTCGCGGGTTGCCTCCATCAGCAGCTTTTCGGTTTTGGCGTCCTCCAGCTTGTTAATAAAACGGTTGGCCTCTTCGGCGTCGCGCAGGGTCTTTGTTGCGGCAATGGATGTATGAACCAGCATGATTGCCGACATGGCGTAAAAGCCTTTGGCGGCGAAACTTGCTTCCAGAAAATAGATACCGCCCGCCATCATGCTCGCGGCAAGGATAAAACTACCCATCGTAAACGTTCTCCAGGCGCTTGAATTTTTTGGTGTGTAATCTGTATTGTTCATTTGATTTTCCTCACTTTTTGGTTGGTTATTTGTTTTTCTTTGCTGATTTCTTCAGACGAGCCAGCACGTCATCGGCCCGCACTTTGAGCGGAGAGCCGAAACCTGCTTCATCAAGCTTTTCAGTGATTGCATTGCCGGACAGTTCATCGTTCAGTTGCTCGTACTCGTTCAGTGCCTCTTCGGCTTCGGTACGGTTGAGAATGTTCTCCAACATCTGTTCGGCCTCTTGTACCGAATGCTGACCCTTATTGAGACTTTTTAGCATGCCGACGCGCGATTTTCTGGCATAGTCAGTATGGCGGGCAACCACCAGGCCCTGACGCAGCTCTAACCGTCGACGGTTGGTTCGTTCCACCAAGGCTCGCAAACGGGCAACCTCTGTTTCAAGGTTTTCGATTGCTTTGCGTTTCCCGTCCAGTTCATTTTCATTATCAGCGATTGCCTGAGCGGCCTGAGAGGCCAGTTTGTCGCGTTTTGCCGCCATGGCTTCCATCGCGCGCCGTTCCAGGTCGTCGGTTGATTTTTGCAGGGCACCGGCACTTCTTTTTAATGACTTTACCTGCGCAATCATCGCTGCCAGCGTTCTTTTGGAGCCGTCGTGCTGGGTTTCGATGTCACGTATTTTCTGTTCCAGCAATAATACCGCGTTGGCATCAATAAGTTTCTCCCTGCCCTGCGCACCGGCACCGCGCATCAAGGTTATGATTGTTTCAAACATTTTATTCCTCCTGTTTCGTTTTGCTGTTGACTGCATCATGAACAATGTTCACAATCAACATATGGGAACACCATGAACATGGTTCAACAAATTACTTGAACGTCGTTCATTTATTTTCAGGATGGTTAACAATGGCGACCAATAAAAAGCAACCGGCCCGAGAAGCCTTGCGCCCGCTACTTATAGAGAAAGCACTGAGCTTGCTCGAGAAAGACGGGTTTTCAGGCCTGCAAGCCCGGAGACTGGCCAAAGAAGTCGGCTGTTCGGTCGGCACCATATATAACCTATTTGGCTCAATGGATGATTTGATCCTTGCCACCAATGCGATCACGTTAAAGCAAATGCGTGAACACCTGACAGTCACAGATAACAACTGGACTGGTAATATAGAGGACGCCCATGGACGGTTAATGGCCCTTGCCGCTGCATATTTTGCTTTCTATCAGACCCATGAACAACGCTGGGCAGCGGTATTTGAGTTTCAACGCGGCGATGATGAGCATATGCCTGATTGGTATGTGGAAGAAATCGGCCTGCTGATGGGGCAGATTGAAAACATTATCGCACACCTGAAAGGAGCGGCCTCCCCCGACCAGCGCGCCCGCATTGCCCGCGCCTTATGGGCCGCCACACACGGCATCGTTACTCTGTCGTTCAGCGGTCGCCTTGGATCGGTAAGACGTGAAACAGTACTGGAAGACGTGGATGTAGTTGTAAAAGCAGTCGTTAATGGCCTGAAATAACAATAAAGCAACAAAAAATCCCGTCCGTCTAACAAGACGGACGGGTTAGTCTTGCACGGGTTCGGGACGGCGATAAGAACCCTCGCAAGTCTAATTTAATGTTTTGAAGATGAATCCCCTCATCTTGCTTTGCAGGTTGGACTCACTTGATGTCCGCCCTGACAAGGAGAAGATGGCGGCCAACCACGGCAATACCTTGGCGCAATCACGGCAAAAATGAGATTGTTCAAAGGCGATGTGAAGGCGTATACAATTTATAATAATTTACCATTCTGGAGTATGAAAATGAGCTGGACTGTTTTTGACCTCGAAGTTTCCAACCACATCGCCCATCTAAGGTTTAACCGTCCCGATAAATTGAACAGCTTCACTCCCGCCATGTGGAGCGAGCTGCCAAAAGCCATCCGCCAGATTGACGAGGAAGCTGATGCCCGCGTCATCGTCATTTCCTCAACCGGCAAACATTTTACCGGTGGCATGGACCTGTCTGTCTTTGCCTCGTTCGAAAATGACACCAAAGCCGAACCGGCTCGCGCCAATGCCGCTTTCATGCAGTTGGTCAAAACCCTGCAAGACACCTTCACCGCCCTCGCCAACGCTCGTCAACCGGTAATCGCTGCAATTCAGGGCGGTTGCATCGGTGCCGGACTTGACCTGGTCACTGCCTGTGACCTGCGTTATGCCAGCGCTGATGCATTTTTCTCTCTCCATGAAATCAATATTGGCATGATTGCCGATGTCGGTACATTCCCGCGCCTGCAAAAACTCATCCCGCACGGTATCGCGCGCGAGATGGCCTATACGGGCGAACCGCTGCCTGCGGCACGGGCTGAAAAAATTGGTATGGTCAATGGGCTGTTTGACAGCCATGATGAACTGCTGGCTGGTGCAATGGCTGTCGCCAAAAAGATTGCCGCCAAATCACCTCTTGCAATTTCAGGTTCAAAAGCGATGTTAAACTACGGTCAGGAACACAACACAGCCGACACCCTCGACCACATCGCAACCAGACAGGCAGGAATGTTTTCACACACCGACATCAAAGCCGCTTTAAACGCCCAACAAACCAAACAAGTGGCGCTATTCGAAAAACTCAGCCCCAAAAAGGTGTTAAAATAAATACATCAGGAAATGTTCGAGCTGGCCGTTTCGACCTCTGGGCAGGGCTGCTATGACGTAACAGCAGCTGTTGCCAACTGGTTGTCGAATACCCAATGCAAAAACGGCCTGCTGACAATCTTCATCCGCCACACCTCGGCCTCCCTGACAATTCAGGAAAACGCCGACCCTGACGTACAACTTGATCTCACCGATGCCCTCAACACCCTGGTCCCGCAAAACCAAAATTACCGCCACTCCTGCGAAGGCCCGGACGACATGCCCGCCCACATCAAGTCAGCCCTTACGTCGGTAAGTCTGACAATCCCGGTAATGAACGGCACAATGACCCTTGGCACTTGGCAGGGCATCTACCTGCTAGAACACCGCGATTCGTCGCACAAACGCAGATTGGTACTGCATTTTATCGGTAACTAGTAATAAAGGGATTGGTGCCCCTCGACAGTGAAACCTCGAACACCATATTCGAAATTTTTGAGGAATGGGAGCATCATTTACGAAGTGTGGACACTACCAGTTTGGAATTTGAATTGGAAGTTGAAATTGAGGAGCCGCAGCCATGAGTGGTTCCTTATCCACAAAAACCCTAACAGATAGATTTGCAACACCTGCCAGACCCAAACAAGGTAGAAAAAAACGCTCTCCCCCTGTATCAATTCGTTTTAGCACCGAAGAACATACGCTCCTAAAACAACGGGCGGGCGAAGAGAGTTTGAGCGCATATATTCGACAACGTGCATTGAATGGTGAATTGGCACCAAGCAAGATCAGAGGTCAAACACCCATCATAGACCACAAAGCACTTGCCCGTGTCCTAAGTGCCTTGGGTCGATCTGAACTTCACAAATCACTAAGCTCTGTCATTGCATTGATTGAAAATGATACGTTGGCATATGATAAAAATGTGGCTGACAGTCTTCGGAAAGCTTGCTCTGATGTTGCGGTCATGCGCCGTGATCTGATTACTGCACTTGGCCTTCGCAGCGAGGTTCAATAATGATTCTGCACGGAAACCAGCGCGGCGGGGCCAAGGATATGGCATTGCACCTGATGAAGGAAGAAAATGAACATGTTGATGTTCATGAGCTGTGCGGTTTTGTGTCTGATAATTTAATGGGTGCTTTTCAAGAATCCTATGCGATCAGCCGGGGAACAAAATGCAAGCAACATCTCTTTTCCCTGAGTATCAATCCGTCCAAAGATGCGGACATTCAAAAACAAGATTTCGTCAATGCTTTCGATCAGGCCGAAACGCGGCTTGGTCTGGTTAACCAGCCCCGCGCCATCGTCTTTCATGACAAGCATGGTTCTGATGGTGAATTACGCCACCATGCTCATGCCGTGTGGTGTCGCATTGATACAGAGAACATGAAAGCTGTGCAGCTTTCGTTTACACATAAGAAGCTACGGGAAGTCTCCAGAGAATTACATATTCAGCATGACCTTAAAATGCCACCCGGTTTGATAGATTCAAAGGATCGAAGCCCAAAAAACTACACGCTGGCGGAATGGCAACAATGTAAACACGCGGAGAAAGACCCCAAACAGGTCAAAAGTGTTTTTCAAGATGCTTGGTCAATGTCAGATTCAAAAGCTGCCTTTGCCAATGCTCTTGAGGAACGGGGCTATATTCTTGCCCAAGGTCGGCGGGGGCATATTGCTGTCGATTACAAAGGCGAAAAATATGCGGTATCGCGCTATGTCGGCATCAAGGCAAAACAGGTGCGTGCGCGACTTGGTGATTCTGAGGGGTTGCCTTCCATTGAACAAGCACAAACCAAGGCTGCCGGGCAGATTACAGAGCGCCTGACAGAACTACGCAGTGAGCAACACCAGCAAGCGCGCGCAAAACAGCAATATGCCAGCAAACAGTATAAACGCACGCAAGCAGCGCAAGCCAGAGAAGTCGGAAAACTGCGAGAAGAACAAGCGAAGCGCACTTTTGAGGAAGAGCAAATACGCGCCGCCCGTATTCGGCGTGGTTTGATGGGATTTCTGGATCGCATTACAGGCAAACGAAAGCGAACTGAAACATTAAACCAGCTTGAAGCCACAAAAACGCGAGAACGTGATCACTCCGAAACTCTTGACCTGCAACAAAAACAGGAAAGCACTTTAAAAATCCAGCAGCAAAAATCCAAAGTGGCGCAATCAAAACATATCGAGACAGTGCACGAATTGGAAAATGACATCCAACAATTGCGCCCTCCCCTTGAACCTTCACCAACCAAAGAACACAAGAGTTACGCCGCAGAACAACGAGAACGCGCCAACAGATCGCGCCGCCCAAGAAATCGGGATGGCCCAAGCCCTAGCCGCTAAATCCGGGTCAGATCAAGTGTAAAAGTATGTGGATTCGCATGGAAGAGACTAGGAAATGGCGATGGGAAAGATATGAGAAAGAACAGTAATGCGTGTTAGAGCAGGCTCTCAACATGATGACGTGCTGATGTTGCTTTTGTAACTTGTAGTGCTGTACCACCAAGTTCACTAGGGTGTGGACTCAATTCAACCAGCACCTGATTGCGAAGAGCTGTACCATGGACAGGAAGTTTATGGCTCTCTTTTCGAAACGTGTTGCCAGTCTGCGCATATCCTTCATTTTGCAGAAAAACCGCTCGACTATGTTACGCATGGCATAGAGCTTTTTGTCATGTGAGGTTGGTTTACGGGCATTGCTCTTTGAGGGGATAACAGCCAATGCCCCCTCATCGGCGATTTGCTGCCTAATTTTTGCGCTGCCATAAGCTTTATCGGCAACGATAGCTAGCGGTGGGATTTTCCAGCCAAGAAAAGCATTCATCATCTGGCTATCATGAAGCTGGCCACCGCTGATTTCCAGCCGAAAAGGGCGGTCTTTGGCATCTACAGCCGCGTGAATTTTACTTGTGCGACCGCCGCGTGAGCGGCCAATACCTTCCGCCAGTTCCCCTTTTTTGACCCAGCCGCTGCGCGGTGAGCCTTAACAATGGATGCATCAACGAAGATCAGACTATCCTCACACTCGCGGGCAAGTGCTTCAGATAGATGCAGACAAAAACGCAGAGGGCCATTGTAAGCGCAACCGTGGCGGACGGACGGAAAGCTTTTCCCCAGTAGGGTTTTTGTTTTACATGACGTGCTTCTTGTATACGATTCCATTCGCCTGTTGCAATTCACGGATGTACTTTACAATCGCAGATATCTGACCATTTGTCAGTTCAGGCCGGGGTGGCATATCGCCAAACGGCCAGTGGTGCTGGGGTACACCATTTTTGGCGGCCCGGAAGAAGGAGCCGTCATCGTGGTGTCCTGGATTATAAATATTATGGATCAAAGGTGGTCCCGTTTTTGTTCCGGTCCCATTTTTGCCATGGCAGCTAGCACAAGACTTGTCATAGGCCACCTTCCCCCAGCCCGCCACCGGTGAAAGTTTTGGAATTTTGATGTTTTCAGATGCGGCTGACGCAAGGTCATTCGTAACATAAATGCCTGTACCTATCACAACAATACCTCCAACTACTACTTGCAATAAACGGTTTGGTAATTTCATGGTTTCTCTCTGTGTCTTGTGAAATGGAATTTGTAATATTGGTAAAAAACGGCCCTGTCACTTTGCGACACTTATAACAAGAGCACAATAAAAGCCGGATAGTGTATTTGGTTCCCCTGTTTGCTAATATCTGGTGGGTAAAAATTTTTGAAATTCACAGCCTACTGATCTCCTCCATCCATTTTGTCATCGCTTTTGTTGTACTTAGAGCCATGACTTCCGTGCATGAAAAAATGCATACCAAAGCATACACCAAGGATAAGGATCAAAGACAGATTGACAGCAACTTGTGCCGGATAGCTGTCCCAGACCAAATATCCGCCCAGTGCAACAAGGCTGGCTATTCCCAAACCGGTTGGCGAGGTAATCATCTGTTTTAAGTTGCGTTTTTCAGTAGATGCTATGGGTATGTCCTCTTTCATATTAAATTAGTCAGGACCCTTCGGAAATGACCATCTGGTGGCCAGTGCCGCCTATGGAAATTTTACCCTTCAGGGAGAGGTTGGTTTGATCGACAATTTGAATATCTGGCTCTTCAGTACTGGAAACATACAGCTTGCCAGTATTTCCAACCGTAACGATGTGATATGGTGAAGCAAATTTTACACTGCGCACTTGTGCGGTTTTGAGATTAACAGCAACAAGCTTGTCTTGATCCACTACGCTAACGAACAGTGTGGCATTATCATCCGACAAATCAAGCCCGTGCAACGTTTCGCCAATTTTGAAAGTGCGACTGGTTACTCCGGATTTGATATCTATTACAGATACACTGCCATCATCACTGTTGGCTGCATAGAGGCTTTGCCCGTCTCTTGAGACCACTATATGCCCGGCACCTTCACCAGCAGTGAAGCGGCGGCTGATGCGCCAGTTTACCGGAACAATTTCAACAATAGATTTATCACCACCATTGGAAACATAGACACGTCCGGTAACCGGACTAAATACCGCATAATTGGGCAATGATCCGGTTGCAACCGTTGCCACGACCTTATAGATTGCGAGGTCAATTATGCTGACTGTATCTTCAGATGGATGTGTAACCACTGCAAAGCGGCTATCCGGGCTGACGGCGACATGATGAACTGCGCCGGGCACGTCAATGCGGCGCACAATGGATCCATCTTTTGCCTGGATGACCGAAACAGTACTGACGGCCTTCTCTGAGTTTTTTACCTTTTTTGCCTTCGTGTGATGAGCAGCATGGTCCGCAGCGCTTACGCTCTCCGGTTTTTCCGGTACCATGCCGCCGGCCTCGCGCTCTTCAAAACTGCCGGCAATGAGGAATTTTCCGTCAGGTGTTTTGGCCAGTCCGTGAACGGCGGCAACGTCGCCAATGGTGTTGACTGGCTTGTTGGTTGCACCATCTACGACAAGAATTTTGCCTTCATCGCCAAGTGGCACATAGACTAAGGGTTCAGCAAATGTTGCCTGCACCCCTAATCCTAGGACGAAAACTCCAACCAGTGCAGTACTGCGTAAAAGGGTTGATGATGATCGGGGTTTTTGTTCGTTGTGTTTCATAATAACTGCTCCAGATAATGTTCCATGATTTGTCTGTCTTGTCATTCAAGCCCAAGGTTCTACCTCAGGTTTTATCGATTTATATTTTGGCTGACCGCAGCCGCAGGGCGTTGGCAATTACTGAAACTGATGAAAAACTCATGGCAGCTGCGGCAAAGATCGGCGAGATCAACAGGCCAAAGAAGGGGTAGAGCACGCCGGCGGCAACGGGCACGCCCAGGGCATTGTAGACAAGCGCGAAAAACAGATTCTGCTTGATGTTGCGCATGGTGGCGCGCGACAATCGGCGGGCCCGAACGATACCACCCAGATTGCCCTTTATCAGCGTAAACCCTGCGCTCTCAATGGCAACATCGGCACCCGTTCCCATAGCAATACCGACATCGGCCTGAGCAAGTGCCGGAGCATCGTTAACACCGTCACCAGCCATTGCGACCTTCTTGCCCTCATCCTGTAATTCCCTGATAATGCGGGCCTTGTCCTCGGGCATTACATCGGCGCGAATTTCATCAATACCAAGTTTTGCCGCCACGGCTTTGGCCGTACGCTTGTTGTCGCCGGTCGCCATGATAATACGAAAACCCTCTTTATGCAGCGCTTTTAGAGCATCAGGTGTCGTCTCTTTTACCGGGTCAGCAACACTGACCAGACCAGCAATTTCGTTTGCGACCATGACAAACATAACCGTTTCACCTTCATCGCGGCGTATATTGGCCGTTTTGATCAGGGCACTGCGCTCCATACCCATTTTCTCAACCATGCGGGCATTGCCCAGTGCTACTGGTTTGCCATCGACAACACCCATGACGCCCATACCGGTTACAGCCTCAAAATTATCGGTTTTACCAAATTGGATACCGCGCTCTTCAGCTCCGGCAACAATCGCCTCGGCCAGCGGATGTTCAGATCCGCGCTCCAGCGTTGCCGCCAACCGCAGGACTTCCGCCTCCTCATGACCATCTTGTGGCAACACCGCGACTAGTTTCGGTTTGCCCTCAGTCAATGTGCCAGTTTTATCAACGATCAGCGTATCGACCTTGGCAAAACGCTCCAGCGCTTCGGCGTTTTTGATCAATACGCCAGCCTGCGCACCGCGACCCGTGGCTGTCATGATTGACATCGGCGTTGCCAGTCCAAGTGCACACGGACAGGCAATAATCAACACGGCTACAGCCGAAACAAGTGCATAGGCATAGGCTGGTTCCGGTCCCCAGATCGACCATGCAATGAATGCTATAACAGAAACAGCAACGACGGCAGGAACAAATTTCCCGGCAACGACATCGGCAAATTTTTGTATCGGCGCGCGTGATCGCTGTGCATTGGCAACCATTTCAACGATCTGACTGAGCATGGTGTCGCTGCCCACACGTTTGGCCTCAATAATCAGAGAACCGGTGGCGTTGATGGTGGCGCCAGTCACCGTGTCACCGGCAACCTTTTCAACTGGAATAGATTCACCAGTAATCATTGATTCATCGATTGATGTGCGCCCTTCAATAACCACGCCGTCAACCGGCACCTTGTCACCAGGACGCACCCGCAGATGATCACCTGCCACGACCTCATCAAGAGGAATTTCTTCTTCCGTACCGTCGGGGTGAACTATCAGTGCTGTTTTGGGCGCAAGATCAAGCAATGCCTTGATGGCCGATCCGGTACGTTCGCGTGCATTTAGCTCCATAATCTGGCCAAGCAGTACCAGTATGACAATCACCGCACCTGCTTCAAAATAAACCCCGACACTGCCATCAGCTTGCCGGAATCCATCAGGAAATATCTGCGGAAAGAAAACCGCCACGATACTGAAACCCCAGGCGGCCAGAACTCCCATGGCAATTAGGGTGAACATGTTGAGGTTCATGGTCTGGATTGATTTTATGCCACGCACAAGAAAAAGCCAGCCGGACCACATGATTACAGGTGTGCCAAGTAACAGCTCGACCCTTAGCGAGGTTTTTTCACCCAGCATTTCGCTGGGCCAAGTCAACCCGATGAACGGCCCCATACTCAAAACCAGCAAAGGTATGGTAAATACGATACCAATCCAGAACCGCCGCCTGAAGTCAATAAGTTCGGGGTTGGGCCCTTCATCGCCTGCAGGAATGCCTTTAGGCTCCAGCGCCATGCCGCAAATCGGGCATTCACCCGGACCAATCTGTTCGATCTTGGGATGCATTGGACACGTATAAATGGTCCCTTCCGACATCGGCTTTGTTACAGATGTACCATCGGCGTATTTTTGCGGATCAATTTCGAACTTGGTTTTGCAGCCTGTTGAACAGAAATAAACATTGGCGCCATTATGTTTGGTTATGTATTTGGCGTTGGCGCGGGCAACCATCATTCCGCAAACCGGATCCTTGATCATGCCAGTTTGGCTGGAGGCATGGTTATGGTCATGACTTGAATGGCTGTCTTTAGATGTATGGTCCATCACATCATTCCTGTTTTGCCTCTAAAATAAAAGTTTTACTAATAACTCATGACGGGTTTTGCAGAACGTTTCTGAACAGACCTGCTTTAATGTGCTGTTCGAGGGCTAACAGCATGAAGGCCAGTCGTTCATTGGTTGTATTTGATGCACCAGCGGTAACGTCGCCATCTTTCCAGATTACCGCCACTGCTACTGCCTCAATCCGATCCAGATTTTCCAAGCCGGATGAAAAAATTTCGGCGACTGTCGTTCCATGCAGGCTGTAAACATCACTCATCTTTCGGTCTCCTGTTTAGACACAATAATTCGTCACGATTTTCCGTCATCTTCCCTCGGGCTTGCAAAACAATTATACGGCGGGGAATACTACCTTTTTGCATCTGTCCGCCCATTTTCGGCATCTAGTTTTGTTACGTTTGCGCACCTGTCTGCTGTGCGTGGGCAGATGACCCTGTGGTGTGGTAACAGCGAAAGTCAACACGGTCGCAGCTGCAATTATCAAAATTGGTTTCATGACAAGCATCCTTTTATCATGAGCTTGTTTGACTGGTAAAAACGCCACCAGGAAAGTTACGTTACTCATTCCAGTCACAGGAAGGTCAATACCCGAAATATTAATACTTGGTAAGTTGTTGCTAGGGGTTGCTGAAAAATCCCGTTTCTGGAAGTAATTACAGGAATTCATTTTCGTGCTTGACCTTCCAGTAACTGGACCACCTAGATTTAATAATATGAAAACAGCAAATGGACATTCTAGCCACGGGCAAAAGAAAAAATGCCGATGGCGGATAAATATGACTGTATGATTAGGCTCAGGATATAGATATTCACTCTTCATTATTTTTATTTTTATTTTTAAAAACATCCCGGAATTCGTATTTACAATGGAAATATTACGCGCATCTTCAAGGTGGTTGGGGTTTGGATGGAAAACCCGACACGTAATCGTGTTGCTCATCGCAGCTCTTGGGACCTATGCATTTCTGGAGTCACGGGCCGAGTGGTCACCAATGCACCGCTGGAACCGGGCCATTGGTGACATGAGTGTGATGCTGGTGGCCTTTTCAATGACAATTGGCCCTCTATCGCGGTTGGCCCCAATTCTGCGTGGCTCTATTCCACTGCGGCGCGAGTTGGGTATCTACGGTGTCCTGCTGGCCATCGGTCACACCATAGTCATTCTGGCCGGTTGGGTTGAATGGGACCTGATCCGCCTTTTTGGTTACCAAATGCATCCCTCAGGTCGGTATGTCATGGTCCAGCACGGGTTTGCACTCGCCAATGTAATAGGCATCGTTGCCCTGATCTATGGCATTGTCCTGGCGCTGTCGTCCAGCAATTGGTGCCAACGGGTACTCGGCGGCCCGGTATGGAAATTTCTTCAACAAGGTGCCTATGTATTGTGGATGCTAACCATCATCCATACGGGATACTTTATGTACCTTCATTTTCAGGATTTCCATCGCCGTGTCCCCGAACCGAACTGGGCACAAATTCCATTTGCTGTGCTTGTCACATTCGTTGTTCTACTTCAGTTAATGGCAGTTCTGAAACCCTGGAGATCACGGCGCAACAGCATGCGCACAGAGCGGACACCGCTTTCTTATTGACCAACTTTAGTGTGCAGTCACCGGTGCGGATTAAACAATCCGCACCGGCTGTTTGTTCAACACTTATCCAACAATTATTGGTGCGCCGTTGGGAACACGATTGTACAGGTCGATCACGTCCTGATTGAGCAAGCGAACGCAGCCGCTCGAGACGGCTTTGCCAATAGAGTAGGCTTCGGTAGTGCCAT
>DAOUPT010000133.1 GCA_030626025.1 Anderseniella sp. | reverse complement strand
TGTCGTGATAGCCCCCCAACCGTGCGAGGATGGCCACAGCCTGTGCCCACCGGTCGGGATACTTCTTGGCAAACTGATGCACCGCGTCGCGATCGGGCCGGGCCTCAAGCAGATGCGTCAGCACCTCCTGAAACGGCTTCCGGGACAGCCTCGAAATCGCCCTAGCAATCTCATCACCGTCCAGTTGGGGTGGTCTCGCGCCCATGATCATTCCTTTCGGACATTCGTGCCTCACATTCATTGCGGCGCTTCTCGACGCTCTGCCGACCCCGCACCAGGACCCAATCCCGGATCGACTGTTTGCTCGCGATCCAGTGCCCACTGGGGAGCTTTCCAGCCGGAAAACCATGATCATCGATCCAGCGCCTTATGGTGCGCTCATGCCGCCCCATGAACCGCGCAATGGCCCTCAGGCCAATCAACCATTCACCGTCGGCATCTGTGGGTGGGACCGGCATAACGGTATCATTATACCACAAATGCCATTTTCAATCAGCCTCACTGCCCTGGCACCTAATTTGAACCAACCCGGTCATCCGCCCCAAAAGAAAAGCGGCCCCGAAGGACCGCCCTATACATTTTCCAGGAATATGGATCATTGCGTCCATTGCTGAGACTTCGTGCCGTTGGCGTTCACACCGCCCGCCACGTCAAGGCAGCGCTTATTTTCCAAGACATTTCCAGGAAAACGGGTCTTGCCAATTCAACGCCTTTGCCTTGTATGCCTTGTTACCGTAATTCAGCTTGCAAGCGCTTTTGACGGAGATAGGTCGGTGAGCGCGGCGGCCATATTCACAGACCCAGTCACCGGCAGTTTTCCCGATCAATTTGGCTTTAAAACCACTACCGTATTGCTTTGCACACCAGGGTGTTAGATTTACGCCCCCCAGCACCACCTCTTTATCTCCACCCTTCCCAGGAATAGTTGTGTGGGCGTCGCACGGGATTGCTTTGGCCCAGCATTTATAACCATAATATTTTTTAGAACAGGACATGCTTTTGTTTTTAGCTTGCGACCATAAAATCCTGGATGGATGTCCATGTTTCATCACTTCGAACCGCCATTTCTGACGTGCGGCAATTTCTGCGGTGCTTTTGAATGGAGCGCGTGCAGACCCGGTGTGCTTGTGATTTAGGCATATCCCGGCATTGGCCGGAGCTGGAATATTTACCGTGAAGGCCAAGCCGGCCAAGGCGGTAAAAACTATGCTTTTCTTCAACATTGGTAGTCTCCTTCGCTGTTGTGGAAAAGAGGCCAACACAATGCTGATCCCCTTCATTTCCTACATTTCCCTTGTTCACCGTTTTGCGAAGCCTGCTGACCATTTTTTAGAGAAGTATCCTGATTTGGTCATGATCCGAAATTTAGGTAGAATAGTTCCAATACATTTTCTCTTATTAACGCAACTAACAGTTGTAGTGCTCTTTTTATTCTTGACAACACATGTGTATTTATTTCCTTCAGTTGTGAATGTTCCACCTGAATTAGTGCATTTAGATTTCAATTTATTTTCACTTATTTTTATATCAGTGTTAATAGTTGCGGCACTTGCAGGAATAGAAATAAATGCCATACCAGATGCAACAACAGCAACCGTCAAGGCTCCAATTGTTGATTTCATAAATAATGCGGTGCTCATATTACTTATCCTTCTTATTTTGTTGCTTGTGATGAATTACAGATGGATAGAAGAAGGAGAATATAAAGTGATATACATCACATTATTCTCGATTTAGAGCGAGTTTGAGCATCCTCGATTAAAATTGAGGATTCCCTTTTCCGTCTGGCCATGATTCCCTCCTGAAACTGATTTTCAGGGAGACTTTCATGTCAGGGGCATACAGTTGTGATCATCGACATCGGGGACTCGACGCGATCGATGATCCGCTCATTGAAGGTGGGGCCTGCCACTTCACCGTGCCTGAGATCGGTGGCTGGAAAGGATGGGCCGGGTTTGCCGAAGAGCGCTCGGAGGTTTCGCTGTCTTGCCGTCAGATTGGTCCGGTCAGCTTCAAGGGCAAGTTCAAGCAAGGCGAGGATGTTTACCGCCAGCGCCGGTCCTTATTCTTCAAGAAAATGCAGATTGTGCGTGGTTGCGATACCAAGCGGAACGTTCTGGTCTATCTAGCAGGCTGCTGAAAAAGTCCTCGCATTGACTGGCTGATTGTGATTCTGTCATTTTAAGGATGATGGAGGGTTTCATGCGCGGCAATGATATGGTTAGCGGCTCGTTGTTTTCTTATGTTGATCTGGAAGAGCGTGTACCGGCGGACCATCCGCTTCGCACAATTCGGCGTTTGGTTGATGATGCGCTTTTGTCGCTGGATGGCGTGTTTTCGTCTAGCTATTCGGTGATGGGACGCCCCTCAATTGCCCCGGAAAAGCTGTTGCGGGCTTTATTGTTACAGGTATTTTATTCGATCCGCTCGGAACGGCAACTGATGGAACAGTTGAACTACAATCTTTTGTACCGGTGGTTTGTCGGGCTTGGGGTCGATGATTGCGTATGGGTTCCAACGGTGTTTTCCAAGAACCGCGACCGATTGCTGGAAGGCGATGTAGCATCTGCCTTTCTGAAAGCCATTCTTGCTCACGGTGATGTACAGCCCCTATTGTCGGATGAACATTTCTCGGTGGATGGCACCTTGATAGAAGCCTGGGCTTCGATGAAGAGCTTCCGTCCCCTGGATGAACAAGATGATGATCAGGGTTCAGATGGCGAAAGGGGCGGGCGAAACCGCCAGAGGAATTTTCACAATGAAAAGCGTTCCAATCAAACCCACCGCTCAAGCACCGATGAGGACGCCAGGTTGTACAAGAAAGGTTCAGGCAAGGAGGCCAAACTGTGTTTCATGGGCCATGCCTGCATGGAAAACCGCCATGGGCTGATTGTGGATGCTGCTGCCACGCTGGCTGATGGCCATGGCGAACGCAACGCTGCACTGCACATGATCGAGCCGCGCGCTGACCGCCCAAAACGCATCACCTTGGGGGCAGACAAGGGCTACGACATGGCGGACTTTGTCAATGAACTTCGCTCGATGAATGTGGTGGCGCATGTGGCGGCCAAAATCAAACATTCCGCCATTGATGGGCGTACCACCTGCCACCAGACTTACCGCATCTCCCAACGCATCAGAAAGCGCATAGAAGAGGCATTTGGCTGGGCCAAGACAATTGGAGGCATGGCGAAGACAAAGCATCGTGGCCTTGAGCGCGTCGGTTGGCAGTTCACCTTCACCATGGCCGCCTACAATCTTATCCGAATGCCCAAACTGCTGGGAAATTTGCCATGAACGGTTCGCGGCCAAGCCCGCCATGCCGTTTGATTGGCAAATGGCGGATCGTAAAAGCCGATCTGTGGGAACGCGATCATCTCGATTTGTGTGGGCCGGCAACGATCACAATCGGCAATGATGGCCATGGCGAAATCAGCTTCGGAGCGATGCAGGCCGGACTTGAGCTTGAATACAGCCAGTCCATGGTGTTCTTCACATGGCAAGGATTTGACGAAATGGACGAAGTTCACGGCTCGGGAAATGCAGAACTGCTCGACGATGGCACAATCGAAATCGAATTTGCCTATTACAACGGCGATGAAGCTATCCTTAATGCTAAACCAATGACTTTTTCAGCAACCTGCTAGAGTGTTTCATGGCCAAATCAACAAACGTTTCTAGACGGCCAAGACACTTAAACCGACGGGCGCTCGCCCAGCATCTTGACCAAATAGTCGATAAAGGCACGTATTTTCGCGGGCATGTAGTTGCGATGCACAAACACCACATAAATGGGCTGATCGACCGTTTCGTATTCTGGCAGCAATCGAGTTAACCGGCCTTCTGCGATTAGGTCGGCCGTCAGATAGTCCGCAAGCAAGCCGATAGTGCGACCCGTGAGGACAGCATTTTTGGCGGCGTTGGGCGAGTTGACCACAAACGCTCTTGGTAGCATGAGATTGATCTTCTTTCCCTCATGCAATAGTTGAGTGACCCTGCCCCAAGTCCCACTCACTTGCTTGACGATGCGATGGCCATCAACCTCATTGAGGTTCTCTGGCGCACCATGTTCGGACACATACTCGGGTGTCGCTACAAAAATAAGTTTCTGGGAGTAT
>DAOUPT010000049.1 GCA_030626025.1 Anderseniella sp. | reverse complement strand
CAAAAAGTAGGAATCAAACAAGTCTCAGAAAATATTTGGCTTGTCAGCTTTATGCATTATGATTTGGGATACTTTGACAACGAGACATGCAGACTCGAACCGATCAAAAACCCGTTCGGTGCAAAAGTGTTACCCATGTCTCAAGTATAAACTGTAACCCATGTGCCCGGTTTGGACCGGGTAAGAGTGGTGCCCAGAGGCGGATTCGAACCACCGACACGCGGATTTTCAGTCCGCTGCTCTACCAACTGAGCTATCTGGGCATCTGGTCGGCTGGAAGGCGTGTTGGCAGGTGCCAGCTCGACGGTTTGTCTTTTAGGAAAACATTGGCGGTGTGTCCAGCTTTAAAGCCGTGCAACGTAAACAATTTCCTATCCTTGGCGAACCATCTTCTAAAATGGTGCTGCCGGGGAGATTCGAACTCCCGGCCTCTCCCTTACCAAGGGAGTGCTCTACCCCTGAGCTACGGCAGCGTTGGTGCGTCAAAGAGCTTGTGCAAATAACTGTTTTGCCAAGCGCTCGCTATGTGCCATATGGTGGCAGCTGATGCAAGGTAGAAATGTGTCCTGGTTAAATATGGTTTAGTATGAAAACTTGAGGATTTTCGGGAATGACAGGTAAAGATGTGAAACAAAGCAAAGAAGAGGCCAAAAAGGAGCGTTTGGCACAGGCTCTCAGGGCTAATTTGAAGAGACGCAAAGCCCAGTCCCGTGAGCGGATTGCTCCTGATCAAGACGGTAACAACAAACAAAACTAGCATCTGCACGATATTTGCTTGAAACTTGCGGCAAAAACAGGGCTTGCCTTTGGGCAACAATGATGTTTGAAACACCCTGGATGCTTCAGAAATGGGCAACCTTTAATTCTTACGCTGATTTACAAGATAGAAACAGGACAAACTATGGATCGGATCCGAATTCGCGGCGGTAACGAACTCAATGGCGAAATCCCGATTTCGGGAGCAAAAAACGCGGCTTTGCCGTTGATGATCGCCAGTTTGCTGACCGATGAGACACTCAAATTGCGCAACGTGCCGCGGTTGGTTGATGTGGCCCAGTTACAGCGGATTTTGCGCAATCATGGTGTTGATACGGCCATGTCGGGAAAACGGCCCGGTGAAAATGCCGCCAATGGTGAGAATCTTAACCTGACAGCTGCTGAAATTTATGACACGGTCGCTCCCTATGAGCTGGTATCGCGGATGCGAGCCAGTTTTTGGGTTTTGGGACCGTTGTTGGCGCGGTGTGGTGAAGCCAAGGTTTCATTGCCCGGTGGTTGTGCGATCGGCACGCGACCGGTTGATCTGTTTTTGATGGCCATGGAAAAACTCGGTGCTGAGTTGGATGTGGACAATGGCTATGTGATTTCCTCCGCCAAAAAAGGCCTGGTTGGCAATCGAATCGTTTTTCCAAAAGTATCAGTCGGGGCGACCCATTGTACCTTGATGGCGGCAACACTGGCCAAAGGTGAAACAATTATTGAAAATGCAGCGCGCGAGCCTGAGGTCGGTGATCTGGCTGACTGTCTGGTCAAGATGGGTGCAAAGATTGACGGTATCGGGTCTTCGACACTACAGATTGAAGGTGTGGACCGGTTGCATGGGGCCGAGCATACGGTTCTTGCCGACCGTATTGAAACCGGCACTTATGCCATGGCGGTTGCGATGACTGGCGGCGAGGTGACACTAACTGGTACAAAGGCTGATTTTCTCGATTCATTTATCGATGTGATGGATCAGGCGGGCGTGGACATTGTCAGTGTTGATAATGGGTTACGGGTAAAGCGGCGTGGAAATTTGATCAATCCGGTTTCTGTCGAAACCCGACCTTATCCCGGTTTTCCAACGGATCTGCAGGCGCAATTTATGGCGCTGGTGACGATGACAGAAGGCACGTCGTCAATTCGTGAGACGATTTTTGAAAACCGTTTCATGCATGTGCAGGAACTGGCCCGGCTTGGGGCTGATATAAAACTGCGTGGTGATACGGCACTGGTGCACGGGGTGCGTGAATTGCGCGGGGCGGAGGTGATGGCAACAGATTTGCGCGCTTCTGTGTCTCTGGTTATTGCCGGATTGGTGGCCAAGGGTGATACGATTTTGCATCGGGTTTATCACCTTGATCGCGGTTTTGAAGAGCTGGAGCAAAAGCTGTCCAATTGCGGCGCTGACATTGAACGGTTGTTAGACTGATGGATCTTTTGAAAATACTGGCACTGGAACCTGACGATCTGGCCGTTATTTCGGCCCATATGCAAGATGCTGTAATTCGCATTGCTGACATTAATTATGGCCAGAGGTCGCGGCAATTTGTGATGGTCGCCAACCGGTTTGAAAGCGAGCCAGCCGGAAAAAAAGCCGGCCACAGGCGACGGACAGGTATTACATTTTCGCAGGTCAATATAGTGCGTTCGCAAAAAATTCGGCAAGGTGCCGGAGAGGCTGTCTTGTCCTTGCTGGCGGTGGAATTCGTTGCCGGAGATGAGGCACCCGAGGGTGTTATCAAGCTGGTGTTTTCCGGCGGCGGGAATATCGAACTTGAAGTTGAGTGTGTTGAGGTTCAGATGGAAGATCTGGGGCCACGTTGGTCGACCGCCAATATTCCAATGCACGATCAGGAGTAAACAAATATGGCCCAATGGTTGAAAACCAGTGATGAAGACTTTGAAAAGCAGTTTTCCAAACTGCTGTCGGCAAAGCGTGAGCAGTCTGTTGATGTCGCCAATGTGGTTGATGAAATTATTCGTGATGTGCGCCAGCGTGGTGATGAGGCGCTTTATGATCTGACCAAAAAATTTGACCGGTTTGATATTAGAGCAACCGGGCTGGCAATTTCAAAAAAAGAAATAGAAGCCGGTTATGCTGCCTGTGATGATGAGATAATTGCAGCGCTTGAGCTGGCAGCTAGCCGAATTGAGGATTATCATCAGCGTCAAATTCCAGCAGATGAGCGCTACACTGATGCTGCTGGTGTGGAACTTGGACACCGCTGGAGTGCCATTGAGGCGGCTGGGCTTTATGTGCCGGGTGGTTTGGCAGCTTACCCGTCGTCGGTTTTGATGAATGCAATTCCGGCTAAAGTTGCGGGAGTTGACCGATTGACGATGGTGGTGCCGACCCCTGATGGCGTGCTCAATAATCAGGTATTGGCGGCGGCTAAAATTGTCGGTGTTGATGAGGTTTTTCGTATTGGCGGGGCGCAGGCTGTGGCAGCGCTGGCTTATGGCACTCAAACAATTTCTCCGGTTGCAAAAATTGTCGGGCCGGGTAATGCTTTCGTCGCAGCGGCTAAGCGGCAGGTTTATGGTGTTGTTGGCATTGACATGATTGCCGGGCCTTCAGAAGTATTGATTATCAGTGACGGCAGTGGTGATCCGGCCTGGACCGCGGCTGATTTACTTGCTCAGGCAGAACATGATCCGGTGGCCCAGTCAATTTTGATGACCAATGATGAAGCCTTTGCCAGACAAGTGGAGCAGGCGGTTGAAAGCCAGCTTAAAACGCTGCCCAAGGCTGAGATTGCCGGAGCGAGCTGGCGTGATTACGGGGCGATCATCATTCTGAACAACCTTGATGAGGCCGTGGCGTTATCGGATCGAATTGCGCCTGAGCATCTGGAAATCAGTACGCACGAACCTGAAGAGCTGGCTGGTGAAGTTCGCAATGCCGGGGCGATTTTTCTGGGTCATTATACGCCAGAAGCTATTGGTGACTATGTCGCCGGCCCCAACCATGTACTACCGACGGCCCGTAGCGCGCGGTTTTCTTCAGGCCTGAATGTGCTTGATTTTATGAAGCGTACTTCGTTGCTGAAATGTACGCCCGAAGCATTGCGGAAAATTGGTTCTGCTGCTGTTACACTGGGTGAAGCAGAAGGGCTGGATGCTCATGCACGATCTGTTGCGATCAGATTGAACTAAGTCTAAACTGCCCGTCGAAAGGGTATTGCTTTGCGACGGTTTTGGATAGTTTTGACAGCGCTGCTGTTGACGGGCGTTTACGCGCACGCCGGTGAATTGGTGCCACGGGCTCTGGATTGTGCTGATCAGCTATTTGATGGCAAGGCAAAGTATAATGAAGAAATCAGCGGGATTAAGTGCCTACCCGTCGGCAAGGGTGCTGGTATTTGTTATATTGTTGCAGACGAGAAAAAAGCTTTGCAACAAATTTATATCCAAACAACTGGACGAAACTCCTTTGAATGCATACCTGGTCCTGTTTTAGCCAAAAAACGTGGGCTTTCGTGCTTGAAGGGAAAAAAGGCCGAGCGGGATTTTGAGGCAATCGCTTCGGATGACCGGTATCTTTTTATCACCGGATCACTGGGCAACCAGCGTAAAAAACATGTAGGCAAATCACCTGAACGCTGGGCCCTGATACGGCAACAACTGGCTGGAATTGACCAGTTGGAGGGCGACTGTGAAGCCGTTAAGCGCAAAGACCTGATTTCGCTGGTTAAGAATGCGTCGTCTTATTTACGCTCGTTCATTGATAAGCCACTGCAGTGCGGTGGTATCAATGTTGAGGGCCTGGCGGTTCAGAACGATCAATTGTATTTTGGGTTGCGCAGTCCCGGCTTTATTCAGGAAGGCGTTGCGTTGGTGGTCGAGGCCAGCGCCAGCGGCATTTTTTCAGGTCGAATGCAGGCCCATCTGCATAAACTGAAATTTCAAATAAATGGTCATGTGCAACAAGGTATCGGTATTCGAGCGCTTGAAAGCATCGGCGATGGTCAGTTTCTGGTTGCCACCGGTGCTGCCGGTGTGACGATGATAAATTTATCGGAAAAGGGTGCGCAACGGATTGCGTCGCAGTGCGTCCCCGGCAAGTCGCCGTTCTACCTTAACAAAGTTTACAAGGTGCCCCGGGCAATATGGATGTGGACGCCGGCGACTGGACATTTGAAGCATTTAGGAAATATTGCAGGGCGTTACCAGACTCATAAATTGGAGGGGCTTGCAGTGCTGGCGCGGCGACAAAACAAGCTGGATCTGGTGTTGACTTTTGATGGTGTTGACAATGATAAAATGTCACCACTTGCAACCATTACAGTTGACCTGCATTAAAACCTAGAGCATTTTGGGTTCAGAATGAATACGAAATGCTAGTCTAAGTAACTGACATTGTTGCGTTTCTGATTGAGTTTGTGATTCAAACTAAACCAGAAACGCTCTAACCGCTGATGCAGGCAACACAATGGGTGGCGGTTGGGTCTATTTCCAGACGTTTTTCGGCTATCTCTTCACCGCAAGTCAGACAATATCCGTACTCTCCTTGTTCAATCAGTTTGAACGCCTGATCAATGCGGATCAAAATTGTGGCGCGCTTACGCTCCTGGGCCTGCGCCATAGCCTGCTGCTGCATGGCATCCATCCGAGACAGCCGACCGACTGATTGTTGGTCAAGCTCAACAGCCTGACGTTCCTGCAAAGACAGTTTTGATAATTCAACAGTTTCGTTTTTCAGCGCGTTCAATCTGTCGCGGGCTATGTTTAAATCAATGGTCATTTGTTTATTTATCTGGCTGTGGAATTGCTTTAGTCTCGCGGCATTCGTTTGAAAAATCAAGAAGGCAAACAAATGACTACTCTTATTGTCGGCATGGCATTGTTTTTTGGAATTCATGTGTTGACGTCGACGCCTTTGCGTTCAGTGCTGGTCGGTCCCATCGGGGAGAAACCGTATAAAGGGGCGTTTTCACTGATATCGCTGGTTGGCCTCGGTTTGATGATTTGGGGTTTTGGTATGTCGCGCTATGGACCCGATTCTGCCCGCATCGTTTTCAATCCACCCGCGTGGGGGCCATCAATAACGCTGGTATTTGTTCTTGTCGGGGTGATTGTAATTGGTTCCGGCCATGGCAGGGGCCATATTCGCAAGTTGGTAAAACAGCCTATGGCTGTCGGTTTTGCTCTGTGGTCGATTGGTCATCTGTTCTCAAATGGTAATTTGAATGAAGTCATGTTGTTTGGTGGTTTTCTAGTCTATGCTGTTTATGATTTCATTGTCAGCACGGCAGAAGGTAAGTCGCCAAAACACCACCCAAATGTCAAAAGTGATATCAAGGCGATTGTCATTGGCGGAATCATTTTCGCTGTGGTGTTATTCTTTCATTTCAATCTGTTTGGGGTCTCGACGCGTTGATGATTTTGTTATTTATTGCAGTTGCCATGTTTACAGCCGTGCATCTGGTGCCGGCGTTGCCTTCGATCAAGTCTCGCCTCAAAGAACGTTTTGGGGCAGCTTATGGCCCAGGTTTCGGCTTGGTCGCCACAATCACCCTGATTGGTATTGTCGTGGCGTGGTCATTTACAAGTTTTGAGCCGGTTTATGAGCCGGTAAAATTTTTCCGTTATATAAATATGGCTTTCAGCCTTCTCGCTTTTATGTTTCTGGGGATTTTCTTTTTTCGAGGAAAATTGCGGCAGTTTTTTCGCTTTCCTTTTGCCATTGCAGTGGTGTTCTGGTCCACCGGTCATTTAATTGCCAATGGAGATCAGGCTAGCATCATATTGTTTGGTGGGTTGTTGATTTTTGCCATTGTCTTTATTATTTTAAGCCTGATCAACAAGGTCTTTCCCACCCTTGTTGTGCGTGACGGGCATGATGTTCTGTCACTGGTGATCGGCGTTTCGGTCTATATTGCGATGGTGCAATTGCACGAAATTATCATTGGTGTGCCGGTTATCCGGATAGATCAGATTTTTGGAGGTTGAGTTATGTCGGTGCAAAAGCAGATTAAACGTATAACCGCTCCAGCCATTACAGCCCGCAAGGGCGGCGAGCCGATTGTTTCTTTGACGGCCTATCACTCTCATACCGCGGCAATTGCTGACCAATATGTCGATTTTTTGTTAGTCGGAGATAGTCTGGGCATGGTGATGCATGGATATGAGACGACCTTGCCGGTTACACTCGATTTGATGATTTCTCATGGGCAGGCAGTTTGTAAGGGTAGCAAGCGGGCGCTGGTTGTGGTTGATATGCCGTTTGGCTCCTATGAAGAAAGCCCGCAGATTGCCTTTCGCAATGCGGCGCGGATTATCAAGGAAACTGAATGCGGGGCGATCAAGCTGGAAGGTGGTAAACGCATGGCGCGGACCATCAATTATCTGGTTGATCGCGGTATTCCTGTCATGGCTCATATTGGCCTGACACCGCAATCGGTAAATGTTTTGGGCGGATTCAGATCGCAGGGTCGCGAACGGGATTTGTGGAAACCTATTCTGGAAGATGCCGTTGCGGTCACTGAAGCTGGGGCTTTTGCTGTAGTACTTGAGGCCATGGCCGCGCCGCTGGCGGTTGAAATCACCAAAGCTCTGCCGATACCGACCATCGGCATCGGTGCCTCGGCCCAGTGTGATGGCCAGATATTGGTAATGGAAGACATGCTCGGCCTGTCCCCACGCGTGCCAAAATTTGTCAAGGAATTTGGCAAGGTGGGAGAGGCTATTGAAGGGGCTATAAAATCCTACGCCGATGAGGTTCGCAAGCGAAGTTTCCCCGGTGATGAGCATACATATGATATGAAAGACTAAAGGAACCTACTGTTCCAGTTGACTGCCATACAGCTGATGCAGAAGTTCCACTATAATAAATGCATGCTTGCTGGTGATGGAATAGTAAACCTGTTTGCCACGGCGTTCGGTTGTCACCATCTGGTCTGACCTTAACCGGGCTAGTTGTTGGGAAACGGCTGGTTGGCGCATGTCGAGCAGAGCTTCGAGTTGGCTGACGGATTTGGCCCCATTATAGAGATGAAAAAGAATTGCCAACCGGCTTTCATGAGCCATGGCTTTAAGTTGAGAGCTGGCATTGCGGGCCCGTTCTATAATCTGTTCAGAGGCAGGATTAGCTCCACTGGCAGGCGTGTGATGTTTTGTTGAGGGTTTTTGAAGAATTGTTTCGATATTTTTTGCAGTTATAGGGTTGGATTGCATGACATTATTAGAGGCAACCATGATTATTATCTTTCTTGGCTTTGCGCATTATTATATATGTCCGACCAATTAGGGCGGAGACGGGTCTGTTTTTATCATGACCTGTTGCCCCCGGTAAGAGACAGAAAGTCAACAAGAAGAGTCGCGAGCGAATCTCCTTCTGTCACTAAATGACAATTCACAGCATGGTTTGTCAACATGACAAAGTTGTGGCCGAAAGGATGAATTTACGCAATGATCTAAAACAAATTGCCTTGATTTAGACATGGGGTTAATTTAGGCAACAAACCTGCGCAGATTGCGCTATAAAGCGGTAATTGTGTGAATACATATTACCTAAACCTTTAAGGAGTTAATCCATTGAGCGAAGAATCGCTGTTTCGCGAGGTCGATGAAGAAGTTCGTCGCGACGAGATCGAGAATATCTGGAAAAAATACGGCTCGTGGATTGTGGCGCTGTGTCTTGGTGTTATTTTGGCTGTTGGGGGCTTAAAGGGCTGGCAATATTGGCAAAAACAACAGGCAGAAGCTGGTGGAGTTGCTTATTTTAATGCTGTGCAGCTGGCAAATGATGGCAAGACAGAAGATGCAGGAAAAGCATTTTCGGATTTGAAGAACAGCCATGCCGGTTATGCGGTTTTTGGCAGTTTCAAACAGGCAGCAGCAATGGCTAAGGCCGGTGATAAAAAGGCTGCCGTTGCTGCGTATGACAAACTTGCAGCCGATAGTACGGTTCAGGAAACCTTGAAAAATCTGGCGCAGATAAAAGCTGCTTATCTGCTAGCCGATACAGCCAGTGTTGCTGACATTCAAGGTCGCGTCGCCGGCTTTGATAACGCGGCCAGCCCGTGGCGCAGCTCGGCGCGTGAACTAGTTGCATTTGCGGCGTTTCGCCGTGGTGACTATGCTCTTGCGGATCGCAAGTTGAATGAAATTCTGGCTGATTTTCAGTCGACAAGCGGTGCAAAACAGCGGGCTCGTATTTTTCTGTCAGTAGTGGAGCCAAAGCTGGGTGACAAAAAGGCAAAGAGTAACTGAGATGAAACCGGTTTGGTGCAAAAATATGCGGTATAAAACGGCTAAAACAAGTTTGCTGGTTGGTATTTGCATCGGGCTGGCAGCTTGCAGCACGACGACTGATTTGATTGATAAAGTCACCGGTTCTAGCGATGAAGTTGTTATCAAGGGAAAACGTGAAGCGGTTTTACAACGTAGCGGGCAAGGGCCGGGTCTGGCGAAAGAACCGGTTGTCATTCCGGTTGCAACGACAAATTCCAGCTGGGCGCAACCAGGTGGTGTGCCGTCAAATGCGCTCCATAATTTATCGCTCGGTCGGGCTTTAAAGCGGGTTTTTGCGATCAATGCCGGAACTGGTTCAACCAATTCGGGGCGTTTAACAGCGATGCCCATTGTGGTTGGTGGTCGGGTTTATGTGCTTGATTCAGAGGCCAGTGTTAGGGCGTTTTCTGCCAATAGCGGCGCGCCGGTCTGGGCGGTCTCGGTGGTCCCGCGAGGCAAAGACGGTGAAGGCGCCTTTGGTGGTGGCCTTGCTTCGGATGGCAGCCAAATTTTTGTCACCACAGCATTTGGCGAGGTTATTGCACTGAACGCTGGAAATGGCAGTGAAATCTGGCGTAAAAAATTTCCAGCCCCAATTAAAACCGCGCCGACGGTTTCTAACGGGCAAGTTTTTTTTATTACCGTTGCAAATGAGGTCCATTCCCTGTCGGCCTCCAATGGTGCTGAATTATGGCAGTCAAGCGGTAGCGGGGAAAGTGCTTCGGCCATTTCCAATACATCGCCTGCCATTGCCGGTGGTATTGTTGTAACCCCGCATACCAATGGTGATGTGGTGGCATTTTCAGCCGGTGGCGGGCAGCGCTATTGGAGTGAAAGTCTTGCCAGCTCCAGAGCCGGTGCATCGGTTGCCAACCTCAATGCCATAGCCGGACGTCCGGTTATTGCCGGTGGTCAGGTATATGCGATCAGCAATGCCGGCCGGATGGCTGCGTTTGACCTTAAATCGGGGGCTGAAATATGGAGTCGGGAGTTTTCGGGTAATCAAACACCATGGGTGTCTGGCGAATATGTTTTTGTGATTTCACAAAAGCGCCAATTGGTGGCTATTTCACGCCGAAACGGTGCGGTAAAATGGGTAGCCGATTTGCCAGGCGGCGGGATTTGGGCCGGGCCGGTGATGGGTGGCGGTCGTTTGCTGGCGGTTTCCAGCAAGGGTATTTTGGCGTCGGTTTCACCGCAAACCGGACAAATTATGAAAACCAGAGAAGCCGGTGATGCTTTTTATATTGCGCCCGTTATTGCCGGCAATACGGTGTATCTTCTGGATAATGACGCCAGTCTTGTGGCGCTGAGATAGGCAACTTTTGAAATGTCGTTGAGTATAGCAATTATCGGCCGGCCAAATGTCGGAAAATCAACCTTGTTCAACCGGCTGGTTGGCAAGCAATTGGCGTTGGTGGATGATCGCCCCGGGGTAACCCGTGACCGCCGCGAAGGTGACGGTAAGCTGTTTGACCTTGAATTTACCATTGTTGATACCGCTGGTCTTGATGATGTGGATGACAAGTCTCTTGAAGGCCGTATGCGAGCCCAAAGCGAGATTGCCATTGGTGAGGCGCAGGTTATTTTGTTTGTCGTTGATGCCCGTGCCGGTATCATGCCAATGGACAAGTTTTTTGCTGATCTGGTGCGCAGGCAGTCAAAACCGGTAATTCTTTTGGCCAACAAGGCAGAAGGCAAAGCGGCAGAAGCTGGTGTTTATGAAGCCTGGAGCCTTGGTCTGGGTGACCCGATTGAATTTTCTGCTGCCCATGGTATTGGCATGGATGATCTGTATGAGGCGCTTAAAGACCATGTTGCCGCCGACCTTGCTGCCCATCAGGAAGATCAAGAAAGTTTAGAAGATGAAGCCGTCGAAAAAGCCCTTCGGCTGGCAATTATCGGACAACCCAATGCCGGAAAATCCACCCTGATCAATAAATTGATCGGCGAGGATCGTCTGCTGACCGGACCTGAAGCGGGGATCACCCGTGATGCCATTGCCATTGACTGGTCCTATAAAGGTCGCAGAATTGCGTTGTGGGACACCGCCGGTATTCGTAAAAAAGCCCGGGTTCGCGACAAGCTTGAAAAACTGTCTGTGGCTGATGGATTGCGGGCGGTGAAATTTGCCGAGGTGGTGGTACTGCTCATTGATGCAACAGTGCCACTTGAACGACAGGATTTGACCATTGCCGATCTTGTGGTGCGTGAAGGCCGGGCTTTGGTGATCGTGATTAACAAATGGGATTTAATCAAGAACAAACCTGCCGAGATGAAAAATCTGCAGTTGGAAGTAGATCGTTTGTTGCCGCAAATGGCCGGGGTACCGTTGATTACCATGTCGGCAGAAACTGGTAAGGGGATGGACCGGCTGATGCCTGCGGTGCTCGATATTTATGCGATTTGGAATAAGCGGATCACCACGGCGCAGTTGAATAAATGGCTGGCCTTTCAGGTTGATCAGCATCCACCGCCCGCCCCTGGTGGCCGACGGATCAAGTTGCGCTATATGACCCAGACCCGACCACGACCCCCGACCTTTGCCTTGTTCTGCTCACGTCCCGATGATTTGCCGGAAAGCTACAAGCGTTATCTGGTTAACGGCATGAGGGTTGATTTCAAGATGAAGGGCGTGCCCATTCGCATCCATTTGCGCGGTGGTAAAAACCCTTACGTGTGATGAAAAAACCAGTTCTTATTCTTGGTGGTTACGGGGTTTTTGGTCGGCGTATTGCCGAGCAATTGAGCCGGGCGAGAATACCGGTGATGATTGCCGGTCGGGATGCCGACAAAGCTTTGCAACTGGCACAGGACCTTGGCGAATTTGCAAATGCGAAAAGCTTTGATGCCAACAGGGATTTGTCTGCGGTTCTGGCTGAACTGAAACCAGTGCTGGTGATCAATACTTGCGGACCTTTTCAGAGCGCAGATTATCGTATCGCAGAAACCTGCATTGATCATAAAACGCATTATGTAGATTTGGCTGATGGTCGAAAGTTTGTTGCCGGTTTTTCCAGGCTTGATCAGCGGGCCAAGGAATCTGGCGTTATTGCCATTTGCGGTGCGAGTTCGGTGCCGGCGTTATCATCGGCGGTGATTGAGTACTTCAAAGATGGGTTTAGCTCCATTGACCTGTTGCGATACGGCATTAGTCCAGGTCAAAAGACGGAGCGCGGGCTGGCAACGACCAAAGGTATTTTGAGTTACGTGGGCAAACCAATTCAATCCTTTCCAGGTCAGGGTAAAATTATCTACGGCTGGCAGGACATTTACCGGCAGAAGTTTCTCGGTATCGGCAAGCGCTGGATGGCAAATTGTGAAATTCCTGATCTTGATATTCTACCGGCCCGATACGGTATAAAGAAAATCCGGTTTTCTGCCGGGTTGGAGCTCGGCCTGCTACATTTGGGTCTTTGGCTGTGGTCATGGATTGTAAGAGCCGGTGTGCCGATTAATCTACCGGCATTTGCGTCACCGTTGTTGGCGACAAGTAAACTGTTTGATCGATTTGGCAGCGATGTCGGGGCGATGCATATGGTGCTTGAAGGCAAAGATCACGAAGGCCGGAATTTAAAGCGCAGCTGGTATATCATCGCCCGCCACGGATCCGGTCCTTATATCCCGACCATTCCGGCGGTCATTTTGGCCAAGCAGATTTGCACCAGTAAAACACCTGCAACGGGTGCGTATCCTTGTGTCGGGATGGTTTCATTGGAGGAATATCTGAATGGACTTTCAGATTTCCCGATAGAGGTTTTTAGCGCTGAGTAATTACACCATTGGCAAAGTCAAATACCGCGCCATTTGCTTCCATTGTTGCCAGACAAAGAGGGAGCATGGCTTGGGCTAACTCGGTGGTTGTCGGGATGGTCGTGGAGTCTTCGCCAGGAATGGCTTTGGCCCGCAGAGCCGTGGCAATCGGGCCGGGACTGAGTAAGTTGACGTTGACATTATTTGAGGCGCATTCTGCGGCGTATGTTTTTACCAGTGCTTCAAGGGCTGCCTTGGAGGTGGAGTAAGCTCCCCAATAAGCGGTGAAATCATGGGCACAGCTTGACGAAATAAATACTGCGCGACCGTTTTCGGCCCGTTTTAGCAGAGGATCAAAGGAGCGGATCAGGCGCCAGTTGGCGGTTACATTGATGGCCATCACGTCGTCCCACACCTTTGGATCAATGTGGCCAAGGGGTGAAAGAATGCCTAAAATACCAGCGTTGCCGACCAGAATATCAAGATGATCAAAACGATCAAAAATTGCCTGGCCCATACGATCAATGCCGTCATAGTCGGTAAGATCGAGAGGTACCAGCGTTGTGCTTGAGCCAAGGGCCTTGATCTCATCGTCAAGCTCTTCAAGGCCGCCAACGGTGCGGGCTACCGCAATGATGTGAGCGCCCTGTGCTGCTAATGTTTTGGCAATGGCATAGCCGATGCCGCGGGATGCGCCGGTGACCAGCGCCACTTTGCCTGCAAGTTGTTTTGTCATGGGAAATATCCGTTAGGTGATTAACCGACTTCTGCCAAAAGCGATAATTGCTTGGAGGGTTCTGCAAGGCCCAGATCAGTCAGGCTTGTTGGATACTCACCGGTGAAGCAATGGTCGGTAAATTGCGGTTTTTCATTGTTGCGCTGGTCATAACCAACCGAGCGATAAACGCCATCAATGGAAATAAAGGCCAGTGACTGCACGCCCAGCTTTACGGTCATCTCGTCAACGCTCATTGTGGCTGCCAGCAAAGCTTTTTGCTCAGGAGTGTCGATGCCGTAATAATCGGGATGGGTTATCGGCGGGCTGGCGATACGCATGTGGACTTCTTTGGCGCCTGCCTCAAACATCATCTGGACGATTTTAACTGATGTTGTTCCACGTACGATTGAGTCATCAACCAGCACGACGCGCTTGCCTTCAATGACATGGCGGTTGGCGTTGTGTTTCAGCTTTACGCCTAGGGCGCGAATTTGCTGTGTTGGTTCAATAAAGGTTCGCCCGACATAGTGATTGCGGATGATACCCAGCTCAAAGGGGATACCGGATTCAACGGCAAAACCAAGAGCTGCCGGAACGCCGCTATCGGGAACTGGTACAACCACATCAGCTTCAATTGGTGTTTCTCTGGCCAGTTCCATGCCCATGTCTTTGCGAACCTGATAAATCGAGCGTCCGCCCAATATGCTGTCGGGGCGTGAAAAGTAAATGTATTCGAAAATACAGGGCCGAGCTGGTTGTTTTGGGAATGGATGGAGCGATTCTATACCATCTTTAGTAATCACCACGACTTCACCGTTCTCGATTTCGCGAATGAAATTGGCACCGATGATATCAAAAGCGCAGGTTTCTGAAGCCAGAATGTAAGAGCCATTCAACTCACCCAAAACCAGTGGACGAATGCCCAGTGGATCACGGACGCCGATCATTTTTTTGTTGGTCAGGGCGACCAGAGAATAGGCCCCTTCAAGGCGTTTGATGGAATCAATGAACCGGTCGATCAATCGTGGTTGTCTTGATTTGGACAACAGATGCAGGATGACTTCTGAATCCGAGGTGGACTGGAAAATGGCACCTTCACCGATCAGTTCATCGCGCAGGGCTATGCCATTGGTCAAATTGCCATTGTGACAGACAGCAAAGCCGCCGGTTGAGATGTCGGCATAAAGCGGCTGGACATTACGCATAATGCTGCCGCCAGTGGTGGAATAACGTACATGGCCGATGGCGGCGGTGCCGGCCAGTCGGTCAATAGTACTTTTGCGGGTGAAATGGTCACCGACCAGACCGATGCGGCGCTCGGCATGAAAACGGCCATTATTATAGCTGACAATTCCGGCAGCTTCCTGGCCGCGATGTTGCAGGGCGTGCAGGCCAAGGGCGGTCAGGGCACCGGCTTCCTGTCGCCCGAAAACACCAAATACACCGCATTCTTCGCGTAGCAGATCGCCGTCCAGATCAAAATCATCAAAGTCAGCGAAATCATCTGAATGGTCATGATGCGCGTTCATGGTGCTAGTTCGATCCGTTGTTGTTTTTTGGAGCGTTCTGGGTGTTTTCAATAAGCTGATCAAGGACCTTTTTATCGCCCTCCTTATAGGCATTTTCTTTGGCCGCGCCATTGTTACCGGCAGGGGCTTGTTGGCGCGTTTGCGTTTTACGTGAATGGGTATAGGTTAAGCCGCGCAGGTTATTTGCCTGCTCAGCAAACTGGGCCGGGAAAAACTCGTACATTTTAAGAGCAACGGATTCTACCGTCAGCAGGGATCTTGCCTGACGTATGCCGGCAAAATGGGTTTTTTGCGGGATGAAGAAGATATAAAATGAATAAAGGATGACGATCAAAGCCAGACCGCGGGCCAAGCCGTAGAAAAAACCGAGCGTGCGATCAAAGGCACCAGGCGATGAATCAAGCAACCAGTCGGTAAAGCGAATTGAAATCAGGGACAAGATAATTAGGACGATCAGGAACGCGCCACCGCCAACGGCGGCCCGGGCCAGCCATTCTTCTGATACATAAACTTGTGCCTGTGCAACAAGTTCAGGTGTAAAGGCAGCCACAACAGCGGCAGCACCGGCTGCGCCCCAGGCAACCAAAGAGGTGATTTCGCGGGTAAAGCCGCGCATTAGTGCCAGTAAACCTGATACAAGCATCAAACCGCCGACGGTTAAATCAAACCATGTAAATCCAGTCATGAGACCTCTGATATCCGCAAAATTAAATCCAGATGTTTGCTCTAGCGCAAAATTGGCTGCTAATCCAGTGCCAGACTCGTTTTCAACACCGATCGCAGACTACGATAATGTCGCAATCCAGGCTGCCAGCGCGCCAAGATCGTCAAGACTCTTGATATTGAGGCCAGACTTTTTGGGTAACTCACTGCGTGAGGCCAGAACCGCCTGTTGTAACCCCAGTTTTTCAGCTTCTTTAAGCCGATTGCCTGATTGCCCTACTGCCCGCACGGCACCAGATAAGGCGATTTCGCCAAAAAATATGGCATCAATCGGCAATGGTGTTCCGGTAAGGGATGAAACAAGGGCGGCAGCGACGGCCAGATCAGCGGCAGGTTCACTGATCCGCAAACCACCGGCGATATTGAGATAGACGTCATGGGTTGAAACCGGGATGCCTGAACGGGTTTCCAAAACAGCTAAAATCATTGACAACCGGTTCTTATCCCAGCCAACCACAGCGCGGCGCGGGGTGCCCAGCGTTGAAGGAGATACCAGCGCCTGAACCTCCATCAAAAGTGGTCGTGTGCCTTCCATCCCGGCAAAAATCGCCGAACCGGGGGTTCCTGCTTCGCGCGAACCAATGAACAGGCTGGACGGGTTGGCAACTTCCTTCAAACCTTTGTCGGACATTTCAAATACGCCGATTTCATCGGTTGGGCCGAAGCGGTTTTTTACCGCTCGCAAAATGCGGAATTGATGACCACGGTCGCCTTCAAAATAAAGTACCGTATCAACCATGTGCTCAATCACCTTGGGACCGGCGATCTGGCCGTCCTTGGTCACATGGCCGACAAATAATATGGTTGTGCCTTTTTGCTTGGCAAAACGGATCAGGGCTTCTGTTCCGGCCCGTAGCTGGGTGACGGTGCCGGGAGCTGCATCAAGAACCGGGGACCAAAGGGTCTGGATCGAATCAATCACCACAACAGCCGGTGGCTTGCCTTCTGACAGGGTGGCAATAATATCAGATACATTGGTTTCAGCCGCCAGCAAAACATCACTGTCTTTAAGACCGAGCCGTTCTGCCCGCAACCGCACCTGGGCGATTGCTTCCTCGCCGGTGACATAAATCACCCGTTCGCCCTTGTTGGCAAGCAGCGCCATGGCCTGGGTCAGCAGAGTGGACTTGCCAATACCGGGATCACCACCAATCAAAACACCGGAACCGGGGACAAACCCACCACCGGCAACCCGGTCAAGCTCGTCAATGCCGGTTTTGAGACGGGGCGGGGTAGGACTTTCGCCCTTTAAAGGCACCAACCTTGATGGCCGCCCCTTGGGCATGCGCGCACCTTTTGCACCAGAGACAGGCGCTGCGGCCCCCTCTTCGACAATACAATTCCATTCGCCACAATTGCCACATTGTCCGGCCCATTTATTGGATACCAAACCACAGGACTGACAGGTGAATTGAGATGTTGCTTTGGCCAATGGTGATTTCCAGAATTGAATGAGAACAAAAAAAGAACAAATACTCGATTTCTGTGTCATATGCAACCAAAAATATGATAATCACAGCAGAGAGAGTTCGTTAATTGACCTATGACAAAAATGCCGCCTTTTACTTGAGCGTTTTTGTGCTACATAGCCGCCATCATCATTTAAATTGGCTACCCTCAATGAAACTTAGAAATATCGCCATCATCGCGCACGTCGACCATGGCAAGACAACACTTATCGATTGCCTTTTGAAACAGACCGGTGCTTTTCGTGAAAACGAAAAAGTTGCCGAGCGGGCGATGGATTCCAACGATCTCGAGCGCGAGCGTGGTATTACCATTCTGGCTAAAGTTACTTCAATGGAATGGCAGGGAGCAACCATCAACATTGTTGATACACCCGGGCACGCCGATTTCGGCGGTGAAGTTGAACGGATTCTCAACATGGTTGACGGCGCCATACTGCTGGTTGATGCATCGGAAGGGCCAATGCCGCAAACTAAATTTGTGCTGTCCAAAGCTTTGGAAATTGGCCTTAAACCAATTGTTGCGATTAACAAAATTGACAAATCTGATGAGCGCCACGATGAAGTGCTGAATGAGGTTTTTGACTTGTTTGCGGCTCTTGATGCCAATGAAGAACAGCTGGATTTTCCGGTTATTTACGGCTCGGCCAAACAAGGCTGGATGGCCAATGAACCTGACGGGCCGCAAGAAAACATGGACCCGTTATTCGATATCGTTGTCAAACATACGCCTGAGCCCGAAGTGGGTGAAGGTTCGTTTCGCATGCTGGCAACGACCATTGAGGCCAATCCGTTTCTGGGCCGGTTGCTAACCGGGCGCATCCGGGCCGGATCAATTGTGCCAAACCAGCAAATCAAATCCCTGTCACGCGATGGCAAGGAAATTGAACGTGGACGAGTGACAAAAATTCTGAAATTCAAGGGGCTCGAGCGCCAGAATGTTGACAAGGCTGAAGCTGGCGACATTGTTTCTATTGCCGGGTTGACCAAAACCACGGTGGCTGACACCCTTTGCGCAATTGATGTTGAAAAGGCCATTGAGGCCCAGCCAATTGACCCGCCAACCCTGTCTATGGCCTTTCGTATCAATGATGGCCCTTTAGTCGGACAGGAAGGTGACAAGGTACAAAGCCGCGTTATTCGTGACCGTCTACTGCGTGAAGCTGAGGGCAATGTTGCCCTGCAAATCAGGGACGTTCCCGGTGCGGCGGATACTTTTGAAGTTTCGGGACGCGGTGAACTGCAACTTGCCATTTTGATTGAAACCATGCGCCGCGAAGGGTTCGAGTTGACCGTTGCCCGGCCTCAGGTTGTCATGCGAATTGATGAAGAAACCGGTGAAAAATTGGAACCGGTTGAAGAGATTATTATCGATGTTGACGAGGAGTTTTCCGGTGCGGTGGTTGAGAAGCTTTCAGCCCGTAAAGCTGATTTGCTTGATATGCGGGCTTCTGGTATTGGACGTCAGCGGCTGACATTCCATGCTCCGACTCGTGGTTTGATCGGCTACAATTCTGAGCTGATGTCAGATACTCGTGGTACGGCGATCATGAACCGGCTGTTTCATGCCTACAAGCCTTATGCCGGTAAAATTGCCATGCGCCATACAGGCGTGTTGATCTCGAAAGAACAGGGTAAAGCGGTTGCCTTTGCATTGTGGAACCTTGAAGACCGCGGCCCAATGTTTGTGTCGCCGGGTGACAAGGTTTATCCGGGCATGATTGTTGGTGAGCACTCGCGCGGTCAGGATCTGGAAGTCAATGTGCTCAAGGGCAAGAAGCTGACCAATATGCGTGCTTCGGGCAAGGATGATGCGGTGCAGTTAACGCCGCCCATACCGTTGACACTGGAAAAAGCCCTTAGCTATATTTCTGAAGAAGAAGTGGTTGAAATCACACCGCAATCAATTCGTTTGCGCAAAGCAATCCTTGACAGCAATGACCGCAAACGGAATATGCGTGCCCGTCAGGCTGAAGAACAGGCAACGGGCTGATATACCGACAACACTCTGACAGACAAGACACAGTAGGGAATTTTATAAATGCGTATTGATGCTATTTCTCTTGGTGTAAATCCGCCCAAGGAAGTCAACGTTATTGTTGAAGTGCCGGTTGGTGGCGAACCGATCAAATATGAGATGGACAAGGAAGCAGGCACCATGGTGGTTGACCGCTTTTTATATACATCCATGCGCTATCCGGGCAATTACGGTTTTATCCCTCATACGCTGTCAGGCGATGGAGACCCGATAGATGTTGTGATTATTTCACAGCGTCATGTGGTGCCCGGCGCTGTTATGGCTGTGCGCCCTGTCGGGGTTCTCAAGATGATAGATGAAGCTGGCGGTGATGAAAAAATCGTGGCTGTTCCTGCCTCACACATTTCCAAACGCTATGACAATGTTCATGACTACACCGATTTGCCGTCGATTATGATAAGGCAAATTGAACATTTCTTTATCCATTACAAGGATCTTGAAGATGGTAAATGGTCAAAAACTGATGGCTGGGGCGATTATAAAGAAGCCGAGCAGATGATTATGGAAGCCATTGAGCGGGCAAAAGCACCTTGAAGCGATGAAATGTTCTGTTATGGTGAGCTAAGGCAGAACGGGGCGTTTTGTATTAGATGAAGAAAATCCATGAACCGCACTGTGAACTGTTCTGTGGCGCCAGCTAACCTATTATCTCTTTCTACCGCCAACCCACCCCATGTTTTCAAACAGAACGATGTTCTGGAGGCAGCAAATCGTATTTTTGCCGACCGGGCCATGACCTTTTCACGGCTTGGCTCAATATTTGAAAATACCGGTATCCTGCAGCGCCATTCGGTCTGTCCGATGGACTGGTTTGATGAGACCCGTGGCTGGAAAGAACGCAATGAAATTTATATCGACGGGGCTGAAAAGCTGTTTGCGACCGTCGCCGGACAGGCGCTGGAAAAGGCGCAGTTAAAGCCGCAGGATATTGATACAATTGTAACTGTGTCATCCACCGGCATTGCGACACCAACACTAGAGGCCAGGGTGATGGCTGATATGGGGTTTAAGCCCAACACCCGCCGGGTGCCGGTTTTCGGGCTTGGTTGTGCCGGTGGGGTTAGTGGCTTGTCGATTGCTTCAAGTCTGGCCAGGGGTGAGCCCGGCAGCAATGTGTTGCTGGTCGTGATTGAATTATGCACACTGGCTTTTCGTGATGACGAACTGACCAAATCCAACATTATTGCCTCGGCCCTGTTTGGTGACGGGGCAGCAGCAGCGGTGTTTTCGAACAATGAGAAAAATGCCATTTGCCAGATCGAGGCAACTGGTGAGCACACCTGGCCCAATACGCTCGATATTATGGGCTGGAAAGTTGATGACATCGGCCTTGGGGCGATTTTTGACCGCTCGATTCCGCAGTTGGTGCGTGAGCGGTTGGGTTCTGCTGTTGACGGATTTCTCGCTAATAATCGGCTAGGCCGCAGTGATCTTGATAATTTTGTTTTTCACCCCGGTGGCACCAAGGTTCTCGAGGCACTTGAAGCAACCTTTGAGCTTGGCCAGGGCGCATTGCAATCCGAACGCAAAGTGCTGGCCGGCAATGGCAACATGTCAGCGCCGACGGTGCTTTTTGTGCTGAACGAGGAAATCGATAAGGGCCTTGCAGGGCGTTCGCTGGTTTCGGCGCTTGGGCCGGGGTTCTCCTCCAGCTTTGCCACGATGGTGGCCTGAGATGTTGGGTATCGGGTTATTGGCTTTTGTTATTGTGCAAAGGCTGGCGGAACTGGTTTATGCCAGGGCCAACACTGCTCACCTGCTTGCGGCAGGAGCAGTTGAGCATGAAGCGGCTCATTACGGATTGATCGTTGCTGTTCACCTATCGTGGATTGCAGCCCTGTTATGGTTGGCACCGGGTCGACCGGTTGTGATGGTTTTCTTTATTATCTATGTTTTGTTGCAAGGCTTCCGGGTGTGGGTGTTTGCCAGTCTTGGTCGCCGCTGGACAACGCGGATTATTACTGTGCCGGGCGAAACGCTGGTGGCCAAGGGGCCGTATAAGTATTTTCGTCATCCCAATTATATGGTCGTCTGTGGTGAGATAGCCTGTCTGCCGCTGGTGTTCGGATTGTGGGAAATTGCGCTGATATTTACTGTGCTCAATGTAGCAGTGCTGTTTATCCGTATCAAGGCAGAAGAACAGGCTCTACAGCCCTTGCGCCAAAGGCCCTGAGTTACATCTCAGGGACAGGAACATCGTTGATCATACAGGCGGCCTGAACCGTATTGCGCAGCAGGCAGGCAATGGTCATTGGGCCGACACCGCCGGGAACCGGGGTGATTGAACCAGCGACATTTACTGCCTCATCAAAGTCCACATCACCAACCAGACGGGTTTTGCCGTTTTCGCCGTCAATGCGGTTGATGCCAACGTCAATAACGCAAGCACCTTTTTTAACCCAGCTGCCCTTGACCATTTGCGGGCGTCCAACCGCAGCGATCAGAATGTCAGCCCGGCGACAAACTTCATCGAGGTTTTTGGTGCGTGAATGGGCAATGGTGACAGTGCAGTTCTCGGCCAGCAAGAGTTGAGCGACCGGTTTGCCGACAATATTGGAACGCCCGACAACCACCGCTTCAAGGCCGGACAAATTACCCAAAGCATCTTTTGCCAGCATGACACAGCCAACCGGAGTGCATGAGGTCAGTGCCGGTTGTCCGGTGGCCAGGCGTCCGGCGTTGATAATATGGAAACCATCGACATCCTTGTCGGGGGAAACTGAATTGATCACCTTGGTTTCATCAATATGATCTGGCAGCGGCAATTGCACCAAAATACCGTGAACCTTGTCATCGTTATTCAGCTTTTCGATCAACGCCAAAAGATCAGCTTCGCTGGTGTCAGTTTCCAGTTTATGCTCGTAGGAATTCATACCCGCTTCAGCAGTTTGTTTGCCTTTGTTGCGCACATAAACCTGGCTGGCCGGGTCCTCACCAACCAGTACGACAGCCAGACCGGGGGTGATGTCGTGGTTTTTTTTCAAACCGGCCACTGCCGTTGCGATCCGGCCACGCAAGCTGGTTGCAAATGCCTTGCCGTCGATTAGTGCTGCTTTAGCCATGTTCAATTTCCTTTAAAGCCGGTATTAACCAGTGTTTCACATCATCAATATCGCCGTTGATCAGAATAGTTTTGTTGCGGCTGGTTTGGCCTGAAACGACACTGAAATCTGATTTTGCCCTGCCAAACCGTTTTGATAATATGGCGATAACAGCTTTGTTGGCTTTGCCTTTTTCCGGTTGCGTCGTAGTCGAAACCTTTAACGACATCTGGTTATTGGCATCGGTATAAACCCCGGTGACGGCGTTTCGTGATGCCTTTGGCGTTACCCGCAACTTGATAGTCAGGCCGGTTTTGGATGTCTGCCAGAGGGTTTGGGTCATCAGAGCAGTTTGTGTGAATATTCCACGATTAGTTTTTGTACAAAAATCAGACCAATTAACAAAATCACCGGTGACAAGTCTATTCCACCCAAATTGGGTAGAAACCTTCTGATCGGTCCTAAAACCGGTTCGGTCAACTGGGTAATGATATGATGAATTTGACGGACAAACTGATTGTTATGATTGATCACGTTGAAAGCAAACAGCCAGCTTAAAATAACCATGGCGATGATAACATAGATGTACAGATCAATCAGGGTGACAATGAGCCAGAGCAGCGATTGCATAAGAACCTCAAAACTATTTTGTGTGTTATCATCATTTAGCGAGCGATACCTGCCAACACAAGGGGGCTGGGTGATATTGTTGGGGTAGATTTATTTCTCTCACGGCGTATCCTCCCTTCGGTCGGGCCTGCGAGGCGTGGCGCCGAGGTCCTCGCTAGGCTGGTTTTATACCCCTCACGGCTAATCCTCACTCCGTTCGGGCCTCCGGGAGGGCGGCCTGACCGGCCGGGGTCCTCGGGACTAGTCCCTCGTCCGGCTGCGGATTTTCAAGTTCGTTTTGAATCCGCAGTCGGAGGAGCGCCAGTAACGACTGGGCGACTGAGCCCCGGCGTTAATGCGCCGCCGTCATGTCGGAGACATGCTTCTAGCATGATGCGGAGCATTTTTGCAAAGCAAAAATTTGCGTGAGCGATATCCAAACCTCTCCGTACTCATCCAGCTAAAACCTCAAACATCTCCGTACTCATTTCACTTATTTCCAACTCTCTTCTTCGTCATTCCAGCGTATGCTGGAATGACGATATTTGTGGGGGTAAACAACAAACACACCTATCCCCCCTCCACGATGCCCGCAGACATCCCGGTTAATCTAAAAGGTTGAAAAGAAGCGCACACCGATGGATGCGAGAAACTTTAGCTAAATAATATGCACCACCGGCGCACGCGACATGGCGATTTCGAAAGGTACAACCGCAAAAGGTTCAATCCTCTCGGAGACGTGTCAATCCGCTTGTTGGCTCTCAGTAAAAAGAT
>DAOUPT010000063.1 GCA_030626025.1 Anderseniella sp. | reverse complement strand
TGTGACAATCATGAGCGGGATGGCCGCAAGGCCACTCATCACGGCAATACTGCCTCGTGTATCCGACACAAAGTTCTGGCGGAAGGCTCCAGAAAGCGCTGATGCGAAGCGCGAAAACAAGTTTAACATCCTCATAACCTTTCTTTGGTTTTTCAGCACGGTCATTAAGCCGCTGTTTACTGTTTAAGAAATTATTAACTGATGCAAATTGACAAACCATTGAGGAATTCATTTGGAATTAACCAAAAATTAAGACAAATTAGAGCGTTTAGTCTCACGTTGGAGTGAAATTTTACATCCTGATCATTCCTTCTGTCAGTCCAGCCCTATGCAAGTTTCCTCCAATATCGGTAAAAATCTAATAATCACGGATTTGGTGCTTTCCGAAAAACTCGCAAAAAAGGTACCCCCAAGTTTGGGGTGGCATAAAATTGGCCATTGTGGCCGATTTGGAAACAAGAGCCGTTTATGCAATACTTACGTTGCGAAGTAACTCCAACTGTCGGATATCGGCTAGAACCACATATAATTTGGGAAGTCAGGCGGTTACGCAAATATTCGGCAAAGAATGTTGAAACAGGAGTAGAAACGATGAGAAATCAGCTTTTTTCAACTGTATTATTTCCAGTTAGCACCGCGATAATGGCGATGACGACAGGAACTGTTTTTGCCCAAACAACAACGAGCCCCACTCGTGATTATACCTATCACTACGGTCCAGGAATGATGTGGGGCGGTGGTCACGGAGGAGGTTTTGGTATGTTCTTTGGATTTTTTTTCATGCTCATCCTGGTGGTAATCACCATCGTTGTGATAGTTCTGGTGTTGCGTTCATTAGGCATTACCGGACTATCGAATGCAGGTGCCAAGTCGATACACAGTCATAATGGCGCGCTCGATATTCTGAAAGAGCGTTTTGCAAAGGGCGAAATTGACGCCAAAGAGTTTGACGAACGCAAGCGCCTTTTATCCGATTAAGGTTTTATAAAACGGGTCAACGACAATGCCTCCTCGAATAACCGTGTTTGCTGCTTCAACAGAGGGGGGGCGAAATATCGAATGCTTTGGCGGCGTGGTCGCGCGCCTTGCCCTTAAAAAGCCTGTGGCAAAATTTGCAAAGTTTGATTGAAGTCAAAGCACAAAGAGTGAAGTCGCGCTAGGCGAGATGGCATGACCCACTCTACCACCAAACCCGTCAAAGCTGGGTTTATGCAACAACGCCCCCGCTGGGCACCGCCCGCACCGCTGTTTTTGCTTCAACCCATTCTAGGTCGCATTGTGCGGCAGATAGCATTGGATAACCCCGATATGTTCGGGCGCCTGGGGCCGCACTACCGCGCCCATTTTGTGATTGATCCGATCAATCTGCCCTTTGTGTTGGTATTACGGCCTGATCCTGATGACTTGCTGTTGGTGGCGCGGCGGCGCAACAATATCCCCAACCATGATGCCAGAATTTCGGGTAAATTTCTGGATTTGCTAATGCTGGTGGATGGGGACCTTGATGGCGATGCGCTGTTTTTTGCTCGCGACCTGACACTCACTGGCAACACCGAAGCTGTGGTGTGCTTGCGCAATGCGCTCGATGATATTGACGGCAGTATAGCTTCTGATGTTGCCGATATATTTGGGCCTGTTGGACGTGCGACGCTGGCCGCTCTACGGCGCGTCAAAGAAAATCAGGAGGCTTCATGAACAGACCGGAACTGGTATGCCCCGCAGGAACCCCTTCAGCCATGCGCACAGCTGTTGAAGCGGGTGCCGATGCGGTTTATTGCGGCTTTCAAAATGCCACCAACGCTCGCAATTTTCCCGGACTTAATTTCACTGTTCCCGAGCTGGAAAAATCAGTCGCCCATGCCCATGCAGGCGGCACCAAGGTTCTGCTGGCAGTTAATACTTTCCCGCCTGCTGGCAAAGTCGGATTGTGGAAAGAAGCGGTTGATACCGCAGCCCATATCGGGGTGGACGCATTTATTGTCGCTGATATTGGCGTTGCCGATTATATCGCCCGCAACCACCCAGATATCCGGCTGCACCTATCGGTGCAAGCGGCGGCCTCGACCCCCGAGTCGATCAAGTATTATTGCCGCGAATTCAACGTTAAACGAGTGGTTCTGCCCCGCATTCTAACTGTGCCGGAAATCAAGAACATGGCCGATGAAGTTCCATGCGAGATCGAAACGTTCATCTTTGGCAACCATGGCCTGATGGTCGAGGGGCGCTGTTCGCTCACTAACTACACCACCGGCCTGTCAACCAATATGGACGGCGTGTGTTCGCCCGCCGCGCAAGTGGAATACATCAAGGACGCAGCGGGAAATCTTTCAACCAGGTTGGGCGAATTCACGATTGATTGTTTTTCTTGCAACGAAACTGCCGGTTACCCGACCATCTGCAAGGGCCGCTACCTCACGCCTGCACATGACGGGGCCTATTATGCGTTCGAAGAGCCAGTAAGCCTGAACCTGTCAACGCTTTTGCCCGATTTGATGAAAGCCGGGGTGACCGCACTCAAAATTGAGGGGCGACAACGCTCACGGGCCTATGTGAAATCCGTCGTTACGGCCTACCGCAAGGCAGTTGACAGCATTATGGATGGGCAAGATCCACAAATCAGTGACCTCCTTGCTCTGACCGAAGGGCAAAAAGAAACACAAGGTGCTTTTAAAAGCAAAACATGGCGGTAACGATGAGCAAACTGACAATAGCCCCAATCCTGTTCCACTGGAGCGCCGAGGACAAGCTGGCCTTCTATAACCAGATAGCCGATGCACCGGTGGACGATGTCTATCTAGGTGAGGTAATTTGCTCCAAACGCACGCCATTTTTTGAAAACCATTATGAAGAGGTGGCCGAAACCCTGACCAACGCGGGAAAAACAGTTGTGTTCTCGAGCCTGGCTGAAGTGATGCTAAAACGCGAGCGCAACATGATCGCTAAATTTTGCGCGCTTGAGGATTACCCGTTGGAAATCAACGACAGCTCGGCGCTGTGGCATCTGGACGGAAAGAAATATCGCGTTGGCGCGCTGATGAATACTTATAACGAAGATACTATGGCCTATCTGGCGGCCCGCGGGGCCACCCATTTCAGCCTGCCACCCGAACTGCCACGCGATTCAGTCGCGATACTTGCGGCAAAGGCGAAAAAGTTGGGCGTGAGCGTAGAGGTGCAGGTTTTCGGTCGCGTGTCGCTGGCACTTTCAGCCCGGTGCTATCACGCACGTGCCCATGGGCGGATCAAGGATAACTGCCAGTTTGTTTGCCAGAAAGATCAGGACGGCATGCCGCTCTATACGTTGGATAAACAGGAATTTTTATCGGTAAATGGGATCCAGACTTTGTCGCACAGCTACTTAAACCTATTGGACGAGCTAAGCGACTTACAGGAAATCGGCGTGACACACTTTCGCCTTAGCCCACACACTCAGGATATGGTCGCGGTGTCTGAAATCTTTCGCGCGGTGCTTGATGGTAGAAGTACAGCCAGGCGCGCAAACGAAAAACTGGCCGCGCTGGATATTCCAGCGCCATTCGCAAATGGCTTTTGGCACGGCCAAGCCGGATACCGTTTGGTGGGATAATAATCCGGCCTCAAACAACGGCTTGGCACCGGCTGCAAAAATGGCCCTTGGAAGCATTGCGGGTGTTTGTCCATGCCATTTTCAGGCAGTCTGCAAAGCGCTACTTATGGAATTTGTCAGGAATTTTTTGACCTGCATAAAACGGGGTGCGATAAAGACTCCAAGCAAGCTTGAAAATACCGTTGCAGCCTTTGCTGCTCATAACGTTGAAATAACAAATGGCGATGGCACCGGGGCAAGGCTGCTTAAATGAGAAAGCAACAAGGAACATTCACGATATGAAAAAGATATTGATTTTTATGACATGTCTGACGGTTTGGTTTCAGTTGTCATTGGCCAGCTATGCGTTAACACCTATTGGTATGATCGAACAAGCCAATGGTTCTGCCAGTGTTAACGGTCCTGGAGGGAAAAGAAAACTGATAACAGGTAGTAGCGTTTTCAAAGGAGACACCATCAAGACAGGGTTTTGGGGCCGTCTCCATGTGCGTTTTACTGACCAAACAAAGCTTGTGATTGGACCAAGATCAAAGATCAATATTGATGAGTTTGTACTGGATAGCGATAAGAGTGCCAGCTCTTTCGCCATACGTGCAGCACGTGGCACGTTTCGGTTCATTAGCGGTTTAAGCAAGAAGTCCGCCTACAAAATTTCAACACGGTCTGCAACAATAGGCATTCGTGGAACCGGGTTTGATTTTGCCGAGCGTGGTGGCGCATCTATCGTCCTGTATAATGGATTGCTAACCGTCTGCGTTCAAAATACCTGTAAAAATTTGAACAACAAATGTGAAATTGTTCTCCAAAGAGGTGGCCGACTGTCAAAGTCCTCGACAGCCCAATTGCCGCCCAATGCTTATAATCTCACTTTTCCGTTCATTCGGTCAGAGGCCTCGCTATTGACCGAATATAGGCTGGGAGCAGCTTCGTGTGATTCTGGAGTCGGCAAAGGTCCAAAAGGTGGCAACAGTGGAGGTGGCAACAGTGAAGGGGGTTCTGGCGGTGGGAAACGGTAACGTTGACTAATTTTTGGCCGCGACTTATTTTTGGATAGTACCAAAAAGACTGGCCTATCTGCCAAATTTCCGCGGATGGCTTTGGCCTCAAATTGCTCACAAACTGGTTAGAAACCCGGCACCGGCGGCGCTATTTCCCGATCTGACCAATGGCACCATTCATCATCATTCAACAGTGCTTTGGCCGCGCGGCGCTTGTCGTCATTGGTGCGCCGCAGTCCATGAGTGGAATTTGCAGAACATGAAAACAAAGAGCCTTGAATGTTAGGAACAAGCCCAAACGATGCCATTTCTACCGCATTTTCTGCGCGCGGCACGATGTGTTACATGGCACGTGCCCGTTTTGGTGCAGGCCCAGTTTCCGTCGCAACATTTTCCCCGACTTCTACTGCAGCAATTCGGCGCACTGTCTGGACAGTAACCTTTCCCACATTTACTACCTCGTGCAAATGCCTCGACTGGGAGCCAGATAGAAGCAACCACCCCAATTCCCACAGCTATCCCGAAAACTTTAAGAATATCGCGCCTACCATAGGCTTGCACCAATCTTTCGGATTCTGTAGATCCGGCACTGACGATATACTCAGACCACAGAGCCGCCAATACTCGCACTGTGTATGAGAAAAAATGCAGGAACCACAGCGTGGTAAGGCCGATTGCAACCAGAATGGATATGTTCGGAACAATCCCGGTTGACCAAAAATACTGTACGAAGAAATAAACCGGCCAACTAAAGAGCGCGCACAGGAAAGCGGTTTTCATACATCTAGGACATCGCCCTAAATTTACATCGATTACAGATAGAACTTTTGAAGTTACGAATTGCATTTTGCATTCTCCTTCCTTGGCTGTGTTTAAACTGACACCCCCATACAAGTTTGGCATAACTGACTTCTTTTTCCAAATTATTGGAATTTGTTCTCTAAACAGACTATAGCAAACGGCTGAACTTGCTGTTTCGATAGAACAGAGTGATACATCGAATGCCTTGCCAGCGTTGGTCACGAGCACGGCCTGTCCAACCTTCGGGAAAAATTGCCCTAAGGTCTTGATTTTTGCCAACCATCATTCTTTTTTGCGCTTCTTTCTCAAACAACGGCTGGGCACCAATGTATCCAAATGTGGACGCATCAAGTCCGCCATTGTGGCCGATTTGGGCATAAGAGCAGTTCATGCAATACTGACATTGCGAGATAAACTGACTAAATTGTTTGCCGACAAGCAGGTTCTCGGTTTTTTGCGACCGATGCTGGCCAATATGGATGAATACCGCAAAATCAGGGACCAGGCGATCAATTCACAAGGTGTCACCGGCAAATATTTTACCCTTGCCATGACCGGCCTGAATGCCAAGGTCACCGCAGCTGCTATCGGTTTAAACAACCTTTTAAGCGCCGGTGAAGGCCTGCTGCCGATCCTTAAAGACATCATGGACACCACGACGAAAGTCGTCACAGCAGTGGGTGACTGGGCAAATGCTAACCTGGAACTGGCATCAGGACTGGTCAAGGGTGTGGCCGCCTTGATGGCGCTCAGCGTTGGTTCATCGCTGCTTAGATTTGCCTTTGCCGGTCTGGTGTTAAAGGGCTGGCAGGTTGTCCGCTTCCTGGTCAAACTTGGTGGTGGCAAATGGGGCAAAGCCTTTATGGCGCTGGGCCGTGGTGCAGTCTTTCTGTCCAAAGGTTTGGCCAGCTTGTCCGGCGTCACCATAGAGCGTTTGCCATATAGCGAGTTCATCACCCGCTACGACCGCAAACACACCCTTTACTATCTCGATCCACCCTATTGGGGTTGCGAGAACGACTACGGCCGCAATGTCTTCGGCCGGGTAGATTTCGAAAATTTAAGCACCCTTTTAAGAGGCATTAAAGGCCGGTTTATCATGTCAATAAATGACGTACCAGAGATCAGAGACCTGTTCGATTGGGCAACGATAGAGGCCGTTGAAACGACCTACACGGTTGCCAAGGGCAAAGGGAAACGGGTTGGGGAGCTGATTATCACCGCCTAACCTGCCTCAATGATCAACTTGGGACGGCACCCACTGGACAGCCAAGCAAATTGTTTGTGAACATGTGTGGTGGGAAGTTTGGTTGATAAAGGCTTTATGCGCGAGCAAACCAACCCGGTACAGCTAACGGCTTACCGTCATCGTCTGTTAAGGAGTTGTCAACATTTTCGATCATGTAGATACAAAACTCGTCGGCTGCCTCTGTAGCCGACATATCGGCTGGAATTAACCCTGAAGCCCTAATAGCATCGGCCATTCGGCCGCGTACGCCAGTTGCGCTATACATGTGACGCGTTCGGTTCAGTTCTTTTTGACTGATATTGGCAGTGAGGTTAATTCCATTTATGAGGATTACAGTTTGAACTATCCAGAGGAACTCTTCTTGTTTCGTCATTGTCGTTTCCTATCTTGAGGCGAATCGGGACGAGAACTTTAGATCGATAGGAAGTATTGAACAAGGTAATTTCCGTGGCATCAAACTAAGTGTCGTGATGCCGCAAACTTGGTGGCGCGCTACACTATCACATGAAACCAAAACCTCTATAACTTGTTGAAATCATTGGTGATCCCGACAGGATTTGAACCTGTGACCCCCAGATTAGGAATCTGCGTGTAAGTTATGACATAGTTACGCATTTATACTTTTAAGCCAAGTTTTCAGCCTATTTTATTGACATTACTACGCTCTTACTATCATACATTAGCACTGATGTGGTAGCTAATTGGTTGCTAATTGCAACAGAGTGTATTTTATGCCAACAACAAAACGTGAGCGAGTACGCATTACCAAAAAGGTAGTCGACAACCTTGGCCCAGACGCAGTCGCGTGGGACAGCGAGATACGTGGTTTCGGCATTAGGTGTCAGCGGAAAGCCAAGAAGTATGTACTCAAGACACGCGTGAATGGACGCCAACGCTGGTTCACTATCGGTGAGCACGGGTCGCCATGGACGCCAGACAGCGCCCGCAAAGAGGCCCTGAGTATGTTGGTAGACATTCACAAGGGTGCGGACATCTCATCGTTGCGCGCGCACAACCGAAAGCAGTCTACAATGACCGACCTGTGTGAACGATATCTTCAGGACCACGCTTTTCAGCACAAAAAGGCTTCTAGCGCCGCAGAAGACAAACGCAACATAAACAATCACGTCATTCCTCTGTTGGGTTCTATGCTGATTACAGAAGTTACGCGGGATGACATTAATGGGTTCAAGCGTGCGGTACGAGATGGCAAGACAGCACCAAAGGACGGCAAGGGTTCACGCTCCGGCCATCGCGGTGGCGCTGTTGTCTCCGGCGGACCGGGTGTTGCCAACCGTTGCCTCGCGCTTCTGTCTAAAATGTTCAACTTATCTGAGTGCTGGAACCTGCGCCCAGATGGCACAAACCCGGTTCGGCATGTTGAAAAATACACAGAGAATATGGTTGAACGATTTTTGAACAAAGATGAGTTGGGCCGACTTGCACATGTGTTGTCCGAGGCAGAAAGGACCGGATCAGAAACCCCGTTTGTCGTCGCCGCAATCCGGCTGCTGCTTTTCACGGGTGCGCGTCTGGGTGAGATTCTCACATTGCGATGGGAGTATGTCGACCTTGAACATTCGATAATAAATCTGCAGGAAAGCAAAACCGGAAAAAAGTCGATTTTCCTCAACAGTCTTGCGGCTGACGTCCTGACTGCCCTGCCTCGCGTTGATAACAACCCCCATGTGATTGTTGGCCGCAAGCCCGGTGCTCATTTAGTGAATTTGAGAAAGCCTTGGTACCGCATTCGCAAGCTCGCGGGCATTGAGGATGTCAGAATTCATGATTTGCGGCACAGCTTTGCCAGTATTGCCGTATCTGGTGGCCTTACCTTGCCGCTTATCGGCAAGCTTCTCGGGCACAAGAAATCAGCAACCACTGAACGCTACGCACATTTAGCGGACGAACCGATCAGGGCGGCAAATGAAGAAATCGCACAACTGCTGAAGCACTCCTTCAAGAAGACGGATCAGGGTTGAATGGTTCACCACGTTGAGATTGTACAATATGAGTCCTGTGAGCGCCCAAAAAGACCCACCCCACCCCCACCCCCCTATATGTGGAAACGGCTTCCTGATACTAGGTATACTAATCAGCTCATAATATGCCAAAAATTTTCAAACGTAATTCGTCATTACTGCAGCTGGCAGAGTCATACAGCGCTGTTTATGTGTTTGCGGTGGAGTGGGGCAGAAATTCCTGTTTGTCAGCTCAGTGACTCTTAAAATCAAGGCAATCGGTAAGGTAGGTGGGCGTGCACAGGCTAATAGCTCAATGTCCCTTTGCCAGATTAATCGTTTGCTGCTTAAAAAACGCTTGCCACACGGTGGTTTTTGACTGGAACGCCTCTTGTCGGTACTGGGGTGCCCAGATTTGCGTTTTGTTTGAAAAACAACTTCCCTGATACCTACTGTTAAAACCAATGGTAGGCCACCGCCCGGTTGTTATTAAAGTGTTTGACCGGTGTTCTCATCTGAAGATTGTTCGTCCGCTATAGACCTCCTTACAGACGTCCATGAAAGGCGCTGCGATAGGGGATTGTTGACCCAATCTGGACAAAAACTTTAAATCGTTAATGTCTGAAAACGGCGGCAAACCGGACGTTAAGGTTTATAATCACTTGTCCTGATTGGGACACAAAGCCGAGTGCCCTAAGTGCTATTTACAAATATCATTCGCCAGCCGAAATTAAGGAGACCCTATGCAAGAGAATGGATTCTATTAACAACTGGATTTAGATTTCGATACAGATACTCACCGCAGTTCATTTTGGAACTAATGCTACCGGAGGCTGGCTCATTCTAATCGGCCAGATCGTGTAACCTATCATGAAGTGTTTCAATATTCTCCATGCGGTTCCATGCTGCATTTCCAAGTTTGGTAGCTAATGCCGAGCAGATAAAATTTATCAGACTCATGGCTGTGACATAAGAATCGAAAAGATAGGCCCCCTGATTTTCGCAATTGAACACAATATCTGCGGCCTCGACAGTTTTTTTTGCCGATTCATCTGTGATCAGAACTGTCTTTGCTTTGCATTCTTGTGCCATGCGTAAAATACGCGCCAATAGTTTTGGCCGGCGCCGGAATCCTACGGACAGGACGACATCTTTCGGGCCGAGGCCGGCAAAGAATTCCGGCAGGTTCATGTTGTCATTGGCCGAAATCTTGACGTGTGGGCGAAGTGTGCTCAGCACGGTATAGCCATACATGGCAATGACATGGCTGTTGCGAAAACCAATTACATAAACGCGCTCGGCAGTCGCCAAAAGCTCCACCGCAGAGTCAATTTGTCCGGCATCCCAGTTTTCCGCCGAACGGGACAGGTTCCTGATATCGTTTGCCAGATGCTGTCCAAGATCTCCGCGCGCCTGCAGGGGTGCTGTCAGGCTGTGCAGCGCTTCAAGTGGAGAACCCCATCTTTTGTTCTGCCGCGCTGAAAGGCGCGCTTCTTTGAAATTGGCATAACCAAGTTTGCGGAAAAAACGCGCCGCCGTGGCTTTGGAGACCTGGGCCTGCTCTGCCAACTCAAAAGCAGGATATTGGGACAACTCGCCTGAAACAGACAAGATGGCATCAGCCAGGCGCCGTTCGCCCGGCGTGAACTCACCATAACCTTCCCGGATGCGCTCTATGATCGGTGACATTTCAGGCGGGTTTGATTCAATCTCGGACGTTTGGTGCGGCATGAGCAACCTTTCATCATAGATTTATATAAAGAAACTTTTTTTTCATTCATATTGACTCTTTTAAAAATGCGCTTAAGGTGCAAGCCAATAATTTGCTATATTACCCACTGTATAACAGAATTATTAGAAACTTCAAAGAGAAATAAAAATTTCATGGGTGAAGAAGTATGGATGCGCTAGCCAATCGTATTGAGACAATCGGAACCAAAATCAACTGGGTTGTTGAGCGTGTATGTGCTTTGCTGGTTGCGGTCCTTGTGGTTGATATCTGGTTCGGTATCCTGGCCCGATATGGCTTTGAACTGGGCATTACCTGGACAGAAGAGCTGGCGCGTTATCTTATGATCTGGGCAGCTTTGCTTGCTGTCCCCTGTGTGGCATTCCGGCGCGAACATATTGGTCTGGATATTGTCGGGCGCTGGCTGCCGCACCGTGCAAAGATTTTTCTAAACCTGTCTCTTGATGCTCTGGGTTTGGCGTTTTTCCTACTTCTTTTTGTTTATGGCCTGCGGATGACCGCTGACGGCAATACGCAATATGCGATGATTTTCGGCATGACCATGACGCTGCCCTATGCGGCGGTTCCTGTCTCGGCTGGACTCACAGCGCTACAGATTACTCTGGCCGCTATTCGCGATCGTGGAGACTGGCACAAGGGTAAAGAGGAAAATCAAATGGATGACGCTGAGGTAAGACTATGAGCATTGTGATTATTGCATTTTTTGGTCTGATTTTGCTTGGCTTGCCAATTGGCTATGTTCTTGGCGTTGCCGGTGTGATCGGATTGCTGCAAATCGGAGGCGATAATTTTTTACTCATGGCAACCAAACGATTTTTTGAAGGTCTTAATCTGTTTACCTTCATGGCCATGCCGTTTTTTATTCTGGCCGGTGAAATCATGAACCGCTCGGGTATTACCACCCGGTTGGCATCCTTTGCTGAAGCGCTTGTCGGTTATATGCGTGGTGGGCTGGCTCACTCCAACATGGTGGCTTCGGTACTGTTTGCCGGAATGACGGGTGCGGCGGTGTCAGATGCGGCGGCCTTCGGGAACACCCTTGTGCCGGCCATGGTCAAGAAGGGATATTCGCGACCATTTTCTTGTGCAGTAACAGCAGCAGGGTCGATTATCGGGCCAACCATTCCACCGTCCAACCTGATGATTATCTATGGTTCTTTGATGGGCGTTTCGATCGCCGGACTTTTTGCTGCCGGAATTCTACCCGGTCTACTGATCTGCCTGTTGTGTATGGCTGTGATTGCAGGTCTGGGTCGGCGGCTCGGGTTGCCAAAGAGCGCCGACGGGCCGAGCCTGCGGCGCATCGTTTCAAGCTTTAAATCGAGTTTTCTGGCCATATTGATGCCTGTCATCATTCTCGGCGGTATACTCAGCGGCGTTGTCACACCGACCGAAGCCGCCGCCATTGCAGTGGCCTATGCGCTGTTTGTGGGTTCAGTGATCTACCGCGCCCTGACCTTCAACGACATTGTTGAGATGTTGATCCGTACAGCCCGCATCACCGGTGTGGTGTTTTTGATTATCGCTTCTGCATCAATCCTTGGTTGGTGGATGACCTTCATGCAGATACCGCAACTTATCGCTGCCTGGTTTCTTTCCTTGTCGAGCAATCCCAATGTGATTATCGGCCTGATTCTTCTTCTGCTGCTGATGGTCGGTATGTTCATGGATATCAATGCGGCGCTGATTATTCTGGCGCCGGTTCTAGGCCCCCTGACCGTGACCATCGGCATGGATCCTGTGCATGCCGGGATAATGATCATTCTGGCACTCAACATTTCACTGATGACGCCCCCTGTGGGGGCCTGTCTGTTCGTCCTTGCTTCGGTGACGGGTGAACGCATTGAGCGGATAAGCGTTGCGCTGATTCCGTTCCTTATCGCGGAAGTCGCGATTCTGGTGCTTGTCGCATTCTGGGGGGAGATGACGTTGTTCATTCCCAGACTTCTAGGGTTCTGACCGGCAAACGCCAACAACTGGGTATCACATAGCGTGATGCAATCAACCAAATGGAGAACAAAAAATGAGACTAACAAAATCAATCCTGGCCATGGGTATGGCTGTCGCCTTTGGCGTGCTCTCATCAGTGAGTGGCGCCCAAGCAGAAAAAGTCCTCAAACTCGGTCACCTGAACAAGGATGATCCGTTTGATAATGCCACGGGCGCCATGGTGACCGTGTTCAAAAACCTCGTGGAAGCTGGCACCAATGGCTCGGTCAAAGTGCAGACGTTCCCAAGCGGTCAACTCGGCAAGGATGCTGAATTGCTGCAACAAGTAAAACTCGGCGTTGTCCAATCCGGCATTCATTCAACCGGCGGATTTGCATCTGTATACCCAAAGATCGGTGTCCTTGACGTTCCGTTTGCTTTCCCCAACATCAGCGCGACCTATCCGGTGTTTGATGGTCCTTTCGGTGTCAAACTGGCTGCTGATATCCAAAAAAAGACAGGTTTAAAGGTTTTGGGCTTTGGTGACTCCGGCGGTTTCTTCAATTTCACCAACTCGAAGCGTCCGGTCAAAACTCTGGCTGATTTCAAGGGTTTGAAAATCCGTACAATGGGTCTTGATACCCATAAAAAGCTGGTGGCGTCTTTGGGCGGGCAGCCGACAGGTATTGCCTGGTCGGAAGTCTATACAGCGTTGCAGACCGGTGTGGTCGATGGTCAGATGAACCCGATCCCGGTCATCGCATTTGCAAAGTTCAATGAAGTCCAAAAATATCTAACCCTCAGCGGTCACTTGTTCACCCCATATGTCTGGGTGATCAATGCTGATTTCTGGAACGGCCTCAGCGACAGCGAAAAAGGCGTTCTGAAACATGCAGCCCGCTCCGCGATTGTTGCCGGGCGTGGCATCAGCCGCATTATCGAGGCTTCCGAGCGTGGTCTTCCTGCATTAGCCAAAGCGCTTGAGGTTTATTCACTTCCTGCGTCTGAAAAAGCCAAGTTTCAGGCAGCGGCACTTCCAACGATCAAAGCGCATATCAAAGCAACCTTCGGAAGTGAAGGCGAAGAGATGATGAACGCCTATCTCGCTGCAATCAAGGCAGCGGCACAATAGATTCAGCAATCAACAAAAGCGGGCATCGGTAAAAGTCGATGCCCACACAACATCATTCTATTATAGAGAAACTACATTCCATGACTTGGTTTTCACTGGCATTTAATTCGAATGTGCTTGACGCGTGCCCCTATGGCGGGGAGGCAGCCGACCTGCTCAACCCGGAAGGTCTTAGCAAAGCGAAAAAAGAAATCACATCATGGCCGGGTTTTGCACCGACGTGCCTCATCGCATTGCCAAAGCTGGCAGAAAAAACAGGCGTTGCATCAATATTTTACAAGGATGAAGGTAGTCGCTTTGGACTGGGCAGCTTCAAACCACTGGGCGGTGCCTATGCGGTTTCGGTCGCTATTGCCAAAGAGGTAGAGCGACAATCAGGTATTTACCCCACCAGCAGTCAACTTATTGGCGGAGAGTTCCGGAAAACAACCGAGCAGATTACTGTGTGCGCGGCAACTGACGGCAATCATGGCCGCGCGGTGGCCTGGGGCGCCAGAATGTTTGGCGCATGTTGTGTGATCTTTATCAACGAAGCGGTTACAAAGGGGCGCGAGAATGCCATCGCGTCTTATGGAGCACATGTCGAACGCATCGCTGGTAGTTATGACGATGCAGTACGAGCAGCGCAAGAGCGGGCCGATCAAGAAGGTTGGTTTGTAATTGCAGACACATCCGATGGCAGTATCATTGAGGCACCACGCAATGTCATGCAGGGTTATGCGCTAATGGCCGATGAGGCAATCCAGCAGCTCCCCTCTTCAATCGGTCCCTCCCACGTATTCTTACAAGCTGGTGTCGGTGGAATGGCAGCGGCAAATTGCGCACAGTTCTGGCAGGCCTACGGCGCTGATCGCCCGATGATAATCCTGGTTGAACCAAAACAATGTGCCTCCTGGGATGCCAGCCTGCAGGTTGGTCAGCCGGTAGAGATTACCGGTGACATAGATTCAGTGATGGCGGGCCTGTCCTGTGGTGAGGTTTCAATGCTGGCCTGGCCGATTTTGCGCGATTGCGCTGATGCAATGATTGCCATTGAGGACGAGGCTGCAATCGCTGCCATGCAATTGCTGGCGGATGCGCCTTATGGAGATATACCGGTGGTTGCTGGCGAATCTGGTGTGGGCGGACTCGCCGGCTTTCTGGCGGTTGCGCAGGACGATGAGGCTCGTCACAAACTTGGTATCAATTCAGATTCACACATTATGCTTTTCGGCACAGAAGGCGATACCGACCCCGTGGCCTATCAGCAGTATGTAGGTCGAAGTGCAGATGAAGTGCGCCACGCTGCGCTTGATTTTAATGAGGATTCTAAATGACAATTTCGAACTTGCGAATTGACCCTGATCGCCTGATGGCACGTCTGCGAGCTTTGGGTCAGGTCGGCGCTCTTGCAGGTGGTGGTGTCTGCCGTCTGGCGCTCAGCGATGAAGACAAGGCGGGCAGAGACGTGGTGACAGGCTGGATGCGGGAGCTGGGTCTTGATGTTGCCATTGATGCAATCGGCAACGTGGTCGGAACCCGGGCTGGCGAAGAAAACCTGCCTGCCGTGATGGTCGGCTCACATATCGATACAGTGCGCACCGGTGGTCTTTTTGATGGAAATCTTGGCGTACTTGCCGGTCTGGAAATTATTGCAGTCCTGAACGATGCGGGACTGAGCACGCGGCGGCCCGTTGCCGTTGGTTTTTTTACCAATGAAGAAGGTGCCCGTTTTGCACCTGATATGATGGGAAGCGCTGTTCATCAAGGTTTTCTCGGTCTGGAAGAAGCTTATCAGGTGCGCGGTATTGATGGCGTTACGGTTCGCGATGAACTACAGCGCATTGGCTATCTTGGCCCTGAGCCGGTGGGACAACACAGGGCCCATTGTTATTTCGAGTTGCATGTCGAGCAGGGACCCGTTCTGGAAGAAAAATCTGTTCCCGTTGGCGTGGTTGAAGGGGTTCAGGGTATTTCCTGGACGCAATATCGCATTATCGGGGTCTCCAATCATGCCGGCACTACGCCGATGCGCTTGCGCCATGATGCAGGATATGTGGCTGCGGCCATTGCTTGTGAAGCGCGAAGGATCGCCAATCAGATGGGCGGTGACCAAGTGGCAACCGTGGGTGTGAACGAGCTGACACCAAATCTGATCAATGTTATTGCCGCCGAGGCGCTTGTCACGGTGGATCTGCGCAACACAGACGAAGAAAAGCTCAAACACGCAGAGGCGCTGATGGCGGATTTTATCGAAACAGCTGCCAGAAATGAGGGCGTATCCGTTTCATCGCAGGTGCTGGCCAGGTTTGAACCGGTGGTGTTTGATCGCGAAAAGGTCGATAGCGTCGAACGCTTGGCGGACCAACTCGGTCATAAGACCATGCGACTTCCTTCAGGAGCTGGTCATGATGCGCAAATGTTTGCACCCAACTGTCCAACTGCAATGATATTTGTGCCCAGCAGGGACGGGATCAGCCACAACATCAATGAATATACCGCACCGGAAGAGGTTGCTGCCGGTGGAGACGTCCTGCTTCAGCTCGTTGTGGAAAATGCATTAAAATAAGGAAATAATATATGTCGAGAGCATTAATAACAGCCGCTGCACAGCTCGGACCCATCGCCCGCGATGAAACGCGCGCCTCGGCGGTCGGGCGGATGATAGAACTCATGCGTGAAGCCAAGGCACGCGGCGCTGAGCTTGTTGTATTTCCCGAACTGGCCCTGACAACGTTTTTCCCGCGATGGCTGCTAGAGGATGAGGCCGAACTGGACAGTTATTTCGAACGCGAAATGCCCAATGCGGATACAAAGCCATTATTTGAGATGGCGGCGGAACTGAGCATTGGGTTTTATCTCGGCTATGCAGAGCTGGTGGAAGCCGATGGCGAAAAACACCATTTCAACACGTCAATTCTTGTTGACCGCGAAGGCAAAATCGCGGGGAAATACCGCAAGGTTCATTTGCCGGGGCACACTGATTATGAAGCATGGCGACCGTTCCAGCATCTTGAAAAGCGCTATTTTGAAGCTGGTGATCTCGGGTTCCCGGTTTACAGGGCGCTTGGCGGACTGATTGGTATGTGCATCTGCAATGACCGGCGATGGCCCGAAACCTACCGCGTGATGGGGTTGCAGGGCGCAGAAATGATCCTGCTCGGTTACAATACGCCAGTGCACTACCCACCGGCACCGGAGCACGATCATCTGCAATGCTTCCACAATCATTTGACCATGCAAGCTGGCGCCTATCAGAACGGAAGCTGGGTAGTTGGCGTTGCCAAGGCGGGCAAGGAAGAGGGCTGCGATTTGATCGGGCAGTCCTGCATCATCGCTCCGACAGGTGAGATTGTGGCGCAGGCTTCGACGCTGGAAGATGAGTTAATAATAGCCAATTGCGATCTGGACCGTTGCAAGGAATTGAAAGACAATGTTTTCAATTTTGCAATGCATCGCGAGCCACAACATTATGGTTTAATTACCGGAACCAAAGGCGAGCAATTGCCTGAATAAATGGGTTGTTTCGACACGTAATTTTGAAAAACAAGGAGAGCAGACGTGAAAGGTCTGGAAAAAGAAGTTATTGATCATGAGGTTCTGGCCCACGCAGTAAAATGGTTCAAGGATGAGAACATCCGCTTACCACTGCTGAGCGAGCTGGCAAAACCATGGGCGTTTTACGACCAGTTGTCAGACAAACTTGACGATGTTGACCCTGATGAAGCGCACCCGCTTAACCTGTTCCGTGTGCACTGGTACAATGATGAGGACCGCAAACAGCAATGCGAAGTTCCCGCCCACATAGTCCTGCCGCCGGAGCTGACGGGGGTTGAGGCAAAAATCGTTGTAGCCCTGGGCGACCGTTTTCCGATGATCGGCGCACATAAGGTTTTGCCGGCTTATGGCTGTCTTGTGCCGCGGCTGGTAACCGGACAATTTGACCCCGCTCGCAACCGAGCTGTGTGGCCATCGACGGGTAACTAGTGCCGCGGCGGCGCTGCGATCTCGCGTATTCTGGGCTGCCGGGCCGTGGCAGTGCTGCCGGAAGGCATGAGCCAAGAGCGTTTTACATGGTTGGAGAAATGGGTCAGCCAGCCTGAAGATATCATCAGAACGCCAGGTTCTGAGAGCAATGTGAAGGAAATCTATGATGCCTGCGCCGAACTGGCACGCGACCCGGCAAATGATATTCTCAACCAGTTCAATGAGTTTGGAAACTATATTGTTCACCGGACCATCACCGGTCCGGCGCTGGCCCATATTTTCAAGTCCCTGAATACGGATAATACACTGCAAGCACGTGCATTTGTGGCTGCGTCCGGTTCGGCGGGCACGATGGCCGCAGGCGACCATTTGAAGAGTGAGCTTGGCGCTGATATTTGTGCTGTGGAAGCGCTGGAATGCCCAACTCTTTTGTACAACGGTTACGGCGAGCACAATATTCAGGGGATCGGTGACAAGCACATTCCGTTCATTCACAATGCGCTCAATACCGATTATGTTATCGCCATTTCAGAAGCCGGTCCAGATTGCCTCAATCTGCTGTTTAACAGTGAAATCGGACGCGAATATCTGGTCAATAGAAAAGCCATACCGGAAACACTGATCAACTCGCTTGAACACCTTGGCTTATCTTCCATCGCCAATATCCTGGCTGCGATCAAATATGCCAGATATCAGAAACTGGGCCCTGATGATGTGGTGCTCACCGTGGCGACCGACAGTGCCGCCATGTATGTCACCGAACGCCAGTTGGCGATGAAGAAATATTTCGGCAATCGGTTCGACGATATGGCTGCCGCCGAAACGTTCGGACACCATGTACTTGGCACAGCCACCGACCACACGCTGGAACTCGACCGCTACGGCAAAGAACGGATATTCAATCTGGGCTATTATACCTGGGTCGAGCAGCAAGGCGTATCATTGGAAGATTTCGATCGCCGGCGTGATCAGAAATTCTGGGACGGGCTGGTTGACTATGTACCGGTGTGGGATGAACTCACCAGCGCATTCAATTCTGCAACAGGAGTGGATTGAGTAGGCGACTCATCAGCAAATCGAAAAATTAATGCCCTTCTAGAAGTCTGAGTTAGATCAAAGGTGTGAGTGCTGTCCTCAAAGCAATATCCAAATTGCGACCCTGACGCCAATGGCCGCTATAGGGATATTTCCTGACATGTCCAAAATAACGGCCATGTCCGCCCATGGCAGAGGCTGTGTGAAAACATCTATTTGAACGCACATTGGCCGATTTTTCGAAGATGGCCGCCGCATAAGTCGTTGATTTCATTAATTTTTTTATTTTGAAGAAAACACCAAAATTGCATTTTTAACCAAGATTGGAT
>DAOUPT010000127.1 GCA_030626025.1 Anderseniella sp. | reverse complement strand
GCAGCGTCGTCGGCACCACCACTGCAACCTGAACTCCTGACATCGCCGCAACAAATGCCGCGCGTAACGCCACTTCGGTTTTGCCAAACCCGACATCACCGCAAACAAGCCTGTCCATCGCACGCCCAGCCGCCAGATCATCCATGATCGCATCAATCGCGTTTAGCTGATCCTCGGTTTCCTCATATGGGAACCTTGCCGCAAACTCATCGTAAAGTCCCTCTTGCGGCACCAGAGGTTCGGTGGTTTTCAACAACCGGGCAGCGGCAATCTTGATCAGCGCATCGGCCATTTCCAGCAATTGCTTCTTTAACTTGGCCTTGCGTGCCTGCCAGTTACCCCCACCGAGTTTGTCCAGTTGAACTTCTGTATCGGCAGAGCCGTAGCGGGACAAAAGTTCGATATTCTCTACCGGCAGAAACAACCGGTCATCGCCCGCGTAGCGCAATTCCAGACAATCATGTGGCGCACCTGCCGCCTCAATGGTCCGCAAACCGGCAAAACGCGCAATGCCGTGATCGACATGAACGACAATGTCACCCTCGTTCAGGGCATTGACTTCGGACAGGAATTCCGAGCCCTTGCGCTTTTTGCTGCGGCGCACAAGCCGGTCACCAAGCACATCCTGCTCGCCGATAATTGCGAAATTCTCGGTCTCGAAGCCGGTTTCCAGTTTTAGTGTTACAAAGCCGGTTGCCCCTTGCTTCAGAGATTCTATTTCTCCAAACCCGTCCAGTATTTGGCCCCGCTCCAGACCGTGCTCTTCCAGCACATGTGCCATGCGGTCGCGTGCGCCCGCTGACCACGAGGCAATGACGGGTTGTTTCCCCTGTTTTCGAAGGGCACTCAGATGTTCAATCAGTGCATCGAAAATATTGACCGAGTTGCTTGCCCGCTCGGTTGCAAATGCGCGCCCCTGGCGACCATCAAGCGTGATCACCCGTTTATTGGCACTCTCCAATGTGTCGAAGGGTGAAAGAGAGACTAGCCCCCTGCCCGCCAGTTTCTCATTGATCTCATCCTCTTTAAGATAGAGTTGATCCACGGGAACCGGTTTGTAGGGGGTGCTGTGTTCATCATAATTGGCGTCCTCGGTTTCAAGAGCCCGGTGGCGCGCCTGATAATGATCTTCAATCTGTTCGTGGCGCTGGATTATCGCTTCGCGCGCCAGATGGTCGAAAATGACCGGCATTTCATCAAAATAATCGAACAGTGTTTCCAGTTGTTCAAAAAACAACGGAAGCCAGTGTTCCATGCCCGCATAACGCCGGCCTTCGCTTACCGCCAGATACAGTGCATCTTCGCGGGTCGCCGCCCCGAACAGACCGATATAATTGCGGCGAAAACGGGCGATGCTTTCATCCGACAACACCACTTCGCTCATCGGCACCAGATCAAGGCTGGAAGCCTGGGCCAGGGTGCGCTGGCTGGTGGCATCAAATGTGCGCACTGATTCCAGCGTATCGCCAAAGAAATCCAGCCGCAACGGAGCCTCGGCGTCAGGTGCAAAAAGATCCAGAATGCCGCCTCTTACGGCGAATTCCCCTGTTTCGCGCACAGTTGAGGTCCGCTGGAAACCATTTCTCGACAACCAGTTGACCAGATCATCCATATTGATGCGGTTGCCGGAAGCTGCATGTAATACCTGTGAACGCATAAATTCGCGCGGCGGCACTCTTTGCACCAGCGCATTCGGCGTGGTCAGATACAGAACCGGTTTTTCATTGTTCTGCGCTTCACCGGATCTGGCAATTTCGGCCAGAACAGCAATACGTTTCGCTGCCATATCCAGGCCGGGAGAAACGCGGTCATAGGGCAGGCAATCCCACGCGGGAAGAAGAACGCAGCGCAGCCACGGCGCAAAAAACGAGAGCGATGCCTCCACATCGGCCATTCGCTGGCCATCGCGCGCAACAAAAACCAACGGCCCGCCGGGCTTCCCGGTCTCGCCGCCATCACGCACCAGCTTGGCCAGCACCAGTGCTTCATAGCCATCCGGTATACCGGTGAGTACCTTGTCGGCATCATCAAGAAAGATTCTGTCCAGCCGGGTAAGCGATTGAAAAGCCATCAGTTACGCAACGGGTTGGTTTTATGAAATGCAATGATCCGGGCATAGACATCGCTCAGCACTTCTTCAGGCGGCACAACCTCTCCGGAAATCCATGAAAACAAGTCCCGGTCCGGATAATCCATCAGCACTTCAAAATCCGCAAGTTGTGCATCACTGAGATCAGCAATCTCGGCATCAACAAAACGGCCGAAAACCAGGTCCATCTCCTTGGTGCCCCGGTGCCAGCAACGAAACAGGATTTTCCGCCTGCGAGGATCGAGATCGGCGCTGCTGATCGAGGTGCCACTCATAAATTGATTCCGTTACATAGCGAAATTGATACAGGCGGCTCTATAGCCGTTGAAGAAACACTTGTCAGCACCAAGTGACCGTCAAATCGAGATTTTACAATATGAGATCGGCAGCGGTAGCAAAGCGACAGCCAAATTCACGAGAAATAATCGTCAGATTTGATAAATCAGACTCCTAGAGCCTGTTTCGACAGTAGTTGAGTGATATCAGTGGCATGTGATTCATTCGAGGCTTTGTTGCATGGAAGTCCAAAGGTTGCAGAAGGTTTTTTGATAGCCTGTTTCAACCAATCCTGATGGTTTTAGGCATACCAAGTGCAGTGAAGGTGTCGAGAATGGCCACTCCGATTTTGGCTTCTGTCTTCTGGCTTTTGATACTCCGATTTTGTAATTTGGGGCCAATGATGGTTTTGAACCGGAACATGGCGGTCTCGGCCAAAAATCGCCGGTGATAGTTGCTTTTCTTTTTCCATTCCTTGCGTCCGATCAGATGGATGCGCCTTTGCGCGGCGGGATCGCCGGCCTGGCATTGCACTCATGGATGGCACGATGGCAGCGAAAGCTGTCATACGCCGTATCTGCGGATATCTGATCAAGCAATCCCGGCAGGACCGGTCCATCATGCACATTATTCATCGTCAGTTCATGGGCAAGGATTTCACCCGATGCAGCATCAACGCCCAAGTGCATCGTGCGCCAGACACGGCGCTTGCCAACACCGTGAGTGCGGACCTTCCACGCCAAGCTCGAGCATCGCGGCCAGTGAATGCAGGAACCCCTTGCGTCTGGCGCAGGCAAGGCCGAATACTGAGCGCAGGCACAAAGCACACAAAATTGCGTCATCATGATAGATAGGACCTTTGCCAGATACTGTGTGCCAGCGATCAATCACTGCCTCATCGATCCAAAGCGTCAGTGAGCCTCGTTTAACAAGGGCCGCATTGTATTGCCGTCAATTGGTGATCCGGTATCCGGGCTTCGATGAAGTAAATCGTTTTTTTAATTGTTTGTCCATTCACAGTGATGAGGTGGACGCCCCCTCACATCAGCATTGAAGCTGTTTACAGTGGTCGTTGTAAAAATTGATCACAAATGAAGGAGCGTCCAAAATGAAGATTACAACAATCGGGCTGGATTTAGCCAAGAGTGTTTTTCAAATTCATGCAGTCGATGAGGAGGGAATGACCGTTCTCGTCAAAAGACTGCGCCGTAAACAAATGCTGCCATTCTTTACCAAGCTATCATCATGCCTGATTGGCATTGAGGCGTGTGGATCGGCTCATTACTGGGCTCGGACGCTCGTTGCACTTGGTCATGAAGTCAAGTTAATGCCACCTGCATACGTTAAAGCTTATGTGAAGCGTGGAAAGAACGATGCCGCAGATGCCGAAGCAATCTGTGAAGCCGTTAGGCGACCGACCATGCGTTTTGTTCCGATCAAGAGCATTGAGCAACAAAGCATCTTGATGGTTCACCGAACCCGCTCTCTGATTGTTCGCCAACGCACGATGGCGGCCAACGCATTGCGAGCGCATCTGGCAGAATTTGGCCGGGTAGCCAATCCTGGTATTCGCAATCTGCAGAAACTTGTCCGTCAAATCTTTGAAGAGAAAGATGGTGATGCAGGATTACCGGAAATGGCACAAATGGCCCTAAAGACTCTGGTACGTCGTTTGTTTGAGCTTGAGGAAGAAATACAAGCGCTTAACCGAAAACTGCTCGAATGGCACCGTGAAAATGAAGCGAGCCGCAGACTGGCTGCCATTCCCGGTGTCGGGGTAATCACGGCAACGGCGATGGTCGCGACAGTCAGTGATCCCGGACAGTTCCGTTCAGGACGGCAGTTTGCAGCCTGGCTTGGCCTCGTGCCAAAACAAAACTCCAGCGGTGACAAGGTCCGTTTGGGCGGCATATCCAAACAGGGAGACCGGTATCTCAGACGACTTCTCGTTGTCGGAGCAACCGCTGTTATCCGCCACTGCAAAAACAAGGAAACCCCGCTGGCATTTTGGTTGAATAACTTGTTGGAGAAAAAGCCAGTGAGGGTAGTTTCTGTCGCACTTGCTAACAAGACTGCGCGCATTGTTTGGGCGCTCCTGTTACGAGGAGAAAAATACCGGATACAACCTCCTGCCGCACAGGGCTGAGGAAAAGAACGGTCAAGGAAAAAGGAAAAAAGACAAAACGAATTGGTGAAGGCAAATTGTGATGTGAGATGATCGACCCAAAAATGAGAACACCCCGTGTGATTCATTGGGCATAAAGGCCCGCCACAGTGATTAGGGAACTCATTTGCGGATTTCCATCAGGGCCAGCGGCAAGAATATCGCCGCACAAACAGGCCGGACATATGAAAGCAACCGATCTAAACACAGCTACAAAAAAACCCTTGCCAAACGGGGGTGTCCACATATGAA
>DAOUPT010000026.1 GCA_030626025.1 Anderseniella sp. | reverse complement strand
TTGGGTTTGACGGCCATTATCCTTTCAGGGGCGAAATTGTTGATTTGATGCCTGCCGAGCACGGTATGGCGGTAGACCGGTTGGAACCTGCGCAAGTGAAATAGTGTGTGTGTCTTGCGTGTTTCCCCTGACCCGTCAATCTGCCCGAGAATGGTTAGAGAACTGCGTAATAAAAGAGCAGCAGCCCGGAAACCGGGGACGGCACAAAGGAAGTCCTTAAAGATCAGCATATAAGCATAACAAGCACCGTGCGAGGCGTTTTGTTGAGCGCCATATTTATAGTTTCAAGAAGGTTGCAAGGCATAACGCCTCGCTGGTTCCTGTTACTGATTTTCAAACCGGGAATGGGCGCTACGCCTTCGCGGACGGTGCCGAGGTGTAACTGAAGCCCGCTAGGTTTCGTCATTCCAGCGAAAGCTGGAATCTAAAAATCCATTTTCAAGAAACAAATGCCCATGCAAATTGACGACACTCTCCGGCGAAATCCAAAAATAATGGACGTTCGAAACAAATTACAAAGCGGGTTTGTGGATTCCAGCGTTCGCTGGAATGACGATGTCGCAACCTCTGCATTTGGCGTTCACTCATGCTGGTGGGGCTTACAAATTGCCTGTGGCGTGGAGTATTATCCCGAGCGAATCATCTCGAAAGAAATCCCTTGAAAGAAACCGACCTCTATCTGCCGATTAAAACCTATCTCGAAGCTCAGGGTTATGAGGTAAAAGCGGAGGTGTGTGCTTGTGATGTGGTTGGGGTTCGCGGCGATGAGCCGCCGGTTATTGTTGAGCTGAAAACCGGTTTCACACTGCCGCTCCTCCTGCAAGGAGTTGATCGGCTGGCGGTTAGTGATCGGGTTTATCTGGCTTTTGCGGTGAGTGAGGTTGCGGCGAAAAATTCGTTGTGGAGCAAGAGTCGGAAAGAGATCAAGAAGCTTTGTCGGCGGTTGGGGCTTGGGTTGATCAGTGTGCGGGTCAATGAGCAGCGCGATGATTTTGTTGAGGTGCATCTCGATCCGCTGCCTTATACACCGCGCAAAAATACCAAACGGCAGGGGCGGTTGTTGCGGGAGTTTGAATTGCGGGTTGGTGATCCTAATGAAGGCGGCATTACCCGCCGCACCATCATTACCGCCTATCGGCAGGATGCTCTGCGCTGCTTGAAACATTTACATCATAACGGACCAACGAAGCTGGCTGATCTGCGCGCCGCAACCGGCGTCATGCGGGCCTCGGGGATTTTGCAGAACGATCATTATGGCTGGTTTGAGCGGGTGGCGCGCGGGGTTTATCAGGTAACGCCAAAGGGCACGGCGGCACTGGATGATTTTGCCGAAGCCTTGGCCGCGATTTAAAATTGACCGCTATCGGACCTGATACTTTTTATTTTATGGACGGCGGCGCGGTCGAGAGGTTTATGTGAGGCTGTTTAATTTAGATGGAGTTGTGGAGGTGTAATGCGGTTTGTTGATTGGGTGATGCTGATCACGCTTTCGGTTTTATGGGGCGGGTCGTTCTTTTTTGTCGGGGTGGCGGTCAAGGAATTACCGCCGCTGACAATCATCACGTTGCGGGTTAGTATCGCTGCACTGGCGCTGTTGTTTTTTATGCGGGTGACGGGGAAAACCCTGCCTGTCAGGTGTGAGACTGTGACGGCTTTTATCGGCATGGGTTTCTTGAATAATGTCGTGCCGTTTTTTCTGATTGTCTGGGCGCAGGGGCAGATTGCCAGCGGGCTGGCATCGATTTTTAACGCGACCATGCCGTTATTTACCGTTGTTGTTGCGCACTTTTTGACCGCCGATGAAAAACTCACCCCGTTGCGGATTACCGGTACTCTTTTGGGTATTGCCGGGGTGGTGGCAATGATCGGACCTGACCTTCTTGCGCGTGCTGACAATAATTTCATCGCCCAAATTGCCATATTGGTTGCAGCGTTTTCTTACGCGCTGGCCAGCATTTACGGTCGGCGGTTTAAAGCACTGGGGGTCTCGCCGATTGCCACTGCTGCCGGGCAGGTTTGCGCCTCAACATTTATGCTTGTTCCACTCATGCTATTTATCGAACAGCCGTGGAATTTGCCGATGCCGGGCATGGCGACATGGGCGGCTGTTATCAGCCTGGCAATTCTTGCAACCGCCGTTGCCTATGTGCTGTATTTCCGCATTTTGTCCAGCGCCGGTGCCACCAATTTGTCATTGGTGACATTCCTCATTCCGGTCAGCGCCATTATATTGGGCATCCTGTTTTTGAACGAGAGCTTGCAGCTCAAGCACTTTATCGGCATGGCGCTGATTGGTGCCGGGCTGGCGGCAATTGATGGTCGGGTGGTACGGATTTTTAAGAAGCGGGGTGGCTGAATTTATAACAGGCTGCCTTGGGTTTCCTTAGCCACTCGTGGCGGTTTTTTGCCATCAAGGGTTGCCTGTATTTCGCCATCCTGTAATTCGATTGCGATACGGCTACCGGGTTTGGCGGCGGCTTTTGACACCAATGGCTGGCCTTTGTCGTTGCGAACGACGGCAAAGCCTCTGGCCAATATTGATTTGTATGAAAACGAATCGTTCAATTTTGCTGCCAGTGTCAGGCGCTGGCGCTTGTCGTCGATCAGGCGGTGGATAGCTCTGGCGGATTGCAGGCCGTGGCGATGCAAGGTTTCGCGATGGCGGTCGATTTGGCCGCTCAGCGGCTTGAGACTATGACGACCGGCAACGCGCTCATAGGTGTTGCGATGGGATTGCAGATTGGTCTTTAGAGCCTGCGTTAAGCGACCCTGTGCTGTGTCGTAGCGTTGTCGGGCAAGCGCGAGTATATCGTCGGGTTTGGGCAGAGCGCGGGCGGCGGACTGAACGCGAGTTTTGCGTTCGATCATCGCCCGTTGGAGGGCACGCGGATTACGGGCGCCGAGGTCGGCGACCATGGCCTGTAAATCGCGGCGCACTGGAACGGCGCGTTCGGCAGCAGCGGTCGGAGTTGGCGCACGCTCATCGGCGACGTAGTCAATGAGGGTCCAGTCGGTTTCGTGGCCAACGGCTGATATGAGTGGGATATCGCTGGCAGCGACAGCGCGAGCGACGATTTCTTCATTAAAGCCCCAGAGGTCTTCGAGACTGCCGCCTCCTCTTGCAACGATAATCAGGTCGGGGCGGTTTTGCGTCATGGCGTTAAAACCGTTGATACCGGTGGCGACTTCTTTGGCGCTGGTTTCGCCCTGTACCCGCACCGGCCAGACCAATACATGACGGGGGAAACGGTCGGCAAGGCGGTGGAGAATATCGCGAATAACCGCGCCGGTGGGTGAGGTTACAACGCCGATGGTTTTGGGCAAGTAGGGAATTTGTTTTTTACGGTCCTCATCAAACAGGCCTTCGGCGGCTAGCTTTTTCTTGCGCTCTTCAAATAGCGCCATGAGAGCACCAACACCGGCAGGTTCCATGCTGTCGATGATGATCTGGTAGCGCGACTGGCCGGGATAGGTGGTTATCTTGCCGGTCACGATAACTTCCAAGCCCTGTTCAGGCTGGACTTTCAAACGCTGCGCAACGCCTTTCCAGACGATGCCGTTAAGCACGGCTTTTTCATCTTTGAGATCAAGATATACATGGCCCGACGCCGGGCGTGATACGCGGCCAAGCTCGGCCCTGACACGAACAAATCCGAAGGTATCTTCCAGCGTCCGCTTGAGGGCAAAGGAAATATCTGAGACCGAATACTCGATCTGGTTATTTTGTGGCCCGTCGCTGATCTCGCCGGTTTCGGGATCAAAAGGCCAATCGGTGGACATGTGTAAAGAATCCTTTTTCTTTAGGTGTAGCCGATTTATTATGGCGTTTCAAAAAAGATGAACTACAGCAGGTGTAACAAATGAACATCCTCCTTATCGGCTCGGGCGGGCGCGAACATGCGCTGGCCTGGAAAATGAAGCAATCCCCGTTGTGCGAGCGGTTATTTTGCGCGCCGGGAAATGGTGGGATTAACCAGATTGCCGAGCATGTTGATCTTGATGTGGATGATCATCGGGCGGTGGCTACTTTTGCTAAAGGCAATGATATTGGCCTTGTGGTGGTTGGGCCGGAGGGGCCGCTGGTTGCCGGGCTGGCCGATGAGTTGATTGCCGTTGGAATTCGGGTTTTTGGCCCGCAGGCCAAGGCGGCCCAACTTGAAGGTTCGAAAGGTTTTACCAAGGACATTTGCGCCAAATACAATATTCCCACCGCGGCCTATGGGCGATTTAGCGATGAGGCTGCGGCGCTGGATTATCTGGCCGCACAGAACATACCTGTGGTGATTAAGGCTGACGGACTGGCAGCTGGCAAGGGGGTTATTGTAGCAACGACAAGGGCTGAGGCTGAAACGGCGGTTAAGAATATTTTTGGCGGTATGTTCGGAGCAGCGGGTGCCGAAGTGGTGATTGAAGATTGCCTTGTGGGTGAGGAAGCTTCGTTCTTTGCTTTATGCGATGGTGAGACGGCGGTGCCACTGGCCACGGCGCAGGATCACAAACAGGTTGGCGAAGGTGACACCGGGCCCAATACCGGTGGCATGGGGGCCTATTCCCCTGCCCCGGTCATGAGTGCCGAAATGTGTCAACGGACCATGGATGAGATTATCAAGCCCACGGTGCAGGCGATGAAAGACATCGGCGCGCCGTTCAAAGGGGTATTTTTTGCCGGGTTGATGATCACTGATAAAGGCCCGGAACTGATCGAATACAATGTGCGATTTGGCGATCCTGAGTGTCAGGTGTTGATGGTGCGGATGAAGGATGATCTGGTTGAGTTACTGGTGGCAGCCGCTGACGGAAATCTTGCCGGGCGCCAGACCCACTGGCGCAATGAGATGGCCTTATCGGTGGTGATGGCAGCGAACGGCTATCCGGGCAGCTATGACAAGGGCAGTCAGATTGGTAACCTTAATAACGCAAGCGCTGGTGACGGGGTTGAAATCTTTCATGCCGGCACCAAAATTGAAGACAGTAAAACACTCGCTGTTGGCGGGCGGGTTTTGAATGTTACGGCGCTGGGTAAAAGCGTATCTGAGGCAAAAGAGGCTGCTTATGGTGCAGTGAAAAAAGTCGACTGGCCCGGCGGGTTTTATCGTCGCGATATTGGCTGGCGGGCCGTGCAGAGAGAAAAAGGTTAAAGGCAAATGAGCAAGAAAATTGGTTTGGCACTGGGCGGCGGCGCGGCGCGCGGCATTGCCCATATTCCGCTTTTGGAAGCTATTGACGAGCTTGGCGTTGCCCCGGCTAAAATATCTGGCACCAGTATTGGTGCACTGGTCGGGGCAGCCTATGCTTCGGGTGTTTCGGGCAAGGAACTTCGCGAGCATACAACATCTGTGCTGGCCAAAAAACTGGATGCCGCCAAACGACTGTTCAAACATTCGCAAGGGGATATTCGTGATCTGGTCAATTTCTCGTTCCGGCACCCAACCCAGGTTGATGGATTAAATCTTACCAAGCTGGCTTTACCTGATGGTGTGGTGGAAAACATTGAAGATACCAAAATTGATTTTAGTGTCACAGCGACCGATTTTTACACTGGTTCAGAGGTTACGATAAAGTCAGGCCCGTTAAAGGACGCGGTTGCTGCCAGCATTGCAATTCCCGGCGTTATTCAGGCGCCTGACATAAACGGACGATTGGTGATTGATGGTGCGATGGTCAATCCGCTACCAATGGATCATGTTTGCGATGATGTGGACATACTGATTGCCATTGATGTCACCGGTGGACCGGTTGAAGTAGAAGGCGCGCGCCCCGGTTATACGGATCTGGCACTGGGGGTAACACAAATCATGCAACATAGTATCACCCGACTGCATTGCGCCAAATACAAGCCCGATATCTATCTGGCGCCACCGGTCAATCCGTTCCGGGCCTATGAATTTTTCAAAGTAATCGAAATTCTGGCCGCTGGCGATGCTGTCAAAGAACAGTTCAAACGGGATTTGGCAAGATTACTGGAGTGATAAACTTTTGATGAAATCCTGTTCCAGCTGCCAGGTGCTTTGAACTGATAAATCGTTATGAGAAGCGCCATTGATGATTGCCAGTTTCTTTGGCTGGTTGGCTTTTTCAAATAACGCCCTGCCCTGAGCAACATTGGTTATTTCGTCTTTTTCGCCATGAACGATCAAGATCGGCACATCGACCTTTTGAATAATTTTTATGGTTTCAAAGCGGTCCTTCATGAGCAAGTCAATCGGCAACCACCAGTAAACATCTTTGGCAATATCGATTGTTGAGGTAAAAGGAGATTCCATCACCAGACCCCTTACATGGCGCTGCAAAGCCAGTCGGGCAGCGACTGCCGCGCCGAGGCTTTCACCCACCAGTACGATGTTTTCTGGCGGTATTTTTTGCTGCTGCAGCCAGTCATGGGCAGCAAGGGCGTCATTGACCAAACCACCTTCATCAGGCGCACCGGTGGAACTGCCATAACCGCGATAGGAGACAAACAGCGCCCCAACCCCCTGGCGCTGATAGTAGGCCAATCGGCCCGCCCGTCCGGCGATTGATCCGCCGTTGCCATGCAGATACAATATTGTCGGCTGGCCGTTTGTGGCTGGCAAGTGCCATGCCTGCAACCGTTCGCCATCTTTTGTGGTGATTGTTATCTCGCTGATACCGACAAGCCCCGCCTGACCTGGCGTGTGATGCAACGTATCGGGCAAATACATGAGTTTGCGCTGGTATGTGTACATGCCAATGACAATGGCCAAATAGGCAACCGCCAAAACAACCACTACAGAGATCAACCAGTTCATAATTGACTTCATTGTCCGTTGTGTTTCAGTAAAAGCCCTTCACGGATAACTTTTGAAAAGTCATCATCAGGACCCGCTTTTTGCGCTCTGGCGGTAATGTTGAAGTGTTTGCGGGTCTCTTTATAGCCAAGATCAGTTTCCAGAATGCTCAGGCGGTAGGCGACACGATCAAAAAAATTAGTGAACAAATAACGCAAGCTCCAAACCGGAATTGGCTTGTTCGAGAACCGTCTGGTGTGGCGGACAATATTGGTGGTGCAATTGTTCCAGATGGTGTTGTAGAATTCGGGTTCCTCACCCAGCTTGTCGACCCGTTTGAGAATGTCGCAGAATACTGCGCGAACGATTTTCTTGTCAGCATGGATAGGATAGAGCCGGACGTCGTATTTTATGATGTTAGTTCGCACCCGAATCACATCGCGCTCATCAGCCAGAACATACATAAGCTCAAACTGCCGGAAGAAACCCTTGACCGGATCGAACTTCTTGCCCTTTTTGCGTCTGATTTCTATAGAGACCGACAAATAGGTGCCATCGCTAAAGCCGAAGGAAATAAAAGCATGGGCGGCACCAAAACCGACAAAAGGAGAAATAGCCAGCCAGGCGGTTTGCACATCATCGATGGCAATTTCCTTGTCGTAATAATTGAGATCGTAATCACGGGTGGTGCGGTAATGAATGTTACGGATGTTTTTAATCCGCACTTTGCCGTCCTCGCTAAAGTCCACTTCAGGCATTAAAAACTGGTCCGGTGACCAGTTGCGCGACAGCGACGGATTGGTGACCAGCATGAATATGACGGCACCAAACACCAGCAATGCCAGAATCACCATTGTGATTGTTAGCCACGACATTCCAATCTCCTCCCCCTTTTGCAAACACTTGCGTCATAAACATTCTACCGAATCTGCAAAGACTTGCACAAAAAGGTTGAGAAAACTATCTTGCGTCAAAAAACTTTTCGCGCCATACTTATTCAAAAAGCAGAATAGGAGGGAACCAGGAATGGCCAAATCTGCCACAAAAAAAACTGCGCCAACGAAACAAGTTGAACCTGTCGCCAGCAAGGCGTTCAGGCCTGCCGTCAGGAAATTGCAGTACAACGATATTACCAAATCTATGCGGTCCGGTTTGCGTGACTTTGCCCGGGCGCCACAATATGGCGTAGCATTCGGACTGGCTTATGCCGCCTTTGGATGGTTCCTGCTCTATTTGCTCAACACGCTGGAGCTTAACTATTACGTCTATCCGATGGCCACCGGGTTTGCCTTACTAGCCCCTTTTGTGGCATCGGGATTGTATGAGGTTTCACACCGTCTGGCTGAAGATAAAGAATTATCGTGGTCGCGCGTCATCAGCTCAACGCGCACCGCCGGTGGCAAGGATTTAAGCTGGATGGCAGTGGTCACCACCTTTGCCTATATCATCTGGCTCGACATTGCTGTTGCTCTCTATGTGATATTTTTTGGCATGAAACCGCTGGCTTTCACCGATCTTGTTACCGCGATCATGACCACACCATCGGGGATTGTGTTTTTCACCGTCGGCAACATTGCCGGGGCCATATTGGCTTTTGTCGTATTTTCACTGACGGTAGTGTCGTTGCCGTTGCTGTTTGACAAGCATGTGGATTTTGTTACCGCAATGATCACGTCGGTAAAAGTGGTGCTTGAGAACCCCAAGCCGATGTTGCTATGGTGCGCGATTATTGGCGTTTCGTTTGCTATTTCTATCCTGTCGCTGTTTGTTGCTCTGGTTGTCGTACTGCCGATTCTGGGCCACACGACCTGGCATTTGTACAAACGGGCTGTGGGGGAAAAACAATCTGGATAAGTTGATGCTGGAAAAAAGCCCGTAGATAGCGTAATATCGGCTGGTTTTGAATGTAACTGACAGGTTCTGATCTTTATGGCCCAGCCCATTGATCACGTAAATCACCGGCGCCCACGCAAGCGGGTGGCGGTGATTGATTTTCACCGGATTTCCTATGTTATCGGCATGATGTTGCTGGTGCTGACAGTGTTTATGGTGCCCCCGGCACTGACTGACATTCTGGCCGGCAATCCCGATTTTTGGGTGTTTTTTGGCTCAGCCTTCGTTACCGGATTTATCGGACTGATGATGGTGATGTCCAGCCGTGGCTCGTGGTCGGAAGAAATCTATCTTAAAGAAGGTTTTGTCCTGACCGTGGCAAGCTGGATTTCGCTATGTATTGTTGCCACCATTCCATTCATTTTCTTTGGTCATGGTCTGAGCCTGACTGATGCGTGGTTTGAAGCGGTATCGGGGCTGACTACCACCGGGGCAACCATTTTGAATAACCTCGATGACCTGCCGCCAGGCATTTTGTTGTGGCGTTCAATCATTCAGTGGATTGGCGGTATTGGCATTGTTTTGATGGCGCTGATCATGCTGCCGTTTTTGCGGGTTGGCGGCATGCAATTGTTTCAGACTGAAAGTTCAGACCGCTCGGACAAGATCGTTGCCAAATCAAGCGAATTGGTACGGCTGATTGCTACAACCTATTTTGTCATGACCGCCATGTGCGGTATGGCCTATGCAGCAGCCGGCATGTCGGCCTTTGATGCGCTTAATCACGCCATGACCACCATTGCCACGGCTGGTTTTTCCACTCATGATTTGTCATTCGGGCATTTTGAAAACCCGGCCATCCACTGGATCGGTTTTGTGTTTTTGCTCAGTGCCAGTCTGCCACTGGTTTTGTATATCAAATTTGCCCGCACTGGTGATTTTGCAGTATGGAATGATACACAGGTTCGCGGGTTTTTAAAATTTGCGGCAACGGCGATTATCGCCATGTCCTTGTGGTACTACGCCACCCGTGATGTGGCCCTGATTGATGCACTGCGAATCGTCGCCTTTAACTCTATCTCGATCATCTCTACGGCCGGTTTTACGCTGGGCGATTACACAGCCTGGGGACCAGGTGCCGTCGGAGTGTTCTTTTTGTTTATGTTTATGGGCGGTTGTACCGGTTCGACCACTGGCGGCATCAAGGCTTTTCGTATTCAGGTTATGCTAATTGCTTCCCGTAATTATTTGCGCAAACTGGTCAGCCCCAACCGGGTGGTGGTGCCGGTTTATAATGGCAAGCAATTGCCCACTGAAATCTCCACCTCGGTGCTGGCCTACATCTCGGTGATGTTTATCTCGATCATGGTATTTACGGTGGTATTGTCATTCTTCGGGCTGGGTTTTGTCGAAGCAGTTAGCGCCGCAACATCATCGCTGACCAATGTCGGACCGGCCCTTGGCCCGCAAATTGGCCCGGCAGGCACCTTTGCCGAACTGCCCGACAATGCCAAACTGCTCTTGACTTCCGGCATGCTGTTGGGGCGGCTGGAGTTTTTTACCGTGCTGGTGGTATTTTCACGCGATTTCTGGCGTTAGGTGCTGGCGCCCGTTTTTAAATAGCGATTTTGTACATCATCTGCGGCAACAGGTTCTACACCATTTCGATGCTGACCCTATGTACTATCGCCAGCCATGAGTGAGGGCGACATATTCGCTAATTTATATTTTTCTCGCTTTGCGGTATAGGGCTTGCTAAACCGCCGATTAAATTTCAACTACAAGTGCAGAAATCTGGAGATATAAACATGGCTAATATTATCAAACCACACGGGTCCAGCGAACTTAACCCGTTGTTTGTAAATGATGAATCAAAACGGGCAGAGATTATTCAAGAAGCCGCTTCCTTACCGGCGATTGTCTTGAGTTCTGCCAGTGCCGCCAACGCCGTTATGCTCGGTGGTGGATATTTTAATCCACTGACAGGCTACATGAGTAAAGCTGACGCGCTTAGTGTGGCGGATAATATGCACACGGCTAACGGATTGTTCTGGCCAACCCCGGTTTTGAACCTTGTTGAAAGCGCTGAGGGAATCAACCCTGGCGACCGCATCGCGCTTAAAGACCCCAATGTAGATGGAAATCGGGTACTGGCGGTAATGAACGTTGAAGCGATTGAAGAATTTTCGGGCGATGAAATGGCGACCATGACCAAACAGGTTTATGGCACCGATGATGCTGCCCACCCCGGTGTGGCCGCGTTTAATGGTCAGGGGCGCATTTGCCTGTCCGGGCCTATTGAGGTTCTGAACTACAGCTATTTCGAAACTGATTTCGGCGACACTTTCCGTACCGCGGTGCAAATTCGCCAAACCATCAAGGATAATGGCTGGTCAAAGGTCGTTGCCTTCCAAACCCGCAACCCGATGCACCGGGCTCATGAAGAACTCTGTCATATGGCCATGGAACGGCTTGAGGCTGATGGTCTGGTGATCCACATGTTGCTGGGTAAATTGAAAGCTGGTGATATTCCGGCCGATGTACGCGATGCTTCAATCCGTAAAATGGTTGATGTATACTTCCCAGCCAACAGTGCCATCGTCACCGGCTATGGGTTCGACATGCTTTATGCCGGACCGCGTGAAGCTGTTCTGCATGCGGTGTTTCGTCAGAACATGGGGGCTACCCACCTGATTGTCGGGCGTGACCATGCCGGGGTTGGTGATTATTATGGTGCCTTTGATGCCCAGACGATTTTCCACGACATCAAGGAAGGCGAGCTGAATATCAAAATTTTTGAGGCCGACCATACAGCCTACTCCAAGAAACTAAACAAAGTGGTGATGATGCGCGAAGCCCCTGATCATGTGAAAGAAGACTTCGTCTTGTTATCTGGCACTGCCGTGCGTGAAATGCTCGGTGCTGGCAAAGCCCCGCCCAAGGAGTTCTCACGGCCCGAAGTTGCGCAAATTTTGATGGACTATTATCAGGGTTTGGATAGCTGACCAGCTCAGGAATGATAAACAATTAATGCCGGGGCTTGCTTTTTAATTCAGCCCCGGCTAAGCTCTACGTTCTCGTTTTATTCTTTTTGTGGAGGAAGTGAAAATGTGTAGCAGAGTTTTGATGACGGCTTTGGCAATTGTGGTTTTGAATTCGGGAAATTTGGTTGCGGCTCAGAAGCTGACTGGAAAATGGAGTGGTAAATCACCAACGACGCTGGAGTTTCTTGACGGTAGCAAAGTCAAATATTGTTACAAGAGTAAATGTACCGAGCAATCCTATACAGGCGACAAAGACAGCAAAATCAAGTTCAACTGGGGGCGGTCTAAATTTACCTTTACCAAAACCGATAGCGGTTATGATGGGACATTTTTACGGGTGATTACGGCAAAGGTCAAAATTCAATAGTGCTTCAGGTTTTCTATTTGCCAAACTTGCCCAACACAAAAATGTTGCCCACCAAAACCAGCACCAGACCACCGGCTGCTATTAATGTCATGGAATAGTCTTCCAAAACTGCTGAAATCAGCAGAGCAATGACCGGGAACATGACGGTGGCATAACCGGCGCGGTCAGCACCGATGCGCCCCAGTAAGGTCAGGTAAGCGGCGAAGGCGATTACCGATGAGACGATTGAGAGAAACAGCAGCGATGCCAGATAGGTGAATGTGGTTTCAATAATGAATGCATCGCCCTGAAACACGGCAATCAATGTGCTAATGAGTGTGCCGTAAGCCATACCCCAGAAACTGGCTGAGACGATTGGTATTTTCGCCTTTTGCAAAGTTGTTGACAGCAAATTTCCGGTACAGAAAAACAATGTACCTACAACGCAAAGGCCAAGGCCGAAAAGAGCTTTGCTATCAAAAATTTGCCCGGCAATCACCGGCCAGAACATCATTGCGATGCCAACAAAGCCCAGCGCTGCACCAATCAATACGTTTGGCTTTGGCCGCAAGCTTAAAAATATAATGGCAATCAGAATATTAAATACCGAGGCCAGAGAAAAAACCACCGACAACAAGCCTGATGCCAGATACGGCGCTGCGTAATAGAACGAGGCAAAGTTCAGGCAAAACAGAAACGCGCCCATGGCAATAAATTTTGCGTGGGTGGCCAGAGAAAACTTCATCGGCACCCGGGCAATTAATGCCCATGCCAGCATGACGATCGCTGCCAGCGCAAATCGCCAGATCAACGATACCTGTACCGGTACTTCGCCGACCTGTAGTTTAAGGGCGTACCAGCTGGCGCTCCAGGCAAATACCGTGACCCCGTAAAGCAGATAATCAAATGATGTTAGGGCCGGGCGCTGGGCCGGGCTTATATCTTGGCGCAGGGTGGCTGACATTAATGAGGGAATCCTTATAAAATCTGCAATTCGTTACCTTTGCTCATGTAATTGAAAATTGCGGCTCTCACCACAAGAGAATGTGACACGGTCGGCCTTGCTAATTCAGCAAGGGTAACTATCTTGTTGGGATTAACTCATTTCCGATAATAAAACGAGAAAACCATGACCTATCATATTTCGAAAACTGTCGACCTGTCATTTGACGAGGCGATTGAACGGGCAACTGCCGTACTGGCTGAAAACGGCTTTGGGGTTCTGACCACCATTGATGTCAAAGCAACGCTGAAAAAGAAGCTTGATGAAGATTTTCGTCCTTACACCATTTTAGGCGCCTGCAATCCCAAGCTGGCCCATACCGCTCTACTGGCCGAGCCTCATATTGGGACCATGCTGCCGTGTAATGTGATTGTTCAGGAAGCCGATGGAAAAGTGGAAATTTCTGCCGTCGACCCAATGGCGTCAATGCAGGCGATTGAGAATGCCGATCTTGGTGAAATCGCCAGCAAAGTGCGTGGTATGCTTGAAAAAGTTGTTGCAGACATTTGATGATGGCCCCTAAGGCCTAGGGCGCGGCGGGAGATGATGTGCCGGTTGCCATGCAGGTTTCGTTTTCACGATCAATCAGCCAGTCAGTAAGAGCCGCACCGGCCCACATACCCGTCAGGGCCAGCCAGGCTGTCAGAGCAAATATGGAGCCACCGGTCACACCGGCTCCAACGGCGCAGCCGCCAGCCAGCATACCGCCAAAGCCCATGAATACAGCACCGAAAATGTAGCGGCGCATACACAAGCCACTGATAAAGCCAACGATTTTGAGTTCTTTGGCAAAGAATGCCGCAATGAACGATCCCAAAAACACACCGGGCACCAAGCCAACATCAAAATCCATCAAAGAGCCGGGAGGGCTGAGCGCCAGCATCAGGGCATCGGCAGATGGTCCAGTAAAGGTCACCGCTTTGATTGGCATGATGTCAAAGGCTTCCTGAGCCATCGAAAAATTGAAAAACCAGGCCAGTACAACAGTGGTACCGACCCCGAGCGCCCCGATCCAGACGATGGGTTTCAGCTTGTTATAAGCGGCAAAGAAAATGGCACCGACCAAAAAGGCGGTGCCGAGAAACAGCCCGGTTCCCTTAGGCAGCGAGAACAATGAAATAACATTGAGCAATGATGTATCACTTACGGTCCACAGGCCGGTCAACCAGTTGCGAACTGGCGAGGCCACCCCATGCAGGGAGGCTTGGGCAGTCACGGCAAAAATCAAACCGGACAACAAGGCGCGCAGATTACCGGTGGCTGAAAGAACCAGAAGTCTTGATGAGCACCCGCGAGCCAGAATCATACCGGCACCAAACATCAGACCACCCAGCAAAGCACCTGAAATACTGCCGGTGTTGGATAATTGGCGCACCTCGGTCAGATCGATTACACCAAGAGATTGCAATAATTGAGTGCCAAAAACCGCTGCTGCAAAGGTCAACAACCAAATGGATGTTTTATTGCCGATATTACCACGGGCAAATTCAACCACCGCTGCGCGTAGGCAGAACTTTGAGCGCTGGGCAAAAATACCAAACAGCGTTCCGATTATCAATCCACCGATTACGGCTGTCTGGTTTTCACCCAGCCGTTCCATAATAGCCAATAAGCTCATATTACAATATCCTAATATTCGAATATATAGGTATATGCTCTCAGTAAACAAGGGGTTCCTTGATCTGAATCAAATATAATTTGAAAATCAAACAAATTTATTAATGAGCGGGAAAATCGTCAAATAAGACGACTTTCCTTAATTGAGGCCTATGGGGTTACTGGATTACCTGTTACTGGCGAATACCTTCAATATTCAACATGAGCTCCATTTCTTTAGCTTTTAGCCCCAGATTGTATTTGATGCCGAAATCGGCAAGCGTGATTTTTGTGGTGCCGGTAAAGCCCTGGCGAAAACCGCCCCACGGGTCCTTGCCGCCGCCAATGTGATCGGCGTTGATAGTAATTTCTTTGGTAACACCGTGCAGAGTGAGCTTGCCATGCACCACAGCACTTGTGCCAGTCACATCAACCGAGGTGCTTTCAAAGCTGGCAGTGGGATATTTGGAGACATTGAGGAAATCGCCGCTGCGAATATGGTTATCACGTTTGCCAAGGTTGGTGTTGACACTGGCGGTGTCGATTTCAACCTTGATTTTAGTGTCAGCAGGGGCTGCTTCATCAAAGCTGAAAGTTCCGTTGAATTTGTCAAACCGACCAGTTAGCAGACTGTAGCCAAGGTGATGGATGCGGAAAGTGATCGAGGCATGAGCGCCTTTGGTGTCAATGACATAATCAGCGGCCTGGGCGGCACCTGAAAGCCCAAAAATAGTCATGGCTGTAGCTGCAGTGAAATATTTAAGTTTGGTTTTCATAGGTCTGTTCCTTTTTGTTTTACAGAGATTGAGGGGGAGGGTTATTTTCGTGATCCACCGCGCCACATACGGATTAATGTGGCATCACGATCAATAAAGTGGTGTTTCAGTGCGGCGGCAGTATGAAGGAGCGACAGGCCTATTATGGCATAAGCCAGTATTTCATGGACAAGGCCGAAGGTTTCTTCCAGACCTTTTTGCTGGTAAATTGACGGGATTGAAAACAGTCCCAAAACATCAATTGAGCGGCCATCGAGCGTGGAGATCAGATAACCGCAAATCATCAAGATCGCCAGCAAGGCATACAAGCCCCAATGCATCAGTCGCGACAACCGTTGTTCTAGCGACTGCAAATAGCTGTCGTCTGGCTGGGTGTTGGCGACTCGCCACAAAACGCGGCCCAACAGCATGATCATCAAAAGGACGCCGAAACTTTCGTGCAGATAAGGGGCTTGTTTGTACCATGGATTATACAAGTCGAGCCCGGCCATCCACCATCCCAGGGCGAACATGGCGACAATTGCCAAGGCCATAAACCAGTGGAGAAACCTGGCAACAAATCCATAACTGTCTGTGGTGTTTTTGACGTCCATCTATCTCACTGTTTTTTTTACTAAACTGTTGCGCGTTGATCTTCATCTGGCAAATAACAATCGGGTGATAAACGGATCTGATGGCGTTTGTTTATAAACGTGGATACTATTACCAGTATGCGGACATTCTGTGCGGTTACAATAGAGGAATCTTTTGTAAAGGCGGCGAAGTGGTTAGGCTTTTCGGCTGCCCTGACCAGCTAGTATATCGGACAAATGAAAGAGCGGCTGGGGTCCTCCTGCGCTGGAATGACATTGTTAGGTGAGTGTTAAACTGTGATATCGGAGGTGCAATTAAACAAAGGTGAATACTGCTTTACAACATTAGTGGCTTGGCAAGTTCGGCAAAAAACTGTGGCCGTTTTCGATCATGAACTCCCACAAGGCGCGCCCCGCCGGCATTAAACGTTTTTGCGAGCGGCGAATCACCTGCCAGTTTCGTTCTATTGGAAAACCTTCCACGTCCAGCCATGACAGGCGACCTTCTTCCAGTTCGACTGAAACAGTGTGGGCCGAGATTAAGGCGATACCCAGACCGGCCATTACCGCCTGTTTGATGGTTTCATTTGAGCCCATTTCCATGCCGCTGGTCAGGGGCGCCCCGACATTTACCAGCAAATCTTCGGTCAATGCCCGGGTGCCTGAGCCTTGCTCACGCAACAAAAATGATTCCGAGATAAGGCTTTGGGGTTTCAAATTTCTCTTTCCGGCCAAAGGATGGTCGGCCGGGGCGATCAGAATATGGGGATGGGGACCAATCTCGGCTCGCTCGACCTCAAACTCTTTTGGCGGTCGCCCCATAATGGCAAAGTCAAACTCAAAGGCTTCGAGTGCCGCAACAGTTTCGGTGCGATTGCCGACCTGCAAATTCATTTCAATATCAGGATTGAGTTTCTTAAAGGCGGCCAACGCGCGGGGGGCGAAGTATTTGGCCGTAGAAATAACCCCGACGCGAACGGTGCCTTTGGTCATTCCCTTTATGGCGTCCAGACTATCGGAACAGTTCGACAACAGCAATTCGATGCCTTTTGCTGCATTGAGAATTTCCTGGCCGGCTGCGGTTGGCTTTAACCCTTCAGGGTTGCGTTCGAGCAATTCCAGTCCGACAAGCTGCTCAAATTGTTTGAGCTGTAGCGAGACGGCGGGCGGCGTTACATGCAGGATTTTTGCAGCCCCGCTGACAGTGCCGGTCTGGACCGCGCAGCTCAGCGCCCGCAATTGCTTCATTGTTATGTCGCGCACAAAGGTCATTTAGTTTTTCTATCATATATAAAAAGTTTATTCAAATTTACTTTTGCGACCAAAACCCTCATGGTTTCGGCCAATGGAGTGGGGATAAGTACTCACAAAAACGTAATGCAAAAAATTATGCAGGTTTCAAACGGAGTTTTAGCTATGGAGCGTCACCAGACCCTCAAAAATTTCCTGGCCAACTGGGCAGGCGAAAACGCCCTCAACAAGGCAGTCGCTGAAACCATTGATAAGATGTGTGGTGCGGCAGCAACAATTGCCGATCTGATCGCTCAAGGAACACTGGCTGGCGAAATGGCTGCTATTGTTGGCGACAATGCTGATGGCGATGCGCAAAAGTTTCTTGATGTTAAATCCAATGAACTGATTTTTGCAGCTTTAAGAGATTCCCCGGTTGCCGTTATGGGCTCGGAAGAAGACGAGGAAGCTGTGCCACTTAGTGAGGGCGCGCCGCTTGCGGTTGCTGTTGATCCGCTTGATGGGTCTTCGAATATTGAAACCAATGTTTCAATCGGGACGATTTTCTCGATTTTCCCAACCGCGACAGCCGCAGACAGCTCGCCGGAAAAGGTTTTCTATCAACCAGGAACCAATCAAATTGGTGCCGGGTTCATGGTCTATGGCCCGCAAACAACGATTGTCTTTACCGTTGGTGATGGCACTCATGTTGCCACCCTTGATCGTAAAACCGGTGAGTTTTTGGTCACGCTGGAAAATATGAAGATGATTAGTGGCAAACGCGAATATGCCATAAACGCTTCAAATTACCGTCAGTGGAGCCCGGGCATTCGCGCTTATATTGATGATTGTCTTGCTGGCACAGACGGGCCGCGCGGTGAAAACTACAATATGCGCTGGGTTGCTTCTCTGGTTGCCGAAGCATTCCGCATTCTTATTCGCGGCGGCATTTTTCTGTATCCTGGTGATAATCGTGACGGTTACGAATGTGGCCGCTTGCGTCTTGTCTATGAAGCGTTTCCGGTTGCCATGGTTGTTGAACAGGCTGGCGGTGTTGCAACTAACACCACCAAGCGCATTCTTGACCTTGTGCCCGATGATTTGCACCAGCGCACCCCGCTGGTTTTTGGCCCGGCTGATGAAGTGGAACGGGTTAAAGCCTATCAGGAAAGTCCTGTGGAAAAAGGTGCAACGTCCCCATTATTTGGCCATCGCGGTCTGTTTCGTTAATCGATTAAGCTTTCAAGGAAAAAGGCGATGTCTGTAAAACACCCGATCATATCAGTCACTGGTTCATCAGGGGCTGGCACCTCTACGGTAAAGCACACATTTAAGCAGATTTTTCGCCGTGAAGGCGTGATTGCTGCTTCTATTGAAGGTGATGCGTTTCACCGTTACAACCGCACAGCGATGAAAAAGGCCATGGATGATGCCGGGGCCAATGGTGATAACCATTTTAGTCACTTTGGCCCGCAAGCCAATTTGTTCGACAAGATCGAAGAGGTGTTCAAGGTCTATGGCGAAACCGGTGGCGGGCAGACGCGGCATTATATCCACAATGAAGAAGAAGCCGAAGAACACGGCACCCCGCCGGGTACTTTTTCTGAGTGGGCCGACTTTCCCGGTGCTTCTGACTTGTTGTTTTATGAAGGATTACACGGGGCTATTGTTACTGACAAAGTGAACGTTGCTCAATATGCTGACCTGAAAATCGGCGTTGTGCCGGTGATCAATCTGGAATGGATCCAAAAGATCACCCGCGACAAGTCAGAACGCGGCTATTCAACCGAGGCGGTTACCGATACCATTTTGCGCCGGATGCCTGATTATCTTAATTTTATCATCCCGCAATTTTCTGAAACCGACATCAACTTTCAGCGGGTGCCGATGGTTGATACATCCAACCCGACGATTGCCCGCTGGATTCCAACTGCCGATGAATCAATGGTGGTTATCCGCTTTAAAGACCCTGCCGGTATCGATTTTTCCTATCTGCAATCAATGATTCATGACAGCTTTATGTCGCGGGCCAACTCGATTGTTGTGCCAGGTGGCAAGCTTGATATTGCCATGCAACTTATTCTGACGCCGCTTATTCATCGCCTGATCGAAAAAAAGCGTCGCGCCTGTTAAAGCGCCAGTTAATTCCAAACCGCAAACTCCAGTTTTAGGAAGCAAACCATGACTGACACCTCTCACAACGATATGGCCAACGCAATCCGGGCTCTTGCCATGGATGCAATCCAAAGAGCAAATTCGGGCCATCCCGGCGCGCCGATGGGCATGGCTGACATGGCTACGGTTTTATTCACAAGGTTTTTGAAATTTGATGCGGCGGACCCGAAGTGGCCTGATCGTGACCGCTGGGTATTATCTGCCGGTCATGCTTCAATGCTACATTACTCGCTGAACCATCTGGTTGGTTACAAAGACATGACCATGGATCAGATTAAAAACTTCCGTCAACTGGATTCAATCACTGCCGGTCACCCTGAATATGGTCACGCACTGGGTATTGAAACCACCACCGGCCCACTTGGTTCAGGCATTTCGACAGCTGTTGGTATGGCGCTGGCCGAGCGTATGGACAATGCTCGTTTCGGTAATGGTCTGGTTGATCACTACACCTATGTATTTGTCGGTGACGGTTGCCTGATGGAAGGCATCTCGCACGAAGCCATAGATATGGCCGGGCACATGAAACTTTCGCGGATGATTGTCTTGTGGGATGACAACTCAATCACCATTGATGGTGGCACCGATATGTCAACTTCAACTGATCAGGTTGCACGCTTTAAAGCAGCCGGTTGGGATGCTGTTGCCATTGACGGTCATGACCCTGAAGCGATTACTGCAGCCATTGAAGCCGCACGCAATTCTGACAAGCCTTCGTTTATTGCCTGTAAAACCATCATCGGTTATGGCGCTCCAAACAAACAAGGCACTTCTGCCACGCACGGTGCACCACTGGGCGATGAAGAAATTGCCCTGACCCGTAAAGCCCTTGGCTGGATGGCTGAACCCTTTGAAATTCCTGATGATATTCTGAGCGCCTGGCGTGCTGCGGGCAGCCGTGGTGGTGATGACCGCGCAGCATGGGCAGCACGGCTTGAAGCATCAAGCGAAAAAGCAACATTTGAAGCTGCTCATTCAGGTAAAATTCCCGGTGTTCTGGCCCCGGCGATCAATGAGTACAAAAAGAAAATGGTTGAAGAAGCCCCTGGACCTGCAACCCGGGTTGCATCTCAAATGGCCCTTGAGGTTGTTAACAAAGCCATTCCATTTACAATCGGTGGTTCTGCTGATTTGACCGGCTCCAACAACACTAAAACCAGCGGTATGGAAGCGATTACAGCAGCAGATTTCTCCGGCAGCTATATGTATTATGGTGTGCGCGAACACGGCATGGCAGCTGCAATGAACGGTATTGCCCTGCACGGCGGGTTCATTCCTTACGGTGGCACCTTCCTGGTATTTGCCGACTACATGCGCGGTTCGATGCGCCTTTCAGCCCTGATGGGCTTACGGGTTGGTTATGTTTTAACCCACGATTCAATTGATCTGGGCGAAGATGGCCCGACGCACCAACCGGTCGAAACAATTGCCTCCCTGCGCGCGATGCCGAACATGAATGTATTCCGGCCTTGTGATGTCATCGAAACAGCTGAAGCCTGGCAGTGTGTGATGGAAGCAGAAAGCACACCTTCTGTATTGGCGCTCACCCGTCAGGGTCGTCCATTGCAACGCACCGAACATACTGATGCAAATTTGACCGCTCTTGGCGGTTACGTCCTTAGGGATACTAATGGCGAGCGCGATGTGACTATTCTGGCAACCGGTTCAGAAGTCTCACTGGCCAGCCAAGCAGCTGATGCACTTGCCAAGGAAGGTATCAACGCAGCCGTTGTTTCCATGCCTTGCTGGGAGTTGTTTGATGCTCAGGATGCTGCCTATCGCAGCGAAGTGCTCGGCACAGCCCCACGTATAGCGGTTGAAGCTGCTGTACGGATGGGTTGGGACAGATATCTGGGCGACAATGGTGTCTTTATCGGCATGTCCAGCTTTGGTGCTTCGGCTCCCTTTAAAGAACTTTACAAAAAGTTTGGTATCACAGTTGATGCAGTCGTGGCAGCCGCTAAAGAATTACAAGCTTAAAGGAACAATTTGATGAGTAAAGTACCCTCTATTACCGATGTAGATGTGGCCGGCAAAACAGTTCTGGTCCGGGCAGATCTGAACGTGCCAATGGACAACGGTCATGTTACCGACACCGTCCGCATTGACCGTTTCGCACCTACTGTTACATTTCTGGCCGACAAGGGCGCCCGTGTGGTGATTATTTCTCACTTTGGTCGCCCAAATGGCATCCGCACCCCGGCCATGTCACTTGAACCAATTGCGGCGGCGTTGACAACAAGCCTTGGCCGCGACGTTAAATTTGTTGAAGAATGTGTTGGCGAAGTTGCCGAAAAAGCTGTGTGGGCAATGCGCGATGGTGACATTGTGATGCTCGAGAACTTGCGTTTTCATGCGGCTGAAACAGAAAACTCTGACACTTTCGCTCAACGCCTTGGGGTATTTTCAGACATCTACGTCAATGATGCCTTTTCGTGTACGCACCGGGCTCATTCCTCAACCTATGCCATTACCAAATTGCTACCTTCCTATGCCGGCTTGTCGCTGAAAGCAGAGCTTGATGCTCTTGATGCGGTGCTGGGTGCGCCCAAGCGACCGATTGCGGCGCTGGTTGGCGGGGCCAAGGTTTCCACCAAAATTACTGTGCTTGAAGCGCTGATCCCGAGTATGGATGCGATTATTGTTGGCGGCGGCATGGCAAATACATTTTTACTGGCCAAAGGATTTCCGATCGGCAACTCACTGGCCGAACCTGATTATGTCCACACAGCAAACCAGGTTATGGCAATTGCTGAACAAAATGATTGTGAAATTGTTTTGCCGGTTGATCTGGTGGTGTCGGAAGAATTTGCAGCCGGTGCGGCGAACGAAACAATTCCGGTTGGCCAGGATCCAGGCGAACGTATGATCCTTGATGTCGGAGCTGCTTCAATCACCGATCTGACAGATCGAATGAGCAAACTTAAAACCCTGTTATGGAACGGACCACTCGGAGCTTTTGAGATTGACCCGTTTGGCGATGGTACCTTTGCTGTTGCCAATGCCGCAGCAGACCTGACCAAGCAGGGCAAACTCATTACCGTTGCTGGCGGCGGTGATACAGTCGCTGCCTTAAATCAAGCTGGCGTTAGCGACGACTTTACGTATATATCTACAGCGGGTGGTGCCTTCCTTGAATGGCTGGAAGGTAAAGAGCTGCCCGGCGTTGCCGCATTAACTGACCAAGACTAGAAAGACCTTTTGGAGAACTGACACATGGCCCGCATTACACTTAGGCAATTACTTGACCATGCTGCCGAGAACGATTATGGCGTTCCGGCATTTAACATCAACAATATGGAACAGGGACTGGCAATTTTATATGCTGCCCGCGAGGTGGACTCGCCCGTTATCATCCAGGCTTCAAGAGGTGCGCGCTCTTATGCCGGCGACATTATGCTGTCCAAAATGGTTGATGCGCTGGTTGAAATGTTTCCTGAAATTCCGATCTGCATGCATCAGGACCACGGCAATTCAGAAGCCACCTGTGCAACAGCAATCCAGTTTGGCTTTACCTCGGTCATGATGGATGGCTCGCTGGAACGCGATTGCAAAACCGTTGCCTCATACGACTACAATGTTGACATCACCAAGCGGGTCACGGATATGGCTCACTGGGTTGGCGCATCGGTTGAAGGCGAACTTGGTGTCCTTGGCTCACTGGAAACCGGTGAAGGTGACAAGGAAGACGGTCACGGCGCCGAAGGCAAGCTGTCAATGGAACAGCTGCTGACCGATCCTGATCAGGCGCTTGATTTTGTCACCAAAACCAAAGTTGATGCTCTGGCAATTGCCATGGGTACTTCGCATGGTGCCTATAAGTTCAGCCGCAAACCCGACGGTGACATTCTGGCGATGAACGTTGTCGAAGCCATTAACAAGAAGCTGCCAAACACTCACCTTGTGATGCACGGCTCATCTTCGGTTCCGCAAGAATTGCAAGATTTGTTCAATGAGTTCGGTGGCGGTATGCCGCAAACCTATGGTGTTCCGGTTGAAGAAATTGTTCGCGGCATCAAGCACGGTGTGCGCAAAGTCAACATCGATACCGACTGCCGTTTGGCTATGACCGGCATCATGCGCAAAGTTGCGATGGAAGACGACACCCAGTTCGATCCGCGCAAATTCCTTAAACCTGCCATGGATGCCATGCAGCAATTGTGCAAAGACCGGTTTGAACAATTTGGTACGGCTGGCAATGCTCACAAAATTACAGCGATCCCGCTCGATCAAATGGCAACCAAGTATGCTGCCGGTGATCTTGATCCCAGCGCTGGCTAAACAAAATACCCTTTAGGTGTGTACACACCTTTAGGCAAGGTCTCCTTCGCGCGGTTGAGGGGCTGCTGCGAAGGAGACCATTTATTATCACACCAAAGAAATGGAATAGTACCATGGCGAGAGATATCATCATTGCACCATCAATTCTGGCGTCGGACTTTTCCCGCCTGGGTGAGGAAATTGCCACGGTTGACCGGGCCGGTGCCGACTGGATTCATCTTGATGTTATGGACGGGCACTTTGTACCGAACATTACTTTTGGACCACCGATCATCAAAGCTGTTCGAGGTAATTCTGAAAAAGTTTTTGACTGTCATTTGATGATTGAGAACCCTGACCAGTACCTTAAGGATTTCGCAGAAGCCGGTGCTGATATCATTACCGTGCATGAAGAAGCCTGTCCGCACCTTGACCGTTCCTTGCAGGTTATCCGTGACCTCGGCAAAAAAGCTGGCGCATCACTCAACCCGCATACTTCAGAGCGGGTTTTAGAATATGTTCTTGACCGCCTCGACATGATTTTGCTAATGACCGTGAACCCCGGTTTCGGTGGTCAGGCATTTATCCCGAGCGTTGTTGATAAAGTTGCACGTGTTAAAGAAATGATCGGTGATCGCGACATTGACATTCAGGTTGATGGCGGCGTTGATCCAACAACTGCACCACTTGTTGCAGCTGCCGGTGCAAACTCACTGGTTGCCGGTTCTGCAGTATTCAAGGGTGGTACTGAGGATACGTACCGTGCTAATATTACAGCTATCAGACAAGCAGCGGAAAAAGCGAGAAGTTAAAGCATGAACAAAGGTATTATTTTTGATCTTGATGGCACACTGGTTGATTCAGCTCCTGATTTGCGTGCAATAGCGAATGCCATGCTCGCCAATCATGGCCATGCTCCTTTAACGCTCGATACCATCGTGTCTTTTATTGGCAACGGTATTCCCAAGCTGGTTGAGCGTTGCTTTGAAACTGTCGGCAGTCCGCTTGATGGTGAAGAGTTAAAAAGTGCAATCGTCTGGTACCTTAAAGCCTATGCTGAAGCACCGGCCAAATATTCAAAACTTTATCCCGGTGTAGTTGAAACACTTGAAAAACTTAAAGCCAGCGGTTTTATCCTGGGCATCTGCACCAACAAACGCGAAAACATGGCTGAACTCATTGTTGATGAAATGGGCCTTGCGCAGTATTTCTCATCTGTTGTAGGCGGCGACCGGGTTGAACAATTAAAACCGGCACCTGAACCGCTTTTAGAGTGTGCAAGAGAAATGGGCTGCGATATTAATGATGTCGTTTATGTCGGTGACAGTGAAATAGATTCTGCAACCGCACGAGCGGCCAATGTGGCATTTATTCTCTTTACCGAAGGGTATCGCAAAATTCTTGCCAGCGATCTTTATCATCAGGCGCTGTATTGCAAATTCACCCACCTACCCCACCTTGTCCGCCATGTTGTGGTTCAAGACTAGGGTCCAGGACCCGTGCTTAAAGCGCTGATTTTTGATGTTGATGGTACTTTGGCCGAAACCGAAGAGCTGCATCGCAAGGCTTTCAATGAAACTTTTGCCGAGTTCGGTCTGGATTGGGCATGGAATCAGGCTCTGTATGGCGAACTTCTCAAAGTCGCTGGTGGTCAAAACCGTATCAGGCATTTTATTGAAACCGGTCAACCAAAACAGGCCGGAGATTTTGTTGACCGGGTTGCTGAATTGCACCGCCATAAAACCCAAACCTATGGGCGGCTCCTTGCTGGCGGTCAGATTAGACTGCGCCCCGGTATTAAAGACCTGATCCTGCAAGCTATAAACAAGGGTGTGCGTTTGGCAATTGCCACCTCTACCAGCCGGATTAATGTTGACCGGCTATTTGCTGCAACGCTTGGCGAGGCAGTACTTGAACATTTTGATGTCATCTGTTGCGGAGATGATGTTGCCGAGGTTAAACCCTCACCGCAATTATACCTGCTGGCGTTGAAAAAACTGCAATTACCACCTGAAAACTGTTTGGCCATCGAAGACTCAGAAATTGGCTTAAGCGCTGCCCGTTCAGCAGGCATTCCTGCCATCATCACCGTCAGTACATATTGCCAACAAGACGATTTTACCGGGGCTCAAGAAATCATGACTGATCTTGTTTCAGGAAATTTCGCACTATAGCTTTTCATACTGTAGCTTAAAGTCCGCGACCTATAACCAGTTTCATAATCTCATTGGTGCCGCCGTAGATACGCTCTACGCGGGCATCACGGTACATACGGGCGATCGGGTATTCATTCATATAACCGTAACCACCGTGCAGTTGCAGGCATTCATCAATGATCTTGCATTGCAAATCGGTCAGCCAGTATTTGGCCATGGAGGCGGTCTCGGTACTCAACTCACCTTTGAGCAATTTGCCAACGCAATCATTGACAAAAACCTTGGCGATTGTCGCTTCGGTTTTGCATTCGGCCAGCTTAAAACGGGTGTTTTGAAAATCAATAACCCGCTTGCCAAAGGCTTTACGCTCTTTGACATAATCTATGGTATGGGACAACGCCCGTTCAATCCGTCCCATCGCCTGAACCGCTATCAGCAGGCGTTCCTGTGGCAGTTGTTGCATCAGTTGGACAAAGCCCTGCCCTTCTTCGGTGCCAAGCAAGGCAGAGGCTGGCAGACGTACTTCATCAAAAAACAACTCGGACGTATCGTTTGATTTCAGGCCGATTTTATCAAGATTACGACCGCGGCGAAATCCTTCGACATCGTCGGTTTCCACCACCATCAGGGATGTTCCCTTGGCACCACCCTGCGGGTCGGTCTTGGCAACAACGATAATCAAATTGGCAAGCTGGCCGTTGGTGATAAAGGTTTTTTGACCATTTAAAACATAATGGTTGCCGTCTTTTACTGCGGTGGTTGTAACGCCCTGCAAATCTGATCCGGCGCCGGGCTCGGTCATGGCGATGGCGCTAATCAATTCCCCTGAAACAAGCTTTGGCAGCCAGCGCTGTTTTTGCTCTTCAGAACCGTAATGCAAAATATAAGGGATTACGATGGCGTTGTGCAGCGGCCCGCCAAATCCGTCAATTCCAGCCTTGTTGGCTTCAATTGCAATAACCGCATCATGGGCAAAATTGCCGCCCGGCCCACCATAGTTTTCAGGTATTTCGGCACCGAGCAAACCCATTTGACCGGCCTTGTGCCAAACCTCGCGATCAAATTTTCCCTGCTCTTCAAAGCGTTCGTAATGAGGTGCGCACTCGGTTTGGTAAAAATTGGCCGCCATATCTTCCAACATCACCAACTCTTCATTCATCCAGTCCGGTTTGGGCAGGTTGAGATCAGTCACGGCACGGCTCCTTGCAATTTTGCTGTTTTATTATCACAACATAGACCACATATAAAAAAAGCTGCACCCAATAAATCAATTGAATGCAGCTTTTGTTTTTTATTCTTTGTTCTTTAAAGATCAGGCGGTTGTTTTTGCTTTCAACATGCCGTCAATAACCTTAACTGTTTGCTTTAGATCAACAATTGCTTCTTCCACTTCCACTTGCTGTTCTTTCAAGCGGATAAGACGTTCTTTCATTTTTACAGACGCAAGTTCCAATTGTTGGCGATTGCCATCGCGCAAATTATAAAGGTCAAGCATTTCCTTGATTTCATCAAGAGCAAAACCAGCCCGTTTTCCACGCAAAATAAGCTTCACACGCGCTCTGTCACGATAACCAAAAATCCGGGTCCAGCCTTTACGGGCCGGTGACAGCATATCTTTTTGCTCATAAAAGCGTAATGTGCGTGGTGTCACATCGAAATCACGACACATTTGCGATATAGACCAAGTCTGGTTTCTATCCACTGTTTCTTTCGGTATAATGACCATTGCAAACCTCTTTTAAATTTTCCAACAAACCCGACCTTACCCTACAGTAGAAATAACTATACGTCAAATCGTGTTTTTCTTATAAACAACTATCTGATCACTTTGTATCAACAGCTTTCAAATTGACTTCAAGCACAGTTTATCACCTCTTACAGCAAGGCCATGATATGGAAGATAAAATTTACAAAAAAGACGCTGTAGTTGGCATCATCGGACTGGGCTATGTCGGGGTGCCGCTGGCAATCCGGTTTGCCGATGAAGGCTTCAAAGTTATTGGATTTGACGTTAATCCGTCACAAGTTGATGTGCTCAATAGCGGTACCAGTCCGTTCAAGCACATTGCTGATGAAACGATTTCAGGCATAGTTGCAGCCGGTTTTGAAGCAACTGGTGACTACTCACGCATCAAAGCAGTGGACGCCATTATAATCTGCGTTCCAACACCACTAAAATCGGGACGCGAGCCTGACCTGTCGTTTATTGAGAGCACTCTTGCGGCCATGCAGCCCTATTTGCGGGCCGGGCAAGTGCTGTCACTGGAAAGCACCACATGGCCGGGCACAACCCGGGAAATCATCCAGCCATTTTTGCAATCAGCCGGTTTTACAATCGGTGAAGACTTTTATCTGATCTTCTCTCCCGAACGCGAAGACCCGGGCAACGAGGAATTCACTGTCCGCACCATTCCCAAAGTCGTTGGTGGCATTACCGAGCGATGCCTGACGGTTGGAAAGGCCTTGTACAGCGCTATTGTCGACAAGGTTGTACCGGTCAGTTCAACCGATGCGGCCGAGATGGTCAAACTGCTTGAAAATATCCACAGGTCGGTCAACATCGGTCTGGTCAATGAGCTCAAAACCGTAACTGATCGTATGGGACTGAATATTTTTGAAATCGTTCAGGCAGCGGCAACCAAGCCTTTTGGGTTTACCGCCTATTATCCCGGTCCCGGCGTTGGTGGCCACTGCATTCCGATTGACCCGTTTTATCTGACCTGGAAAGCCCATCAATTTGGTGTCCATACCCGGTTTATTGAGCTTGCCGGTGAAATCAATTCAGGTATGCCCAAATATGTGATTTCAAAGCTTGTCGAGGGTTTGAATAGTCAGGGCAAAGCAATCAAGGGTAGTAAAATCCTGGCCCTTGGCATTGCCTACAAATCAGACGTTGATGATGTGCGCGAAAGCCCTTCGGTGGAGGTAATGGAACTGGTGCGAAATTGGGGCGGTGATATTCAATATGCCGACCCGAACGTGCCGGTCTTTCCCACCATGCGAATGCACGACTTTGACCTGACCTCGACTGAGTTGACACCGGAGAGTATCCAGTCATTTGATGCGGTAATTTTGCTGACCCTACATAAGGGTGTAGATTACGAGATGATTTCTGAACATGCCCGTCTGATTATCGACACGCGTGGAAAATTTGATGCCAAACGCGACAAGGTTGTGGCGGCATAAATCCACCAGCCTAGTGCAACCTGCACGCCGATGCTTGCAGAAAAGTTGCACTAACTCTTTAGAATAGGTCAACTTATCTGCAATCAGGTGACTCCACCTGATTGCAGGTTGATCTATGCCGTTTTTAAAACTGATCAATCCGAAATGGTGAGATCGGCAAATCGGTTGTTCCATCGATAATCAAATCACTCAGGATTTTTCCACCGATGGGGCCGAGTTGAAAGCCGTGGGCTACAAACCCCTAATTCAACGATAAGTGAATAACTTCAGTAGGCATCACTACAACCAGCAACACCTTAATCAGACCATTTACTTTACACCCATTTTCTTACCAAGACCATTAAACGGATCTCAACTGAAATGGCCTTGTACGCACTCGCCTAAAGTTTAAAAAGGGCGATGAATATCATCAGGCGTTTCTACACAGCCAAGACCAAAAACAGACTATTTACACTCTGTTAAATCTCATCATTCTACAGCGTTCAACCGAATTCAGGAAGTTTGATTGATAGCAAAAATTGCGGGTTTACCTGGCTTGGTAATATGCAACGAGTGCCGCTATTTCTTCATCGCTTAATGGATTTCCCAGGCCAGTGCTGGGGTCGCCCCGAACACCGATTATCATTCGGGCGACAAATTCTGTTTGAGCCATGGTTTTTAGCTGCAGCGTGAGGTTTTTAGCTGGGCGTTCGACATTATTATCGGGTTCATTGTGGCAAGCGGCACAATATTCCTGATGAATTTCAATTGCTTGTTTGCTTCGAGCTGGTGTCAATATGGCCGGTAGAATATTGTTCGTTGCAAGCGGGTATCGTTTTATTAAACCAGACAGGGTTTTGGTAAATTCATCAAGATTGTTGCCTCGTAAAAAAAATGTAAGTCGACCAACAACCAATTGTGCATCCGTTCGCCTTTCTCTTGCCTCCTCATCTGCCAGTCGTATTAAAATTTCCAACCCTGACAGGCTACCTCTTAAACGATCATTCAATCCTTTTTTGTGCAAACTTTTCATTTGTGGCTGACTTGCAAGTACACGTGCATCGCCGTGGGCAACAAGCAATTCGGCAGCAAGGCGCCTGATATGCTCGCCTTGCGCCAGGCAAGGAGTGACTCCGAACAATAAAATCAGGCCAAAAATAGTAACGAATTTGATCAAGAGTTTTTCTATTCTACAAAGTTATAATGGCGCCCGCCCCAAGAATATCGCTCAGAACTTCATCCCAGTCCGTATCACTCATCTCTCGTGCGTTCAGGTTATGTTGGCGGATTTGGGTTTTTTGTGCGTTTTGCAGCAAACTGGACTCAAGCATATCAACACCTGGAAAAAGACCGATTTTCAGGACAACTATTGTGTTTGAGATTTTGGCGGTCATAAGTTTATAACTCCATCGGCATTACTGATCGCTTCAAATAATTTTTCGGCATCCAGCAGTGGCAGATTGTCAGCCATTTCAGCTACAGTTGTTTCAGGCATGATATCTGCCAGCTCCAATAATTCGGCATACTCACTTTGTGCAGTTTCCTGTGAAACAGGCCTGTCCATGAATATAAGGCGCAAGTCATGGCCAAAAATAGTCAGCCCGGCCGCCACCCGCATTGCTTCAATGTGATCGCGCCTGGCAAGAACAACGATTTTTTTCTTGTTATCGGACATGAGATTTGAACCTATAAAGAGACAATATGTTGTGCTTTGCTGGCAAGTGCCGAATTGTTGGTTTGACTGCCCAGTTCGACCGGGCAATCGCAGGCGGCCATGTGGTGTTGCCATGACTCCTGACAGACAATAGCCTGAGACGCTGAGGAAACAGTTTTCGCAAACTCTCGATCCGCCAGTGTCAGAACACCATCATTGGTGAAAAACACCGCCCAATTGATATCTCTACGCCGTGCAGCTTTGCCAAGTTCATTGGCAATGTCGCCAGATTCAGGTGTTGATATAATAATAAGTAATTCCAAATTATCGCTCATTTACTGGTTCCTGAAATTATCCATTGATCATCCATCGGGTAAAATATCCGATGGCAAATATGCACAATCCGGCAACGGCACCAACAATGTAAAAAGACCCGGAAAAGCGCACCGGTGCAGATTTGGTTTTATTGGCGGCACGCAGCGGCACCCGACGGTCGCGATAGGTCACGTTGTCAACTGGCAACGCCCCGTCAGAGGCCCAGCCCTGCCACCCTTCAAGGTATATTTTAGCCGGTATACCCCTGGCGCGAAGAGATGTCAGATACACCAGACTGTGATAGATATTACGACTGTAAGAAATCACCGAACGGCCTTTTGGGACATGTAAAAGTGGTGGCTTGTCTGACGCCAAACGTACACGTCCAAGCGATAAAAGCTGGGCTCCTGGAATATGTCCGCCGCGCATGGCGGTTAGTTCGTTGCCCCAATATTCATTTTCAGTGCGACCATCAATGATGACCAAGGCGTTGTGTGAGCGAACAATTCTTAAAAGATCTGACCGCAGTACGATTTGATCAGCACGCATTGTAGCCTGATAGACTTTTTCGCGGGTTTTGGAACGGGTTGTTCCCGGCGCCAATTGGTTTTTTGCAAATACTTCCAACGGCGTTGTCAGAATAGAAATTCGTTTTTGCCCGGCGATAAATAAAACACCGGCCCAAAATTCTTGCTCATGAAGTTTGTCACCAATGATCACAACATGCTCGCTACCGGTTAAGCCGACAGTACCCAATAACCACAACAGCCCACTAAAATTGGCCAAAGCCTTTTGCGGACCAAGAATATCGGTAACCGGCAAACAACGTGCACCTTTCAAACTGGCTTTTTCGCAGTCTATAGCGCGACGGCTATCTAAAATAACCTGAGCATCAGGCAAAAGTGTTTTAGTGTAATCGATTACAGGTTGCGATGCGTTCGACGGACGAACAGGCAAAAAAATCAGGAGGCAGGAAAAGCAAGTTACTAAAATTCCGTGCCAGTTTATCGAACACCATCCCGATGTCAGCACCCTTCAAATCGCACTTTACGCGCTCCACCAGTCGGCTCGACGGGAGGGTTTTCTGCATAGTATGTGGCAAGCTCACTCACTTCGACTGTGCCGAAATCACCCAGATCAATACTGCCGATTTCTTCGGCAGACACGACAGATTTTGCCCGGGCCAAAGCATCGTTTGAAAGTGAAACAAACGGCAGTGCCAGCATCGCAACGAGCAGACTCAAGCCAAGCGAGGCACCGCAAAATATTAAGCTCGATTTTTCCATTATAATCTCCTCGTCGTTTTCGTTCAGGTGGAATCTCGCAAAAATCCCAAATACATTCCGACAAATGCAATAAAAAACAAAACGATCTGCATTCCGGTTTCAAAATCAACCATTGCTTTTCCTGTCCATTCTAGTCGCCACGATAATGCCTGACAAGGTCATTAACTGAAACCGGTTTACCGGTTTCAGGATGCATGACTTTAGGGGTGAAATGGGGCACGCCATAGCGCGTCGCAAACATCGATGAAGGCGGAAAGGCATAGACATACACCAGAGCCACAACACTGATTGTTGCAACGATAAGCATATAGCCTTTGGTTAAATAGGTGATCACTTTGTTGTTCATCTTTGTTTTAATGTTAATCCTTGCGAATAAACACGCTCCAGTGGCGCCGCTGTTTTATAGTGTCCAGATGGGTTGCGCCAAGCTCTGGCATCATTGGTGGAATGGCTTCCATGGATGACGGGTTATCAACCATGATTTCGAAAATATCCTGCGGCGCAGCACCTGAAAGAGTCTTTTTTGTCATCAATTGCGGACGCGGACAGGAATCTCCAAGGCAGTCTATTTTCTCTTTTACAGAAACCTCGCGACCATCGCTCAACGTCGCACTGGTTGCCGCCTGATCAACCTGGGGGTCACTTTTTTTCTTTCCGAAACCGAACATATTACTTCTCCATAAACTTTAAGCCTATTCGGCCGCTACTTTTTTGACCACAGCATTTGTATTGGTCTGCACGTGCCGGTTTTCCCGCTTCACTATGGCGCGATAAATCGCATACAGAACACCAGCTTGAAGGATGCCGAAAAAAATTGCTGGAATTTTCAGTTTTTCCTGCAACGTAGCAGCGTTGGCAAAGCCAAATTGCAGGGCTTCAAGATTGGGTTCACCGGTCATGCTTATGGGTGCCGGTGGCCAGTAATTGACCGTCCACACCAATGAGAACAAGAACATGCCGATAAATGTAAATAACAACGCCCATGCGGCGCCAACATTTCCTTCACCGGCTTTTACCCAGGTCGAGACTGTGCAGGCTCCAGCCAGCACCATACCGATACCAAAAATGAAAAGGCCAATGAGCTGATTGAGACCAACATCAAAATGCATGGGATGCCCCTGCCCGATGGTCATAAAGCCGGTAAACCCGATGGTCAGCACAATCATGGCAACAAGCAATGCTTTTGTGTTGCGAAAACTTTTAAATAAAATGGCATCGCGTAATGCAGCCGCGTTGCAAAAGCGTGAGCGCTGTACCAGCACCCCGACACATGAGCCAAATATAAAGGCGATCAAACATTCACCTAAAACAGACATCAACCTATACTCCCAGTATTTTCTTGTATGCCATCGAGCCAACCCAGGCACCGGCGATTATGCCGCTGATTGCCAGATAACCGCCCATGTTCATTTGTGGCGTGAGACCGAAAAAGGTCGAAACATTACAGACGAACGCGAGCCTTATTCCAATCCCCATCAGCAAGCCGCCAATGGTGATCATGACCCACTCTGACAGGCGGCGCGGGATACGCAGATAAAACTCTTTTGAAATCACGGCGCTGACAAAGGCACCAAAAATCATACCTAAACTGATGTAAATTTTCCAGTAACCCCATGTGGGAGGAAAGACCAGATGCCAAAACGGGATCTTCTCGATACTGTCGCCAAGGACAGCTTTTGCGGCAAGTCCCGTCATCATGGTTTCACCCCCGCCAACTGTCCAGGCACCAACGATGACAAACAGAAAAATATCGAGTACGGCAATGGTGACCAATGCGATGACCGGATCCAGAGTCTTGCTGAAAAAACCCATAATAGTCCATTCTTTAAATCACAAAGAGATTTACTGAATGAGAGAGAATGCAACTTTGCATCCTCTCCCTGATTTTTATTGTACGTTGACTTTTTGCTCTACAGGCAGACTTTTGTCAGCGGTCCATTCAAGCATTGAACCATCGTACATTTTGGATTGTTTATTGCCCATAATTTCATGTGACACAAACCAGCCAAGACTTGCCCAGTGTCCGGTATTGCAAAAGTTGATCTGCTTGCCGGTTGCTTTGGCACCAACCGCGTCATAAAGCTTGGTCAGTTCTGACTTAATCCGGAAAGTTCCACCGCCATTGACCGTTATCCAGTTTTCAGGCAGGTTTTTAGCGCCAGGAATTGTGCCAAAGCGCTTGGCCAACCGGTGACGATTTACCCCGACAAACTGGCTGTTAGGACGATGATCTATGAGCGCTGTACCAGATGTCATGGCTATTTTCACGTCAGCCTTGGTGATCAGCATTTCTTTACGCAAATTAGCCTTAAAGGTTTTTGCAGCAACTTTCTTCAAGCCTTTCTCAAGCGGATTGACTGGTTTTTTCGATGCCTTGTCAACCGCTTTTGTATAAGCAACCATACCCCCGTTCAGCAAGGATACATTGTCGTGACCAAGAACCTTGAAAGTCCAGTAAATACGTGTCCCGGTTCCAACATCCAGCGCCTTGCCACCGTTGGGTACGACAACGACGTGTGTTGCGTTATCAATGCCAAGTCCACCGATAAGTTTTTCAAGTTTTGGCGTTGGTGAAAGCTGACCTGCTGTACCACCGGCATCTTTTGAGCGCCAACCATCTTTCAGATAGTTGGTCCAAACCGCACCGGGGATGTGACCACGCAAATAGTCTGCTTTTGATTTTCCGGCAAGTTTTCCTCGTACATCAAGAAACACAACGCCCGGTTTCCCGATATTTGACTTCACCCATTCAACATCAACCAATGGCTCAGCAGCAATTGCTGCTCCGGTAAAACTGCTAATGGCTATACTAAAGGTGATCAGAAATTTATTCATGGGGTTCCTCCTTGGGTTTCTTTTTTGTTTTCAGGTCGTATTGAATTCAACCTGTATTTGTAGTTAAATTAGCAGGCTTACCTGTTTCAATGGTAGTATCTATTGCCTACAGGTCATGATTTCAGAGAAACACCGGGTAGGCAAACAGGAGGTTTATGATAACACAGATGTCAATTTACATTGAATCAGAGAGTGCTTTGGATCATATTTTTGGCGTTTGTTCGACCGACCAGATAAAGGAGTTCGCGTCAGAAAAGCGCGCATTCCGCATTCACGGGCATTCGACATCCATACGGTTAGAGCGTGCTTTTTGGAATGTGCTCGAAGCCATGACAGCGGAAATGAAGATAACCATGCCTGAACTCATTACGCGAATACATGATCAATGCATGGTCGCCAATGACAAAAACATGGCTTCGTGCCTCCGTGTAATCTGTGTTAAATACATGAATGTTTACAGTTAGAGCCTTTGAGGCAGTTTCTTTTGACATTACAAAACCAGCAACATTTTAAGAGCATAAATTCACCTCACGGTTGACATTTTACTATCGAGCGCGCCAACGCTGATCAGCGTCTAATCCCCTCCATCTTCGGATCGTACAAAGGCCCCAGTGAAGCGCGCGTTCAGTTAAATTTCAAGAATGATTTTCGGTGATGCTTTACCTTTGTGAATATCCATAAATGCACTTTTGCCATTTTGAAGTGTGCGATATTCAGTCCAACCCCGTTCGGTGATCTTTCCATTCTGCAATAAGGACAATGCTTGGGCAAAGTCACTGTTGGTGTAACAGTAAGTGCCAACAAATGTTATTTCCTGCAAGGTCAGGCGTCGCGTATCAAGACCTTCGTCGTTGGATTGTAAGCCAATGTGGACGATTGTGCCACCAGGCGCAACAAGTTGAGATGCGACTTTTCGGGTTATCCCTGAGCCGACAGCATCAAGGACAATATCTGCTGGTGGTATATGCTGTGCGTCAGTTGCTGGATCATAGATATTTGCCTGAATTGTTTGATTGATGCTCTTGCGACGCAATTGGTTGGTTTCAGCAATCCAGAGGTGTTTGACACCGTTATGCTTAAAAACCAGGGCACACAAAAGGCCTATGGCACCACCTCCCAGAACCACGATGCACGCATCTTTGGGAGAGCAGTTTAATCGTGCCAAGCCGATGTCAACCGCATGAACAGCACAGGCAAGTGGTTCAGCCAGTACAGCCCTCTCAAAAGGAAAGTCATCGGCGAGAACAGTGAGGTTTTTTTCTGAAATAACAAGTTGCTCAGCAAAGGCACCAGGCACGCGCATGCCAATAAGTTCGCGGTATTCACACAAATGTTCATGTCCTGAAATACAAACAGCGCATTTGCCGCAAGTCATCAAAGGATTGATCGCAACCCGTTTACCGGCCAGGTTGCCGGTTTGAACAATGCCAACTGCTTCATGGCCCAAAACCAGTGGTGGTACGCGTCGGCTATCATGGCCGTGATAAGCATGCATATCAGAGCCACAAATTCCACAAAGGGCGATATCAACTATGCATTGATTATCCTCTGCTTCGGGTGTGGGTATTTGTTGAAACTCAATCTGTTGTGGACCAGTATAGACAAGTGCTTTCATTTTGCTGTGTAGCCCCCATCCACGTAAAGAACCTGACCTGTGATGTAGGCGCTAGCTTCAGAGGCTAAAAAAACGGCAGGCCCAGCGAGGTCTTCAAGGCGACCGTTACGGCCAATTGCTGTCCGGTTTGCATGAAGTGCTGCCAGTTCAGGATTTGAAAAAACCGGGGCGGTAAGTTTCGTTGGAAAAAAACCCGGCGCTATGGCATTGGCGTTGATGCCACGGGGCGACCAGCTTTCAGCCATCGCCCGCGTCAATTGAGGAATGCCCCCCTTTGCGGCACCATAGGCAATACCGTCGGTGAAAGCTCTTTGCGACTGCAGGGACGCGATATTAATGATCCGGCCCCAATTGTTGCTTTGCATATGACCAACAAGTTTCTGGGCCAGCAAAAACGGGACGGACAAATTGAGATGAATAGTTGACTGCCAAACATCGGCGGAAATTTCATCGGCAGACTGACGCGGATTCTCACCTGCTGCATTTACCAGAATATCGGGGTGCAGGTTCTGTCTGCGGCAGAAACCAGCTATCTGACCGGGTGCATCACGGTGCAAAAGATCAACTGAATATACTTCCCCGTTGCGGGTTTCCAACGCCTCAAGCAGCTTGTCTTTTTGTCTTCCAATCAAGACAATACTTGCACCGGCATCCGATAAAGCGTGGGCTATTGCTTTGCCAATGCCAGAACCCCCGCCAGTGACAAGAGCTGTTTTTCCGCTTAGGGAGAAATTTGGATCAGGAGCCATTGGTGACAAATGTTTCCTCCGGAAAATACTTTTTTAATCTGATATCGGCCGACCGGGCATGAGCTTCCATCCGTTCAAGGCGCGAAATTCGCGCTGCAACCTGCCCGACCTCCCGATTGGCCTCTTGCGTCATGCGCTGCGTGGTTACGACTTTCATGAACTTGTGCACGGACAGACCACCGGTATATTTTGCAGCACCCTTGGTGGGCAAAATGTGATTGGTGCCAGAACATTTGTCACCAAAGGTAACGGTTGTCTCTTCGCCGATAAACAGTGAACCGTAGTTTTTTAGCCGTTCCTGATACCAGTCATTGTTGGCGGTATGTAATTCAAGATGCTCTGCAGCATATTCATCAGAAATAATTGCGGCTTCCTCATCACTGTCACACAAAACAACTTCGCCATAATCATCCCAGGCTGCCTTTGCTGCCAGCTGGGCCGTTTCGGGCAGTTCAGCAATCCGGTGATCTATTTGGGCCAGAACCTCTTGTGCCAATTTGTGGCTGGTTGTAATCAGCCAGGCTGGAGAGTCGGGACCGTGCTCTGCCTGTGAAATCAGATCTTCGACGACAATTGCAACATCAGCATTCTCGTCAGCAATGATCGCGATTTCTGTCGGCCCGGCAAAAAGATCAATCCCGACGCGACCAAACAGAATTCGTTTTGCCTCGGCAACAAAACGGTTGCCCGGGCCCACCAGAATACGTGCCGGACGATTGGTAAACAATCCAAAGGCCATCGCCGCAATTGCTTGCACACCGCCCAGTGCCAATATGGTATCAGCACCACACAGGTTCATTGTATAAATGATAGCCGGATCCGGTCCAGCATTCCCTTTGGGTGCTGAACAAGCGATAACATGTTCAACACCGGCAACTTTTGCTGTTGCGATACTCATAATTGCTGATGCCACATGAGCATAGCGACCGCCGGGTACATAACAACCAGCTGTTTCGATCGGGATGAGTTTTTGACCGGCCCAAAGCCCCGGCGACAACTCAAGTTCAAAGTCACTGATTGAGCGGCGTTGTGCCTCAGCAAATTTACGCACCCTGTCGCGTGCAAATTTTATGTCATCTTTCAATTGCTCTGAAACTTGCGCCGATGCTTGTTCGATTTGCTCCTTTGAGACAATCGCCTGACCGGTAAAGCCATCCAGCTGTTCAGCATAACGCATAGCGGCGACTTCACCGTCAGTCTCTATTTCTGTCAGCATTTTTTCAACCACCTGCCGGGTTTCGTCTTCACCGGTCAGGGGTGTTTTGGTCGCTTTTTTGAGATATGTCACAGTCATTGCTTCACGCCTATTTCCCATAAATATATTCTGGTAACCACAAGGCAATTTGTGGGAACATCAGGATCAACAACAGGCCAATCAGTTGAATGACCATGAACTGCATCATGCCCAGATAAATATCCTTGAGGTTCCATTCAGGCACAACCGCTTTTAAGAAGTAAGCCGACAGTGCTACGGGTGGACTGAGCCAGGCTGTTTGCAAATTGACTGCAACCAGAATACCGAACCAGGTCAGGTTAATGCCCATTTTGTCGAGAACCGGAATAAGAATTGGCACTATGATTAATACAATCGGCACCCATTCCAGCGGCCAGCCCAGAACAAAAATTAACGCCATGACCAGCAGCAAGACCTGCATCTGGCTAAGATCAAGAGACAGCAAGGTTTCTGTCAGCATCGTCGGCGTCCCGAGGCGTGAAAACACGGCGCCAAAAAAGTTTGACGCCGCAACCAGAAACAAAATCAAAACTGAAATTTCCAGGGTCTTTAACAGCGCTTCATAAAACTTCTTTGCGGTCATCTTGCGATAGGCAAGGGTCAGCAACAAAGCACCAAATGCACCACAACCGGCACCTTCTGTAGGTGTGGCCCAACCCAGCAAAATTGAACCAAGCGCAAAACCTACCAGCATAGCGGGCGGCACCAGCCCCAAAAAGAACTCACGCGCAACAATTCTCCAATTATTGGCACGCTCTTCCATGGGAAGTTCCGGCCCCAGCGACGGGTCTATCTTACAGCGGATCAACGCATAGGCCGTATACATAAATGCCAGCATGATACCGGGAATAATTGCAGCGGCAAACAAGTCAGTAACCGGCACCTCGAGCACCGGCCCCATAACCACCAGCATGATCGATGGCGGAATGAGAATACCCAACGTTCCGCCTGCCGTAATTGTTCCAGCTGCCAGTTTTACATCATAACCTGATTTGTTCATCGTCTTGGCGGCCATGATGCCCAATATGGTCACTGACGCACCGACGATACCGGTCGCTGCCGCAAAAATCGTTGATACAAAAAGTACAGCTATATAGAGGGATCCTTTTGTTGAGGCCAGCATCAGTTGAACCGCTTTGAACAACCGCTCCATCAGCCCGGCCTGCTCCATCAATATTCCCATAAAGACAAATAGAGGCACCGCCGCCAGTGTTTGCTCCAACATGACACTGTTGAACTGCAGAGCCATCAGGTAGAAAACCAGATCAGGCCCAAAGCCCCAGGCCCCAAAAACAAATCCGAGAAAAATCAGGGTGAATGAAATCGGGTAACCGACAAAAATCGCAAACAACATTGTTGCGATCATAATAAAGCCAATCATCTCTGAGGTCATGATGGCCACCTGTCATGTTTGATCGCATAGATGCATTTCAACAACTCAGAAACACCCTGTAACAACAGAAACAATGCACCTAACGGCATCGCTGTTCTGGCCGGGGCCAGTGGAGCCATCCAGGCAGTATCCATGGACAATTCCCAACGCACCCATGCGGTCCATGTATAGTCAAAAGAAATCAGAAAAAAGAACGTCATGCCAGGAAAGAAAAACAGCACGTACAAAAAGGCATCCACCATTGCCTGGTGTTTGACTCTCATCGTTCGATAAATAAAGTCAGCCCTGATATGCACGCCGCGCATTAATGCATATCCGGCGCCAAGCATAAACATTGCTCCGACCAACATGCGGCTAACATCAAATGCCCAATCGGTTGGTGCGATAAACAATTTGCGGGCCACAACTTCATAGACCATGGCCAGCATAACAGGTACCAGCAACAAGCATGTCAACCTGCCGGTCCAAAGACCAATCCTGTCAATCCAGGTAATCGTAGTCGCCATCCACGGTTTCATATCATCGGGTAAATTGCCAGGGTCACCGCTTCGTCTCTCGGCAATCATCTCATCTGAGATGTCAAGGTTTTCCAAATTTTCAGCCACCGCTGCAATCTCCCTCAATGTTCATATTTCGCCCGGATTTACGGATGAGATTTTTACATCCCGGCAGGGTTCCTGCCGGGATGTTTTTGTTGTTTTATTTTTTCTTGAGTGTGTCAGCAAAAGCCTGACCAAGTTTGGCATTGGATGTTTGCGCGCCAGCCCAGAAAGGCACAGCGATTGCCGCAAAGTCCTTTTGTGATTGCCAGACTTTGGCAAAGAACGCATTTTTAGCCGCATTCTTTTCAAGACTTGCTTTTGCCGCAGCCATATAAGCTGGAAAGTAATCAGCAGGTGTATCATGTAAAATGACACCATGCTTTTCTGTCAGCTCTTTTAGCGCTTTACCGTTTTCATAAATCCGGTAACTCATGGCTTTTGACAGTGATGCGTTGGCAGCCACTTCCAGTGCTTTTTTCTGCAGCGGGGTCAAACTTTTGTAAACGTCACCATTGATGTACAAATCAGCATTCACAACAACCTGATGCAGCCCTTGCAGGTAATAGTGCTTGAGCACTTTATAAAAGCCGAAAACCAAATCAGGTTTCGGGCAGCACCATTCAGCCGCATCAATCACACCTTTTTCAAGGGCAGGAAGTATATCACCGCCGCCCATCGCAACAGAGGCAACACCGATATCCTTGTATGTTTGGCCAGGAATGCCCGGAGGTGTGCGGAAGCGGTATTTGCGGAAGTCAGCCATGGATTTAATTGGCTCTTTGAACCAACCCAAAGCTTCAGGTCCAACCGGCTGCAACATAAAGCCTTTGATGTTGACACCCATTTCTTTCCACAACTGATCGTAAAGCTCTTTACCACCGCCATATTGGAACCACGAAACGAAAGCGATATTATCGATACCAACACCGGCACCGGCAACCGGTGATCCAAACAGCATGGCCGCTGGATGTTTACCCGACCAATAATGGGTCCAGGCAAATCCACCCTCGATCAGACCTTTATCAACCGCATCAAGTGTTTCCTTAACCCCCACAACCGCGCCAGCTGGCAAAACCTTGATGGTCAATGTTCCACCGGTTAGATCACTGACATCCTTGGCAAATTCTTTCAGCATATGCACTTCATCGGCTTTTGCCGGAATTACCGACTGAACCCGGATGGTCACATTTTTGGCAACGGCCTGAACTGATGTCAGGCACACGCTCAACGCGAGTGCCACACCGGCCGTACCGATCGTTAGTTTTTTGAGAATGGACATTACTATCCTCCCTAGTTCTCGTTTGCCTTCATTTTCATTTTCCCGCCTTTACCAGTGAAGGGGATGGTTGGCGCTTTTATTATTTGGGAAAACCGATCAGATGATCATGACGTCAAAACCTTTCGTCTGTTCATCCAAATTCTTGAAAAACCTTTTGAAACACTCATTGCCCGTCTCCGGAAAATCCCGCCAGTTGCATAACCTGCGGCGCACCATCGACCAGCATGGAGCCAGCCAGATAAATCAGAAAAAACAATCCTGCATAGGAAAGCCAGGGATAGCGTGTCATCAAATGCATAATCGTGGTCGCGGCAAAGGCCATGAAGGCAATTGCCAAAGCCAGCCCAAAGACCAAAAGCGCGGTGTTATCGCGCGCAATCGCAGCAACAGCAATGACATTGTCAATGGACATGGAGACATCGGCTATGGTGATGGTCACCAACGCGTTCCAAATTTGTTTACGTGGAGAACCCTGATAACCCTTAGCCTCAAGCGCGTGCTCGGCCTGTTCTGCGATATTATCGCGAAGCTCACAATAGAAACGCCAGCAAACCCAGACCAGCAACAGGCCACCGAAAAACAGAACACCGGGAATAGCAATCAGATAGGTTGCAAAACTGGCGAAAATTATCCTTAAAACGGCGGCTAGCCCCATTCCCCAAAGAATTGCCTTCTTACGTAGCTCCGGGGACAGGGTGGCAGCTGCCATACCGATCACCAGCGCATTGTCGCCTGATAAGATAATATCTGCGAAAACGATTTGAGCAATGCTGAAAAGATCAGGAAAGGTCATCTGGCATCCTCCAACACAAGGTCGGCGGCTTTTTCACCAATCATGATAACCGGTGCATTGGTATTGCCAGAAGTAATTGTCGGCATGATCGAAGCATCGGCAATACGCAGGTTTTCAAGGCCATGCACCTTCAGCTTTTCATCAACAACAGCCATCGGGTCGTTGCCCATTTTGCATGTTCCAGACGGGTGATAGATCGTTGTTGAGGTGTTGCGAGCCCAATCCAGAATAGCATCATAATCATCTTCAGCGACACTGGCACCAGGCGCATGTTCGGCACTGATGAGCGATTTTAGAGGTTCAAAGCTTGAAATTTTTCGAGCAATCTGAATGCCTTTCACCAGCGTGTCACAATCTGTTCTGGTTGAGAGATAATTTGGATAAATGGCGGGCGCATCAGCCATGCTGGCTGAGCGAATTTCCAAATAGCCTGAACTTTCCGGTCTTAACTGCAGGACGGATGCTGTAAAGGCCGAAAAACGGTGAGGGCCTTGCTCGGGACTGTCTGCACTAAAGGGCTGGATATGAAACTGGATATCGGGCGTTGCAAGGTCCGCCCGCGTTTTCAAAAAGCCAGTTCCCAGACTTGCCGCCATCGCCATCGGGCCGCTACGTGTTGCGATGTATTGAGCCGCAATGGCCGCTTTTTTGAAAACATTGCTGGTTTCCGTATTGATGGTAGGTACGGTGCATTTGTACACCGGTCGGGCCTGTAGATGATCTTGCAGATTGGAGCCAACACCCGGCAGCTGGTGCCTGAGCTGGATGCCATTTTGCTTGAGCTGCTCTTGTTGACCAATCCCCGAAACCATTAACAATTGCGGGGAAGCAATCGCTCCGGCTGCCAGGATCACCTCTCCGGTTACACTCAAGGTTATATCATCACCGCCATTGGTAATTTTTAAACCGCTGACTCTGCCTTGTGTAAAATCAAGTTTTAGGACTTGAGTGTTTGTGAACAGTTTCAGATTTGATCGCTTAAGCGCCGGTCGTAAATATGCTACTGCGCTGCTGCATCGAAGGCCATTTTTGATGGTTTGCTGAAAATAGCCAACCCCCTCTTGATCCGCACCATTATAGTCAGGGTTTTGTTTGTAGCCTGCCGCAATGGCTGCCTCCACCCAGGCATCAATGATCTCACGCGTGAGATTTGATGGAGAAACAGAAAGCGGACCAGATCTACCCCGCATTTCATCGTCACTGCCGTCAGATGCTGCGGCTTCCCAGGTTTCGCTGCGTTTGAATAATGGCAAAACGTCCGACCAGGCCCAACCCGTGTTGCCCAACTGTCGCCAATGATCAAAATCCTGTGGTTGGCCTCTTACATATAACAACCCGTTAATTGAGCTTGAGCCACCAAGTACTTTACCACGCGGCCATGATATCGATCGACCGTTCAATCCCGGATCGGGTTCGGTTTTGAAACACCAGTCTACTTTCGGATTGTTCATCGTCTTGAAATACCCGACTGGAATATGGATCCAAGGGGACGAATCACGCCCACCCGCTTCAATCAGTGCAACTTTAAATCGACCGCACGCCGTCAGACGATTGGCTAAGACACAGCCCGCCGAGCCCGCACCAACGATGATAAAGTCAAATTCCAACGATCCACCCCTGAAATATCTTTACTAAAATATCAAATAATGAGACTATTATACTCAATATTTGCAGTTCAACATGAATCAGGATTTATTTCAAGGCATTCTTAAAGTTTCATGTATTGAAGTGCCCACGATATGCAGCGATGAAAGGCAAAAGAAAATGGCTCAAGACGGTCGTATACCGACAAATCTGCGGACACTGCGTATCCTGGAAGTGCTGGGCCAGTCAGATAAGTCGATGTCACCAACCGAAATAAATCAGGAACTGGGACTCCCCAAACAAACGGTCCATCGCCTCTGCAAAACCCTGATTGAAGAAGGATATTTAGTTCGGGACACGACAGCCAAGGGCTTGCGTCCCAGTCGACGCGCGCGTGAAATGGCTTCGGGTATCCTGTTTGCGTCGCGCTTCCATGTCGCGCGCCATCAGGTTCTTCTTGATGTTGCGGAACAGGTCAGCGAAACTGTCAATTTTGTTGTCCCTGAAGATCAGGGCATGACATATCTCGACAGGGTGGAAACCGATTGGCCCTTTCGAATTCAATTGCCCATCGGCACCCATGTTCCCTTCCATTGCACAGCAAGTGGCAAAACGTTTCTGGCAAATCTTGCCCCTTCTTTTCGCAAATCCATGGTGGAAAGCATACATTTAGATAAACGCACGCCCAACACGTACACTGACAAGACAAAATTAATGCTCGAGTTGAATAAAATTTCCAAACAGGGCTATGCGCTTGATAATGAAGAATTTGTGGAAGGTATGATCGCCATTGCCGTTCCGGTCTGCGACCCGTCAGGAAAATTTTTTGCCGCACTTGCATTTCATGGACCGACGCAACGACTGTCTATCGCAACAGCCCTGAGAAACAAAGACGTCCTTCTAGACGGTGCCAACCGCCTTACCAATGCGATTTTCAGTTGATTTAATCAAGACAAATTGCAATTGAGATTATTGTCGAGCAGTGGCTTGGTTGGATCATTGACAGGCAAATTCGTGCTTATTGTAGATATGTCGGTATTCGTGGGACATTTTTGAAAGAAGTGGCGCCCAACAAAGATACCGGCTACATTTCATTTTGGAGAGATCAGAATTGGGACGCAAACTCACCGCAATACTCACAGCGGATGTAGTCGGTTGTCCCCTGATAGCTGTTTACCTTCGGCGTGGCAGTAGTTGGCAGGTGTGTGCCAGAAATGAGGCGGAAGGAATATGCGATGATTCAAAGCGATCAGGAACTAGAGCATTTTCGGGTTATTTTGGTCCATATCCACTTGCGGCGAAGAAGTTTGCACATTCTTGTTTTGAAAATAATTCGAGAATTTTTCCGGCGCATTTCCAAACCCCGTCTACGGTTCGTGGAGCTAGGCGCTTTAAGTGTGCTTTGAGTTTCGAGAAAGCCAGTTCGATGGGATTAAGGTCCGGTGAATAGGGTGGTAGGAACAACAGCCAGGCACCACGTTCTTTGATGGCCGCTTTGGCAGCAGCAACTTTGTGAGCGGGCAAATTATCCAGCACGACCACGTCACCCTTTTGTAGTGTTGGTGCGAGTTGTGTTTTGATGTAGGAAATAAAGGCTGGCCCATCCATGGGGCCATCCAATACCCATGGCGCTGTCATGCCATCATGACGTAGACCGGCGATAAAGGTCAGCGTTTTCCAATGCCCATGGGGAATTGAGGCTACCAATCGCTGACCCTTTGTAGATCGTCCGCGAAGACGCGCCATTTTTGTATTCAAACCTGTTTCATCAATGAAAACGATCCGGTCGAGCAAGTCCAGATGATCCATCAACCAGTGCTGGCGTTTGCGCCAACGGGCACGAGAAGCTTGAACATCAATACGTTCCTGCTCACTGGCGTGTGCCGTTTTTTTTATAGGTAATCTGGTTGGCAACAAACCAGTCATGAAGCGTTGTAGAGCCAACACGCAAGCCTTGGCGCTCATCAAGGCGCTGGCGCAGTTCGGCAAGGGTAAGATCGGGTTGTTCAGCAATCCAGCCAAGAATTTCTGTCCCAAACCGATCAAGACAGCTCTTGCGTTTCTTGGCTTTTTTAGGTTTCACATGCCCCAATGTTTCGGCCTGTTTAGCAAATCGAATGGCCGAACTGACACCAACTTTAAACTGTCGGGCAGCCTGACGCCGTGAAACACCCGTTTTAACCAAATCAACAATACGAAGTCGTAAATCTTGGGATAAAGTCATGAAAAGTCCTCCTGACTCCTTGAATCAGAAGAGGTCGCGCTTGTAAAGCCAACTCGATTCTAAAGTTGCCGAAAATGCTCTAGTATCCATCTAGCAAGCCCCTTCTTTGCTGATTCAAAGAGCACGTCCACCCCATCACCTCACTGAACCAGGTGGTTGATGCCGTGCGCTATATAGAAAAACTGCTGCTTTCTGCAAATGTGCAACTCATGACCGTGATG
>DAOUPT010000072.1 GCA_030626025.1 Anderseniella sp. | reverse complement strand
ATTCTGTGCGTTGACAATATCGCCATAATCACGATTTGCCTTGAATGCTTCAAATTGTTCCTCTTTCGCCTTGTATCTGGCTGCAAGAGAAAAGCCTGTATTTGATAAAGTATCACCTGCCTGCTTCAAGGCTCTGCCATGCGCATCACTGACATTATAGCGCGGCTGTGTGCCTGCTGCTGTGTCTAGTGTCTGGCTTGCTTCGTGAGTTGGAAATCTGGCCAAAACTTAGTCCTTTCTATTTTCCAACAACCCAATCTCACGGGCTTTGGCTTCTGCGTTCTTGAGAGCTTCAATCAAGGCTGGCAGTTGGTGAACCTGAATGCTGACGAAACGGGCTGTCTGCTTCATGCTGCCAATTCTGTGTTTTGCTGTGCTGTCTCGTTTAACTGCCAAGTTCAAAAGATCGGTGCCGTTGTATTCCTCAATTGAAACGGTCAACCGCTCACATGAGTTTTTGCGAAGGCTGGCGATCTGGTGTTTATATCTGGCTTGCCTGCCCATTTGCGGGGCGCTATGGCGTTGAAGGGGTGTAACGGTCATGCTGCAACCTTTCCAGCCTCAAGGGCTTTGGTTAATTCGGGAATGATATCTTTGGGGGCGAGGCAATCAGGTTCGCCTGGCGCTGGTCCCCATGAGCTTTGCCAATTATTGTATTTTTGAACTGTTGGTAGAATACCGTTGCACCATTTTTGGATAGTGAAGGTTTCGGGCCTGACTGGTGGCGGACTGGCTGTGTCATCGTTTCCAGCCGGTTCATCATCCCACCGCTCAGCATTGAGCCAAGTTGCCGGGTTGCACCACGGTATGTCTTTTGGTTTTGATCTTATGTAGTTTTCTAACCCGCTGGTTAGCTGTGAAAAGGTTGTCTGCCGGTTCTTTTGGATTTTATCAAATGCTTTCCGTCCAGCACCCTTTGCGACCTTGTGAGGGTAGTTGGAATACCATTGATCAAAAGCATTCTTTGGAAAGTCAGATTGAGAATGACCAATATACTTATCAGTATTAGTTACTAAATCAGTATTATATATAGGGCCTTGTTTTCCGGCTGCCGGTTTTTCAGGCTCCCGGTGATCCGGTTTCCGGTGACCGAGAACCGTGTTTTCAGGTTCCCGGTCAACAGCTTCCAAACCTTCTTTTTGAGGCTCATCATAAACCAGATATTCAGATCCTTTTACCGTGCCATCATCTAATCGAATGGGCTGATAAACAACATATCCGGCATTGATCAAATCCCGCATTATCCGTTGTGCTTTATCCCTGCCAAAGCCGCCTCTTTTCCTTAATTGAGTAAGGTGCACTTTCCAGTCATCAGGGCGGCTTAGGAGATATGCGAGCACACCGATTGCCTCGAAAGTTAGGCTCTCATCATTGAAAAACTCATTTGGCATTAGCGTGTAGTTGTGATTGATTTTGCGGCGAATAATCATGCTGCCACCTCGCTGATTTGTGCCTCATGAAAATCACGAATGACATTTGAACCGATGTCACAAAAGAAAGTTTCTGAACCTATCGGACCGTTGCGCTGTTTGGCGACAATCAACTCTATTTTGTTATCATAGGCGGCAAGGTCTGCCATGACATCGGCTTCCTGCTCAGGGCTTTTGCACCGGGCAAGTTCTTGGCCAACGTAATAGCTTTCGCGGTAACAGAAAATCACCGCATCAGCGTCTTGCTCAATGGTTCCTGACTGCCTTAAATCGGCTAGCGATGGCTTTTTGTCATCGCGATTTTCAACACCACGGTTGAGCTGTGCAAGGCATAGAACAGCACACTTCAGACGCTTTGACATTTCTGCCAGTTGCGTAGAGATATTCGAAAAGCGTTCTGTCTCACTGCGCGCGCCGGGGAAATGCATCAAGTGCATGTGGTCAATAACCACAAGGTCCAAGGCCTTACCTTGTCGCTCAAATCGACTCTTGAAAACTCGCGCCTTTGCTTCCAGTTCGCCCGGTGTAAGCCCCGGCGCTTCATCTATGATTAGCGGAAAATTCTTTGTTTCATCGGCTGCAGAAACAACCCATCGCAATTCGTCTTTGCTAACTTTTCCCGCTGTTATGCGGTTGTAACTGACTTGCTGCTGTGGCATCCAGAGCCGCGCTGAATCCAAGCGCCGGTTCAACGCATGATGTGACATTTCCATACTGAAATAAGCAACACCACGCCCGGCTCCTGACACGTTTTGTGCAATCTGCACACCAACGGCAGTTTTACCCATACCGGGCCTGCCACCTAAAACAATAAACTCACTGCGATGCAAGCCGCCTATGATGTCATCAAGCTGCCGTAAGCCGGTTGACACCGCGTCCATGTCTGCACCGCCCTCATAGAGCGCCGCCAGCTTGTCAACGACGACAACGTTTGACTCGGCAAGGGTCCAGTCAGTTTTGCGCTTCCCGGTCCCGGCAACCAATGCCGTTGTCAGATTATCAAGGTGACTGGCTGCAAGCTTGTCAAATGGTTCGTTGTAACTGATCTCCATTGCATCGGTTATCAGTGATTGCGCAATATCAATGGATCGGCGGCGTTGCGCGAGGTCTATGATCTGCTCGGCCAAGCTGGAAAGTTCAAACAATGTGGCTGCACCGGATGCCAGCCCGGCGAAATACTCACGGCCTCCGATTTGCTGTATGCTTTCATCATTCTTAAAAAGCGGCGCGATGGTCAAAGCAGAAACCGCCCCGCCCTTTTTGAATATGGATTGAACAGCGTCGAAAATGCGGGCATGTAAGCTTTCAAAAAAGTGATCAGCATTCAAACCACCGATATGAGCAAAAGCATCTTTGTGAGATAGCAGTGCGCCTAAAACGGCCTGTTCTGTCTGCAAGTTGTGAGGGTGCTTGTCAGTCATTAACGCCACCCCCTGTTTCCATATCAAGATGCGCGGCAATGATTCCAGAGGCGAAGTCTTGCGGTGTTTTATCAACACGCATTGCGAGAAATTTAATCGAGTCGGCTTGGTCGCCATCAATTTTAATGGTCATTGCCGTGCCATCTGGGTTTGAGGTTGCAAGGAATGGCGTTTCAAACCTGCTTTTGGATTCAAAATCCCGCGACGTGTTTGTCGGGTGAAGTTCAACAATGTTATTTTTATTATTGCTCATCACGGTACCCCACGATTTTGTATGTGGGGATTGGCGTGTGGTAGATGTTCGAGCGTCCGTCCAACGGCATAAATAGTTGCGGTGTGTTTTGATTGCTTTTAGTTTTCTTTTTGGGTACAAGCATTGTTGTGACCTTTCATAATTAAGCGTTGTGTTGGTCAATAAGTTTCGAGCAGCCTGGATAGTGAGTCCGGGCTGTTCGTGTTTCTGGGGTGTGGTTGAATAAGCCAGCATCAGGCGGCCTGCTCCTGAGGTCCACCGGCTGGCAAATCGGCAAGCCAGTTGTCAGCATCAATTCTTAAAATAAGAGTGCGACGCCCAACCTTGCGGGATTGTAAGCGGCCTGACTTGATTTCCTCATATGCGGTGGTACGCCCAATTGCATAAGATTTGCAGAACTCTTTGACAGTAAAAGCGTGTTTGGTTTGGATATTTAACTGCATGACAACCTCATTTGTTTATGTGGTATCGCAGTTGTACGCCCTTCTTGATTTGCAAAGATAAGGGGTACAATTCAATTATTTTTTTCGCAATTATGCGCCGTAACTTTGCGAATTATTTTGGTAGGCTTTTGCTGGCCTTAAAAACAGCTTCATCAAACGCCACATCTGACATGGACGAGCAGGAGGCAGGTAAATAAACCTTCAATTGCTTGCACAGCCAAATTAATGTTCCGCCTCTATCGGATGATGAGTGTGAATTTGAATACGCAGTAGGTTTAATATTATTTTTCAACAATATTTTGTAAACCTCTAATGCAAAGCGGTTAAGAGGGTAATTTTTTCTTGGAGGGCCAGCTTGCACTGATTTTTTGGTGTCGCGTTCTGCAAGCTCACATGCCTTTGCTAGTTTGTTTGTATCCCATCCAAATGAAAGCAATGTAGCCGGTATATGTGCAAGAATAACAGATCTACTAATTTCTTGCATTACCAGAAAGGTAATTACCAAATTAGAGTTTCAATAAATGGCAGCGGAGATTCAAAGCTGCCCACATGTTGCGTTGACGGCTTGGCACCGGCTGCAATCATTGTTCTTTGGCTGATTGACAAATGACTCGGTTTGGTGCTTGTCGGTTTTACCCTCGTTGGTTATCATGGACTCGTGGTTCCTTCCGCTAGATTGATCATGGAGTAGAATGATGGCAGATAATCAGGGCTTTCGTACCCCCCTTCAACGCCTTTCCGATCTGTGGGGTAGCCTAACAATGTGGAACCGTTTCGGGTTGAGTTTCGTTGCTGGGGTGGCTTTGATCTATATCGTGACCACCGTCTTGGGCTGGTTGCGCTGATTAGGATTTCAAAAGCCTTTGACTGATCAATAAATGCGTCCAAATATGGACACATCAATCCACACCCCATAACACGCAGACATAACCTGCGCGTATTAGGGAACTTTCCCAAACCCCATGCCGCACATATACGCTTTGTCTTTTCCAACATCTCAGTGTGATCGCGTTCCTGGAGTATCGCCAAAGGGCTGGCTTCGAACGTGGTTATACTGAGCACCTCGACGGTGCTCGATAGCGCGGTTGCCAATGCGGCGGTACCACCAAGGGAATGGCCCACCAGGTGCACCGGGTCGCTAATTTTCTTGGCAACTGCCTCAATCACCCGCACCAGATGTTTCATGCCGAAATCATCAAGACACCGTGTTTCCTCAGTGCCGCCATATCCGCAAAGGCTGGTGCCAATAAAACGATAATGTTGCGGCAGTCTTTTCTGCATGCCATTCCATGCCTTGAAAGTGCTATAGGAACCTGGAATGAACAGAACTGTCGCGCCATCGCCGACCTCGTGGTAATCAATCTTACGATTGTCAACTGTGATCATGCGGTTAACCTAGATTGCCCAGCGGATGCGAGTGCTGTTTTTCGGCGAACAATTGTGATGTATAGAGATCCCACGATAATCAGATTGATTACCCCAGCCAGCGATGCATTGGCATAGGTGACGGTGTAGCCTCCACTCAGGTCAAAAAAGTAACCTCCCTGATAACCACCGATTCCATGGCCGATCCAGCCGAATAAATGTTTGGGTGGCTGCCTGATTAACATTGCAAGAGGAATTAATGCAGCCAGCGTAATCACACCAATTGTAGTCAGAGTATCTCGCCAACCCATCGCACCTATTAGAACGGCAGTTGCAAAAGGCACGCCCCCCTGTCCTAGCGCTTGGCCAGCAGAGGCGATTCCCAATGCCAGCCCAGCACCGTATTTAAACCAGTTGCCCACATTCGCGATAAGAGGGGCAAAGAGAGACCCGGCTCCCAGAAAACCTGCCAGAAAAAACAATATGTAAAATTGCCATAGAGTTTGAGCCCAGGCGGCGGCCAGAATACACAGACCCAAGACTAATGCACCGAACAGGCAGACCTTGCGGGTCACCACAGAAGCTTATTTTTTTGGAGCAACTTTCGCTTCGATCGGTACCATGACATGTACGAGAGGAGTTTTATCCCACATAACATAAGGGCCACCAACAAAAGGGTTGCGCGGTAAACTTGAAATCATATCCTTGTTGGGGAAGAGCATCATAAGATGCGGGCCGTCCTGAACCCACACACCACCGTCGTTTGGATCGGTGGCCATCGGATTATCGTTATTCACCAGTGCATCACCGGCAAGCATGTAGGAAACACCAATTACATCGGTTGTAAATGGAGTTTTCGTTGAAACAGCCTTCATCCATTTCATCCAGACTTTGTCGTTACACATTGGATGTTTATCGCCTGGTATGAGGCCTACACCTGGAAAACACACCCACTCGTTTGTTCCTTTGCGCAAAATGGCGCCATCGACGTCCATAATAGTGGCATTTTTTGTGATGTCTGCCGGGGCGGCTGTAATAGCACGGGCGATTTTTTCCTCAACTGTTTCAGCGCTGCCTGCCATGGCACTGGACGTCAAAGTCAAGACAAGCAGGCTGCCAATGACACATTTGATGGTTCGGAATTTTTTGTTTAGCATTTGAATACTCCTGCATTCATTATCTAAGTTGTTTACAGGCTTATACAGCGCCTACCAGCGGTGCGTATCGAGCCCGATTTTCAGAGAATAAGCGTTGAGGTTTATTGAAGCTTGACGAAAACTAGATTATTTCATGTGGAAATGATGCATTTTCGAGTACTCTATGCCGAATGGTCGTAAAATATTCTATTTTTCTTTTACAAGTTGGACCGTAGGATAATGTACGAATTTGGTAATTTTCGACTGAACGCAAAGACCCATGAACTGTTGCGCGCCGGAATCGTACAAAAAATCGAACCACAAGTATTTGCAGTTCTCCTCCTGCTTATTAAAAACCAGGATCGTATTGTAACCCAAGACGAATTAATTGAACGTATTTGGCATGGCCGGACGATATCGAATACCGCTGTATCAGGCTGGATCAAAAGAGCACGAAAAGCGATTGGTGATGATGGTAAAACTCAACGGCTGATCAAGACCATTCATGGATGTGGATTCCGATTTATTGGACAAGCGAGAAGAAGCAATGATGTTGGAAGGAATGATGTATTTAATCCCACCATCGAATTGCCCGCCAAGACCCTTAACGAAACTACATTGGAAAGTGGCAAACCTACCGTCCTGGTGCTGCCCTTTTCAAGTCCTGTAAAAACGGAACTCTTGCCTGTTCTACCCGTTGGCTTCGCCTAGGATATCATCTTGGGGTTATCGCGTTTGCGCTGGCTGAAAATTGTTGCCAGGGCAAGCGCCTTCCAATTTAAAGATCAGCACTGTGAACCGGACATCTTGATCAAAAAAACAGGGGCTACATACTGTTTAACGGGAACCATTGAGCGCTCCGGGCAAAAACTTTTTCTAACAATAGAACTCAGCAACCTGCTTGATAGATCTGTCATATGGATAGATCGGATAGAAGGCCGCATAGACGATATCCATCAGTTGCGGAGTGATGTCGTCAACAAGGTCATCGGTACGCTAGAAATTCAGGTGTCGGCGCAAGAAGCAAAATATGCCCGGTTAAAATCGCCGGAAAATCTTGATGCCTGGTCCGCCTATCATTTGGCACTGGAACGCGTGTATCGTTTCACGGAACATGATAATGCAGCCGCAATACAACTCTTTGAGCGCGCGGTCAGACTGGAGCCGACGTTTGCAAGAGCCCATGCGGGTCTTTCTTTCGCCCAATTTCAAAATGCCTTCAAACGCTATGCAGGTGTTGACATAACCTCAACTGCAAAAATCGTGCGCGCGAGCGCAGAGCGTAGCATCGAGCTTGACCGCCTTGATCCTTTCGCCAACTATGTCATGGGCCGGTCATGTTGGTTGGACGGTGAACCGAAGGATTGTTTGCCCTGGATCGAAAGAGCGGTGGCAATCAACCCGAATTATGCGCATGGATATTACGTCCAAGGGTTGGCAGCTCTCATGTCCAATCAGTCTGATGACTCAGAATTTGAGGCGTCGATGGCTATTTCTATTAGCCCTCTCGATCCTTACTTGTTTGGTTTCTATGGTATCCGGGCATTTTCCCATATAGCGCAAGGCAGTTACCAGGATGCGTATGTCTGGGCCAATCTGTCGGCTCGGCAACCAAACGCAGCGCCCGTGATGGATTTGGTTGCCCTCGCTGCAAGCTCACTTGGAGGATCGGACCAAGACGTCCGATATTGGGCTGCACGTGTGCGGCAGCAAAAACCAACTATAGATAGCGACTATTTTTTCCGTGCGCTTCCTTTCCAGGAAGGAAAAATTCACGAACGCATTCGCTTGGCACTCGCCAAATGCGATCTCTAGGCGAGCAATGGCATTGTCAGGACTTGAAAATCTACCATCTATCTAGGGTGCGCTCTTGCATGTATGTGCAAGCTTAATGCGCAGAACTTTCGGATCGAAAATCCCTTGGCGGTAGGCCCGAGTGTTCCTTGAACGCGCGCGAAAAGTGGCTGCGGCTAGAATAACCGATGGTCCTGGCGACCTCGTCAATCGACAAATTCTCAACCGCCAGCAATTGAGTGGCGCGCTGCATGCGAATATGGTTGACGAAGTTCATCGGTGATCGGCCAAACGATCGTGCGAAGTGCTCGGCGAAAGATGAACGACTCATGGCGGCGATTTCGGCCAGCGAATCGACTGTATACTCGTCACCCGGGGCATCAAGAATCAAGTCGATAACCCGGGCCAGACGTTCGTCTTGCAGCGCCATGAGCCATGGCAATGCTTCTTCGTCCTGGCTGGGGAGACGCCTGAACAGATGCACCAGGCATTGCGTCATCAACGCGCCGGTCATTGCATCGCTACCTGCAATCGCCCGGGACTGCTCTGCCATAATACCCTGAAATGCCAGCATCGCTTGCGGAACGCTCGACAGGTCAACGGCGAGCACCTCGTTCAGATGATCGAAAAGATTTAGCGATTTGCCATAGCGAACGCTAACTATGCCACAACTAACAACAAGGTCAGCTTGGTCGTTCGAACCCGCAGTAATTTGACAGACCTGTTCGCCCGCAGGCGGGCTGTCAATTCGTAACTCGTTAACAACATCACCGCTGGCTTCAAGAACATGCTTGGCACCGATTGGGACGACTGCAAGATGCATAGGGGACATTGGGTGGGCATCACCGTGCGGCCCATACAGCACACCCTCACCCTCCATTACAAAATGGAACAACAATCCCGGTGGTCCCGGCAGGTGAAGTCGCCAGCCTTCACTTAACGTGCAAATTGCAAAAGGCTTAACGTGAACCGATAGGTTTGACAGCAACTTATTGAGCAACATCGCGGAAGATTAATCTGTATACGTCCCTAAATCAAGGGTTTTGGATGAAGCCGCACGCCTTCCGGTCCAATCAGCACCGATAAATTGGTATTAAAAATGGGCGTCGGCTGATGAACGGCCGATGGATAATCTAAACAAAACTCTCACCCTGGAGGTTGCTATGAAAGATAAAGTTTTGCTTGATCCGACAGATCTTGCCACCCGCATCCACGATGATAATGTCATCATGATAGATACCCGTGATCCTGATAGTTTCAACGCCGGCCACATACCCGGTGCTGTGAATGCTCACGACATTTTTACTTATTTGGCGACCTCAACGGCCGAGGGAAAAAAGGAATTGCAAACAAAGTTTGCTGAAATTTTCGGCAATGCCGGGCTTTCGGGAAAAGAGCTTGCCGTTGTATATGAGCAGTCGATGAACACCGGTTTCGGTCAATCCTGCCGCGGTTATTACCTGCTGAAATTCCTTGGCTATCCTCGCGCCAGCGTGCTGCATGGCGGATACAAGGCCTGGACCGATGCTGATCTGCCGACAACAACGCAGACATCAAATCCGAAACCTAAACTGTTTCCGATCGACCCCCAGGCAGCAAGCTTGATTGTTGATGCTAAAACGATGCTTGAAGCGGTAAATGATCCAGACATCATAAAACTTGATGTCAGGGACGTGGACGAGTGGATTGGTGCCAGTTCGTCTCCATATGGCGCTGATTTTTGTCCGCGAAAGGGAAGAATACCAGGTGCGCGCTGGCTCGAATGGTATCGCATGATGAAGCCGGGCAAGAATGGAGCTGTTTTTAAAACCAAGGACGAAATTACCGCCGAATGCCAAACAGTCGGAATAACACCGGATACCCCTGTAATCCTGTACTGCTTCAAGGGTGCACGAACTTCCAGCACTTTCGTTGCCTTAAAAGAAGCAGGCGTAAAAGATGTCCGGACTTATTTCGGGTCCTGGAATGAATGGTCGCGCGATGCATTGTTGCCGATTGAAGAGGGCGCACCGACGTCAACTTCATATGCATTCGCAAGTTCTCCGATGCCGGGATAGAGACTTTGCAAACGCGGCGGTTCGGCGTGGTGACCAGGTTTTGTGCCGGCCGCCACGCCGCATAAAAATTTCAATGGTTGCCCCGTCGTGGTCGGGAACAATCCAAACCGAAGACAATGGCGATGGACAAATGTGCTCTCGGTCAAAGGTTCTCACAGTTGGCTGAAGACTCTTCAGTGTCGGGGCAGGCTGAACGTCAAGCACACTTGATATTGATCGACAGCAACAGTTGGTTGAACTGATGCGGCAGCACGGGTTGTAGAAAGGTAAGAAAACTCAGAACACAACATCGCTTTCATCAGCTCAAGAGAGTGATCCATTCGCATGACATCACGAGAATTTCTCGGTGAGTTCTTTGTTTGTGGTTTCCAGAAAGCGGGCAGCAGCAACTGGCAAGACGCGGGTGCGCAGATGGCCTGCTACCAGAACGCCGGCGGGAATTCCCGGTGTATCAAGTGGGACAGAAATGAGGCGGTCATTTTTGAGGTTTGGTCGCAGGTTTATGGCAAGGCTGAAGCTTAGCGCCTGGCTGTCCTGGGACATCAGGCGCAACAGGTCCAGGGAATTGGACTCAAGAGATGGTGCGAGCGGCACACCAATTTTTTCTGCTGCAATATCAAGCATCCGCCTGATACCCTCGGGCCGTTTTGGCAGCAATAGCGGATATTCAACGCAGTCATAGATTTTCAGGCGTTTTTTAGTCGCAAGAGGATGCTGGCTGGACATAACGCAATACATTTGCTGATCACCGGTATAGACCGTGTGAAGCTCTTTCAGGCGTAATGGTTCAAACACAATGGCGATATCGTTGGTATTATCGAGAAGTGAAACTTCGGCCTCACCGCGCTCAAGCAGGTTCACGCCAAAAGTAACGGCAGGAAATTCAAGCAGGTGTTGTTTGATAAGTGCGGGAAGAAAATATTGCACCACTTCGCGGGTAGTTGCGATGTTAATATGACCGGCGCGCCTGCCCGATAAATCAGCTATGCTCGACTTCACCCGGTCCATATCCGCAATCTGGTCGCGGAAGTGTTTTAGCAAAATTTCTCCGGCAATGTTGGGTCGCAAACCTGATGGGTGACGCTCAAATATTTCAACACCCAACTCCTCCTCAACCCCTAGTATTCTGCGGTTCAGGGCCGATGGCGTAATGCCCAACTCTTCGGCCGCGCTTCGTAGCGAGCCGGTGCGAGAGATTTTTTCAATGTATTTGGCAATGAGTAGATGTCGCAATTTAGACCTCTGCGTAAAATGTAGGTGTTGCAATAATTGCAACACGATGCAGATTTTTTAGCAACAGACATCAACACGTTCAAGAGCTAAGAACAGGAAATCGAATCCTGTTTTGATAAAAATAATGAAATGGAACCAAATCATGACGCAAAAGCTGGTCGTCATCGGCGCAGGAATGGCTTCGGGCCGTATGCTCGAAGAGCTGGTTGATCTGGCTCCTGACGCGTATGATCTCACCTTGTTTGGTGCAGAGCCGCACGGTAATTATAACCGAATTATGCTTTCCCCGGTTTTGGCCGGCGAAACGCCGTGGCAAGAGATTATCACCCACGATGCTGACTGGTATCACACCAATAATGTCACCTGCCGGTTTGGCGAGGATGTGGTCAAGATTGATCGCAAGCAAAAGCAGGTGATTAGCGCCGGTGGTGTGACAGATTACGATAAGCTGGTAATTGCAACAGGTTCTGCCTCATTCTTTATTCCAGTAGCTGGAAAAGATCTGCCCGGTGTGGTCGGGTTTCGCGATTATGGCGATGTGGAAAAGATGCTTGCAGCGGCTCAAAAGCCCGAGGGCAGGGCGGTCATTATCGGTGGTGGCCTGCTTGGCCTTGAGGCTGCAGCCGGGTTGCATGAACAAGGCATGGACGTGACTGTCCTGCATCTGATGGGGCATTTGATGGAGCGCCAGCTTGATCCGGCCGCTGGTTATTTATTGCAGAAAGAACTTGAAAGTCGCGGCATCAAAGTTGTGTGTCGCGCTCACACCAGAGCAATTCTCGGCAAAGATCATGTTGAAGCAGTGGTGCTGGAAGACGACACTATTATTGCGGCAGACCTTGTGGTCATGGCCGCGGGGATACGGCCGGAAACCCGTATCGCAACAGATGCAGGCTTGCATGTGGAGCGCGGTATTGTGGTCGATGATGCTATGGCCACATCTGATCCAGACATTATGGCTGTTGGTGAATGCGTGGAACATAACGAGACGGTGTATGGCCTGGTCGCGCCGCTCTATGACATGGCCAAAGTTCTAGCCCGCACACTGGTCAACCAAGCGGCATCATTTGTGCCGCCCATGGTCTCAACCAAATTAAAAGTAACCGGGGTTGAGCTGTTTTCTGTTGGAGACTTTTGCGAAGGAGATGACCGCGAGGAGATTGTATTTCGCGACCCGTCACGCGGTGTTTACAAGCGCCTTATATTGGAGAACGACCGCATCATCGGTGTGGTGATGTATGGTGATACGGCTGATAGCAGTTGGTTCTTTGCCAAGCTGAAATCGGCTGATGATATCAGCGAAATTCGTGATACCCTGATCTATGGCCCGGCCTTTCAAGGCGGTGAGGCACATGACCCGTTGGCCTTTATTGCCGCCATGTCTGGCGATACAGAAATTTGCGGCTGTAACGGGGTTTGCAAGGGCATTATTGTCAGTGCGATTAATGCTGGTGCCCATGATCTGGCTGCCATCAAGGCGACAACCAAGGCATCGGCATCTTGTGGAAGCTGTGCCGGTGCGCTCGAACAGGTTCTGGCCGTGACTTTGGGCGATGACTATGCAGCTTCAACGCCGCAACCGGTCTGTGGATGTACCCGTTTAACGCACGAGGAAATCCGTCAGGAAATCAAATCAAAAGCGCTCAAATCCATCCCTGCGGTTATGCAGGAGTGCGGCTGGACTACGTCATGTGGATGTGCGACTTGCCGCCCGGCGCTTAACTATTACATGATTGCCGAATGGCCGCTGGAATATGTTGATGACAGCCAGAGCCGTTTCGTCAATGAACGAAATCACGCCAACATCCAAAAAGACGGAACGTACTCGGTTTTGCCACGCATGTGGGGTGGAATGACCACGCCGGATGAATTGCGCGCCATTGCCGATGCGGCCGACAAATACAACGTTCCAGCTGTTAAGGTCACGGGCGGCCAGCGTATTGATCTGCTTGGTATTCAACGCGAAGATTTGCCATCGGTGTGGGCTGACTTGAATGCGGCAGGTCTGGTATCGGGCCATGCCTACTCGAAAGGATTGCGAACCGTAAAAACCTGCGTTGGAACGGACTTTTGTCGTTTTGGCACGCAAGACAGTACCGGCTTGGGGATCAAACTTGAAAAAATCCTCTGGGGCAGCTGGACACCTCACAAGGTCAAGCTTGCCGTGTCCGGTTGTCCGCGTAATTGCTCTGAAGCCACATGCAAAGATGTGGGCATCATTTGTGTAGATGGTGGTTATGAGGTTTCTGTTGCCGGTGCAGCGGGAATGGAACTGCTCGAGACCCAACCGCTGGCCAAAGTGACCACCGAGCAGGAAGTAATAGATCTGACCGTTGCTTTTATCCAGCTATACCGCGAACACGCGCGTTATCTCGACCGGCCTTATAAATGGGTAGCCAAAGTGGGTATGGGGTGGGTCAGGGAACGCGTTGTCGATGACCTTCAAGAACGGGCTGAACTGTGTGAGCGCTTTGAGATTTCGCAGTCGGTTTACCGCAAAGACCCATGGGCCGAACAGGCCAAACCTGAATATGAGCAAAGCAAATGGGCGCCACTGGCTGACCTGATCCTAGAGGCCGCAGAATGAGTAATTTGATAGATATCGCTGCTCTGACCGACATTCCAAAGCGCGGCGCGCGGGTTGTTAAAACCGGTCATGGCTGCGTTGCAATTTTCCGCACCATCGGTGACAGGGTATTTGCCATTGATGATGCCTGCCCACACAAAAACGGCTCGTTGTCCGAGGGAATTGTGCATGGCAATGCCGTTACCTGTCCTTTGCATAACTGGGTCATTGATCTGGAATCCGGCCAGACACAGGGCGGTGAAGAGGGCAGCGTTTCCACCTATGAAATCACAGTCAAGGACGGGCGTATTCTGCTGGATACAACCAGTTTGCAGAAATGAATATCGTAAATACTTCACCCAAAACAAAGGGACTATAAATGGCCTATCTTGCACCATCTGAATTTGTCACCAAAATGATCGATGCTGGAGAATCTAAAATCTTCATGTCGACACGTGACACCATTATTCGCGCCTATATGGCAGGCGCGATCCTTGCACTTGCAGCCGTGTTTGCAATTGCTGTTACCGTGCAAACCGGATTGCCGATCGTTGGCGCAATCCTGTTCCCGGTTGGCTTTTGTATGCTTTACCTTCTTGGGTTTGACCTGCTGACCGGTGTGTTTGTACTGGCGCCCCTGGCGTTGATTGACAAGCGCCCGGGTGTGACCATCTCAGGGGTCTTGCGCAACTGGGGGCTGGTTTTTGTTGGTAACTTTGGCGGGGCATTTACTGTCGCTGTACTGATGTCGATCATCTATACCTACGGGTTTTCAACCGAACCGAACGCTATTGGCCAGAAAATCGCTGCCATCGGTCATTCGCGTACCGTGGGCTATGCCCAATATGGTGCTGCAGGAATGCTGACCTTGTTTATCCGTGGCATGTTGTGCAACTGGATGGTTTCCACCGGTGTTGTTGGCGCGATGATTTCGACCTCTGTCAGTGGCAAGGTTATCGCCATGTGGATGCCGATCATGTTGTTCTTTGCCATGGCGTTTGAGCACTCGGTGGTCAACATGTTCCTGTTCCCCTCTGGTCTGATTATGGGTGGTGATTTCTCGGTCATGGATTATATTGTGTGGAATGAAATCCCGACGGTTCTGGGCAATCTGGTAGGCGGCCTCGCCTTCACCGGTCTGACCCTTTATGCCACTCACGTCAAAACCGGTGCAAAGCGCAACGCTTTTTAATCACAAAATACTATGAAAGCATCCAGCCTGAAAATGGCTGGATGCTGTTTTGGAGATGTAATTGAGCCAGGAATTGACCATTTCGATCGGGCAGTATTCCGATAGGGGGCGCAAGGAAATCAATCAGGATTTCCACGGCGCCCTTTTTCCCGAGGGTGCCATGCTTGCCACGAAAGGTATTGCGATTGCTCTGGCAGATGGGATTAGCAGCAGTTCAGTTAGCCAGATCGCGGCGGAGTCCAGCATTAAGAGTTTCCTGACCGACTATTACTGCACTTCCGATACCTGGTCGGTAAAGACCTCAGTCGAGCGGGTTATCAGCGCAACAAATTCGTGGGCCTATGCCCAAACCAAACGAAGCCAGCACGCCTATGACATGGACAAAGGCTATGTCTGCACCTTGAGTGCGATGGTTCTGAAATCATATAATGCTCATATTTTCCATATTGGTGACAGCCGTATTTACCGGGTGTCGGGCGGCAGTCTTGAACAGCTCACCAATGACCACCGCACCATGCTATCGGCTAAACAGAGCTATCTTGGTCGCGCCATCGGTATGGGCCAGAGAGTTGAAATCGACTACCGGAAGCTTGAAATCTCGGTTGGCGATATATTTGTTCTGGCAACTGATGGTGTTTATGAACACACGGATGCGAAGTTCGTAATCCAGGCGATTAACGACAACCTGAATGATCTGGACAAGGCAGCACGCCTTGTGGCTGAAGAAGCCTTTTCGCGTGGCAGCCCCGATAACCTGACTATTCAAATTGTGCGTATTGATATTCTGCCTGATGAGGATGCCAATGATTTTATTGGCTCAAGTAAAACCCTGACGGCACCACCGTTGCTTGAAGCGCGGCAGGAATTTGAAGGCTACAGAATTTTGCGTCAAATTCATGCCAGCAGTCGCAGTCATATCTATCTGGCTTCTGATTTGGAAACAGATGAAAAGGTTGCTCTCAAAATTCCCTCGATCGATTTGCGTGGCGATGCGGCCTATCTCAAACGATTTATTATGGAGGAATGGATTGCACGAAGGCTCAACAATGCCCATGTGCTCAGCGCTGTTCCACAGATCCGGCGGCGGCGTTTTGTCTACGTGATCACTGAATTCGTTGAAGGGCAAACTCTGTCGCAATGGATGATCGATCACCCCAAGCCGGACATTGAGACAGTGCGTGGGATCATCGAGCAAATTGCCAAAGGCTTGCGTGCCTTTCACCGCAAAGAAATGGTCCATCAGGATCTGCGCCCGGAAAACATTATGATTGATGGTGCGGGCACCGTTAAAATAATCGATTTTGGCTCCACCAAAGTTGCCGGTGTGGTCGAGACGGGGCCAAGTGTTGAGGGGGAGGATATTCTTGGAACACACCAATACACTGCACCTGAATATTTCGTTGGTGACAGCGGAAGCAGGCGGTCCGATTTCTTCTCGCTCGGTGTTATTGCCTACCAGATGATGACTGGAAAACTACCCTATGGGATGCAAGTCTCAAAAGTGCGGACGAGAGCACAGCAAAGAAAACTTCGATATATCAGTGCGCAAAGTGATAAATTACAAATTCCGGTCTGGATAGATGAGAGCTTTAAAAAAGCGGTACACCCAGACCCTTTCAAACGCTATGAAGCGCTCTCAGAATTCATCGCCGATTTGCGGACCCCGAACAAGAATTTTATGTCAGATATTCAAGTTCCCCTTGCTCGACGCAACCGCGTTGCATTCTGGCAAACAATATCCCTCATCCTTGCTCTGGTTGTTGTTTATATGTTTGTTCAACAGGCGTCGTAACAATCAAAAATTATTGACTGTTGAAATCGATTACTCTGTATCCAGGGAATATCCGGTGCCGCGAACGGTTCTTGTTGGGTCAGGCATCTCTGGTTGTTTTACTTTGATGAGCGAGGAAAACGCATGATCAACAAAAAAATGCGCCATGTGCAAAACCCCATCCGATAGTGGAGCCTTTAATAACAACAACCAAATAACAAACGCCCTTAATGGGGTTTGAAATAAACAAACGACCCCAGCCCACTGCCAGTATTTGGCGGCATTTCGCACAGACTACCGTTGCGGCAATCCACAAGGTGAGTAAAAAGGTGGGCAGAAGTCCACTAACTCAACTAATTACATGCAACTACAGTGATTTAACAGAAAAGACTGGTGCCGCATGGGTGACTCGAACACCCGACCTATACATTACGAATTAGCAGGCCCAATCATAAAAACCGTCTAACGCCAATCAGTTGGCTAAATTGTTGTTTTATTAGTAGGGTATTAGTATGGTGCCCGTGAATAGTTTAGCCGCATTAGCTCAGGTGGTAGAGCACATCACTCGTAATGATGGGGTCGGGTGTTCGAGTCATCCATGCGGCACCACTTCTCTTTAAAAAAATCCCCAATATGGGGCCCCAAGGATGGGGCATGCTGTGGATAATCT
>DAOUPT010000124.1 GCA_030626025.1 Anderseniella sp. | reverse complement strand
TGAAGCTGGTTTTATACCCCTCACGGCTGATCTTCGCTGCGCTCAGGCCTCCGGGAGGGCGGCGCAGTAGCGCCGGGCCTCAGTCGGCCAGTCCTCGCTGGATGCTCGTCCATCACAGTTTCAAAATTATCTAAGAATCCGAAGCCGTCGAACTCAGTGAGACCAGGGTGCGACTGCACCCCGGCGCTACTGCGCCGCCCCCGCGGAGCATTTTTGCAAAGCAAAAATTTGCGTGAGCGCAAACAAATGTCCAAAACAGCGCAGTTTCACCTAAAAACACTTTTTCATCCTTGATATATTAGATTTTTCTAATATATAAAAACATCACGACAGACCAATTATAAAAATAGGGACAATTTCATGAACCTTGGACAAATCGAGGACGGCTTTTTTGTGTCGCCTCAGCTAAAGCCTGAACATCTTGCCGGACTTGCAGCGCAGGGCGTTAAGACGATTATTAACAACCGGCCTGATGGTGAACGCGGGTTTTATCCTGCACATGCTGAAATGGCAGAGCTTGTGGCACATCATGGCATGGAATACCTCTTCATTCCGGTAAACCCAATGGCTCTGACCATGGAGCCGGTCATTGCATTTGGTACCGCTCTTGATGAAATGCCCGGACCGGTTCTTGCCTATTGCGCCTCCGGGCGCCGCTGCGCGATGATGTGGGCGCTGGCCAAAGCGCCAATCAAGCCTGCCGATGAAATCATTACAGCCTGCGCGGCGCAAGGTCATGACTTGAGCCAAATGCGGCCAATGCTGATGCAGATGGCCCAAGCGGCTTAAATAACCGATAATTGACCGTTTGACACTTTACCATTTGTGAATGTGTCTATAGATTGGCCCTCATCAAATCTAATGATGAGGGCTTTTTTTATGGGCATGGATATTTCTTTTTACGGAGCGTTTATTGCCGGGATTATCTCGTTTTTAAGCCCCTGCATCCTGCCAATCATTCCGCCCTATATCTGTTTTCTGGCCGGTATGAGCCTTGAACAGGTTACCGGACAGGAACATACCAAAGGGGCCGGACGCCGGATTATGGTTGCTGCCTTTGCCTTCGTTATCGGCTTTGGCACTGTATTTATCCTGCTCGGGGCCAGCGCTTCGTTCCTTGGTCAGGCACTGGTGGATTATTTTGATATTCTCAAATATGTCGCTGGGGCGATTATCATCTTGATGGGCTTGCATTTTCTCGGGATTTTCAAAATCGCGATGCTTTACAAGCAGGCCAAGATTGAGGTTCAGAAAAAACCGGCCGGTATTATTGGCTCATATCTTGTTGGCCTTGCCTTTGCCTTTGGCTGGACCCCTTGTGTGGGTCCGATTTTGGCATCGATCCTGTTTGTTGCCGGGGCTGAAGACTCGGCAATGAAGGGTGCGCTGTTGCTGGGGGCCTATGCCGCTGGTATTGGCATTCCGTTCCTGCTGGCAGCCGCGTTTGCCGGTCCCTTTGTGAAATTCATGCAGAAATTCTCAAAACACATGGCCACGGTTGAAAAAATCATGGGGGCGATGCTGGTGATTACCGGGCTTTTGATCATGACCGGCTATATGCAGGAAGTGGGCTTCTTCCTACAACGTATTCTGCCGGGATATGCTGTTGGATAATAATTATCCGTAGCGGAAATACAACAGCCGGTCGAACGAGCGCAATTCGATGATGAAGCGAAACAGAAGGCCGCCGTCTTTTTTCGCGACAGCTTCAAGGGGAAGCCGTTCCAGCGATTCGCGGGCACCGGTAATAAGGCGGCGGTAGTCCTTGTCGACCTTTAACTCGGACGGGGCACCGGCATCGCATTTGTTCAACTGATCAAGATAGTTTTTCGCTGCTTCCGCGACCTTTTGCGATTGTTGCCGATCATTCAGGTCGGGTTTGTTTTTGCGAAAATACCACAATGCCGGACCGCGCTTGACCAGGCCCCAGATACAATCATCGAAAACCTCTATGTCTTGTTTCTTGTGCTGCTGAAACAGAGCCTCGCGAAGCTTCAAAAGTCCGCTACGAGCTTTTGTTGGCTGGTTTTCATCGATCAGCTTGAGCGCTGCTTTTACCTCAACAGTGGTCATGCTGACGATTGTTTCTTTTCCGGGTTTCAATTCTCCCGGCGTTTTGAAACTGATAATTTCCTCAAGTGCAAGGGCGGCAAAATCCATGTTGCCGGTTCGCAGATAAGTCGCAGCAGTGCGCAATTGGGCATTTGCCGACTTGAACCAGTTGAGATATATTGTCGGTCCGGCTTCATCGGCAAGCGAGTTGCTCACTGCACCTGTTAACACCAATAAAATCAATAGTAATGATGCCTTGAGTTTCATTTAATCACCCCAATAAACTGTGCAGTTTTAATCGGCCGTCATTGTATGATAGAAAGTCATACGTCGACAAGATGACATAAAGGACACCGCCCATGCTTTCTCGCCGCACCCTGCTTACTTTTTCAGCGATTGTTTTATCGACAAGCGCGCTGACTGCTGCTGCTCTTGCAGATGAGACGAAAGTTGCCGGACCGGTGCTTGGCGATGACGGGCTTTATCATCAGGACTGGTTTCTCGACAGTTTTCTGGAATTGAAAGATGATCTTGTTGAGACGACTGAAAAAAACAAGCGGCTGGCTATTTTCTGGGAGTTGAAAGGGTGCCCCTATTGCAAGGAGACCCACTTTAAAAACTTTGCCCGCCCGGATATTTCAAAATTCATCAGGGGCAACTTTGAAATCCTCCAGTTAAATGTGCTCGGGTCGCGTATGGTGACCGACCTTGATGGGCAGGAACTGACGGAAAAGGCACTGGCCTCAAAGTATGGCGTTCGTTTTACGCCAACAATTCAGTTTTTTCATGATGATGTTGACAAGATCGCCAAGTTAAAACCGCGCAAGCGTGAAGTGACCCGCATTCAGGGCTATCTGCAACCAGACCATTTTCTGGCAATGTTTCAATATGTGCAGTTGCGTGCCTATGAAAAAATGTCTTTCCGCAAATTTGTCAAAGCCAAGCAGCTTTTCTGAACAAAACCAACGGTATAGAATTGAACTGCAACAGACTAACAGGTCTGTTGACACAAAAAGTTGCGACAAGGTTATCCACCTTTGCTCTTGACCTTGGCCTCAATGACGTGCATTCAATCATTCAAATATAAGAATACACGCGCAAACAAACACATTATTTTGAGAGATGGAGCGAGACATGGCTGACGATTCAAACGCAAAAACGATGACAATTATTTGCACAAAAGGCACACTGGACTGGGCTTACCCACCATTCATTTTGGCCACCACGGCTGCTGCCATGGGACTTGATGTAAACATGTTCTTCACATTTTACGGCCTCAATCTGTTGCAGAAAAAACTCGATCTGAAAATTTCATCGCTGGGTAATCCGGGCATGAAAATGCCGATGATGGGTATGCATATGAGTATGCCGAATATTGTTTCGACCATTCCTGGTGTTGATGCCGCAGCGACCAAAATGATGAAAAACCTGATCAAGTCCAAAGGCGTTGCCTCAATTGAAGAATTGCGCGAAATGGCGGTTGAAGCCGAAGTTAAAATGGTCGCCTGCCAAATGACCCTGGATTTGTTTGAATACACCCCTGATGACCTGATCGACGGCCCTGAATTGGGCGGTGCTGCCACTTACATTGAAATGGCTGCCAAATCTGACATCAACCTGTATATGTAATTTGAAATTCAATTAACTGGAGAAGAAACTATGTCTGAACATACCCTTGATGCGCGTGGCCTGAATTGCCCATTGCCTATTTTGAAAGCCAAAAAAGCACTGAAAGCGGTGCCAACTGGTGAAATTCTTGAAATCCTGTCAACTGATCCAGGTTCTGTGGCTGACTTTGGTGCATTCTGCAACCAAACCGGCAATGAGCTTGTTAGTTCGAATCAAGACGGTGACGTTTATAAATTTGAAATCCGCCACACTGCCTAAAACAGGGTTGATCTCTGTGTTAAAATTGTCACAAACGTGGAAATCTACACATTTTTGACACTTTTCAATACATTCAACTTGCCCTATACGATTCAATCAGTAGTGTGATCGCATCGGGTCCAAAATCAGGCAATTAAGCTTGATTTTATAAATTTCGGCCCATCAGAGCTATTCTGGTGGGCTTTTTGTTTTGAGGGAAGGGGTCTCAAATTGTCACTACTCAAGAAAATCACAACCACCGCTGCCGTGATGGCTGCTGCTGGTACACTGGTTGCCACTGAAGCCTATGCAACAGAAGGTTATTTCCAGAATGCAATCGGTGCACGCCATAAAGGTTTGGCCGGTGCCGGTGTTGCCGACACCAAAGATGCCACAGCGATTACACTGAACCCTGCTGGTCTTGTCCATGCAGGTCGTCAGTTCAACGGTGCGATTTCAATCTTTATGCCGTTTCGTGAGTATTCTGCGACTCTCGCACCGGGCTTTGTTGTCCCCGGATCACAAAAAAGCGATCGTAACTGGTTCCCTGTCCCTAATATTGCTTATTCGCATCCAATCAGTGACACCACTACACTTGGTTTCTCGGTGAGTGGCAATGGTGGTATGAACTCGACTTACAAGTCAATCGGTCCATTCGGTGCCGGTAAAACAGGCATTGACCTGACCCAGATGAATATTTCGGCTGGTATCGCCACAAGACTTGGAAAATATGTGTCCGTTGGCGTTGCACCAATATTTGCTATACAACGTTTTAAGGCAAAAGGGCTTGCTCCTTTCGTTCCCTTCAGTGTCCGTCCTGGCAATCTGACTAACAGAGGTTATGATTATGCAGTCGGTGGAGGTGCGCGCTTTGGTGTTGAAGTCGAACTGGATGAAAATATCCGTGTTGGTGCTAGCTATCAAACCAAATTGCTGACGAGCAGATTTAAAAAATATTCCGGCTTGTTTGCAGAAAATGGTGACTTTAATATTCCATCGCACTTTCAAGTTGGCGTTGCTTTCGACGTTACACCAGATCTGACCTTGATGGCC
>DAOUPT010000050.1 GCA_030626025.1 Anderseniella sp. | reverse complement strand
TAAGTGCCACTAACGGTCATTTCTACGCGTTCTCAAATGGGCCATCATGCAAATACTGGATTGTATCGCTTCAACGAAATTATTGCTATGATGTTCATCATATCTGAGGATAATCAAGTTTGGGACTAGCCTTTTTGAGGGTGCCTAAGCTGGGGGATTTAGAAATGAAGCGTTTCAAGAACATTCTTTATGTGGCTGATTCATCCGGCGTAGTCCTAAATGCATTTCACCATGCTGTTGGCCTAGCAGAAAGAAATAATGCACGACTGACGGTTATTTTTGTAGTGAAAAAGATACCTTCCTATCGGTCGCAAGTGAAACAGCAGGCGCTTCGCCAAATAGTCATAAAAAAACTGGAAGCCTCACTGGAAAGGTTGATTGATTGGGCTGCAGGTCGTGTTGATATTGAGGGCAAAATTGTTGAAGGCAAGCCCTTTTTAGAGATCATTCGTGAGGTTCTGCGCAACGGTCGAGACTTGGTAATCAAACCAACGTGGAGCGAAGACAATATAAGCACCTGGCTATTCGGCACTAACGATATGCACCTTCTTCGCAAATGCCCCTGCCCAGTTTGGCTCATTAAATCAACTGAACACATCGAGATTCGCCGCATTTTGGCGGCGATCGATTTCGCCGATGACGATGAGCCTGGTCCCGATGTTGTCGAACCTTTAAACCGGAAGATAATGGAGTTAGCGGGATCACTGGCATTTATCGAACGAAGTGAATTTCACATTGTACATGCGTGGACTGTGGTCGGCGAGGACATCATGAGAAGTGCTCGCACGGGGTTCAGTAAAGAAGAAATAAATTCTTACATAGACGAAGTGCGCCAACAAAATCATTCTTCACTCAATCGACTGCTCAATAAAACAAGAAAATGGATGAGTTCTAGAACCTATGATACCATTGCGCCTATCGAACACGTGCTGAAAGGGAATGCCTGCCAAATAATACCGACATTAGCTCGCAAGCTGAACATCGACCTAATAGTGATGGGAACTGTAGCAAACACTGGCATCTCTGGCGTACTAATTGGCAATACAGCAGAAACAATATTGCACCAAATCGACTGTTCTGTACTAGCCGTTAAACCACCAGGCTTCGTCACTCCGGTGGTACTTGAAGAATAAAAGAAGTTGATGCTCTTTTTAAATACGAACACTTATTTTTGAAAGCCAGTCACATGCCAGAAAACAATAAGCCGTTAGTCGACGAACATGGAGGTTTCTCTGGAGAGCAGCGGGACCCTCTAATACGCGGGTTGCACTTTATAATCCGGCATGCGGTTCGCGCCCTGGCGATCCTGATGATGCTAGTGATTTTGTGGGGGATTGGCGACGTTGTATGGATTTTGTATCAGAAGCTGAGCGAGCCACCATTCATGCTGCTGAACATAGGCGACATTCTCCAAACTTTTGGGGCCTTCCTTGCAGTCCTGATCGCGATTGAAATTTTTATCAATATCACGGTTTACCTTCGCGAAGATGTGATCCACGTAAGGCTGGTCATCGCAACTGCATTGATGGCCGTTGCTCGAAAAGTCATTGTCTTTGACTTCAAGGAAATTTCATATGAGTTTGTCTGGGCAACCGCCTTTGTGATTTTGGCACTGGGCCTTACATACTGGCTAATCACGAAAAAGGCTTAGTGTTGACTAGAAAGTAAGAAAAAGTGTCAGAAAAAGGATTGATTTTGTGAACTCTGGAGACTCCGAAGGAAACTCAACAGGCACCCATACCACCCTGAAACGGGGCCTAACGCTACCGCTTCTCACTTTGTATGGCCTCGGGGTCACTATTGGTGCCGGTATCTATGTTCTTGTTGGTGTCACAGCAGCAAAAGCCGGTATTTATGCACCTGTCTCCTTTCTTCTTGCCGCTGGTGTTGTCGCGTTTACTGCTTTTTCCTATTCTGAACTCGGTACGCGATATCCGGTTAGCGCGGGTGAAGCGGCCTATGTACGCCACGGTTTTAATTCTAAAACACTGTCATTAATTGTTGGCCTCATGGTCGTTGCCTCCGGCGTTGTCTCGTCCGCAGCTATATCGATTGGAGCAGCTGGCTATCTTCGAAGTTTTATCCCGCTTTCGCCGGAGCTGTTGACGGCACTGCTCATTTTGGTTGTCGGTCTTGCTGCGGCCTGGGGTATAGTCGAATCGGTGATCGTGGCCGCGATCTTTACATTGATAGAGATTGTTGGCTTGGGCTTGGTTATCTATTTTGGTCTTGCGATCAAACCTGATCTGGTGAGCGAACTGGGCAACCTCGTTCCGCCCTTTGAGATAACTGCCTGGGTGGGTATTTCATCCGCCAGCCTACTAGCCTTTTTTGCGTTTGTCGGTTTTGAGGACATCGCCAATGTCGCTGAGGAAGTCAAGGAACCACGCACGACCCTGCCTCGTGCCATAATACTGACGCTGGTAATTGCCACGGCGATGTACATAGCGGTGGTTTCCGTGGTCGTATTAACTGTGCCCATGAGTGCGCTGACCACATCTACAGCGCCACTTGCGCTCATTTTCGAGAAGACTGGTAGTACAACAAGTGGCATGTTCGACATCATCGCCAGCATCGCCACCATCAATGGCGTGCTCATTCAGATGATCATGGCCTCCCGTGTGCTCTACGGCCTGGCTTCGCGAGGAAGCCTGCCCAGCGTTCTCAGCTACATCAATCCGGCAACACGAACGCCGCTTGCTGCTACAGCGCTTGTCGTCGCCATCATTTTCGTACTTGCATTTTTCCTTCCTATCACAGAACTGGCGGAGACCACGTCCAAGATTGTATTGGTCGTATTTGTTCTAGTGAACTTGGCATTGCTACGATTAAAATGGTCCGAAGAGATTCCACCTGATAACGTGTTTCAGGTACCGGTCTGGGTACCGGTGATGGGATGTGTGACGAGCGTCCTGCTCTTTCTTGCGGGCAGTCTGTAAGACTCATCAACGCATAAAATTTAGGTAGAACTGCAGAATTGGGAACCGGTGGGTTATGAAAAAAAGAATGGCCGTAATGGGTCATTTTCAGACTATCGAGGGGGCACATTGGTCCGTCAGCTCTACCCCTAATAACTGACGACTTTCGCTAAATTGGCGTTCGGCAGACACCTACACAATTGCGGTCATTAGTCAGTGCAAGACCGAATATCAGGTTGGGTGAAAAAGTTGGTTCCATGATGGTGCAAAAACTGCTTCGCGTGAAGTGTTCAAGAATAAGGTGGAGTCCACAACGCCCTGAACCCATCACCACCAGACCATTTGCGCTCGCGCTTGAAGCCTAGTTTGCGCAATGCAGTACCAAGCTCGCCCGGGTGGCACGTACCCCGCCAGCGGCCTCTGAGACTCGCCTGTAGGGTATTCAGTGACAGGCCTTCATTTTGGACCTCGACCGGTATAGTAGTCAGTAGCTTTTCAAGGCGGGTTTCCAGAAATGTAAGGCGGTCACACGTACGGATTGTTGCTTAGCTGTTTGCAGCCAAGCGCTAATAAAGCCACAATGCAAACAGGTTAGCTAGTCGGTCTCAAGCGCTTTCTTACTCTTCCGGTGGCACCCAATAGCGGTGGTAGTGTCCGTTTGTGTTCCAGATTCTTTTACGTTTCCAGCCCAAACACAAAAGTACAGGGCTTAGGTATCTACCCTGAGTGTTGAGCGCGGTCTCAAATTCACTCATGGCAAAGGGCCGGTTGCGAGAGACAGTGGGCAAGCTGCTGTACCAATCAACAAATCGCTGATGAAGTCCAGATTGTGGAGCCGCCGAGCAATCATCCTTTTCCGCCTGTTTCTTAAGTTCTGCTATGTATGCAATCATCCGTTCCTCGCTGGTGGTTAGTATCGAATCCCCTCGCGGTCAGCTTTCATCATCCACTAGATGTAACAGTTGGTTGATAGCCAAAACGCTCCTATACCTTTCCTCCACCGCAATTGCGGTGATTGAAGTTCCCAAGTTCGACAAACCTTTTTATGTCAATGACTTAAATGAACTACCCTAAACAATCTCAGGTGATGTATGTCTAACTTTGTTTTGTTCCAAGTTATTGATTTTGCGGCATTTGTCTAACTTGGGAACTTTGATCCTGCTTTCCCGGCCTCAAGACATACTCATGTTGGCAAATAACGGGAAAACGCATCGTCAAATTCGTTTCTTCGGTAGCCATTTGGCCTTTTACCTGTTTTTAGTTTACGGGGGCGAATACCAAATTTTCCCACAAGGTTAGCCACCTTTTTGGGCGTAATGGGTTTTCCGTGACTCCAATCTGCCCATGGGCGGTCTTCCAGCGAGGTCAACCGGTGCACTAACTCAGTTGATGATAGCTCTGAGGTTGTTGTGGGGTCGAAAACGGTTCTTATATCACTCAACAGCTGGATGTGTATTGACTCATCTTCAACCCCAACTTCACCACTTAACTTAATTGCTGCAGCTCTGACCTTTTCTGGCCAAACGCCTCCTGCAAGGTCGGCAATTGCTAATAGTGGTCGCCAATTATCGGCCGCCCGATCGCCTAGTTCTCCTGGTATGGATGGGTCTGGGTCATTTAACGCCTGGCGATGGTCATTGACCCAGCGGCTGATTTTACGGTTCAATTGCGTCAAGTGCTCACAACGACTGGAACGAAAACGCACAACAGCCTCATCGCCTCGCTTACGTTTTAGCGTTATGATGAGTGAGCGGTCCTCAATCGTCCTGGGGAGACTACCAATACCAGCTAACAGCATCGCACCAAACGTGCGAAATGCCCTTGGCTCATGGGAATCGCCAACACTCCTAATGACTCGACCACCCGCACGTTCGTGACCGGAGTTAATAATGCCGCGCAATTCTTCATTATCAACTGCAAAGGTGTCGGCTTCATCAATCAGCAGTACGGGTGAGTAAAGTTCAATCATTCGAAACAAAGCCGCGACAGTGACATTGTCTGCCCGTAGCGCACGAGGTACAAGTTTTTCGCAAACCTTGGCGACGGTAGTTTTGCCACAGCGGGGTTCCGGTGACTGCAAGGCGAGCCGCGGCGAGTGCTCGAAACAGTCATAACAATGCGCAAAGACGCACCAAAGAGTTATGCCAATGAGACTTTTTTGATCTATTACAACATAACGCTGAAATGCGGACATTAGTTCATCGAGAAGTTCTGCCCCATCAACTACCGTTGGCCAGGGATCAATTGCGTCAAACTCGACTATCACACCTTGTAAACCACCGTCAGAATCTTGTTCACGCCGCTTCTCGACTTCGCCATCAAGCACCGTCACCCGCACGCCAAGTTTGTCTGCCTCATCAACACGTAATTTTTCGTATTCCATTGGTGGCAAAGTAGCCAGCCGCAAAAGCGTTACTTCATCTTCATCATCGTCATCAGCGGCTGATACGTTTTCAGAACTTGGCCCACGATGCGGCTCTAATTCGTGCTGGTGATCATTACTAAAACCTGCGTCTCGGGCTGCCTTTACTACAGTGCCGATAGTAACATCGCCATCGCGTGTGACGGTAGAGAACGATGCCCATTGGGCCGTCGCATCTGCACGGGCGCGATCGTCAATGTGCGTAAGGGCCCACAACTTTGCGCCTCGATCGCCATATTCTCGTTTAAGTGCCATACCGCATTCGATCCAGCCGACACGTGTTATATGGCCTTCTGCGTCTGTTACGACATCTTTACGATCGGCAAACACGCCCCTAGTTGCTAAAAAACTGAGCATCTCGGCCATCTTTTCGGTGGAAATTTTGCCCTGCTCTGCATGGAGATCGATATTCGGCTCAACCGACCAAGTGCGCAAATAATGAGGAACTTCTCCTAAAGGCCAGGCGATAACGTTTGTGCCAAAATTCCCGGGTTTTTGAGGGACAGTGCTTGCCGTTGTGGCTTTTGAAGCGATAAATGAAAGTAATTTCTGGGGCAAAGGTGCAGGGCGGCAACCTATAATAACTTTGTAAACTCCACCGCTTTTGTGGCGACTGGGTGGCAATATGCAAAAACCACCATCGCCCCGAATATCAATCTGAATTTGAGTGTTAGATGTGGTCGGCACCTTATTACCCGGATGCCGAAAGTGTCGATGAATTCCGCGACCGCTGCCACTGCAGATTGTGAGGGTTTTCGGCAACGCGCCGTGCTGTCGCTCGTATTCAGCTATTAGTTTTTCACCATCTTCACCGTCTGTTTCGATGACTATCGCGTTGCTGACTTCACCCGTTATGAAACCCACGCCGTGACGAAAAAGGTTCTTCCAATTCGCTAGTTCGGCCTCAGTGACGCGTCGTGTCTGTAATGACTTCCATTTTACTGCGGGATACTTCTTACCGGCGGTGTTTTGAGGCACAACATTGTATCCGTGCTTCCACCAAGTACGTGCAGCTTGGTAGTGGTCGATTGCGGGGTTACAGTGCATCGATTGTGAATTAGTTTGAGCAACCGGCTCTCCGGACGTTTTTAATGGGGATGGGTGCATGGTGTCATTCTCCAAAGGTTGATTGGCGATGATGATTCATGCAAAAGGCATGCGCCTGGTGAAGGGTCTGGCGGTAGCCGGTGGTGCGAAGCCAGATACAGAACCTCTCCCACAAAACCTCAACAGGCCCCACGTCCCCACCGTGGCTCCCGACCCCCGCCATCGCGGCAAACCACATATCGTCGCTCAGAGCCCGCTGGCCATCTGAAAAGCTGACAAAAATTGGAATTTCTAACGCGTGGGCGTACCCCAGCTCAAAATTTGTTCCGTAAGCCCCTTTGCGATCCACATAGCAAAACACAGCATCAGACCTGCGAATTTGCGCTATGCTGGTATGGAACACAGTTTGCCTGTTGTTGTCATTGCCGGGCGCGGGGCAGTCCTCGATACCCTCCTGTGTCAATCCTTGTAGCGCCAGATTCGTCAGCAGCGCCTTCAGAGCCTTGGGTGTAAGCCTTTCCAACCCACCTAGCGCACCATGCGACCCCGGTCCGTGAAAGCAACCATGGTCACAGGCAACAAACCATGGGCCTACGCAGACAACATCCTCGGTAATAGTGGCCATTTCGGTTGAGGTGTCGAATTTAGCAACCCCGTGTTTGTCCGTCTCATCGAAATATTTCTCGCGTAGCCCTGGGACGATCTTGTGGCGCCAGTCCATTTTTTGGATTGGCCCGGCCAAGTAAACTGAGAAAGGTCGATCATTATGCATGATGATTGCCTTCCCGCAGCTGTTTCTTAGCTGCAATCCATTGAAAAATTTCAACTTCGTCCCACACCCGCACACCTTGCGACAAATTGAACGGCTGCGGAAATGACTTGCTGGATTTGACCCAGCGCCAAATAGTAGTTCGTGAAGCGCCAGTAATCTCGCAAACGCGATCCAGTCGAACGGCGCGGATTGTCGAAGTTTTGCGTTTTGAAGTTTTGGGTTTTGAAGTGGTCATATGTGTCTCCATTCGTTTCCATGTGTAGTTGGTTCAAACGGTAGACAGTGCAATTGATGAAATAAATTCCAGAATTGGGTGTGCGTTAAGGCTTTGTTTTAGAAGGGGAAATTGAATTTTTCTTTCTGCCTGGCTTCCCTTTTATGTCGAAGTTTTTCGACAAAATGTCTCTGAAGGCGCTTTCTCCCAGTACTTGCGGTTTATCAGTGCTGTAATATTTCCCCGTGTTCAGAAGACCTTTTTTAACGAGATGCTGATATTGATGCCTGATATTACTGGGCACACCATGTTGCCTGATATGGTCAAGCACCGCTATGTTGAACTTGCGATGGCGTTCAGCAGCGCCCAACCTCGCCGGAGGTGTACTGGTATGCCACAGTTTGTTGATATGTTTGTCTAGCTGTTGGACGTACCGTTTCGCAGGTATGTTGGTTAGTTGCTTTTCAAAACCATTCGTCTTAATGAAAGCTTTCCAGATACCCTTAATATCTTTTCCGGAATTTCGCCATTCCCTTATTTTTGGGTTATAGGTTTCAATATGAGACTTGGATGCACCATTCGTATCTTTTCCCAAAATGCACTGCTTAACTAATTGGGAAATCTCAATAAAAATAAGCCTCTCCCAAGCGCGGTCGTATTCCTCGTCGTCCTTCGGCGGTTGTTCTGGTTTAAGAAAGTTTGAAATTATTTTTTTCTGGTGGTGCGTTAATCCCATGACTAAATATTTGTATTTGTAAACCTCTGGTTTTGAATGCCGGGTATAGCCAATTTTCCACATCTCAAGCCCGCCCTCTCAATTGCACCACCTTGTCTGTATTCGCCCCTCCACTTACGTGGTCCGCCCATCGGTTCATCAAAAAACGGCGCCTATCAAGAAAATCTGTCCTGCGATAGGTTCGCTCAACTTTCCCCCCTGTTGAATGCGCTAACGCCGCTTCAGCTACCTCTCGTGGTGTATCTGTGGCTTCGGCACACCAAGTCCGGAAACTTGACCGGAACCCGTGAGGGCGCGCCTCTAGGCCTCTCCGTTGCATGTATCGTGACATGGTTGCGTCCGATATAACACCTTTGCGGACGCTCGGGAAAAAGAAACCATCGCGTTTATGTGATCTTGCCCGTTCAATTACCTGCAGCGCTTCACCTGATAGCGGCACACGGTGCTCTTTGCCGGTCTTTGTCCGGTTTGCAGGTATGACCCAGGTATCACCATCAAGTTCGCGCTCATGAAAAAAACGGACCTCGCCAGCGCGCGCCGCCGTCAAGATGAGAAGCCTTAGCGCCAGGTGCGTAATCGTATTATCTGCCAGGCTTTTATAGAAAGCTGGAACCTCTGGCCATGGAATAGATGGAATATGCTTCACAGTGTGGCGGCTCTTGCCCAGTAGCGCCTTGGCCTTTTCAGTCGCCTGCATGTCCACATCTAAACCCATCGCCGCAGCATGGCGGATTACAAGGCCGAGTCGGTTCATCGCCTTGCTGGCTGTTTCTGATTTCGTATGCCAGATCGGCGCGAGCACATTTTTGATGTCCTGTTGGTCAATTTCCTCTATTGGCACCCTTCCTATTTTCGGCAGTACATGTAAATCAAGCGGTGAGAACCACCGCCCTGCTTTACCGTCCCCTTTTAACTGGGCCTTACGTGCCTCAAACGCTTCCTCGGCAATCATCCGCAATGTGTGATCTGCACGGGCAGCCTCTCGGTGCTGGCGGGCGCGTTCCTTGATCGGGTCCTTGCCCTGCCGGACCACCGTTCGCCATTTCTCGGCTTGTTTACGGGCTTCTTTAAGTGTGACGCTTGTAAGTGCGCCCAGTCCCATTTCCCGTCGCCGACCATGGACACTCACTCTCAGAACCCATTGTGCTCCTCCGTCGGGTCGCTTAAAGAGCCAGAGGCCGCCGCCGTCCGAGTATTTCCCCGGTAGGGCCGATTTCACCTTGATAGCAGTAAGCTTGTGAAGTGCAGGCATCCTATCCACCTTATAATCCACCTATTGATGGTTAGGATAACATGAAGTAACATGAAACGGAATAGTAAATTAGATTGTTGTTTTTCAGTTAGTTATTAATAACGAAAGAAACGATATGAAAGCATATGCAACAACTGGGATGAATATATGGTGCTCCCCGCCCGCACCAACTCCCAGTGTTTTTGCGATTGGAACAGGGAGCCAATATGAACACTTCAACCTTTACGCCGACACTTCATTTTACCCGACAGGAATACGCCGAGCGGTTGGCCAAAACGCAACAGGCGATGCAGAGGGCTGAAATTGATACGCTGATCGTTTATGATCCCTCCAATATGGCCTGGCTTACCGGTTATGACGGGTGGTCTTTTTATGTCCACCAATGTGTCATCGTTCCAGGGCAGGGCGAGCCGATTTGGTATGGTCGTGGTATTGATGCCAATGGGGCAAAACTCAGAAGCTATTTGTCTGATGATAATATCATCGATTATCCGGATCATTATGTTCAATCAACTGAACGCCACCCGATGGATTATCTGTCGCCGATTCTTGCTGACAAGGGGTTGGCAAAAGGAACGATCGGGGTTGAGATGGACAATTATTATTTCTCGGCGGCAGCTTATGCGGCGCTGGTGAAAAACCTTCCAAACACTAAATTCAAGGATTGTAAGAGTTTGGTGAACTGGCAGCGGGCGGTTAAATCACCGCAAGAACTTGATTATATGCGCAAAGCCGGCAAAATCGTTGAGGCGATGCACCAACGCATTCGCGAAACGGTCAAGCCGGGGTTGCCGAAAAATGAGCTGGTGGCGGAAATTTATGATGCCAGCTTGCGGGGTGTTGAGGGAATTGGCGGTGATTACCCGGCTATTGTGCCGTTGCTGCCTTCGGGGGTCGATGCATCGGCATCGCACTTGACCTGGGATGAACGACCATTGGAGGTCGGGCAGGGGACATTCTTTGAAATTGCCGGTTGTTATAAACGCTATCATTGTCCGCTGAGTCGAACGGTGTTTTTGGGCAAGCCGGAGGAAAAGTTTCTTGATGCTGAAAAGGCGGTTTTGGAGGGGTTGGAGGCTGGATTGGCGAAGGCCAAAGCAGGTAATTTGTGTCAGGATATTGCCAATGCTTTTTTTGCGATATTGAAGAAATATGACATCATCAAAGATAACCGCTGTGGTTACGCTATCGGCCTTTCCTATCCGCCCGATTGGGGCGAACGTACGGTCAGTTTGCGCGCTGGTGACACCAGCGTGCTTGAAGAGAACATGACCCTTCATTTTATGCCCGGTTTGTGGCTTGATGACTGGGGGTTGGAAATTACCGAAAGCATTGTTATTGGTAAAAACGGGCCGGAGCAATTGTCTAATGTTCCGCGTGGTCTGGTGGTTATTTCCTGAGGTTTTAGAGAGTGAATGATGCGAGACATGACGCAAGACGTAATTGCTATACTTGAGCGGCTGGTCTCATTCGAAACCATTTCAGCCCGTTCCAATCTTGATATTGTTAATTATATCCAAGACTATCTCAAAGCGCAGAATATTGATGCTCATCTCAGCTACGACGATACCGGCGAGCGGGCCAATATTCACGCTGTAATCGGGCCATCGGTTGATGGCGGTGTGGTGCTCAACGGGCATACGGATGTGGTGCCGGTTGAGGGCCAGGTGTGGACGACAGACCCGTTTGTTTTGCGCCAGGATAACGAACGCTTATATGGTCGCGGCGCGGTGGACATGAAGGGTTTTTTGGCGTGCATGCTGGCATCGGTGCCGGTGTGGCAGCAAAAAGACCTCAAGCGTCCCATCCATATTTCCATGTGTTATGACGAAGAAATCGGCGGTTTTGGTGCGCCGGTTTTGGTGGAGGATATGGGCAAAACAGTACCGCATCCTGGTGTTGCAATTGTCGGTGAGCCGACGGGCATGGGTATCATTACCGGTCACAAGGGAGCGTTTGAAATGCTCACCAAGTTTACCGGATTTGAGACCCATTCCTGTGATCCGCGCAAAGGGGTTAATGCCATTTTTTATGCTGCAGGGTTTATCAGCCATCTGCATGATATTGCCCGGAAACTGGAGAAAAACCCCGATGGGCAAAGCCCTTTTGATCCAGCCTATGCAACATTTAACGTTGGGACGATAAGTGGTGGCACTGCCGGTAATATAACGGCTGGTCATTGCGAGTTTATCTGGGAATTTCGGCCGATGCCGGGTAGTGATGGCGAGCAAATCATCAGGGATATTGATGATTTTGCCCGCAGTAAATTGTTGCCGGAAATGCGCCACCGGTCACCGCACGCAGACGTCGAAACGCAAATGCTGGCAAATGTACCCGGGCTTGATCATAAAAACGCCGGACCAGCAGTTGATCTGGTCAGTGACATAACCGGTCTTAACAGCACTGATGTTGTTTCCTTTGGAACCGATGCGGGTCATTTCAATAACGCCAATATTTCCACCATCGTTTTTGGCCCCGGCAGCATCGATCAGGCTCATAAGCCGGATGAGTATATTGAGATATCGGAAGTCGCCAAGTGTATGGGGTTTCTTGACAAGCTGGGTGATCATCTGGCGCGTTAATAATTAAGCTTGCTGGGCGGTGATATTTGATGTGATATTCAAGTCATCCGAACTTTTCAAGGAGATATTGATGAACTTAATCAGGAAAATTCCATGGTGGGGAAGGGGCTTGGCAGTTATTGTTGTTTTGTTTGCATTCGGCAAGACCACGGTAAAAGTTGGCAATGTTTCGGTTGGTGGTGTTGATTTAGGGAGCTACGACTCAGAAAAAGGGGCTACCAAAAAAGCGGTGGATTAGGTTTCTGCCAGCTATATGCAACGGCCACCATCAACCTCAAGGCAGACACCGGTTAGAAAGCAGGCTTCGTCGCTGGCAAAGAACAGGGCGGCGGTGGCCATGTCTTGTGGGGTTGAAAGACGGCCTAGAGGGATTGTGGCGCGAAATTTTTCTTCCATGTCATCGGTTACTTCACCGCCCATGAAAGCGCCAAGCATTGGAGTGTTGCCAGCGACCGGGCACAGGGCGTTGACGCGGATGTTTTTGGGAGCCAGTTCTATGGCCATTGACTTGGTCAGGGTGGTGACGGCGCCTTTTGAACCGTTGTACCAGGTCAGGCCGGGGCGGGGGCGCAGGGCGGCGGTGGAGGCGGTGTTGATGATGGTGCCGCCTGTAGCTGGCATGGCCGGGATGGCGTGCAGGGCGGTGAGGTAGATGCTTTTGACATTGGTTGAGAAAATACTGTCGAAAGTTTCTTCATCAACGTCTAGCATCGGTTGATTTATTTGTGGCATGCCGGCGTTGTTGACCAGGATGTCGAGCTGGCCGAATTTCTTCAAAGTTTTGGAAACCATTGTTTTAACTGAAGAATTTGAGGTTACATCGCATTCAATAGCTAATGCTGACCCGCCGGATTTGATGATGGCGTCGGCCACGGTTTGGGCCTTTTCAAGGTCAAGATCGACAATGACAGTGTTGGCACCTTCGTTGGCAAACCGTTCGGCAATGCCTTGCCCGAACCCGGATGCGCCACCGGTAATGATTGCCGTTTTGTCTTGTAATCTCATAGCAGCTTTCCTGTTGAATTCATTGTTTTGATTGCGAAAAAACACTATAAGCAAGGTTATGACAAAGACAATGATAATGGTGGCACCGAACGGGGCGCGGCGGACTAAAGCAGATCATCCTGAGTTGCCGATTACGGCAGTGGAGATGGGCGTTGAGGCTTTGGCTTGTTGTGAGGCCGGGGCGGCGGCGGTACATTTGCATGTGCGCGATGAGGTACAAGCCCATGTTCTTGATGCGGAGAAGTACCTGGAATCCACTGGAGAAGTGCGCTGGAGGACGCGGAATCGGATGATAATCCAGATCACCACCGAGGCGGTTGGAATTTATTCAGCAGCCGAGCAGATGGCCTGTGTTCGGGCGGTGAAACCGCAGGCGGTTTCAGTGGCCTTAAAGGAAATTGTTCCCGTTGGGGAGGATGTTGATGAGGCGCGGGATTTTTTTCACTGGTTGCAAGTTGAGCAGATTGCACCACAGTTCATTTTGTATGACGCGGATGATGTCAGACGGTTTTTCGAACTGCAAGGGCTGGGGGTGATCCCATTTGTCGAACCGTTCCTGCTTTTTGTACTGGGTCGCTATGCAAAGGACCAGCAGTCGGACCCGCGGGACCTTGACCAGTTTCTTGATGTGCTGGGTGATCGCAAAGCTCATTGGGCGATGTGTGCTTTTGGCCGGCGCGAAGCTGAATGTGCGGTTTATGCAGCCGAGCGGGGCGGGCATGTGCGAGTGGGATTTGAGAACAATCTGATGCTGCCCGATGGAGAGATTGCTCCTTCCAATAGTGTGCTGGTTTCTGCAACCCGGGAAAAGCTGGAGCAGGCTGGAATGCAGATTATGGACGCAAAAGGCGCGCGTGAACTGTTAAGCCTTTCTTTACGATAAAATTTGATTCAAATTTAAATCAAATGCGAAATAAGGCATATTGTTTTTCAGCAGAGTGCACATGACACTGATCTGGGGGTAATGCTAGCTCAAAAATGTGTAAATTGCGGGGATTGTGGTGCTTTGACGGCAGGGGACAACAGCGGTCAACAGCATGGGAACCACAATACCTGATAAAAACGGCGGCACTTTGGTTAGTGCCGCCGTTTTTATTTTGTTTAGCTAAAATTATGATCAAAATTGCATTATATGCGGATCGTGGTAGGTTCCTGGCAGTTATTTTACAGGAGTTAAAAGATGCGCAAATTTGGTTTTAAAAAGATGGCTGCTATTGCTGCGATTGTTGTTGCAAGTGCCGCACAGGCCGGGGCTGCGAGCCTTGATGGTCTCTTGGGGCCTGATGGCGCGGTTTTCGACAAGAGCTTTAGTGCAGATTTTCTTAAAAAACATGAAAATCAGCAAGTTCAAAGCATACGGTTTGAACAATTTCCGAAAGTGGAAAGCAAAACAGACCAGCTTGCTGATGTGAGCGGAGTTGATTTTGCCGTAACTGTAAAGTTTCGCGATTCTGACAAGAATTTTGAGGCAGCGGGCATGTGTTTTGCCGGTGAAGAGGGTATGAATTGCCGGATTTCCTGTGATGACAGCGGGTTTTTCCTGAAAGCTGATGAGGCAGGCAAGTCTATTTTACTGCTCAATCTGGAAGGATTTGAACTCAACGGTTGCAGCGACACCAACGTTAATCTGCGGACGCTGAAGTCTGATCCTGACAATGCGGTTTATAAGCTGGACCCTGTCAGCCAGGGTTAGTGCAACCTGCACGCCGATGCGTGCAGATAAGTTGCACTAACCTTTTAGAAACGATCAACTTGTCTGCAATCAGTTGACTCCAACTGATTGCAGGTTGATCTAGTCAACCTTCGCTGGCCAGCATTGCCTGTTCAGGCTTTACCCCATCGGGCCCCAATTCTTTGTTGAGGCGGTAGAGGGTGGAGCAATAGGGGCAGACGACTTCACCACTGGTGCCCATATCAAGATAGATGTGGGGATGGTCAAAGGGCGGCTTTGCGCCGATGCACTCAAATTCCCTGGCACCGATTTCGATGGTTTCAACACCCATGTCATTGTGAAATTTCGGGGTGGTTGAGCTGCCCATGATGCTTTCCTTGTTTTTATCTAGCGTTTGTTGCACATCAGATACCATAAATTGTTTGAGTGCGAAAAGGAAAACATTGTGGAAACGTTTGATTCTGGCGGCGTGGAAATTGCCTATGAGGTGTTTGATGCCGCGGCGGGCAGTGGTGAACCGATTTTGCTGATTCACGGTTTTGCCTCGAACGGGCAGATTAACTGGATAAATCCGGGTTGGGTGAAGTTTCTAATCGATTGTGGCCGCCGGGTTATACTAATTGATAATAGAGGTCACGGGGCCAGCGAGAAACTGTACGAGCCAGATGTTTATGGTGCCCAGCAGATGGCACTGGATGCTCGCCGCTTGCTTGATCGCCTCGAAATAGATCGTTGTGACGTAATGGGATATTCCATGGGCGCGCGCATTTCAGCTTTTTTGGCGATTTATCATCCGAACCGGGTGCGCTCTGTGGTGCTGGCGGGTATGGCTGATAATATGGTGCGTGGGTTTGGTCGTGGCGACGCCATTGCCAGTGCGCTTGCGGCTGATGATGAAAGCGCCATTTTGGACCCGGAACCCAAGGCATTCCGCCGTTTTGCCGAGAAAACCGGTAGCGACCTCAAGGCGCTGGCGGCGTGTATGCTGTCACGGGGGCACAAAATAACCGGCGAAATGTTGGGAACGATAACGGCGCCGGTGTTGATTGTTGCGGGTGAAGTAGATGATGTTGCCGGGCCGGTTGAGCCGTTGGTCGCGATGATTGACAATGCCAAAGGGATCGTGCTGCCGGGACGTGATCACATGAATGCGGTGGGTGACCGGGGATATAAGGATGCCGTGCAGGTGTTCCTTGAAAACCGGCCATAACAAGCAGGCGGGATGCGGCATTTTTGCAGTCAGCGGGCGTTTTGGCGCACTTATCCCACATTACCATTTTTACACTGGTAAAATCGTTTAAATTCAGCTATTTGAGAACTCCATTCTGTAGAAAACCTTCCGAGAGATTCGTATTTTGAAGCTATCCAATTCTGAGACTTCCGAGCGGCCAGCGCGTGACTGGGTTAAAATACTGGCTAAATATCGGGAACCGGATGCGCTTCGTAGCGTAATTGAAATTGCGGTTTCCCTGGTGGCCTATATCAGCCTGTGGATTGCTGCCTGGTTGGCGCTTTCGGTCAGCTACTGGCTCACTCTGGCGATTGCTGTTCCAGCTGGTGCTTTTCTCGTCCGGTTGTTTCTGGTTCAACACGATTGCGGGCATGCCGCGTTCTTTAAAGACCGGCGGACCAATGACTGGGTAGGGCGCATTTTGGGGGTGTTTACCCTCACGCCTTATGCTGTATGGCGCAAGGCCCATGCTATTCACCATGCCTCGACCGGTAATCTGGACCAACGGGGTATTGGCGATATCGATACGCTGACGGTGGAAGAATACAAAGCCCTTTCGACATTTGAACGGATTAAGTACCGCTTGTACAGAAGTCCGCTTGTCCTGTTTGTTGTTGGCCCGGCATATTTGTTTTTGCTTGATAACCGGGTGCCGCCCAAGCAGTTGCGCAATGAGCGGCAATACTGGATAAGCGCGATGGGGACCAACCTGTCAGCTCTGGCGGTGGCAAGTATTGTGGTTTATTTTATCGGGCTGGTTCCGTTTTTGCTGGTGCTCGTACCGATTGTTGCTATTGCAGCTTCGCTGGGCGTGTGGATGTTTTATGTTCAGCACCAGTTTGAAGAAACAGTCTGGGAAAACGGTGCCGACTGGAATGTCCATGAAGCAGCTTTACATGGCAGTTCCTATTATGATTTGCCAGCATGGTTGGCCTGGACGACAGGTTATATTGGCATCCATCATGTTCACCACCTGTACAGCAAAATCGCTTTTTACCGGTTGCCGCAGGTGCTGAGAGATTATCCTGAACTGAAAGATGTTCATCGCATTACAATCCGGCAGAGTCTTGGTACTGTGAAATTGCGGTTGTGGGATGAAAAGCAGAAGAAACTGGTTTCTTTTGCCGGTGCTCAAGGCTTGTAGGCTGACATCTACCGAGAACAATACGTTGACGTAAGCTTGACTTTTGTGCGGCAACGCGATCAGTATCAGCTATGGAAATTTCTTATACAGGCCCTGAAGGCAATGTGCTGGTCGGCACGCGGTTTGATCCTGAAGGGGATTTAACCGGTGAGGTTGTTTTGCTGTTGCATGGCGGCGGGCAGACGCGGCATTCATGGGCTGCAACTGCAAAGGCATTAGCGCAAAAAGGGCATCGGGCAATCACGCTTGATCTGCGCGGACACGGTGACAGTGACTGGAGCGGGCAGGGCAATTACTTATTTGAAGATTTTGCCGACGATGTAAAAGTTGTTGTAGGCGAGATTTTAGCAAAATTTGGCAGTCATCCGGTTGTTATCGGCGCTTCTCTTGGGGGAATGGCATCGATGATATTTGCCGGTGAAGCGATGGGTAAGGGAGAGGGCTCTCTGCTGTCGGGTCTGATTCTGGTTGATATCACGCCAACGGTTAAAATGGACGGGGTGGAAAAAATCCTCGGATTTATGGGCAGTCATGCCAAAGATGGCTTTGCAACGCTGGAAGAGGCAGCCGATGCCATTGCCACTTATTTGCCGCACCGGCCCCGGCCAAAAGATCTGTCGGGGTTGGCCAAAAATTTGCGGCTGGGAGAAGACGGGCGCTATCGATGGCACTGGGATCCGGCTTTTCTTGAAAGCCGGCAAAAGATGGATCGTCGTGATGTTATTCAAGAGCAGTTGAGCGGTGCGGTTAAAAATCTCAAAATGCCGGTGATGCTGGTGCGCGGGCGTGACAGCGAATTGGTGGGCGAGAAAGAAGTAGCCGAATTTCTCGCATTGGTGCCACATGCCCAGATCGCCGATGTCAGCGGTGCCCGGCATATGGTGGCCGGTGACAAAAACGATATTTTTGCCAATGCTGTTTTGGGGTTTATTGACGAGCTTGATGGTGAGGTTTGAGTTGGATAAAAGCGTCCTCTAATCGCCTTTAAATACCGGCTTTCGTTTTTCGCTAAATGCTGCCTGGCCTTCGCGGTAGTCGTTGCTGTTGAAGCATTTTGACGACAGGTCGGTCAGTTTTTTCATGTCGGGGTTTTCGGGGTTGCGGTGCAATTCGTCTATAGTTTGTTTGGAGGCTGATATGGTCAGGGGGGCGTTTTGGGCTATGGTCGCGCACAGATCATCTACGGTGTCTTTGAGCTGATCTGTTGTGGTGACTTGATTGACCAGACTCGAGCGTGAGGCATCAAGGGCGTTTAGGCGGCGGGCAGTGTAGATCATTTCCTTGGCGATTGGCGGGGAAACAATGCTCAACAGCTGGCGGATACCTTCGATGGGATAAGCCAGACCCAGTTTTGCCGGGGGCAGCGAGAAAATGGCGTTTTCAGCGGCGATGCGCAGGTCACAAGACAGGGCGATGGCCAGTCCGCCGCCCATGCAAAAACCGGAAATCATGGCGATAGTGGGTTTTTGGGTGTTGGCGATGGCTTCAAAGGCCTTGACGTTGATCTGTTCGTAATCGCGAGCGGCGCTATCGCTGGTGCGGTTGGCTGAAAATTCGGAAATATCCGCCCCGGCTGAAAAGCAATCGGTGCCGGCACCACTCAAAACCATAGTTCTTACATCGTGGTTTTGATCCAGTTTTTTGATAATTGGTGGAATGGCGCGCCACATCTCTGCTGAAATGGCATTTTTGACATCAGGGCGATTGAACTGGACATGACCGACCGTGTTGTCGATCCAGACTTTTATGTGCGGGGTAGGAGATATTTCTGGCATCTAGGTTGAAGCTTTGCAAAGTAAACGAAATTGTGATTAAGCATGGGGCTTTTAAAATCTGTTTCGGGCCTCCATATGTTCATGCAAATGGTGTATAGTAAAGACAGACATTTCAGGAGGAAAAAATGAAGCGAGCCCCCATAGTTGCGCCGAAGTTGAAGCTGGTTGATCCTGTTTGGGCTCGAATTCGTTCCGAAGCCGAAGAAATTGCGGGCGGAGACCCGACACTTGGCGGGTTTATTTTCGGCGCGGTTTTGAACCACGAAACCTTTGAAGATGCCTTGCGGCATCGGCTTGCCCGGCGGATTGGCAATATGGATATTTCCAATGATCTGGTCGAGCAGGCGATTGGTGATGCGCAAGCAGCTGCACCGGTGCTTGGAGAGAAGGCGCGGGCTGATATTTTGGCGACATTTGAGCGTGACCCGGCTTGTGATCGCTACATTGATCCGTTTCTGTATCACAAGGGTTTTATGGGCCTGCAGATTTATCGCATGGCTCACCAGTTGTGGGAAATGGGCCGCAAGGATTTTGCCCTGCATCTACAGGCGCGCTGCTCGTCGCTGTTCAGTATTGATATTCATCCTGCCGCTCGTATCGGTCAGGGAATCATGATTGACCATGCCCATTCCATCGTTATTGGTGAAACGGCGGTGGTTGGTGATGGCGTTTCGATGCTTCATTCAGTGACACTGGGCGGCACCGGCAAAGACCATGGTGACCGGCATCCAAAGATTGCAGATGGTGTGTTGATCGGGGCTGGTGCCAGTGTGCTGGGTAATATCAGCATTGGCAGTTGCTCACGGGTTGCGGCTGGTTCAGTGGTGTTGATGGATGTGCCGAAAAACCGGACTGTGGCAGGCGTGCCGGCAAAAGTTGTCGGTTATGCCGGTTGTTCTGAGCCGGCGCGGACCATGGATCAGGATTTTTCTGACAAGTCGTAAGAAATTTTGCTTAAAAAGCTTGTCATGCCCGTACAATGCACGTTAGAGGGTGGGAAGCTGTTTTTAATCCACAACTACATAGAGTATTGCTGTGACACCTGAAGAAATTGCCAAACTTACCGCCTTTTTGCAACGCAAGTTCCAACTGACCACTATTGAAGTCAGAAAGCGCCCGATGAAAAGCGATTCGTGTGAGGTTTTTATTGGCGATGAATTTGTCGGGTTGATGTATCGTGACGATGAAGACGACGATGATTTGTCATATTCGTTTTCAATGGCGATTTTGGACTTTGATCTCGAAGATACCGAAGATTAAACTCCCTTGCGCCGATAGATGTTTTTAAGCAAATTTTGCATGGTCTGATGTACCTGTTGCCAGTGGTCTATTTGCGACCGGGGGAATTTGTATTGGATTTGCAGGCGTGAGCTAATAGGCATTTGCCGGGTGCATAGGCGAGTGCCGAGGGTGGAGCTTTGCATTTCGCAGCGGATAATCAGGGTCGGATTTTGCAAGTTATCGGTGAACAGCTCAATGCTGGCATAGGGCGACTGCGACTTAAAACGATAGCGGTACAAGCCTGAAGAATGGCTGCTGGCCGGGCCGGCGATGTAGTGACGGTATATTTTTGTCAGGCGGTCGCGATCCGATAAAAGGCTTTGACGCTGTTTGACGGCGGCAAGGATCCATTGTGACAAGTCGCTTGAACCGTCAAACAAAACCGGTGCCTGATCAGGGGTCCAGTTTATCGGAATGGTCATGCTGATTTTGATTATTCTTCGCAAGGTGGTGCGTTTGACCTTGCTGAGCAGATAACCGGGAATGAAAAACTCACCATCTTCAAATTTCAGATGAGTAGCGACTTTTGTCGGTTCTTGCGTCGTTTTACGGGCAAATAAAATGTCGGGATTTTTGAGAAAATAATACGCCATAATCGCCCCGGCGGCCGAAAACAGGCCGATCAGCAACAACAGCGAAATTGCCGTCATTGAGCGTTCTTTAATTGAGGGGGCTTTGGATAAGTGCTGACGGGCCATGTTGGTACGGGATTTGCAAGTTGATTTACGAACAGGGTTTGTGACTTGTTATAGCACATGTTGTGAGAATGTGGGTGAACTGACAAGTCGGTAAATAGTGAGTTGAGTTGATGGATATTGCCTATGTATTTGCATTAATAACGGGGTTTGTTCTTGCCGGTTTCATGACCAGTTTGTGGCCGTTGCTTTCGAAACGGGAAGTTTCTTTTGGTTTGTTGTTTCCAGCCGGTGCTCTTTTGCCAGTAGAAGTGTTTGTGGTGGTTCTTTCGCTTCCATTGCTGCTGCTCAAGATTGGCGCGAACCAGATTGCCAAGGGTCGGTTTATCAGCCTTGCCTGGAGCGCTATTGCAGGGGCACTATTATCTAGTTTTTTTCAAGGCGTCGCATTACTGTCCCTTATATATTAATTTCCGGGACTGAAGATTATGGCGATTTACCAACTGGACGGAGACGTTCCGCAAACACCTGATGATGACAGCTATTGGGTTGCCGATAGCGCTGCGGTGATTGGTAAGGTGGTTTTGGGTGCCAATAGCTCGGTGTGGTTTGGCGCGGTGCTGCGCGGTGATAATGAAACCATTATTGTTGGTGAAAATACAAACATACAAGATTGTTGTGTCTGCCATACGGATATGGGCTATCCGCTAGTGATTGGCCGTGATGTAACCGTTGGCCATCAGGCCGCACTGCATGGCTGTACCATCGGTGATGGTTCGCTGGTTGGAATGGGGGCGACGGTTTTGAATGGTGCAAAAATTGGTAAAAATTGTGTCATTGGTGCTCATGCCCTGATACCGGAAGGCAAGGAAATTCCCGATAACTCGCTGGTGGTCGGTATGCCAGGTCGGGTGATAAAAACCTTGAGTGATGAACATGCGGCGCGGCTGAAAAAATCAGCCGAGGGCTATGTTGCAAATCACCGCCGGTTCAGGGACGGTCTTAAAAGGCTCTAGGTGCGCTCCCGGCATATCCTCACTGACACTGCGTGTCTGTTCGGGCCCGCATCGTGCTGAAAGCGCGTCTTCGACACGGCGGCGCGGCGCAGTAGCGCCGGGGCAGTGCTTGCTGCCCTTGGGTTTAGATTAAACCGGGAATACTCTGAATTTGCAGTGCTGAAAAAGGTTGAGCCGATCCTGGGTGGGAACAGGATCGGCTCGAAAACCCGGTCTGCTGGGGATGGGGAGGGGACGCCGACCGGGCTATTTGAAACTTGATATCGTTTACTCTTTACCTGCTGCGGTTGTGTGAGAAACGTTATATCCCCTGTTGGTCAGGGAAACCCATTGTTGCGGGTTGTGTTGAGATTGACGTTTGATAAAAGTGTAGCCGGTTGAACGCCAGCTGCGAATATCATTGCGCATGTTATCAAGAACGAAATCACCACGGTCAGTGCGCACGGTTAGCACAGCATGTCCAAGGCTCAATTCATCCAGCACAACGGTGATCAACAAGGTTTCTGCTGGAAAGCCCAGGCCCTCAAGATAGCGTTTCTTTTGCAGAACATAATCTTCGCAATCACCGGCATTGGTTGGAAATGTCCAGTGCTCGGGAACTTTATACAATTCATCATCGGTAACCGGTGTGATGGTTTTGTTGGCGTAGTTGTTGACTTCGTGCATAATTTTCCAATTTTCTTTGGTCAACGTGACTTTCCGTGTTGTGCCACCAAGGTTTTTGCACTCGCTGCGATTTACCGCGCAGAAATTTACGTGACCTATTGGTGGCAAGGTTTTGCCATAGACCGGTGTGAAAATTGAAGTTTCGGTAATATCGAAATTTACTTTGGCAGCTTGCGCGCCTGATGTTGCTATAATGCCTGCCAGACAGGTGGCACCCAGAATTGCTTTTGCAATTTTTGCTGTTGTTGTTCTTGACATTTTTGACGTCCCCATACCCTTGTTATGAGAAAGACAATACGACAGCTGTTTTGAGATTCAGACAATTTGGGGGGGCAAGTTTGAACGGTTGTGTTTGCTAATTGTTAACCGTGACAATGGTGCTCTACAGATTTCGAAAAAACAAAACCGGAATGGTTGGGCCATCCCGGTTGGTAGATTTTCAATTATTTAAAATGAAAAAGGTTCAGGTGACCTGGTTGGATATAGAATTATGGGCCAGTGGGCTGACGAACTCTATCGCGATTCCATCGCTTATATAGCGAACCACGCGGCCACGCATTTTTCCGAGCATAACATATGTACCCAAATTCGGCATGATATCGGTTTTAACCGCTGCGCCGCTAACCGATATGTCGATCACTTCGGTTTTGTACATCCGCCCATCAGGCATGGTGATGTGAGAATTGTTGTCTTTTGGCTCAAAGCGCTCGTGGCGACGTTGATTGGCGGCGTCCTTGTCGTTTTCCGCGAGCCATTTCAACTTTTGTTCCAGTCGTGCCCGACGGCTGTCATTGGCGATGAACTCGAGGGCGACGCCACCGTCGAATTCGGCAATAACATTTGCTTCAACGCGACCAATTTCGTCGATATATGCAACGACCTTTATGCCTTTGGGGGCGGCGACCTGGGTTAATATGGTCGCGCCATCGGTTGAAATCTGAGAAATTTGAAATGGGTGTTCAGTCTGGTCCGGTAACATCATTCTGCCGAACAGAACTTGTTGCATGCCGGATGAGTGGCCGCTGGATGGATTAGTTATGGCTTGTGCAGATGCGTTCACGTTTTCTATTACCTGTATAATGCCGCCAAATTCAT
>DAOUPT010000103.1 GCA_030626025.1 Anderseniella sp. | reverse complement strand
AATCCAGCCGTGATTGCAGATAATGTTGGCGACAATGTTGGTGACTGTGCTGGCATGGCCGCTGACTTGTTTGAAACCTTTGTTGTGACAATCGTTGCAACCATGGTTCTGGCATCAATCTTCTTTAAGGGCCAAACTGCCGAGACTTTGATGCTGCTAACGCTGGCCATTCCAGCTGTTTGTGTCATCACCTCAATTATCGGTACATTCTTTGTGAAGCTGGGTGCCAATAACTCAATCATGGGCGCGCTGTACAAGGGCTTTCTGGTAACCTCGGTTTTGTCTGCCGTTGCACTTGCCGGTCTGATTTGGGGTTGGCTTGGAGCGGATATGTCTTTCACCATGACTGACGGAACGTCCTTTACGGCCGTCGATTTGTTCTGGTGTGGTATTATCGGTCTGGTGATTACCGGCCTGATTATCTGGGTGACCGAGTATTATACCGGTACTGACTATCGTCCGGTACAAGCGATTGCCAAGGCATCTGAGACCGGTCACGGTACTAATGTTATTCAGGGCCTTGCCATTTCACTTGAAGCAACGGCAATTCCGGCCTTGATCATCATCGGCGGTATTATTGCAACCTACTCGTTTGCCGGTGTTATCGGTATTGCGATCGCTGTAACCACAATGCTGGCCCTGGCTGGCATGGTTGTGGCCCTTGATGCTTTTGGCCCTGTTACCGACAATGCCGGTGGTATTGCTGAAATGGCCAAGCTGCCCGAAGAAGTGCGCAAAACCACTGATGCGCTTGATGCGGTCGGCAACACCACCAAAGCGGTCACCAAGGGTTATGCCATTGGCTCAGCCGGTCTTGGTGCTCTGGTGCTGTTTGCAGCTTACACAGAAGACCTCAAGTACTTTGCAGCCAACGCGCCTGAAGGATCGTTCTTTCATGGCGTGACAGTCGACTTCTCACTGTCCAATCCTTACGTGATTGTCGGTCTGTTGTTTGGCGGCTTGCTGCCAAACCTGTTCTCAGGACTGTCCATGACCGCTGTGGGTCGTGCTGGTGGCGCTGTGGTGGAAGAGGTCAGAGCCCAGTTTAAGGCTAATCCGGGTATTCTGGAAGGTACAACACGTCCAGATTACGGACGTACCGTGGACATGCTGACCAAAACCGCGATCAAGGAAATGATGATACCCTCATTGCTTCCGGTTCTGTCGCCAGTCGTTTGCTTCTTTGCAATCTACGGCATTACCGGTTCCAAGGCGCACGCATTTTCAGCCCTTGGTGCCATGTTGCTTGGTGTGATTGTTACCGGTCTGTTCATTGCTATTTCAATGACAGCAGGTGGCGGTGCCTGGGATAATGCCAAAAAGTACATCGAAGACGGAAATCATGGCGGCAAGGGTTCAGATGCCCACAAAGCTGCGATTACCGGTGATACTGTTGGCGATCCATACAAGGATACAGCTGGTCCGGCAATCAACCCGATGATCAAAATCACCAACATTGTGGCTTTGCTGCTGTTGGCAGTTCTGGCTCACTAAACCAGGCCAGTCAGCAAAATTTACAACGGGGGTTGCTTTCGCAGTCCCCGTTTTTATTTAGTCCATTTTCGCACTTGGGATGAGACGACAGGTTGCGACTGCAGCCCGGCGCTTATGCGCCGCGCCTCGCAGGCCCGAAGCGAAGCGGAGGAAACGCCGTGAGAGAGATTAATCAAAGGCTTCTTGGCCTTTGTTTTATTTGCCGACGCGGGCGCCTTTGTCGGAACCACCGGTTGCCCCAAGCAAGCCACCAGCACCAATGTTGCCGAACAATTGCTGCAAAATGGTGAATTCACGACCCCGGGTGGGGGTTTTACGAGAGTTCACATCGACGATGCGGCCATCTTCCAGGGTATAATTGGCAAAGCTCTGAACCTGATCAATCTGATCGAACCGGATGGCAAAAACACTGCGTTCCGTCTCTTTTGGTTCAAAGAAGCCTTGCGTCTCAACTTTACTGGAAATGTAATAATAGCTGTCGCCGGTAAAATTGACGGTAGCGGTGGTTGATGGTGACCCCAGCAACGCTTGCACCTCGGTTTTACTCATACCGGGGCTGACTCGCTGTAAGTCACCGGCTCTGGGCAGATAGCCACGATGATCAATTGTCGGCGTACAGGCTGCTGTAAATCCGACGCCAAGGACGATTGGTAGCATCATGGCAAAACGCCGGCTTGATCTAAATCTTGCTGAATTGGTTGACATGTTTTATGCAGTAGCCTTTTCGCGGCGCGTTTAAAAGAGTATTTTTACGGATTATTATAGTACGGATTGAGTTGTCGTACAGACCTTGGCTAAGCCAACTGGAAAAGTTGTTATCATGAAGCTTTCGAACCTGTTCTCAAAATTGTCTCGCACACCACCAGAGAGAACCGTTTACGCACAGATTGTGGCCAAGGCGCGGCAACCCTGGCTGTATACCGATGCCGGGGTTCGCGATACCGTTACCGGGCGCTTTGACATGATCACCCTGCATAGTTTTTTGCTGCTGGAACACCTCGGCGGTAAAGGCGAGGTAACGACCGAATTTGGTCAAGCATTGTTTGATGAGGTGTTTATGGATATGGAGTATTCCTTGCGTGAAATGGGTGTGAGTGATGTGTCAGTTGGCAAAAAGGTCCGAAAGATGTCTGAGATTTTTTACGGTGCCTGCAATGGCTACCGTGAAGCAATTGCTCTGCCTGACGACCAACGCGTCGCGGCGCTGGGCGCTGCCTTGAAACGAAATATTACCGGTGCTGATGTGGATCCGTCCGATCTGGACCGGTTGGTGATTTACACATTCAGGACCAAACAGCAAATTGACAAAATACCGGTGAAAAATATACTGGCCGGAAAATTTGAGTGGCCTGATTTGCCAGCATAAGGATAAGTAAAATGACAGACAAAAATCAGGAATCGGCAGAAAGGGTATTTTCGCGGCCGATAAATGTAGAAAAAATAAAATCTCTTGGCTTACGTGAGCACATTACAGCTAATGAACAAGAATGTAAGCTGCTGGCCCAACAGCTAGACATAAAAGCCGTTAAGGATTTAAGCCTGACCTGCGTGTTGATGCCCTGGAAAAAAGGTGGTGTTCAGATAAATGGTGAAATATCTGCAACCATCGAAGAAATATGCGTTGTGACGCTGGAACCGTTTACTACGCAAGTCCGCGAGAGCGTTGAGAGAATTTTCGAACGGGCAGGCGGCCCGCCAGCGCAGGCCCCAGTGCTTGATCTTGAAAGCATTGAAGATGATGTGCCCGATGTCATTGACGGTGGCTCAATCGACATTGGTGAAATCGCTGTTGAAACTCTGGCCCTGTCTTTGTCGGCCTATCCCCGTAAACCGGGCGCAGTTTTTCAGAACCACATGGAGTCGGATCCTGACAGTAATGATGACCCTGCGAAAAAGAATCCTTTCGATGTTTTGAAACAGCTTAAAAAGCACTAATGGAGAAAACCCGATTTTGGGTTGTAACCTGCGTTTATCACGGTATTGTCGTTTCCTTGAGTGCAGGAATCAGTTGAACAGACAGAAATTGGCTTAATATATGAGTAATTCCAAGACTATTGCCGTCGATGGAATGGGTGGAGATGAAGGACCGTCAGCAATCGTTCCAGGGCTGGCAATAGCACTTGAGCGTCAACCTGACTTGAAATTTTTGCTGTTTGGCGATGAAAAACAGATTGACCCCATTCTCGAGCAGCATCCAAAACTAAAAGCAGCAACGATTGTGCGGCATACCGATATTGCTATTTCGATGGATGAAAAGCCCTCGGCAGCCCTGCGTCGTGGCCGTCATGGCGCCAGCATGTGGCTGGCAATTCAGGCTGTAAAGTCGGGTGAGGCATCGGTGATCGTATCAGCAGGCAATTCCGGCGCGCTGATGGTTATGGCAAAAATCGTCCTGCGATCAATGCCCGGCGTTCCCAGACCGGCTATGGCCGCCATCTGGCCCACCACCCGCGGTCAAAGCATTGTCCTTGATGTTGGAGCCAATATTGGTGCAGTGGCGACCCATCTGCTTGGTTTTGCCGTAATGGGTGAAGCAATGGCGCGCTCGGTGTTCGGGCTTAAACGTCCAACTGTAGGTCTGTTGAATGTCGGTGTCGAGGAAGCCAAAGGTCTTGAGGAAGTCAAGGAAGCAGCCCGGCTTATTCGCGAATCTAATTTGCCGATTGAGTATGGCGGTTTTGTTGAAGGTACAGACATTGGCAAGGGAACGGTTGATGTGGTGGTCACGGAGGGCTTTACCGGCAACATTGCCTTAAAAACGGCTGAAGGAACAGCCAATCAGTTCGGTGCCTTTCTGAAACAGGCGCTCAGCAGTACGCTAATGTCAAAACTGGGTTATTTTTTTGCTCGCGCCGCTTTTCAGGCGGTGCGGGAAAAACTCGACCCTAACAACAATAACGGTGCCGTTTTGCTTGGCTTGAACGGTATTGTCGTCAAAAGTCACGGTGGTGCAAATGCTCAGGGTTTTGCCAGTGCCGTAAGTCTGGCCTCTCACATGGCAGGAAATCGCTTGATCGAGCGAATTGCTGGCGATATTGAAAAGATGCAATTGCTACAAAAAGAAGAAAAATAATAATATGAATGCGAAAAATAGCGACAGCCATATGACAACACGGCGAGCTGTCATCAAAGGTATTGGATCTTATCTGCCCGAACGGGTGATGACCAACGATGATCTGGCAAAAATTGTCGACACGTCCGATGAATGGATCCGTGAACGAACCGGTATTGTCCAGCGCCACATAGCAGCAGATGGTGAAACCACATCTGATCTCGCCATGCACGCAGCGCAAAGGGCACTTGCCGATGCGGGTATGCAGGCAAATGAAATTGATCTGATTATCCTTGCCACCTCAACGCCTGACAACACCTTTCCAGCCACCGCGACGGCTATTCAGGCCCGCCTTGGCATTACCCATGGTGCTGCATTTGATATTCAGGCGGTGTGCTCGGGCTTTATTTTTGCCCTGAATACGGCAAATTCTCTGATGATTACCGGTCAGGCCGACAACGTCCTGGTGATCGGGGCTGAAACGTTTTCCAGAATTCTGGATTGGGAAGACCGCGGAACCTGCGTTTTGTTTGGCGATGGGGCAGGGGCGTTGGTTCTGTCAGCCGAAGAAGGAAGCGGAGAAAATTCTGACAGAGGCATTCTTGCCGGCAAAGTGCGTTCCGATGGCCGCCATTACGACAAGCTTTATGTTGATGGCGGCGTGTCTTCGACCCAAACCGTTGGAAAACTGCGTATGCAAGGGCCAGAAGTTTTCAAGCATGCGGTAAAAAACATCAGCTCAATTATCTCTGAAACGGCAGAAATCGCAGGCATCACCATGGATGAAGTCGATTGGTTCGTCCCTCATCAAGCCAACAAGCGTATTCTCGATGGAACTGCACGTAAATTGAAACTCGCTCCTGAAAAGATTGTTATAACCGTTGATAAACACGGCAACACGTCTGCAGCCTCGGTGCCATTAGCACTTGATGTTGCCGTAAAAGACGGCCGGATCAAAAAAAATGATCTGGTGTTATTGGAAGCAATGGGCGGTGGTTTTACCTGGGGCGCGGTTCTCCTTCGCTGGTAGACAGTTAAATATTGTTTCAAATTGTTGCCTAAGTCATTGGTTTGACTGGCTGTATTGACCATGGTGCTTGACCTGTTGAGCAAATCAATTTAACATATATGTGCGAGCAGCAATGGCGGGGTTCGATTATGAGCGACAAAACTTTAACACGGGCAGATTTAAGCGAGGCTGTGCAGCGTAGTGTTGGGCTGTCTCGGACAGAATCAGCAGAGTTGGTAGAAACCACTCTCGACCTGATTTCTGACGCACTGGTCGCCGGTGAAAATGTCAAACTTTCTTCATTTGGAACCTTTATGGTTCGCCAAAAAAATGGCCGCATGGGGCGCAATCCCAAAACCGGTCAAGAGGTTCCAATTGCGCCTCGTCGGGTGCTGGTTTTCAGGCCCAGTCAGTTGATGAAAGCCAGAGTAAACGGAGATGCGGAAAGCTAAGTTGCTCATCTTCTGTAAGAAGCGTTGGAATACGGCAGAAACCGCTTCTTGTTTGTAGTTAGTAATTTGGTTGAACTTCGTTGTAACTATGGAGAGCGGTCAATTGGAAAAAGAACCAGAGGCATTCAGAACCATAAGCGAAGTCGGTGAGGAACTTGACGTTCCCCAGCACGTCTTGCGGTTCTGGGAAACACGGTTTTCGCAGATTAGGCCCATGAAGCGCGGCGGTGGCCGACGCTATTACCGGGTCAATGATGTTGACCTGCTCAAAGGCATTCGCCAGCTTCTTTACGGCAAAGGCTACACCATCAAGGGTGTGCAAAGGATATTAAAAGAACGAGGCGTTGCCCACGTGACCGATATCGGGCGTGGCGAAGAACCGGCACCAGTAACACAAGACGCTAAGGGCGTTGTGGAAAATTCAGTTCCGTTAAAAACACCATCTGCTCAAACCAGCGGCATGCGTGAAGAAAAACCGCTGCGACCGGTCTTGACCGCGGTCAAAAAAGAAGAACTGGAACTGGCTTTGGCCGACCTTGCTGCGGCCAAACGGCTTTTAAGCTCTGAAAAGAAAAGTTAATCCTTTTTATTGATCAATCAAAGTGATATACGGCCACAACTGTCTTAAGCACGTCTCGCAAAATGAATACCGGCCTTGCGACCAAAGACATGCACCACAAAACAGACAGTCGTCGGAGCGTAGCGCAGCCCGGTAGCGCACTACACTGGGGGTGTAGGGGTCGGAGGTTCGAATCCTCTCGCTCCGACCAATCATTTCACTAGATAAATCAAGCACTTGCCTTCCTTTCGTATTTTGTCTGTTTTGCTGATGCCCCAGAAAAGGCCCCAGAAACGGCGCTTTGATGATCGGCGCTGTGATGCCCGTATGTGCTCTCGATCGTATCGATAGAAGTGCCTAAAAGTGCGGAAACGTCCCAGATTGACAACCCTTCACGTAATGCCCATGTCGCGGAAGTGTGGCGTAGGGTGTGAGGCGTTACTTCCTTC
>DAOUPT010000035.1 GCA_030626025.1 Anderseniella sp. | reverse complement strand
GGATTGACACGTCTCCGAGAGGATTGAACCTTTTGCGGTTGTACCTTTCGAAATCGCCATGTTGCGTGCGCCGGTGGTGCATATTATTTAGCTAAAGTTTCTCGCATCCATCGGTGCGCGCTTCTTTTCAACCTTTTAGATTAACCGGGATGTCTGCGGGCATCGTGGAGGGGGGATAGGTGTGTTTGCGGAGAGGTTTGGGTGTTTGACTGGGTTGATACGGAGAGGTTTGGGTATCGCTCACGCCAATTTTTGCTTTGCAAAAATGCTCCGCGGGGACGGCGCTATTAAGCGCCGAGCCGCAGTCGCGGCTAGTCCTCGCTGGCGCTCGTCCGCTGCGGATTCAAAACGAACATGAGAATCCGCAGCCGAACGAGGGACTAGTCCCGAGGACCTCGGCCGGTCAGGCCGCCTTCCCGGAGGCCCGAACGCAGTGAGGAATAGCCGCGAGGGGTATAAAACTTAATCGCTACGATAGTCATCTTTGAGTAACGCATATAACAAATGATCTTGCCATTTCCCATTTATTTTCAAGTATTTTCGAGCGATGCCTTCGTGGGAAAAACCAGCATTTTCAAGAACACGAGTTGAAGGGCCATTGTTTATGAGGCAGGCGGCTTCAACACGATTTAGGGCAAGTTGGTCAAAACAAAAACCACTGACAGCTCTTACTGCTTCGCTCATATACCCCTTGTTGGCGTGCGGCTGACCGATCCAGTATCCCAGTTGGGCGGTTTGGGCGATGCCGCGGCGGACGTTGGAAATGGTCACGCCACCGAGCAGTTTTTTGTTGTCATCAGCTTTGAAAATCAGCAGCGGGTAAGCTTCGTCTTTGCGGACATTGCCGCGATAATGCTTTAAGCGGTAGGCAAAGGCGTTGCGCGACAAATCATCAGCTGGCCAGCTTGCTTCCCACGGCACCAGAAAAGCGCGACTTTGGTTGCGCAGGCTGGACCATTGGGCATAATCGTCCATCAGCGGGAAACGCATTGTTAGCCGCACGGTTTCGATAGTGTCGGTCAGTTCGTAATATTCGTTTGCTGACCGATGGAAAATCATTATCTAAACCTTGCTGTCACAGCACCATAGGACGGCAGCTTAGCAAGAGACCCGACGGCTGCAAAGGACAGTTGACCACCGTTGAAAACCTGCACTGACAGACGGGTTAAATCGGCCATCGTCACGGCTTCGATTTTTTCAATGATCTGACTTATCTCTGGTACCTGGCCAAAGGCCATGTATTGCCTGGCCAGTTGATCAGCCCGCCCGGCGGCGCTTTCAAGGCTCATCACCAACCCGGCCTTGATCTGGTTTTTTGCCCGATCAATCTCGGCTTGTGAAACCCCATCTGTCATGGTCAGGATTGTGTCGGTTGTAACCGTAATCAGATCACCGACCTTGTCAGGTGCTGTTCCCGCGTAAATAGAAAACAAACCACTGTCCTGAAAAGCCGAAACGTGGGCATAAACAGCGTAGCAAAGGCCATGTTCTTCACGTACTTGCTGAAACAGTTTCGATGACATGCCACCACCAAGGACAATCGACAGAATTTGCATGGCATAGATATCTTCATGGCGATAGCCAACAGCGGGAAACGACATCAGGATATGGGTCTGATCGAGAGGTTTTTCAGATACCGACATGCCGCCGGTAAATTGCGCTGGCGGGCGCTCGGTCACTGTGCCGGGTTTGACGGTTGAAAATTTTTCAGCAACCTGATCAGCAAATTTATCATGATCAATGCGGCCGGCGGCTGCAATCACCATTTGAGATCCGCCGTAGTGGTCGTTGCGAAAACGATGCAGGTTCTGGGGTGTAAACGCAGACACCCGTTCCTGGGTGCCCAATATTGTTCTGCCTACGGCCTGATCGGGAAATGCCACCTCATGGCCAAGATCATAAACCACTTCATCGGGGGTATCATTGGCGGCAGCAATTTCCTGCAACACAACATCGCGCTCGCGTTCTAGCTCATTTTTCTCAAACAACGGGTCACAGATAATATCGCCGAGGACATCAAGCGCATTAACCCACTCGTCTTTCAAAATGCGAGCAGTATAGGTGGTGGATTCCATAGAAGTAGCAGCGTTGAGATCACCGCCTGCAGCTTCAATTTCTTCAACGATCTGGCGGGCATTGCGTTTGCTAGTGCCCTTGAATGCCATATGCTCAAGCATATGGGCAATACCATTTTCTTCCTTGCGCTCATCACGAGCACCGGCTTTGGTCCAAACCCCGAGAGCTACAGTTTCAAGATGGGCGTAGTCCTGGCTGAGGACCGTGATGCCGTTGGCAAGGTCTGTTTTATTGACGTTGTTTACTGGCATTTGGATATAAAACCTTCCACTGCAGTCAGATCATTGGGCAGCACTTCAAATTTTTCAGTCCTGTCAAACAAATCAGCCATATGCGGCGGTAATTGCGGGTGAATACCGCTGGCAGCTTGTACCGCATCAGGGAATTTGGCCGGATGCGCTGTTGACAGGGTGATCATTGGGCTTTCACTCGCTGTCTGACGAGCCACCGAGTAGGCGACCGCTGTGTGCGGATCGATGAGTTTTCCGGATGTTTTCAATGTATCAGCAATGATGTTTTTCACAGCGTCTTCATCTGTCCGGCCGGAAGTGAACGTTTTGCGCAAAATGGCGAGCGGTTCAGCGGCAATCTCAAAGGCACCTGATTGTTTAAGGCCCGACATCATTCGCACCACTTCATTTCCGTTGCGGTTTGAAACGTCAAACAACAAGCGTTCAAAATTGCTGGAGACCTGAATATCCATTGATGGCGAAGTTGTTGCTTCAACACCGGTTATTTCATAACGCCCGGTTTTCAGGGTGCGGTCAAGGATGTCGTTAGAGTTGGTGGCGATGACCAACTGATCGATGGGCAAACCCATTTGCTTGACCACATAACCGGCAAAAATATCGCCAAAGTTTCCAGTTGGCACGGTAAAGCTAACCGACCGGTCAGGCGCACCAAGAGCGATCGCCGATGTGGCATAATAAACCGTCTGAGCCATGATGCGGGCCCAGTTGATGGAGTTAACACCGGCAAGATTTTGTTCCGTCCGGAATGTCTCGTGGGCAAACATTGCCTTGACCAAATCCTGGCAATCATCAAAGTTGCCTTCAAGCGCGATGTTGAAGACCCGATCCGAGCCGGTGGTAGTCATTTGGCGGCGCTGGACAGAACTTACACGCTCATGGGGATGGAGAACAAACACCTTGGTTCTTTGGGAATTTTTAAAAGCTTCAATAGCAGCACCGCCGGTATCACCGGAGGTCGCAGCGACGATGCTTGCTGATCTATCAGCCCTCTCCAGAGCCCAATCCATCAGGCGGGCAAGCAATTGCATGGCGACATCTTTAAAGGCCAACGTCGGGCCATGATAAAGCTCCAGCAGCCATTGATTGGCATCAAGCTGGGTGAGCGGTACAACGGCGCGGTGAGAAAATGAGGCATAGGCGTCATCGATCATTTTCTTGAAGGTATCGCCTGGCATAGCCCCTTCAACAAATGGTTCCATAACCTCAAAAGCAATTTCGGCATAGGTTTTACCGCGCATCGAGCGCCATTTTTCTTTGGAAAATTCTGGCCAGGTTTTTGGCACGTACAGCCCGCCGTCAGCGGCGAGGCCGGTTATGATGACGTCTTCAAAACCCAGTTCGGGGGCACCTGCCCGTGTCGAGACATATTGCATTGCGTTGCCTTTTGTTAGAGTGCGATTGCTATAGCCGGTTTACCAGCGAGCTTCAAGATGGCAACAAACCCAGTTCGCGCTGTTTGATTTTCGTCAGCTTTGATGCGATGATTTTATGGGCCTCGGTGATGTAGGCTCTGATTTCTTCATCAGACATGGCATCATCATTTTCAAGCTGGATCCACTTGGCGCGGGCTAGATAGGGGCCAGGCACAATGCCGTCCTGTTCAATCAGAACCAGATAAGAGAAATCTGAGCATTTGAAGCCAATTTTTTGATGGTCACCCTTTCCCCAATGGGAACAGATTGCGAAAATTTTACCACCGACTTTCCAGACGGTTGCATTTCCCCACTGGATGACGTTCGTGGTTACTTTGAGCGATTTGCAAAATACATCGAACTCGACTCTGGTCAAGGTGCGGCCTTTGTTTTTCGGTTTGCACGTAAAAATATAATCAACATAACCAGCGTAATCAACGCAAGAGATAACCAGGTTATCGCATAGTGCAAATGGTTGTTCGGCAGTTCTATTTTTACCGGTCCGATTTTTGGCCACTCACCAACACCCGGTTCGCCATTTGGTTCCAGTTGCACAAATACCGGGGAAATGATCGGCAATTGTCCATCAGTTGTTTCACCTGTTCCAGTCGGTAATGAGGTTGCCAGCGTTTCGCGGTCATACCAATACCAGACATTATTGACCCGGTCCGCTTGTGCCTGAAACAAAGTTGTGCCTGGGATGTGCAAGCGGGTTACGCCGGTGATAACGATTTTGTTCTCAGGCTGGCGAGCTGGTTGACGATTGGCCAGATCTTTTGCTGTGGCCGGAACCCAGCCGCGATCAACAAAAACCAGAATGCCCGCATCGTCAATAAATGGCGTAATAATTTGATAACCAATGCCTGCCTTTGTCGGGCTGTATATATAGCGTTCAAGATCATGCCGGTATGACCCGGTGAGTTCGATACGCAGCCAGTCAACGCTAAACCCGTATTCAATTCCAGCAGTTATATCGTTGATCGAAACCGGTTTGGCGGTCAAGGCCGACTTGCTTTGCTCAATCAGTTGTGCCTTCCATTGCATCCTTTGCAATTGCCAGGCACCAAGAGCAACGAGACAGACAATCATCAGCAATGAAAAAGCGATGAAACCTATGCGGCGGCCTTTAGTCATTTATCCAAATCAATCTGTCCAGGTGCCGCTTCGGTTTTGTATTGCTGGTTTACCAGTATCGCTTTGCCGGGACGCAACAATAATAAGGGAAGCCCAAGTGCAAGCGGAATTGCCACCAAAGCATGGACCCAATAGGCCGGTTGATAGCTAAACTCAACCCACAATACAGCGCCCATCGTTAATGTTGAGGCGATAACCATGACGAACCATGTGGCGCCGTCGCCAGCATCGGCAAATTCGAAATCAAGTTCGCAGGAACTGCACTTTTCAGCTATTTCCAGAAAACCGTTGAACAAGCTGCCACGACCGCAACGGGGACATTTCCCCTTAAGGCCGGTGGACACAGGAGAGAGGTCGGGATAGTGATTTTGGTCTGTCATGGATTCTAATATAGGTTTTGTTATCGGAAAAAACAAACCGCGCTCCTTGTTTCAAAAGAACGCGGTTTTTACATTTGTTTAAAGCTAGCGGTTAGTGAGCGGCAACGCCCCATGAGCCCCACACATAGACGGCGGCAAACAGGAACAACCATACAACGTCAACGAAGTGCCAATACCAGGCAGCCGCTTCAAAACCAAAATGCTGTTCTGGTGTGAAATGGCCTTTAAGGGCACGGAACAGGCAGACGATCAGGAAGATGGTTCCGACCAATACGTGAAAGCCGTGGAAACCGGTTGCCATGTAGAACGTTGATGAATAGATGTTCCCGCCATTGTCAGCACTGAACGCAAATGCTGCATGACCATATTCATATGCCTGAACACCGGTAAAGGTGATGCCCAGAAGGATGGTTAAAACCAGTCCCCAAACCAGACCTTTGCGATCATTGTGGACCAGCGCATGGTGCGCCCATGTAACGGTGGTACCTGATGTCAAAAGGATGATGGTGTTGAGCAAGGGCAAATGCCATGGGTCAAAGACCTGCGTTCCTTTTGGTGGCCATTGACCGCCGGTTGATTCCACCCGGGCAAATTGAGCAACTTCGTCATAAAACAATGAAGCATCAAAATAGGCCCAGAACCAGGCGACAAAAAACATCACTTCAGAGGCAATAAACAGGATCATTCCATAGCGCAGGTGCAGTTGCACAACTTTGGTATGGTCGCCCTGATGGGCCTCCTTGATGATGTCTGCCCACCACATGAACATGGTATAAAGAATGCCGACAAAACCGGCGACCATGACCCATGGATTTCCACCATGCATCCAGTTTACGGCACCGAGTGCCAAAACAAAGGCAGCAATTGCCCCGACCAATGGCCATGGGCTCGGGTCTACCAGATGGTAATTGTGATTTGGTGCGTGACTGTCTGCCATTTTCCCCTTCTCCCTTTCTGTCAGAACCTTACCGGTTCTTATGAAAAATTAAATTCTGTTTGCGTTAATTTACTACTGTGTCGTTGGTTGGCGCTGTAGGCGCCGACGTCTGGTTGGCGGAAACGTCTTTGGTTTCCTTCTCGTCTTTGTCGGCCTCGTAAAAGGTGTAAGACAAAGTGATGGTTTTCAATTTCTTTAAATCCTGGTCTTTGACGATTTCCGGATCGACGAAAAATGTCACCGGCATGTCAACACTCTGACCGGGTTTGAGGGTTTGTTCGGTAAAACAAAAACACTCAATCTTGTTAAAGTATTTTCCGGCCAGCGGTGGAGTTACATTAAATACCGCCGTGCCGGTTATGGTTCTCTTTGAAGTGTTTTCAGCCCGATAAAAAATCAACGCTTCCTCGCCGATTTTCATCGTAATCTTATGCTGAACCGGTTTGAACTTCCAATCAAGATCGCGATTAACATTGGCATCAAATTCAACGTTGATTTTCTGATTGATAATGTTGCTGACCGGTCCGCTTGCAATCTGTGTTGTGCCGCCAAAACCGGTCACTTGACAAAAAATCCGGTATAGTGGAACCGAAGCGTAGGCCATCCCCACCATGCCAACAGCAAGGCTGCCACATAACAATGCAACGCGTTTGTTATTATTGGATGAGGCCTGCGACATGGCTGTCAAATCACTCCCATATTGGTTCCAACGCGAACCATTGTGGTGACCATAAACAACATGGATAGAACAAACAGAGACACGGCAATCGCAATATTGCGTTTGCGGCGACTGGTAATTTCCTGTTGGGTCATTTTATGAAATTCCATTTTAGCCTCCAAGACCGGTAAATGGGGTTACCCCTAAAGCCCATTCTGCCAGCAATCCGCTGAACAAAATGAAGAGGTACAAGATAGAGAATTTAAACAAATTTCTTGGCGCGTCACCAAGAGTACTGTCACTTTTGGCAGAGTATATTGACCAGGCGAACCAGACAAATGCGGCGTTTAAAACAAGTGCTATGCCAGTATAGAGCCAACCGGCAGCTCCCAGGGCCGCAGGTGCGAAGGTCACCGGAACCATGGCAAGTGTATAAAACCAGATTTGGCGTCGGGTTTCTCCAATACCGGCTACGACAGGCAACATTGGCACATTAGCGCGCTGATATTCACCGGTTCGGGACAAGCACAGGGCCCAGAAGTGAGGTGGAGTCCAAAGGAAAATAATCAGGAACAACGATATAGATACGAGATCAATACCGCCGGTAACGGCGGCCCAACCAACTAACGGTGGGAACGCCCCGGATGCACCACCAATTACGATGTTGTGCGGGGTCGAGCGTTTGAGCCACATTGTGTAAACAACGGCATAAAAGAAAATTGTGAACGCCAACAAAGCAGCCGCTGCCCAATTGACCAACACGCCGAGGAAGAATACCGAGCCAGCCGACAACAGCAGGCCGAAACCTAAAGCATCACCGGCTTGAATAGCACCTGACGGAACGGGTCGTTTGGCAGTTCGTTTCATCACTGCATCAATGTCAGCGTCATACCACATGTTAAGAGCACCGGATGCTCCGGCACCAATTGCAATGGCCAAAAGGGCCATAGCGCCCAGCCACGGATGAATATGGCCGGGGGCTGTAACAATACCAACAAAGGCGGTAAAAATAACCAAGGACATGACGCGTGGTTTGAGCAGGGCAAAATAGTCGGCAATCGACCCTTCGCCGTTAAGGCGCGGGGCGGCTTGTCCGTTCAACTCTGAAATATCTGCGTGTGTATCTGACATTGGTTTACCGAAAAGTTTTTAAGAAACCCGGTCCGCAAAGTTTTGTCGTTCGGCGGACCGGTAATATTGCTATCAGTTCAGCTTACTTGATCACTGGCAAGTCATTGAACTGGTGGAATGGTGGTGGTGAAGACAATGTCCATTCCAGCGTATCTGCTGCTGGCCCCCAAGGGTTATTGCCAGCAACGCGTTTTTTCTTGAATGCTTCGAACACACCATACAAAAAGACTGCCATGGCGACCGTTTGAATATAAGCACCGTAAGATGACACTGCATTCCATCCGGCAAACGCATCAGGATAATCAATGTAACGGCGCGGCATGCCTGCAAGTCCGAGGAAATGTTGCGGGAAGAAAATCACGTTCACACCGACAAAGGTCAACCAGAAGTGGGTTTTTGCCAAGAATGAATTGTACATGTAACCGGTGATTTTGGGGAACCAGTAATACCAGCCCGCAAAGATCGAGAATACGGCACCCATCGACAACACATAGTGGAAGTGAGCAACAACGTAGTAGGTATCATGCATGGCACGGTCCGCCCCGGCATTGGCCAACACCACACCGGTCACACCACCAATGGTGAACAGGAAGATGAAGCCGATTGCCCAGAGCATTGGGGTCCGCATTGAAATGGAACCACCCCACATTGTTGCAATCCATGAGAAGATTTTAATGCCGGTCGGCACCGCAATCACCATGGTAGCTGCTGTAAAGTAGGCTTGCGTGTCAACATCAAGGCCAACTGTGTACATGTGATGAGCCCAAACAATAAAGCCAACAACACCAATCGCGGTCATGGCGTAAGCCATTCCTAGATAGCCAAAAATCGGCTTTTTGGAGAAGGTTGCAACAATCTGGGAGATAATGCCGAAACCGGGCAAAATCAGAATGTACACTTCGGGGTGGGCAAAGAACCAGAACAAATGCTGGAACAAGATTGGATCACCACCACCTTCTGGAGAGAAGAAGCTGGTGCCGAAGTTACGATCTGTCAGCAGCATGGTGATGCCACCGGCAAAAACCGGCAAGGACAACAGCAACAGGAACACGGTGATCAGGATTGACCAGACGAACAACGGCATTTTGTGCAGGGTCATGCCTGGCGCACGCATGTTGAAAATCGTGGTGATAAAATTGATCGCACCGAGAATTGACGAGGCGCCTGCAATGTGAAGTGCCAAAATAGCGTAATCCATCGCCGGACCGGGCTGGCCGGTTGTAGAAAGCGGCGGATAAATCGTCCAACCACCACCGACGCCGTTAGCACCGGCAGGTCCTTCAACAAACATTGAAATAACCAACAGTAATAGAGCGGGAGGCAATAACCAGAATGAAATGTTGTTCATCCGTGGGAAAGCCATATCCGGTGCACCGATCATAATCGGCACAAACCAGTTGCCAAAACCACCGATCATTGCCGGCATCACCATGAAGAAGATCATGATCAAGCCGTGGGCTGTTGTAAACACGTTGAACAGGTGTTTACCTGCTTCAACCGGGTCCTCAGCACCCTGCATGATTTGTGCGATTAACGGGAAAAACTGAATCCCCGGCTCATGAAGCTCGATGCGCATGGCACCAGACAAAGCACTGCCAACCAGCCCTGCGAAAATCGCAAAAACCAGATACATGTTGCCAATGTCTTTATGGTTGGTTGAAAACAGATAGCGTTTCAAACCAGTTGGATGACCGTGGTCATCATGTGCTGCAGCGGCGTCTGCCATTTTTCATTTCCCCTCTAACTTAAGGTTCTTTTATATCCGGATGGCTCTGCAACCATCCGTTGATATTTAAGTAAAATTAATTGTTCAGTTTCGCTACTTTTGAATCCGCATTCCCGGCGTTCATTTTCGCAATTAAATTTTTATTAGCGGCTTCAAGCCCAGCGGTTTTGGTTTTATCAAGCCATTTGTTGTAATCGGCCTGAGAAACAACCCGCACTTCGATTGGCATGAAGGAATGATCCTTGCCGCAAATCTCAGAACACTGACCATAATAAACGCCTGCTTTTTCTACTTTAAACCAGATTTCATTCAAGCGACCTGGTACGGCATCAATTTTGGCCCCAAAAGATGGAACGGTCCAAGCATGCAAGACATCCGAAGCCGTTACAATCACTTTCACAACTGTATTTACCGGCACAACGACGGGCGTGTCTGCGGCCAGCAAACGCGGATCATTTTCGCCGCGCTCTTCATCTGTCTTCATAACCGCATCAAAGCTGATTGCTTCACCATCAGCATTCTTGTGCTCAGGATATTCATAGCTCCAATACCACTGATTGCCGGTGGCTTTAATTGTCAGCCCGGCCTCAGGAATGTCACGCTGCAGATACAACAGACGGAATGACGGGATGGCTATACCAACCAAAATCAAAATCGGCACAACAGTCCAGACAAACTCAATCATCGTATTGTGGGTGGTTTTTGATGGTACAGGATTTTTCTTTTCACTGAACCGCCAAACCACATACGCCAGCAACGCAGCGACAAACAATGTGATGATGGTAATGATCCACAAAAGCAAGGTGTGAAACGATGCAATGCCTTCAGCTGAAGGTGATGCAGCCTGCTGCAAACCCAACTGCCACGGTTCTGGTTGACCCAGTCCACCAGCAATGGCTGCACCTGCACCTGTTACGGCGATAAAAATTACGGCTAAATTTGCCAAAAGGACACGCATGACGTCCCTTCCCTCCCTAAATTCTTTTACAGTTTTAGAAGGCGTCCGCACACTGCACACGATTAAACATCAAATCAACGTACAGCGACTCACGCCACCCTCCTCAAAACACCCGCATCTTCCCGGCCTTCTAAAAAACCGACTTTTAAAAAGACACTTGTGCCCTTGTGTTACATTTGAATCACACTTGCCTTGTTCTCGCAACGGGTTTTAGCGCGGCAAAATTACGCGGCCTGCTGTTTCCAACGAAATTCTGCCGCATTTATACCAGAGACAAGCTGTGGAAAATTCTGAATGCTAAAGCAAAATACCTAAATATGCAGAATTTAACCAAAAACATATAACAAAACATGTGATGGTATTTGACAGCATGCTACAAGACTGAGATACGTCTGGTATACAAAGAATCATCCCGCTGTGACTGGCGGATATACCCAGTTTGGAAAACAATCTACCGGAGATCCCCGTGAACCGCGTTTCAACAACCCGCTACAACAGAGCGAGCAGATTTTTAATTTCACTGATGGTTGCAGGCAGCTTTGCCGTTGGCACAATGGTCACCGGCGTGGTTACAACAACACAGGCTCAGGCCCAACAAAAGGTAAAGCGTAAATTCGGACCTGGTCAGAATGCCTTGCCAAAAGGGGTCAGGCCGCAAGTTCGCGGACCTGCTCAAGCCAGGCAAGCCCAGCGCCGTCCGCAACCAACTCCGGCTGAAGTCATGTCAAAACATGGCAAGTGGATTGTTCAGTGTGACGCAAAAAAACCAACTGTAGCCGGGGCGCCAGCAAAAAAACGAGACTGCGGCGTAATTCAAATAGTCGTAAACAAGAAAAACAAACGGATCGGCGTCACACTCATTCTGGCCCGGGTAACACAAGGCAAAGAAACCGCCACAATGATGCGCATTCTGGCCCCGATCGGAGTTTACCTGCCAACCGGCGTCGCACTTGAAGTTGACGGGGCAGCGGCTGGTCGCGTTCCATTCAGCCGTTGCGACCCACGTAACTGCGTGGCTTTTGCCCAAATGCGCAAAGAAACACTGGCCAAAATGAAAAAGGGATCAAAAGGCAAGTTTTTGATTTATGAAGCGCCAGGAATTGGAATTCCTCTCGACCTTGACCTTTCAGGCTTTACGGCTGCTTTAAAAGCTCTCGACAAGGTCCAAAAATGACAAACACCGCCAATGAAGCGCCGACAGGTGACTTGTTTTTTGATACAAGCGACCTTGATCGTAAACAAACAGAAAAATTTGTTTCCGAGACATTGAACGGCTGCGATGACGGCGAGCTGTTTTTGGAGTTCACCCAGTCTGAAAACCTTAGCTTTGATGATGGCCAGCTAAAATCGGCCAACTTCAATACTCAGCAAGGATTTGGATTGCGCGCGGTCGCAGGCGAAGCAACAGGTTTTGCCCATTCCAACGAATTATCACCCGAAGCCCTTAAAAGAGCTGGCGACAGCATCACCAGTGTTCGATCAGGGCATACCGGAACACGCAGTGACCATCCGCCGAGTACAAACCGAACCCTGTATACGAACCGCAATCCGGTTGACGCTGCCCGTTTTGAGGAAAAAGTCGCCTTGATGCAGGATGCTGACGCTTATGCCAGATCTCTGGATGACAGCATTCGTCAAGTCTCGATCTCTTATGCGGGTGAACTGCAAGCAGTAGAAATCATGCGCACTGGCGGATTTTCTCGGGCAGAAGAACGCCCGCTAATCCGCTTTAACGTGTCGATCATGACCGGAAAAGAGGACCGGCAGGAAACCGGTTCTTACGGGTTTGGCGGTCGCGGCACCTATGAGGAACTAATTTCTCCAGACAAATGGCAATTTGCAGTGCGTGAAGCATTACGACAGTCGGAAATTGCCATGCAGTCAGTTCCTGCACCTGCCGGTGAAATGGATGTGGTTCTCGGCCCGGGTTGGCCCGGTATCTTGCTGCACGAAGCAATTGGCCACGGCCTTGAAGGTGATTTCAATCGAAAAGGCACCAGTGCTTTTGCAGGACTGATGGGTGAGAAAATTGCCGCTGATGGCGTGACCGTTGTTGACGATGGAACCCTTGAAAACCGGCGGGGCAGTTTGAGTTTTGATGATGAAGGTACCCCGACATCATCCACCACACTGATCGAAAATGGCATTTTAACCGGCTTCATGCAGGACCGCCTGAATGCCCGGTTGATGGGCGTTCCAGCAACCGGCAACGGACGTCGGCAATCTTTTGCCCATATGCCAATGCCGCGGATGACCAATACCTACATGCTCAACGGTGACCTTGAACATGATGAGATTATCTCATCGGTTAAGAACGGCCTTTATGCAGTGTCTTTTGGCGGTGGGCAGGTTGATATTACCAGCGGCCAATTTGTGTTTTCCTGTACTGAAGCCTATATGATTGAAGATGGTAAAATAACCGCACCGGTAAAAGGGGCAACAATCATCGGCAACGGGGCTGATGCCCTGACCCGAATTTCAATGATCGGTAATAATATGGAACTGGACCCGGGTATCGGTACTTGTGGCAAACAAGGCCAGGGTGTTCCTGTTGGTGTTGGACAGCCAACGCTACGGCTCGATAAAATTACTGTTGGCGGTACAGCCGCTTAGTGGCCGTAACCAACGAAACTGATCAAAGTCAGGCCCGTTTCGTAAACGGGTCCATATCCCGCCATGTGATCGTTATGACTTTTACCAGCGCTATCGGTTTGATGGCACTATTTTTGGTGGATTTTGCTGATCTTTATTTTCTGGCCCTGCTGGGCGAAACAGAAATAACCTCGGCGATTGGCTTTGCCGGCATGATTGCCTTTACCAGCCTGTCGGTCAGTATTGGCATTGCTATTGCGGCCGGGGCGCTTGTGGCTCAAAATCTGGGTGCTGGAAACAGGGCGGCAGCAACACGATATGCGACCAGCACGCTAACCCTTGGAGTTGCCGGACCTTTACTGGTGACTGTTATCATATTTGCATTTTCCCACGACATGCTGTTTTTTCTCGGTGCCCGCAGCGCGGCACTTGACTATGGTGTTTTATATTTGAAAACCGTTGCCATTGGGTTCCCCTTATTAGGGGCTTCGGTTAGTTGTAGCTTCATATTACGGGCCATTGGTGACGCACGGCGGGCAATGTATGTTACGCTGGTGGCTGCCATCGGCAATGGTATCCTTGACCCTCTGTTTATTTTTGGATTTGATCTTTCCATTCAGGGCGCGGCACTGGCAACCATCTGTGCAAATCTGGCCTCATTTCTGGTCGGGTTTTATGCGGTCAGAAAAATTCATAATTTCTTTTTGCCCTTTAGCATTACAAACTATTTCAAGGATTTCCCGACCATTTGGAAAATTGCATTTCCGGCAACCCTAACCCAACTGGCAACCCCTTTTGCTGTTGGATACTTGACCTGGTCATCTGCTCCCTTTGGTGATGAGGCCGTTGCCGGGACCGCCATCATCAACCGTCTGGTGCCGGTAGCTTTTGGTATTGTGTTCTCACTTTCAGGGGCAGTTGGGCCAATTGTCGGGCAAAACTATGGGGCAAAAAACTTTGCCCGATTGCGTGAAACATTAAACAAATCCCTAGCTTTCAATTGTATCTATACAACTATTGTCGCCGTGTGCCTGTGGTTGCTGCGTGATCAGGTACCGGGTTGGTTTCTGGCCAAGGGTGATGCTGCCAGACTTGTTACCCTATTCTGCTCTTTCCTGTCGATATCATGGCTGTTTGCCGGAGCGCAATTTGTTGCCCAAGCGTCTTTTAACAATCTTGGCAAGCCCCACTGGTCAATGATGTTTAACTGGGGCAAGGCGACAATCGGCACTATTCCCTTTGTTATGATTGGTGTGAGTCTATGGGGTTTTGAAGGGGTGATGATTGGCTATTCCCTTGGCACGGTGGTATTTGGTATCATCGCGACCATATCTATATACGCCTATGTAAATAGGCTTGAAAAAACCGGAGGCAAAAATGGAACTTATTGATCTTTTACAACAGGCCCATGGCGGTAATGCACTTGGCGCAATCGGCGGGCAATTCGGACTGGATGAAACCCAAACGGCCGCAGCGGTGCAGGAACTCGCCCCGGTTATCGCAGCCGGACTGCGGCGCAATATGGCCCAATCACCAGAAAATGTCGTGACGCTGGTTCAGGCGCTGCAAAAAGGCAATCATTCGCAATACCTCGACAATACAGACGCTGTACAATTTGGCAGTGTTGCAAATGATGGCAACGCTATTCTTGGTCATATTTTCGGCTCCAAAGATGTCAGCCGGGAAGTTGCCATGCGGGCTGCCGGTTCCAGCGGTATTGGTTCCTCTATCATGAAACAACTATTGCCGGTGATTGCCAGCATGGTGATCGGCTCGTTGACCAAAAAGATGACCGGGGGTGGAATGTCTGCCCCAGCGCCCCGTCGTGGCGGTGGTGGCTTAGGTGACATTCTTGGTCAAGTGCTCGGTGGCGGTAGCGGTCGCTCTGGTGGCGGTGGTTTGGGTGATATTCTCGGACAGGTTCTCGGTGGTGGCAGACGAACACAATCACAACCTGCTCCGCGCCAACAGCAGACAGGTGGAACAGGTGGCCTCGGTGATCTACTCAATGACATGCTTGGCGGCGGTAACGGCAAAAGTTCACGACCCTCTTATAATGAAGATGTCATTGGCCAGTCACGCTCCGGCCTTGATGATTTTCTTGGCGGCGGTTCATCGCGTGGCAATGCTGCCGATGATTTACTCGGTTCGGTAGAGAGGCATTTACGCCGACTTTAAGATTTTACTACTTCTCGCGTACGACCTTGCAAACCTGCTCGCCTAAACCTTCAATACCCAACCGCATGGTATCGCCGGGTTTCAGGAATATTTGTGGTTTTTTGCCAGCACCTACACCTGCGGGTGTACCGGTACAAACGATATCACCGGGCATCAAGGTGAAGAATTTTGAGATGTAGGAAACCACATGGGCCACTGGAAAAATCATATTTTTGGTGGTTCCGTCCTGCATTCGTTTGCCATTTACTTCAGTAAACAGGTTTAAACGCTGGACTTTTCCAATCTCATCAGGCGTCACAAGCCATGGTCCGACGGGGCCGAATGTTTCGCAGGATTTGCCTTTCATCCACTGACCGCCATGCTCAAGCTGGAAAGCGCGTTCGGACACATCATTGACGATGGTGAAGCCAGCGATGTACTTCATCGCATCCTTTTTGGTGACGTTTTTCGCCCGGGTGCCGATGACAAAAGCCAGCTCAACTTCCCAATCAGCTTTTTTGGCGCGCTTGGGCAAGACCACATCATCATTGGGACCGTTAATGCAGCTAAGGTGTTTGGAAAACAGTACCGGTTCGGCTGGTAAATCCATTTTTATCTCTTCTGCGTGATCGATGTAGTTAAGACCAACACAGACAAAGTTCTGGGTGCCAGTGACCGGTGTGCCAAGACGTCTTTTGCCCTTGATCAGCGGTAGTTTTGCAACCTTCAACTTTGCCAGTCTGGCAAGAGATTTAGGCGTCAGATTGTCAGGTGAAAAATCATCAATGACGTTGGACAAATCGCGGATTTTTCCGTCGCTATCGAGGAGGCCGGGTTTTTCTTTGCCCTTTGGGCCGTAACGCAGAAGTTTCATTATAGGTGCCCTTTGAATTTATAAAGATTGCTTCGATCAAGATTATTGACATCACGCTCACCACACAGGGCCATGGTAATGTCAAGTTCATTGCGGATAATGTCGAGCGCTTTAGTGACCCCGGTTTTACCCATCGCAGCAAGGCCATAAACAAATGGCCGACCGATATAAACGCCTTTGGCGCCTATGCACAAAGCTTTTAGCACGTCTTGTCCCGAGCGTATGCCACCATCCATGTGGACTTCAATTTTGTCGCCCACAGCATCAACGATTTCGCCAAGTACCGATATTGATGATGGTGCACCATCAAGCTGCCGACCACCGTGGTTGGAAACGATAATCGCATCAGCGCCGGTATCGATGGAGTGCTGCGCGTCTTCGACATCAAGAATACCTTTGAGAATTAACGGACCACCCCAGCGTTTTTTGATCCACTCAATATCGTCCCATGACAATTTGGGATCAAACTGTTCCATGGTCCATGACGACAACGAACTTAAATCTTCCACTCCCTTGGCATGGCCGACAATATTGCGGAAGGTGTGGCGACGGGTTCCAGCCATACCCAGACACCAGCGCGGCCGGGTTACCATTTGCCAGAGATGCAGCGGGGTGGTTTTGGGCGGGGTAGAAAGCTGGTTGCGCAAATCCTTGTGGCGCTGTCCAATGATCTGCAGATCAAGAGTCAGTACCAGGGCAGAGCACCCAGCAGCTTTTGCCCGATCAATCAGGCTGCCAGCAAAATCTTTGTCGCGCATGACATAAATCTGGAACCAAAATGGTTTTTTTGTATGCTCGGCAACATCTTCAATCGAACAGACGCTCATGGTCGAAAGGGTAAAGGGCACACCGGCTTCTTCAGCAGCTTGCGCTGCTTTTATTTCACCATCGGCATGTTGCATGCCGGTAAGGCCAACAGGAGCCAGGGCCAGCGGCATAGCGACATCCTGGCCAATCATTTTCGATGCAAGCGTGCGGTTAGTCATATCTACCGCAACGCGTTGGCGCAGTTTTATTTTAGCAAAGTCGCTTTCATTGGCTTGATAGGTGCTCTCGGTCCATGAGCCTGAATCCGCATAATCGAAAAACATTTTCGGGGTGCGTCTGCGAGCAAGATTTTTGAGATCGTTAATTTCGAGAATTGTTGCCATTTCACAGCTCCTTGTTGCTGCCTTTTATTGGCACTTTTTCGGAAAACAGGCAAAGAAAAAACGGCAACCGGTCTCCCGATTGCCGCTTTTGAAAACACCTATGTGTCTGGCTTATTTTGCCAAAGACTTCAAATAAGCAATGACATCTGCCCGTTGACCTTCTTTTTTCAACTTGAAGGTCATTTTTGATTTGCCACCGAGATATTTTTTCGGGTTGGTGATATATCCTGAGATTTTAGCTTCATCCCAGTTGCCGATTTCACCAGCTTTGGCTTTCATTGTTTTGGAATATTTGTAACCTTCGACAGAACCGGCTGCACGGCCAATGATGCCTACCAGATGTGGGCCAACTTTGTTTTTTTCTTTATCAGCAGTATGGCAGGCTTTGCATTTTTTAAATACTTTTTTGCCTTTTACTGCATCGCCTTCAGCAAAGGCAATAGTAGGTGCAATAGCGATCATCAGACCGGCAAGAACAAGTTTCATTTTCATTTTCAGGATTCCTTCTTCCCATATTGTAAAATTCCGCCACGAGACTTCCCTCGCAAGGGATATGTCTTACAACACATCATTGCCCCGTGTTAAGAGGAACTTATACACCAAAACGTGGTCAAATCGTGAATGATGGCGATATGACACGATTTGCCACATCTGAAAGTATGTCCATGAGCCAGCTTGAACTCCCAGAAGTAAATGTAGCGACGCTTAGCAACCGTGACAGAATTATAAATGACCTTAAAGCGATCTGCCCTGGTGAAGCAGTGATTTCCCATGACAGTGAAATGCGAGCCTTTGAATCAGACGGGCTTACCGCATACCGGCAAATGCCACTGGTGGTGGTGTTACCGGAAACGGTGGACCAGGTTTCACAAGTGTTGAAATATTGCCATGAAAATGAAGTGCGGGTGGTACCGCGCGGGGCTGGTACTTCTTTGTCCGGCGGGGCATTGCCGCTACAGGACGGGGTTTTACTGGGGCTTGGGAAGTTTAATAAAATCCTTGAGGTCGACTATGACAACCGCTGCGTTGTGGCAGAACCGGGAGTGACCAATCTGGGAATTTCCAACGCTGTTGAGGAACGCGGGTTTTATTATGCGCCTGATCCTTCCTCGCAAATTGCCTGTTCGATCGGTGGTAATATTGCTGAAAACTCTGGTGGTGTGCATTGCCTTAAATATGGATTGACGACCAATAATGTGCTGGGACTGGAAGTGGTTTTGATCACCGGCGAGGTCGTGCAGATTGGTGGAAAGCACATGGAATCAGAGGGTTACGACCTGCTTGGGCTGATGACAGGCTCTGAAGGTCTGCTCGGTGTGGTGACCAAGGTCACGGTGCGGATTTTGCGCAAGCCTGAAACGGCGCGGGCTTTGCTGATCGGTTTTCCATCCAGCGAAGACGCCGGGCAATGTGTTGCTGATGTGATCTCTGAGGGTATTATCGCTGCGGGTATGGAGATGATGGACAAATATGCCATTCATGCGGCTGAGGATTTTGTTCAGGCTGGTTATCCCCTTGATGTTGATGCACTTTTGATTGTTGAGCTGGATGGGCCGGAGGTTGAGGTTGATTATCTGATTGAGCGCGTTTCCAGCATTGCCAAAACCAATAAAGCAGTTTCGGTGGCGGCTTCCAACAATGAGGAAGAACGGCTTAATTTTTGGGCCGGGCGCAAGGCGGCTTTCCCGGCAATCGGGCGGATTTCTCCCGATTATTACTGCATGGATGGCACCATTCCGCGCCATAAATTACCAGTTGTACTCAAGCGAATGGCGCAGATGTCGGCTGATTACGGACTGCGGGTGGCCAATGTCTTTCATGCTGGTGATGGTAATATGCATCCATTGATTCTTTATGATGCGAACGTGCCTGGTGAACTGGAAAAGACTGAGGAATTTGGCGGAGAAATACTGAAATTATGCGTGGAAGTCGGCGGAGTATTGACCGGAGAACACGGAGTTGGGGTGGAGAAACGCGATCTCATGCCGGTAATGTTCTCAAAAACTGATCTTGAACATCAGCAGCGGGTAAAATGTGCTTTTGATGCAAAAGGCCTTCTGAACCCCGGCAAAGTTTTCCCCGAATTGTATAATTGTGCAGAAATGGGTCGAATGCATATTTCGGGCGGCAAATTGCCGTTTCCCGATATTCCGAGGTTTTAGGTCATGACTGAAATATTCAAACCCGCCAATGAACAACAAGTGGTTGAGGCGGTGCAATGGGCGCTGGCCAATGAGACGGCGATGGAACTGGTTGGCAGCCGGTCAAGGCAAAGAATTGGCAATGCGATGGAAACCGGATGCGGGCTGGATTTGTCTGACCTCACCGGCATCACGCTATATGAGCCCGAAGAACTGGTGCTGGCTGCCGGTGCCGGTTGCATGCTTGCTGACATCGAGAAAGAACTGGCTGACAAGGGTCAGGCCTTTGCGTTTGAGCCACCTGATTTTTCTCATCTGCTGGGCAGTAAAACCAGCGGCACTTTGGGCGGCATGGTCGCCTGCAGCTTTGCCGGGCCACGACGGGTGCAGGCTGGCGGGGTGCGCGATCATGTGCTCGGCGTCCGGGCAATATCCGGGCGGGGTGAGGTTTTTAAAACCGGTGGCCGGGTGGTGAAAAATGTCACCGGCTATGATCTGCCAAAAATCCTTACCGGTTCGTGGGGCACACTGGCGGCGATGACGCAAATTACCTTCAAGGTTTTGCCGAAACCCGAGACCGAGGCCACTCTGGCTATCATTGGTCTGGAAAATGATCAGGCGATGAAGGCGATGAGTGCCGGACTTGGGGCACCGGTTGATGTTTCAGCTGCGGCCCACATTCCAAAAGCCCGGACATTGTTGCGACTGGAGGGTATTGCACCTTCAGTTGCAGCCCGGATCGAAAGTCTCAAAACCCTGCTGTCCCCGTTTGGCGAACTTGATGTACTTGGCCGCGATACTTCACGGGAGGTGTGGAGTAAAATCCGCGATGTGCGATTATTAGGCGATGAACAGGACAACGCCATCTGGCGGATTTCTGTACCACCCTCTGAAGGGGCCAAAGTGCTGGCTGAGATCGAAAAATCTATCGAGGTAAACGCCTTTTTTGACTGGGGTGGCGGCCTGATCTGGCTTGAGGTGCTTAATCAGACGCGCGCTTGTGCGGCTGAAATCCGGGGTACGATTACAGCCACCGGCGGTCATGCAACGTTGATACGGGCAACGGAAAAATCGCAGGCCGGGTCGGCGGTTTTTCAACCACAGTCGAGCGTGCTGACCATGTTGGCAGGACGATTGAAAAACTCATTTGACCCCAAAGGGATACTCAATCCCGGTCGTATGCAAAGCACAGGTGAATAGATAATGCAGACCAATTTTTCACCGGAACAATTGCAAACGCCGCGGATTAAACTTGCCGATGATATCTTGCGCAAATGTGTGCATTGCGGGTTTTGTACAGCAACCTGCCCGACCTATGTGCTGCTCGGCGATGAGCTTGATTCACCGCGCGGGCGGATTTACCAGATCAAGGATATGTTTGAGACCGGCAACAAGGCCGGACCGGAAACGACCAAACACCTTGACCGCTGTCTGTCCTGCCTGTCGTGCATGACCACCTGCCCTTCGGGGGTTCATTACATGCATCTGGTTGATGAGGCACGGGCCTATGTGCAAGAGACCCATCAGCGTCCGTTGATTGACCGGATGATACGGATGGTGCTGGCAATGGTGTTGCCCTATCCGGGCCGTTTTTCCCTTGCCCTGAAAGCGGCTCGTCTGGCAAAACCATTGGCCGGGGCTTTTAATACCTTTGCATCGCTGAAACCGATGGGGGTGATGCTGGCCATTGCGCCAGACAGAATTGACAAGCCGGGACCTCTTTCCAGAACCGGGGTTCATCGCACTGACGAAACAAAATCAGGACGGGTGGCGCTTTTAACCGGCTGTGCCAATTCAGTTCTGGAACCCTCGATCAATGAGGCAAGTGTGCGGGTGTTGAACCGGGCCGGTATCGAGGTTGTTATTCCGCCCGGCATGGGCTGTTGTGGCTCGCTGGAACACCATTTGGGCATGGAAGATGGCGCACTGGCAAAAGTTAAAACCAATGTGGATGCCTGGATGGCCGAGATAGACGGTGACGGGCTTGATGCGATTATCATCAATGCTTCGGGTTGCGGCACCACGGTAAAAGACTATGGCCACATGCTACGGCTGGATAAAGCCTATGCCAACAAGGCGGCAATCGTTTCAGGGCTGGCCCGCGATATCACTGAATACCTTGCCAGTATTAAACTGGGCGGATTTACCAACAAACGACCTTTGCGGGTAACCTATCACTCGGCCTGTTCCATGCAGCACGGCCAGAAAATCAAAACCACGCCCAAAGAATTGCTGAGCAATGCCGGATTTGAGGTGGCTGATGTGCCCGAAGGCCATTTGTGCTGTGGTTCGGCCGGGGTTTACAACATCATGCAAAGCGAATTGGCCGACCAGCTAAAATCCCGCAAACTGACCAACATCGCCAAAACCTCACCGCAAATTATAGCGGCAGGAAATATTGGCTGCATTACGCAACTGGCATCGAGAACCGGCATACCGGTGGTGCATACAATTGAGTTGCTGGATTGGGCACAGGGCGGGCCGAAACCGGTGAAAATGGCGAACTAGTTCCATTTTTCGGTTTTCGATTTCACAATATGGGAAATTTGATTGACCAAAATAGTCATTCTGTCATGCATAATGGCGAATGGAGAAAGACTCATGGCAAAATTGGGCACGCTAACCGTTGATGATCAATTGGTAGAGTTTATCAATCAACAATTATTACCGGGGCTGGAAATCAGCACGGGTGTATTCTGGTCCGGTCTTGAGTGCATTATTACTGTTTTTGCCGAACGAAACAGGGAGCTTGTCTGCCACCGTGAGGCGTTGCAAAAACTGATTGACGACTGGCATATTGAGCATCAAGGGCAACCACATGATCATGCGGCTTACAAGAGTTTTTTACAAAAAATCGACTATTTGCAACCTGAGCCCGATGACTTCAAGATATCTACTGACAATGTTGATGCCGAGATTGCTCAGGTGGCCGGGGCGCAATTGGTTGTGCCGGTCAGCAATGCCCGCTTTGCGCTAAATGCCGCCAATGCCCGTTGGGGGTCATTGTATGATGCCCTTTATGGCACAGATGCCATTTCTGACAATGACGGGGCAGAGCGCGGTAAAGATTTTAATCCGGTTCGCGGTGGCAAAGTCATTAAATGGGCTCGTCAGTTTCTTGATCAGGCAGTACCGCTGGCATCCGGATCTCATGCGCAGGCGCAAAGTTATCAGATTACTCAGGACGCTTGCCAAGTCACGCTTGTGACTGGCAAGAAAGTCAGGCTTGCGAGCTTTATCGGCTTTACCGGTTCGGCTGAAGCTCCACAATCGGTTTTGTGCAAGCACAATGGTCTGCATGTTGAGCTGGTTTTTAATCCGGACGCTGCCATAGCCAAAACTGATAGTGCTGGTATGTCTGATGTTATTCTTGAGTCTGCTCTAACGACAATTATGGATTGTGAAGATTCAGTTGCGGCGGTTGATGCGACCGATAAAGTTGGGGTTTATCGCAATTGGCTCGGGTTGATGAAGGGTGACCTCAGCGCCCCGGTTTCAAAAGGTGGCAAGACATCCATTCGGGCCTTGGCGAAGGATCGCGAATATTGCAGAGCGGATGGCTCAAACTTCACCTTGCCCGGACGGGCTTTAATGTTTGCCCGCAATGTCGGTCTGCTGATGACCACAGCGATGGTGCGTGATGGTGATGGCAACGAGGTGCCTGAATGCATTCTTGATACTTACATAAATGCCTGCTCGGCGCTGCACGACCTGCACGGCAGGCGCGCCAATTCCAGAACCGGTTCTATTTATTTCGTTGTTCCCAAAATGCACGGGGCACAGGAAGTTGCCTTTGCCAATGACCTGTTCGGGGCAGTGGAGCATGTTTTCAAACTTGCCAACAATACCCTTAAAATGGGCATCATGGATGAAGAGCGCCGCACCAGCGCCAATCTGAAGGCCTGTATCCACGCGGCACGCGAACGCGTGTGTTTTATTAATACGGGATTTCTGGATCGTACCGGTGATGAAATTCACACCTCCATGCAGGCCGGTGCAATGGTAACCAAGGGCGATATGAAAACCGCTGCCTGGATCGGTGCTTATGAAGACCGTAATGTGGACACCGGGCTGGCTTGCGGGTTTTCAGGCAAGGCGCAAATTGGCAAAGGCATGTGGGCAATGCCCGATTTGATGGCGGACATGCTGGAGCAAAAACAAGCACAGCTTGAAGCTGGCGCAAATACCGCGTGGGTGCCTTCGCCGACCGCTGCAACGCTGCATGGGACCCATTATCATCAGGTTGATGTACATGAGCGACAACGGGTGCTGTTGAGCCGGGCACCGGTCAGTCTCGATGACCTGCTGACCATACCGCTGGCCGATAACACCAACTGGCCTGATGAAGAAATACAGCTGGAAATTGACAATAGTTGCCAGAGTATTCTGGGCTATATGGTGCGTTGGGTTGAGCAGGGGATTGGTTGTTCGAAGGTGCCTGATATTCACAATGTAGCTTTGATGGAAGATCGCGCCACCCTGCGTATATCATCACAACACATGGCCAACTGGCTGTTGCACGGGGTGATTGACAAGCACCAGGTTCTGGCAACCATGGAAAAGATGGCGGCTGTGGTTGACGGGCAAAATGCCGGTGATCCTGCCTATCGTAATATGGCCCCTGATGTGGATGAATCTATAGCATTTCAGGCCGCTTGTGATCTGGTGTGCCGGGGAATGGATCAACCCTCAGGCTACACTGAACCGGTGCTTCATGCCCGGCGTATTGAGTTCAAGGCTCAATCAGAATCGCGCGGAAATCGTTAACGTTGGTTCTTGTCGGACCGGTGGTGACGAGGTCGCCGAGTTTTTCAAAAAAGCTGTAGGCATCGTTGTTGTCGAGGTAGGCTTGCGGGGACATGCCGAGATCTTTTGCTCGTGATAGAGTTGTCGGGGTGATGATGGCACCGGCGTTGTCTTCTATGCCGTCGATACCATCTGTGTCGGCAGCAATGGCCCATATGTTGGGTGCGCCATCCAAAGCAATGGCGAGGGCCAGAGCGTATTCGCCGTTGCGGCCTCCCCTGCCGGTTCCCTTTAAAGTGACGGTGGTTTCGCCACCTGAGATGATGACGCCGGGTTTGGCGACAAGGGCAAGAGCTGCGTGCTGTGCAGCAACTTCACGGGCTTCACCCTCAATGGCATCGCCGAGATTTGTGACTTGGTAACCGGCTTTTTTGGCTGCCTGTGCTGCTTGTTCAAGCGACTGTGCCGGAGCAGCTATGATGTGGTTCTCGATGTTGGCAAGGCGCGGGTCGCCGGGGTTCGGGGTTTCGGCTTGCGGACTGTTGAGAAAGTTTTCAATGCTTTCAGGCAGATCCAGTTTGTATTTTTCAACAATTTCCAGAGCCTGTTCGGTGGTGGAAACATCTGCCACGGTCGGACCAGATGCAATCACCGAAGGATCATCGCCGGGTACATCGGAAATCATCAGCGACACAACCTTTGCCGGGTATGCTGCTACGGCCAGACGACCGCCTTTAACCGCTGAGAGATGTTTGCGCAGGCAGTTCATTTCGTCAATCGGGGCGCCGCTGGCCAGTAATTGACGGTTGATACTTTGTTTCTCTTCAAGCGTTATGTCGCCAGCTGGAGCCGTCAGGAGCGCCGAGCCACCGCCCGAAATCAGGCAGATGACCAAATCATCTTTTGTCAGGTTACTTATCAGGTCGACAATTTCACGGGTGCCATTTAATCCTGCTTCATCGGGCACCGGATGGGCTGCTTCGATAATTTTGATGTGTTTGGTCGGCGCGCCGTGGCCGTATCTGGTCAAGACTATGCCCTCTAGCTTTCCGGCAAGCTTTCCGGTCCAGTTTTCTTCCAGACTCATAGCCATTTCAGCGCTGCCTTTTCCAGCGCCGATGACAATGGTGCGGCCCGCTGGCCTGGCAGGCAGGAACGGTGGCAAACACTTTTGTGGACTTGCGGCAGTCCAGCTTTTGTTAAACAGGATTTGCAGCAGTTTTTCGCTAGATTTCTCTGTCATGTCGTTTTCTTTGTTGCCCCTGCTTTAATCGCCGTTATTATTTTTGTTTCATGTTGTTTCTAAAGGTCATTCGCCATGTCTGCAAATTCAAACGCCTCACGGGTTTTTTATCGCTCCCTTACCGCTGATTTTCCTATGGCTACAGGAGCCAAGGGGGTTTATCTTACTGACAGCACCGGCAAGCAATATCTTGATGCTTCAGGCGGGGCAGCGGTTTCATGTCTTGGACATGGCAACCGCCGGGTCATTGAGGCTGTAAAAGCCCAGCTTGACCAGATGGCTTTTGCTCATACCTCGTTTTTTACCAGTTCTCCGGCAGAAGAGCTGGCGGCGATTTTATCTGACAAGGCACCGGGCGGAGCGTGGCGCACTTATTTTGTTTCCGGCGGGTCTGAAGCCAATGAAGCGGCGTTAAAAATGGCCCGCCAGATTCATTTTGAGCGCGGCGAGACTGAACGATCGCACATGATCTCACGGCATTTGTCTTACCATGGCAGCACCGTTGAAACGATGGCGCTGGGAACGGTCAGGTCAAACCCGACGCTTTACTTGCCATTGCTGCCAACCAATATTGAAAAAATCATGCCGTGCTTTCCATTTCGCTGGAAGAATGAAGGCGAGAGCGATGAGGCGTTTCTGGCCCGGTCTACCGGTGAGTTGGAAACCGTTATCGAAAAGCTTGGTGACAAGCGTGCGATTGCCTTTATTGCTGAAACGGTCAGCGGAGCGACGCTGGGCGCTGTGCCGCCGGTCCCTGGCTACTTCAAGGAGATCCGCAAAATTTGTGACCGGCATGGCGTGCTGATGATCCTTGATGAGGTGATGGCCGGTATGGGGCGGTGCGGGACTTTGTTTGCCTGTGAGCAAGATAGTGTTGTGCCGGATATGATCACGCTGGCAAAAGGCTTGAGCGGCGGCTACCAACCACTCGGTGCGGTGATGGTGCGAGAGGAACTGGCGCAGATTATTGAAGAGGGTTCGGGGACCTTTGTTCACGGCCACACTTATGTTGGTCATGCCAGCGCCTGTGCGGCAGGGCTGGCGGTACAGAAGGTGTTTGAAGAAGACAAACTGATTGAACGGGTGGCACAAAACACCCCCGTTTTGACGGCAAAACTGCAAGAGGCCTTTGGCGATCATCCCCACATCGGTGATTTGCGCGGTCGCGGGTTTTTTCGCGGTATTGAAATCGTCAAGGACCGCGAAACCAACGAACCCTTTGACGGCACCCTCGGCCTTGCAATGAAAATCAAAAAAGCGGCGATGAATGCCGGGCTGGTTTGCTACCCGATGGCTGGTACTGTCGATGGCACAAATGGCGATCACGTCATGCTCGCCCCGCCGTTTATTTATGAGGAAAGCCATATGGATGAGCTGGTGGAGAAGCTGGGGAAGGCTATTGATGTGGGGATCAATAGCATTTGATTCCTCTCGCGGCTATTCGAACGCTATGCGTTCGGCCTCCGAGGGGCGGCGCATAAGCGCCGGGGCACTTGCGCCCAGTCGTCGCGATGCTCCTCCGCTGCGGATTCTCAGATCGTTTTGAAGTTGTGTGGACGAGCGACTGCGAGGACTAAGCGCGATTGCGCTTCGGCCGGTCAGGCCGCCCCCGCGGAGCATTTTTGCATAGCAAAAATTTGCGTGAGCGAAATAAATAAAAAACGCCAACGATTTTCACATCGTTGGCGCTTCAAACTTTGTATTTTGTGGCGAAATCCTAGCGCACCACAAACACCGACTGGTTGGCATGGCGGACAACGCGGGCGGCGTTGGGGCCAAGCAGATAGTCGGCTTTTTCTGGCCGGTGCGAACCAAGCACGATCAGGTCACAGTCCATCTGGTCGGCATTGATAAGAATGCGTTTGTAGATGGTGCCGTGGACGGCTCGGGTTTTGCCAAGCACATCAGCAGGAATATGTTTCTCAACAAATTTCGCCAGTTCTTGCTGCGAAGCCTCTAGAGCTTTTTCAGCAAAATCTTCCGGAAAAAAGCTACCGACCATTGGCATGCCGTAATCGGGAATGACGGTAACAACATTGACCTTTATTCCGTGTTGTTTTGCCAGTTCGACAGCTGCAGGTGCAGCTTTCTCCCATGACGCCCTGTGGCCCAAGTCGACCGGTAAAAGTATCGATTTATACATCTTTTATAGTCTCCTTAGAATTGGGCTTTAGCTTCACGCTCAATACGTGCAGCAACCACTTTGGCGCGGTCTGCAGGCTCGCGGCGTTTCTGCAACCACATGATCAACAACAACAGCAAGATTGCCGGAATGTAGAACACTTCCTTGGGCAGGCGTTCGGTGACAATTTCAAGTCGGGTGACTTGGAAATCAACATCAATGCCCTGCAAACGAAGTGCCTTGGCAACTTTGCCCTGTCCCAGCGTATCGATGAACACCTTGCCTTCTTCGGTTCTGAAAGTGATTTCAGACGCCTTGGCAAGACGTGCTGCACCATCGCCAATGGATTTGTCACCCATGGCCAATGCGATTGTGGTGGTGATGGCTTTGTCTGTTGCAAAGTCCTCACCTTCAATCTTCATGCGCAGCGTTCCACCATCGGGAATATCGTTGGTGAATTTTGCCATCTCGGTTGGTTTTTCAAAGCTGTATGGCGGGGCCACACGATCAAGCCAGAAGCCCGGGTTAAACAGCGTGAAGGCAATAACCAGCAACGCGATGCTTTCCCATATTTTTGACCTGGCTAAGAACCAGCCCTGTGTTGCCGCTGCAAACAATAACATCGCTACTGTTGCTATGCAGAAGACGAACACCGCCTTAAAAAATCCGACATTGATCAACAGCAATTCCGTATTAAAGATAAACAGGAACGGCAGGACCGCAGTTCTGATATCATAGGAAAAGCCGATGAGGCCGGTTTTGATCGGGTCACCTTTGGAGATCGCAGCAGCGGCAAAAGCAGCCAAGCCCACAGGCGGTGTGTCATCAGCAATAATGCCGAAATAGAACACGAACATGTGGACCGCAATCAACGGAACGATCAAACCTGATTTTGCACCAACGGTGATGATAACCTGCGCCATCAGCGAGGTGATCACGATATAGGTTGCCGTGGTTGGCAGGCCCATACCCAGAACCAGAGAGAACAGTGCGACAAAGATCAACATCATGATCAGGCTACCACCAGAGATATACTCAATGAGTTCACCGATAACCTGGTGAGCACCGGTCAGCGACACGGTACCGATGATGATACCGGCCGTACCGGTTGCCACCGCAATACCGATCATGTTGCGCGAACCGTTGATCAGACCTTGCTTGAGGTCTTCAACACCGGATTTAACCCCGTCCATGAAGGCACTGCCTTCGCCTCTGAACATTGCTTTCAGGGATTTTTGTGTAAGCAATACAAAAATCATCGAAAGCGTTGCCCAGAATGCCGACAGGCCAGGTGAAAAACGCTCGACCATCAAACACCAGATCAACACCACAACCGGCAAGGCAAAATAGTAACCGGTTTTAGCGATTGGACCGGGTTCCGGCAATTCGGTTATCGGTGCATTGGGATCATCCATTTCAAGTTCTGGATAAGAAGCAGCCCATTTGATCAGACCAAGATAGGTCACCACAAACAGGATCATCATGCCAGGTTTTGTGTATTCTCCCAAAATTGGTTTCAGCCAGCCAAGGCCATAATACACAGCAAGGCTTAGGCCGATGAAAACGGAAAATCCGAGTGCAACACCCATCATGCGTTGAGCCATGGTCTTTGGCGCACCAGCCCGTTGCATACCTTCAAGGCCCAGTTTACAGGCTTCAAGGTGAACAATGTAAACCAGCGCGATATAGGAAATGATCGCAGGCAGGAAGGCGTGTTTGACAACTTCAATGTAGGGAATACCGACATATTCAATCATCAAAAACGCTGCCGCGCCCATAACCGGCGGGGTCAACTGACCATTGGTTGATGAGGCCACTTCAACGGCACCGGCCTTTTCAGCCGAAAAACCAATCCGCTTCATCAACGGGATGGTAAAGGTACCAGTGGTCACCACGTTAGCGATTGAGGAACCTGAGATCAGGCCGGTTGCTGCAGATGACACAACGGCTGCTTTTGCAGGACCGCCGCGCATATGCCCCATAAGGGCGAACGCCACTTTGATGAAATAGTTACCGGCCCCGGCTTTTTCGAGCAGGGAACCAAACAACACAAACAGGAACACCATCGAGGCTGAAACGCCAAGGGCATTACCAAATACACCTTCGGTTTGCATCCAGAAGTGCCACATGGCTTTGCCAAATGATGCACCTTTCCACTGGATAACTTCAGGCATGAATTCCTTGTGGCCAAAGAAAACGTAAACCATAAAGACCGAGGCAACGATGACCATCGGCAAGCCCAGCGCGCGGTAGGTGGCGACCAGAACAACAACCAGACCGATCGCAGAAGCAACCAGATCTGAAGTTTCCGGCAGACCGGCCCGATCAGCAATCGCATCGCGGTTGACCACAAGATACATACACGTTGCAACACCAGCCAATGCCAGTGCCCAGTCATACCAGGGTATTCGGTTTCGCGAAGAGGATTTGAACAGCGGAAACGCTGTACAGGCTAAAAACAGCGCAAAGGCCAGATGAAAGGCTCGTTCCTTGTCTGAATTAAACAGGAACCCGTCCCAGCCGGACCACTCCCTGAAAATAAAAGGAATATCTGATGCTGTATAAATGTGAAAAACAGCCCAAAGCACGCCAACGGCGGCGAGCATGGGACCTTGCCAATTATCAGGATTTCGTGAACCGACGTCCAAGTCGGCAACCATATCAGCTGCTTCACTAGGTGCAGCTGTGGAGTTTTCGGCCTCTGCCATAACATCCTCCCCAGGATTTTTTATGATTATTAAGCCCCCGGATTTTTATGTTTTGGGGCCTGTGTACGCATACATTAAAAGAAAATGGAGGGGAAAACCCCTCCATTTAAATTGTGTTTTACTTGATCAAGCCAAGTTCTTTGTAAGCTTTCATCGCACCGTTATGCAAAGGAGCAGACAAGCTGTCTTTGATCATTTCTTCAGCTTTCAGATGACGGAAAGCAGGGTGCAATTTACGGAACGCATCAAGGTTTCCAAGAACTGCTTTGGCAACTTCATAGGCCGCATCATCGCCAACCTTGTCAGATGTGATGAAGGTCGCGCCAACACCCCATGTTTTGATGTCGTCAGGGTGACCGGGATACATACCACCAGGGATATTTGCGATCCGGTAGTAAGGCTTTTCAGCAACCATTTTTTCGATTTCAGGGGTCAGGCCGGTAACCAGTTTTGAAGGACAGGAGGCGATTGTTTCCTGAGTCAAACCTGATGGGTGACCAACCAGCCAGAAGTAACCATCAATTTTATTATCGCAAAGTGCGCCTGATGTTTCAGCTGATTTCATGTCTGAAGCAAGTTTCAGGTCTGAGCGTTTCCAGCCCATTACACCTTCGATAACTTCCCAAGTACCACGGGTACCGGAACCGGCATTACCAATGTTGAAGCGCTTGCCTTTAATATCGGCAAGTCCTTTAATACCGGCATCAGCACGAACCACGATTGTGACAGGCTCAGGGTGAACTGAGAACATCGCACGCAGGCCTTTAAAAGGGCCGGCTTTTTTGAATTTTGAGGTGCCGTGCAGCGCGTGGAATTGCCAGTCAGACTGGGCAACGCCAAATTCCAGTTCGCCAGAGCGAACAGTGTTGATGTTGTAGATTGAACCACCGGTTGATTCCACTGAGCAGCGAATGCCGTGGGTTTTACGGTTTTTGTTCACCAGACGACAAATCGCGCCACCGGTTGGATAGTACACGCCGGTTACACCGCCGGTACCGATTGAAACAAATTGTTTTTTAGCGGCAACAGCACCAGTTGTGGATGCAGCAGCCATGGCGAGCACGCAAGCGGCTCCCAAAAGTACTTTCTTCATTGAATTCCTCCCAAAACGGAAAATTTTTAAGTTACTAACGCTGGGCAGCCTAAGGGAGTGCTTTGGAAATTGCAACGTTTAGTCGCAGTTTTTCATGAGATTTATTTACAATAATTGCCTTTAGTTAAAGCATATTAGCGTAGCAGGGAAATTAATTGAGTTTGACTAAACCAAATGAGGCTAAACGAAACATATGGGGGTGGTACAGCTGGATGGTCTCGAACCATCGACCTCCGGATCCACAATATTAAGGTCTAGCAGTTTCATACTATTTCACTTTGTTTCAAAATTGGCTCTTTACCCGCATAAATCATGGGTTTATGTATATCATGTAGTTTCACGTTGTTGCAAATAGTTTCGTTATTTTGTGACCATGGTGTGACCACAGATTGATATTGTGACCATGAGGCGCTGAAAATGCCAAAACATAAGCTTACAGACGCATTTGTGAAATCTGCAAAACCGGTCAATGGCAAGCTCACAGAGTACGCAGACACCAAAGAACCTGGGCTTTGTTTGCGAGTATCGCCAGCCGGTGTGAAGTCATGGACATACCGCTACAGACTGAAATCTGGCCAGCAAAAGCGTATTACACTTGGCAAGGTGCAGGACACACCTTTAGCCGCTGCAAGGACGTTGGTAGTGAACCAAAGGGCAAAGGTTGCCAGTGGGGGCGATCCCGCAAATGACGCTAAGTTAGAAAGGCTGGAAGCAGTCGAGCAACGTAAGCGGGAGACAGTTCAAGATATTGGCGAATGGTATTTCAGGGAGTGTGAAGCAGGACGCCATAGGCCAAACATCAAACGCCCAAAACGTCAAAGCACCATAGACAACGAACGATATTATTTTAATAAACACATCGTGCCAGCCTTTGGCGGATTGAAACTCAAATCTCTAGCGCGCGCGACAATTCAGAGTTTCATAGACGAACTGGCCGACAATCATTCAATTAGCACTGCTCGACACACCCGCGTTCTTTTTCACACCATATTTGCATTTGCACAACGCCAAGAGATTTCTGACATAAACCCAGTCCAGTTTGTCACTGTCGCTAGTTACAAGCCACGTGAACGAGTTTTAACTGACACTGAACTCAAAACTGTCTGGCAAACCTTAACTCCCCCTGTGGTGATTGCAGGCGCGTCCATATCAGCAAGCGTTGCCTATTCGGTATTGCTGGCGATGGTAACACTGCAAAGGCGTGGTGAAGTTACCGGCATGAGCCTTGATGAAATTGACCGCGAGCGACGTTTGTGGATCATTCCCTCAAATAGAACAAAGAACCATCGCACCCATGTGGTGCCTTTGTCTGACTTGTCGCTGGAACTGATTGACAAGGCTTTGGCAGTACGGAGCAGTGAAAGCCCTTATGTATTCCCCTCCCCTCGCGATGCTGACCAGCCGATTAAGCCCGCTGCACTCACAAGAGCATTCGGACGCATGAAAAAGGCGCTGGACCTTGGAGATATTCGACCCCATGATTTGAGGCGTACAGGGGCAACAAACCTAACAGGCGAACACCTGGGCTTTGTTCGATTCACTGTATCAAAAGTACTCAATCATGCCAGCGACACTGGCGGGGCTGCATCTGTTACCGGCATTTATGATCAGAATGAATACCTGCCGGAAAAGCGCCGGGCATTGGATGCCTGGGCTTTGAGGGTGTTGGAAGTTGTGGAGGAGAAGGAAAAGTCTAACAACGTGGTAACAATGCGCTGATCGGTGCCCTCACATAAGATATCCGCCTCAGGAGTTTATTGGATAGGCTTGAGGAAATAAAAGCTCTAGCAGAAAAGCTCGATGAAACTCTGGAAACGTTTCAACAAGAACTGCTCGAAGGTATTGGAACTGGTGTCGATTTGAAGGATCCTGTCCTTGGCCCAATACCGAAAGGTCATTATCCTGGAACGGCAGGAGCTGACCCAGGCTGTGTAAAAACGCCAAAATTTGGCTCAAAATGCCATTTTAGAGTTTTTTTCGAAAAGGAAATATCAATTAAATCGATGGTTTAGAAGCCTGCGATCTGTGGAAAATCAGTCGGCGCACGACCAGATCGACGTTTTCACACAGCCAAGACCCTGAGCGGAAGTGCAATGAGAGCGGCGGAACTTTGGCTGTGCGGACTTTTGGGACATTGTCTTGCATACCGGAACCGCTTTTATCTGAAAGCAGTTCCCGCATGTTTTACTGTGAAAACCCCAATCAGCTGATTGTCGGATCTTTTTCTAGCCGTTAGGCCGTTTGGATATTTGCAACCGCTGTTTTGCCAGAGCGTTTGTCTACTTCAGTGTCGAAGGACACCTTGTCGCCTTCGGACAGGCCGCGAATGCCTGCGCGCTCAAGTGCGGTAGCGTGGACAAAGACATCCTGACTTCCCTGGTCGGGAGCAATGAAACCAAAGCCTTTT
>DAOUPT010000132.1 GCA_030626025.1 Anderseniella sp. | reverse complement strand
ATACGAACCGGATAAACCAACCTTTGTCAGCGGCGGTGGTGGCGGCTCAACTTCTGATGTTTTTGCCAGCGGCGGCAAGGGGGCCGGTGTCGTGGTGCGATACCATGATCAGGAAACAGATTATGTGGGGGTTGATGTGGAAGATTTAAAAGATTTCAGAACTTCCAGTCTAGCAGAATTTGCTCAATTTGCTCTGGGAGAGTTTTTCTTAGCAGGAGCCTTCTGGCTAGGTGTGGAGCGTTATTCCACTATACCAAACTATCAAGACGACTTGCTTTTCTGGATATGCGTAATATCATCTGTTGCTGGTGCTGTTATCGGGGGATTTGGGATTTTACAAATGTTGAAACGACAGTCCCGATTGGATCGTATAATTCAACAAGTTGAAAAGGGTAAAAATGGAGATTCTAAAAGATAGGTTTGATAGACTCCTGCACGCAATGGCAACTAAGCCCCCTTTGGAAAAGCCTTCAAAAGAAGATCAAACATCAAATGAGGCTCGCGGCGAAGGTTGTGACGATACTCAATCTCCAAAAGGTAGTTCTGGAGATGTTTAGGTGAAACCCAAACGTGGGTTCCTTTGATGGTGCGCTTCACGTTTGACCAAAAACCTTCAATTGTATTGGTGTGAATATCATCACGAACGTATTCTTTTTCACTGTGATTGACTGTTTGGTGCTGATAGCCCCACTCATTAAGCGAACGAAAAGCAACACCATCGTCTGTCATAACGCGAGTACCCTCTACCACATGGTATCGAACGGCAGGAACAACATCATTTGAGCGTTTAGAGCGCAGTACACGGGTAACAACTTCGCCGCCTTGACGTTCTGCCATGCCAATAACAATAGCCTTGTCGTCTTTGCCTTGCTTGTCCTTGCCACCAATAAAGGTTTTATCAATTTCAACGGCTGGCTGGCCGGGACCACCTAAAGGCGTATCACCGTCAACATAGCCCATGTACTCACGGATAAGGTGGCACATGCGCCAAGCGGTCTTGTAGGTCACGCCGATCTGGCGTTGAACTTCTTTCGCTGCAACACCATTACGGGACGTTGTGAACATAAACATTACATGGAACCAGTCTTTGAGTGATGTTCTGGTTCTTGCAAAGGGCGTACCGGCGGTTGGGTAGACTTGAGCACCACAATGCTCACATTCATAACAGCGGCGTTTCTTGACACGATAATATCTGGCTTCCGCGCCACATTTTTTACAATGGTGAGTTTCGCCATATCGAATACGCATAAGGTGATCGAGACAAGCATCATCGTCAGGGAATTGCTTGTTAAACTGCTTAATAGTCATGGGTTTCTGTTTCATGACTTTAATATAGTAAATCCCTTTACATGTTTCAAGGGGATATATGCCGGATATGTGGCATATATCCGCTTGAAACAATACCACAACAGTGACACATCTACTTACACAGCCTCCCAGATATGTCCCTTTGTGGGGAAGTGCCGGAAAATGCTTGGTTGCGAAATGCCCACTTCTTTGGCCAGCGCCTCCGTCGTCATCCTGTCAGGGCCAATTTCTGCGGCAAGCCGTAAGGTTGCTTCGACAATTTCGACCTTACGCTCTTTGGCACTTTTTCTGATCCGTGTTGACATCGGCCTCTAAACGTTTGCCTTTTCAATATTGTATTTCCAGGCAGCACGAGAGACCAGAGCAATTATCAGCCATACACTGCTTCTTAGTGTCATGGCGCCAACAGTTCGCATCTCATACATGCCATCAAATAAGATATGAATAGCCAGACCAGCAAATGCGAGCAGGGTTGCAATAAAGATAAACATCGAAAGTTTCACAGCCCAGCCCCGCCAGAGGTAGAGCCCGATACCAGCAATAAAATAAGCCAACCCGGCAAAAAAGTTGAACCAGACAATAACAGGCACATAGTTGCCAGCTGCTGCGCGAGCTGTGCCATCAATAAACAACACAGAGCCACCTGAAAAAAGCGTGACTGTGCCAAACACGACAGCGACCACTGCTGCAATGAGTACTGGGAGGGGCCTTGTTGATTTTGATGCATCCATTAGAGTTTTTGTTTCCCTTGGAAATGTAAATAATGAGCGATTACTCACTAACTTAATATAGATCCATAAATACTTTAACACGTCTCAGTCAACGTTGTTGATGTTAGAGCACTTTCGGCTCACAAGGCACCGAAATACCGGTCTAAGTGTTTGAGGGTGTGGCGTTTCTGATTAAGTTTTTGATTCAAGCTAAACCAGAAATGCTCTGGTGCCCAACCTGACAATGAAAGGCTCTAGGGCCTGTGGACATTCAAGGTTACGGTGCTGGTTTGATCAGATTGGTTCAATTTAGTAGTGTGAGGACGAAGGATATACATGTATATTCAAGGACGAACAGTGCAAAAGTGGGCCAATCTGATCAAATCCCTTCGGGACGAGATGCATTTGCTCGCTGGACATCACTTTTCGCGCCTTAAAGTGCCAGCACTACTGCGTTGCGAAAAGCTTGCCAGCAAACAAATGCATCTCGCCAGCGCCATAACCTAGAATGTCCACAGGCCCTAGTGTTTTTCGATTAACTCAATCCGATAACCATCCGGGTCTTCGATAAAGGCGATGACCTCGCGTTCTCCGGTTTCATCAACCGCAAATATCATCGGTCCGGGGTCACGCACGATCTTTACGTCCATCCGGGCAAGGCGTTCACAAGCTGCGTTAATGTCTGCAACTTCAAGAGCTACATGGCCGTAAGCTGTACCATGTTCATAGGCATCTTCATCCCAGTTGTAGGTCAGCTCAATGACAGCATTGGATGCTTCATCGCCATAACCGATAAACACCAGTGTAAAGCGGCCTTCGGTGAAAGTCTCGCGCCTTAATTCGCGCATTCCCAACGCATCCCGGTAGAATTTTATTGACCGGTCAAGATCACTTACGCGGATCATCGTATAAAGCACGCGATTGGGTATGGCAGATGGATTGATATTGTTGCTCATGTCTTTTGTCTCAATTTTTTTAAACAGGTGCTGGCAGGCGGTAATTCAACCGCCCGCCAGTATTTTTTGCAGGGGGCGGGGGATTATTTACACATCTCACCGCTATATCGAACGAGACCTTTCATGTCGTTTGGGTCGCGTAAATCCACCAGACCAAAGCTCTTGAATTGCCCCTCATAACCCTTGAGTGAGCCGCGGGTTACATTCTTTTGAATGTCATAGGTAATTTCAATCATGAACCGGCCATCCTTGCCCGGTACTGCTGTCAGAACAGCTTTGTCCTTGGTCAGCATATGACCGCCATCGGCTTTGCCAAAATAATGCTCCAGGTCCATTTCAAGGCCTGTTGCGGTTTTTCTCTGGGCGGTAATTTTCCCGGCCGCTGTACTGACACTACCGGTCAAGGTTGCAGAGATGATGATTGGCTTGCCTTCGCCTTCTGCAAAGAAGTTGGCGATTGCGACACCGCCAACAGGCACACAGCGTTTTTCTGCAGCTTGTGCAGCCGAGACGCTGGCAACAGCAATAGCTGAAGAGATAATCAATCCGTTTATAAGTTTTTTAAACATGGTATTTTCCTTTTAGTTAGGTGGTTAGGGGGTTTCTTAAGTGTAGTATGGTGAATTCAAATCGCGGCTTGCGCCTTCGGTAGCGTTGGCATCAAAGACCCGCGTATAGAACGCAGCATTCATCTTGGCGGAAATTTGCGGGAAATCTTCAATGGCAAATGCCAGGGCATTTTCGATTGTATCAAAGGCATCAACACCGCCAAGCGTGTTGGTGTGAAGACCACTGAACCACACTTTCGAGATCAGGCCTTTTTGTTTTCTCAAAACCGGATTACGGTCTTGCCAGGGTGCCTTTTCAAACGGCACACTGACCTGCAATTCTGTGTAAACGAATGCGCCGGGTTTTTGTGTTGGTGCGATACCAAAATGCGGTGAACCCATATCAATGCTGGCATCTTTAGCCACTGTGGCATCAAAGATCCGGGTGGTTTGCGCCACACCAAATTTTTTGGCGATAGCAGGGAAAAACACGGTGCAGTAATGCTGGGCGTTTTCAATGCTATCGAAGCTGTAAATCCCACCAACCGAATTGGTACCGACACCCGAGAACCAGGTTTTATTCAAAAACCCAGGCTCTTTGGCAATCA
>DAOUPT010000076.1 GCA_030626025.1 Anderseniella sp. | reverse complement strand
ATTCGTACGTATTGGCTTGAACAAGTCAATTGTGGTTCGCCTGCCAAAAGATGCCCATGATGTGTTGATCGGTAATCCGGAAATTGTCGAAGCGGTTGTGCGGACCCAGCGTACCGCGTACCTTTTTGCTAAAAAAGCAGGTCAGACCAACGCGTTTTTCTTTGATAAGAACGGCCGTCAAATCCTTAACCTCGACATCGAGGTTGCCCGTGATATGAAAGCTTTGCGCAAATTGCTGCAGCGGGTTGTTCCCGGCAACAGGATAACCATTGAAACCGTTGGGGAAAACATTGTTCTTGGCGGCGTTGCGAAAAATGCTACGGAAGCAAAAATGGCTTTCGACCTTGCCGCGCGATACACCAATGACGAAAAGAAAGTTCTGACGACAATTGGTATTGCCGGTAAGGAACAAGTGACTCTGAAAGTCCGCATTGCTGAAATGCAAAGAGAAGTTCTCAAACAATTTGGTGTGGATGTTGCTGCTGTGGGAAATCTGGGCAGCAAGACGATTAGTCTTCTCTCACAAAACCCGTTCACCGTTGCCGGTGCTGCGTTAACAAACTCAGCCTTAACTGTAGGTGCTGGCAGCGACACCAATGCCGTAATACGGGCACTTGAACGCGATGGCTTCATTCGCACCCTGGCTGAGCCAACACTAACAGCAGTTTCCGGTGAAGCCGCTAAATTCCTTGCGGGCGGCGAGATCCCGATTCCAGTAAGTAACAAAGACAATGTGGTAACGATTGAATACAAACCTTTTGGTATCGGTCTTGGTTTTACCCCAGTGGTTCTCTCAGAGGGTCGTATCAGTCTAAAGCTGAACACCGAAGTCAGCGATGTTTCTCCTAACGGAGGAACTAATGGCGTCCCGGCATTTCAGGTCCGGCGAGCTGAAACCACAGTTGAATTGCCAAGCGGTGGTTCACTGGCCATGGCAGGATTGATCCGCGAGAATACCAAGCAGGCGATTAACGGCATTCCTGGAGCAAAGAATCTGCCAATATTGGGCGCCCTGTTTCGCAGTCGTGATTTTTCCAGCAAACGCACCGAACTGGTGATCATCGTAACGCCTTATATCGTAACCCCGGTTAATGAAAAACAACTGGTGACACCGGTTGACCGGGCAGCCGTTGCTACAGATACCCAGACGATTTTGTTTGGCCGCCTTAACAAAGTTTTTGGTCGCAATGACACCGGTAAGAGTACCTATCACGGCAACGTCGGTTTCATCGTCGAGTGATGACAGCCTTAAAGGAAGTAAAGTCAATGAGTAATGTTCGTAAATACACTAGTTTGGTCACAAAAATTGTTCCGGTCCTGGCCGCAGTAGCATTGGGTGCCTGCAGTCAGGGATGGCGAGGTGAGGTAGAAGACACCTACATCCCGGTTTCCCACACTGAGCGCTATCCGATTGAAGTGGTAAAAGGCAACGTCAAGGTCAATGTTCCAACCACCTCAGCCCATCTTTCTGCTGGCCAGATTGATGCGGTAACAAGGTTCGCCCAGCAGGCAAGAAGTTCCGGCGCACAACGTGTATTTATCCGGCGTCCCGGCGGCAGTGTAAATGCTGACGTTATCGCAGGCCGTATTACCCAGATATTTTCCGAGCAAGGTGTGAACAGCGAGATTCTTCAACACTCCACAATCGCCGGAGCGCGAGGTGGCCCGGTTTCTCTGTCCTTTGTTCGCAAATTTGCCAAAACCAAAAAGTGCGGCAACTGGACTAAAGATTTTTCCGTAACCGGAGACAATCTGCCCTATGCCGATTTTGGTTGTAGTGTTCAACACAATCTGGCTGCCCAGGTGGCCAATCCGCAGGACTTTGTGACACCGCGCACGTCTACCCCTGCTGATGCAATGCGCCGTCATCGTGTCTTTGCAGACTATCGGACACCAAAAAGCACATCAACACCTGAGGATAGCAATTCCAAGGTTTCAACAACTGATTCTGGCAAATCTCAATAACCCGGCGATACAAATAAACAAGGCGTAAGAAAACTATGAATCAAACAGCTCCAGCTCCCAGTCAGCAGGCATCAGAACAATCAGTTGTTATGCTGATCCCGCGAATAAACTTTCACGCTTTTTGTGAGGGACAAGGTACTGCCGGTATCGTACAGGCTGTGGCTGCAGACCGGCGGTTTTCCAAAGCCCATGTTGACGTTCACATGGGCGGCATAAATGCGGCCATTCAGGTTTATCAACAACAAAAAACCCCTGATGTGCTTTTGGTCGAAACCAGCAAATCACGCGACGAAATTATGGTCGAACTTGGTAATTTGGCCCAGGTCTGTGAGCCGACCACTAAGGTCATTGTTGTTGGTCAGGTGAACGATGTAATTTTATACCGCGATCTGACCCGTGCCGGTGTCAGTGAGTACATGGTAGCACCGATCAATGAACAGCATATAATCGAACTCATTGCCGGTCTTTACTCGGATCCCGACGCCGAGCCGGTTGGGCGGGTGACCGCTTTTATTGGCGCAAAAGGTGGCGTGGGTTCAAGTACAATTGCTCACAATATCGGTTGGTATATCTCAAAAAACTTTGGCATTGATACGGTAATTACCGACCTTGACATGGCCTTTGGAACCGCCGGTTTGAATTTCAACAATAGTAATATGCAAGGTATAGCAGAAGCCCTTAAAGAGCCGGATCGTGTTGACTCCGTTCTCATTGATCGGCTATTGACAAAATGTACCGACAAACTGTCTCTTTTGCTGGCTCCAGGTACCGTTGACAGAGAAGTCAATATTGACAAGAGCGCTCTTGAAACCGTTTTGGACGAAGTGCGGAAAAATGTACCTTACGTCGTCGTGGATGTGCCCAATATTTGGGCGCCCTGGTCCAAGCATACATTGGCCCAGGCTGATGATGTGGTTATCGTTGCAACGCCTGAACTGGCAAGTTTGCGTAATACCAAAAACCTCATCGACCATCTGAAAACAACCCGTCCAAATGATTCTGAGCCGATACTGGTATTAAACCAGGTTGGCATGGCAAAACGTCCGGAAGTTCCGGCAGCAGAATTTGCCAAGGCTGTTGGTATCGTACCGACAGTCGTTATTGAACATGACGCTAACCTGTTTGGAACAGCCAACTCGGAAGGTCAGATGATTTTCGAAGTTTCAGCGAAATCGGCCGGTGCCCAAAGCCTTGAAGCACTGGCGCATAAACTAACTGGTCGCGAAAAGAGTGTTGATAAAAAATCTTCGAAGTTTTCGATGGCACCTCTGCTGGACAAACTTAAGGGAATGGGGAAAAAGTAAATGTTTGGAAAACGCGGCGATAAGCCAGATTCACCACAACAAGGACTGGAACCACCGGCAGCACCTGGTGCATTGCCTGACGTTGGCAATGGCACGACCTCGGCAGCAGCCGATGCCGAACACATTCCTGACATCACAGTGTCTGATGGATTACCTCCGCTGGAGTCTCAGTCCGCAGCACCGGCTGAACCGGTTACCAATTTGCCAACCGAACCGGCGGTAAAAACTGTTCAGTCAAGTGGTACGCCCCGGTCCGAAGAATACTACGATATTAAAACAACGATTTTCAATGCACTGATCGATGCGATCGATTTGACTCAACTCGGTCAGCTCGATGCTGATAGTGCCCGTGATGAAATACGCGATATCGTAAATGAAATTATCACCCTGAAAGATGTGGTGATGTCGATTGCCGAGCAGGAGGAGTTGCTCGAAGATATCTGTAACGATGTCCTTGGTTATGGCCCGCTGGAACCGTTACTTGCCCGTGATGATATTGCCGATATCATGATCAACGGCGCTGAGCTGACGTTTATCGAAACTGAAGGTAAAATGGAACAGACAGGCATTCGTTTTCGTGACAATGCCCAGCTGTTGAATATTGCTCAAAGAATTGTGAGCCAGATTGGCCGCCGCGTTGATGAAGCAAGTCCCATATGTGATGCTCGTTTGCCCGATGGGTCTCGTGTGAACGTTATCGTTCCGCCGCTTGCCATCGATGGCCCGGCAATGACAATTCGGAAATTTAAAAAGGATCGTCTTCAGCTTAAAGACCTTGTGAATTTCGGTTCGATTACACCAGAAGGAGGTACGATCCTTTCCATCATTGGTCGCATTCGCTGCAACTGTCTGATTTCCGGTGGTACTGGTTCGGGTAAAACAACGCTTCTGAATATGTTGACAGCTTTTGTTGATGAAGATGAGCGTATCATCACCTGCGAAGATGCCGCCGAACTTCAATTGCAACAGCCCCATGTGGTCCGTCTTGAAACCCGCCCACCGAACCTGGAAGGTGAAGGCGAAATCACCATGCGCGATCTGGTTAAAAACTGTCTGCGTATGCGTCCTGAACGTATTATCGTTGGTGAGGTTCGTGGTCCGGAAGCTTTTGACCTTTTGCAGGCCATGAATACTGGCCACGATGGTTCAATGGGAACCTTGCACGCCAACTCACCGCGCGAAGCAATCTCCAGACTGGAATCAATGATTACCATGGGCGGCTTTGCCCTACCTTCAAAAACCATCAAGGAAATGATTGTCGGGTCCATTGATGTGATTGTTCAGGCAGCACGGCTGCGTGACGGTTCGCGTCGTATCACTCACATTACCGAGGTGATCGGCATGGAGGGTGATGTGATTATTACCCAGGATCTGTTCCTTTATGACATCGTTGGTGAAGACAAGGACGGAAATATTATCGGACAACATCGTTCTACCGGCATCGCCAGACCACATTTCTGGGATCGGGCGCGCTATTACAACGAAGAAGCCCGGTTGGCTGAAGCGCTGGAAGCTGCTGAAATACGTACTGACGATGACGAATTTTAACTCCCACTGTGGTGACTAAAACTTTGTCGGTTGTTTTGTAACAAACAGATCAACTGGCTCGCTAAAAAAGAATGACGGTGTAATCAAATGGAATTTTCTCCTTTTCTCGTTCAGATCGCATTTATGGTACTTGCAGCTCTTGCTGTTGGTGGGATTGTTGCTGCCATTTTTCTTCCTCAACTGACAGGTCAGGCCGACATTTCAAAACGGGTATCGGCCCTTTCCAGCGACGGGCATGCAAAAAAAACTGGTTTGCGTGCTCACTTCACTGAAGGAAAAGACGAAAAAAGGCGGGGCCAAATTCAGGAATCGCTAGATAAATTTGAGAAAAAACAGGAAAAAAAGAAAAAGAAAGTCACTTTGAAAGTGATGATTCAACGGGCCGGTCTGGATATGCCCGTTCGTGCTTTTTGGCTGTACTCGGTAGGAGCAGGCATTGCGGCAGGCATCGTAGCATTAATTGCTGGCGTGGTCCCGATTGTTGCAGTTGGTGCCGCAATCGCAGGCGGATTGGGCTTGCCGCGCTGGTTCCTGAAAATACTGACCAAACGCCGCCAGGAAAATTTCCTGCGTCTTTTCGCCGATGCAATTGATGTCATGGTGCGTGGTTTGAAAGCCGGTTTGCCGGTTAATGAAGCCATGAAAGTTATTGCCACTGAAATGGATGCACCTGTTGGCCCCGAATTTACTGAAATTGTTCAAGGACAGCGCGTTGGCATCACGCTCGAACAGGGGGTTGAGCGGATGATGGACCGAATTCCGCTTTCAGAAGTTAACTTTTTGGCGATTGTTATGGCCATTCAAAAATCAACCGGTGGTAACCTTGCAGAAGCACTGGAAAACCTCTCGACCGTGTTGCGTGATCGAAAAAAGATGAAAGCTAAAGTTCAGGCGATTTCCCAGGAAGCCAAAGCATCTGCAGCAATTATCGGTTCGCTACCATTTGCCATTGGGGGTGGTATGATGGTTTTGAATCCCGAATACCTCAATCCACTGTTCGACACTGAGAGGGGTAACATTATGCTTATGGTAGCCGGTGGTTGGATGGGAATTGGTATTCTTATTATGCGCAAAATGATCAATTTCAAAATTTAAGACCTTACGGGTTATTGTCAAAAAGTATCGGTTCAAAACCAATTGCGACAACGATACATCGAAAGTTAAACTAAAGAGAATGAAAGGCCAGGTTGGAAATGTTTGAGCTGCTATTGCCATTATTGGATATGCAAACAGCAATCACCTTGCTGGTGGCCGTCTCAGTGTTTGGAACAGTTTTATCCCTGGCGGCTCCCCTTATGCAGGGTGATAAATTACGTACCCGGATGAAAGCTGCAACGGGCGAACGCCAACAGATGAGAGCCGCCCGCTCCAAAGAGTTAAAGGCTGGAAAAGCCAGCCTGCGGGAAAAACCAAAGGGCACGATCAATCAAATCGTTGAAACCCTGAACCTGCGCAAGCTGTTTGAAGCAGAAGAATCCCGCATCCGCTTGCGGGCTGCAGGATTGCGTAAAGAAACGCATCTGGTGACATTTCTCGGTGCCCGGCTGATTACACCGATCGTTGTGGGTATAATCGTGTTTGTGTATTCTTCTACGGTTTTCGCTGACCGGATCACACCAGTCATGCGATTGTCGGCTATGATGTTTGGCGGCGTCGTCGGGTTCTATTTGCCAAATGTATTTTTGAAAAACCTGGTCAGCAAACGTCAGCAATCCATTCAGGCTGCTTGGTCCGATGCTCTTGATCTGTTGTTGATTTGCGTAGAATCCGGCATGTCTATTGAAGGTGCAATAACGCGTGTTTCCGCTGAGATCGGAATGCAATCGCCCGAATTGGCTGAAGAGCTTACCCTGACAAATGCTGAACTGTCCTATCTCGGTGATCGCATCAAAGCCTTTGACAATCTGGGCAAACGTACAGCCATGGAGACAGTCAAGTCGGTGACCACCAGTCTTATTCAGTCCGAACGATATGGTACGCCTATGGGCAGTGCGCTCCGTGTCCTTGCTCAGGAAAACCGTGATCTGCGGATGCAGGCTGCTGAGAAAAAGGCCGCCAGTCTACCCCCGAAACTAACCGTACCGATGGTACTGTTCTTCCTGCCAGTGGTTTTTGTGGTCTTGCTTGGCCCGGCGATTATTCTGGCATTCTATTCATAACGGATTGGCGTACTGGTCCTACAACACCAATTGGAGTATTCCGGGTTCGAAATGCCACTCAAAGTAATTGACCTCGTTGCGTTTCTGATTGAGTTTTTGTGATTCATACTAAACCAGAAATGCTCTAGAAATGTATTGCGAACACAAACCGCCCCGGTTGATAAAAATCAGCCGGGGCGGGTTGCTTTTAAACAGATCAAGTCAGAGACGCGGTCAGCTCTTTTTCAGTTTGTTCCAGGTGTTGTTCCGCGACAACATTTTTTGCAGATAAGCCATATTGGCCTCGACCTGCTCTTTGGGCAAATCCCGGCTGGCAATCTGCCGGGCTTCGTTGAAACGTCCTTGCAGCCCGACAACAAGGGCAAGGTTTTGCCGTATACGCGGCAGGGCCCGCCCCTTTGGTGTGTTGTTGGCTTTACGCAGAATTTTCTCGGCGTTGCTGAACTTTCCCTCCAATGTGTAAGACATGGCGATGTTGTTCTGAATTTTCACTTCTGTCGGATTTACCTTCAAAGCCCGCTGGTAATACTGCCGGGCTTCCTGGTGTTTTCCGGTTTGATCTAGTGCAGAACCAAGAGCAGAATATAGCCGCCAGTCACGTTCACCGCGCACTTCTGCTTGTTTGAGGATTTTGACGGCTTCTTTTGATTGCCCGTTACTGATCAGTCGCTTGCCGTAAAACACCAGCAATTTTGTATTACTGGGGTGAAATTTAATCAGCTGTTCCAGCACTAGCAATTGCTCGCTATTTTGTTCCAGAGCCTGTAACTGGCGCACATAAGCCATGCCTTTGCGCAGATTTTTTTGATCTGCGTTCCATGCTGTGCGAGCTGCATAGGTGGATCTGAGAGAGCCCTGGCCAACACTGCCGGTGGTAATTGGGTCACTTGAGTTACCAATGCCCGAACCTGATGAAGAACAGGCGCTCAGAGCAATAGCCAGCGAGACAACAATACCGGGAACTATTGCCGGTTTGCGGCTAAATTTTACATTTTTGTGATGGCTCAAAATATCAACTCCAACAAACTTTGAAATGATGCAGCGTTAAAATTGTCCCGCATGCGTTGTTCAGGAGCCATTTTGTCCTAATAGCATCAATAAATGATTAACCATGTTTTCTTGACTTGCTTTGTTTGTGAAAAAATTTGTAGTTTGCCTGCAACTCAGGAGCTTAAAACGATGAATTTTGATCAACAATTACTTGCATCAAGCAAGACCAGAACGGCCTGTCCAATTGTACCGGTTTCAAAGGCCAATTTGGGCAAGAATATCAAGTCCCTGTCACCTTCGGGGCGACAATGGAGCAAAGCTAATGGCTTTCAGGCAAAACCGGGTGAAATCCTGGTGGTTCCTGACGTTGACGGTAAACCCGACATGGTATTGTTTGGAACCGGTGCCGATGATCTTGATCCGTTTCTGGCCGGTAAATTATCTCAGACATTGCCCGCCGGTCGCTATAGGTTAAGTAATGAGTTCGAGCAACTTGAGGCTATGACGCTGGCTTTCCTGCTTGGCGGCTATGGATTTGATAGATACAAAACCATGGTTGCCAGCAAGGCAATTCTGCTCTGTCCCGAGCAAGTTGATCGAACCGATATCATTCGCATCGCTCAGGCGGTTAAATTGACTCGCGACCTGATCAACACACCTGCCAACGATATGGGGCCACAGGAGCTTCAGGATGCGACCTATGCCCTGGCAAAAAGATACAAAGTCAAACCCCGCGCCATAAAAGGTGCAGCGCTGGAAAAGGGGTTTCCAATGATCCATGCGGTCGGGCGCGCTTCGTCTCGTCCGCCACGGCTGCTCGATTTTTCCTGGGGTAACAGCGGCCATCCAAAAGTAACACTGGTCGGCAAGGGCGTAGTGTTTGACACCGGCGGTCTGGATATCAAGCCTTCAAATGGCATGATCTTGATGAAAAAGGATATGGGCGGGGCAGCCAATGTTTTGGGTTTGGCCCAAATGATCATGGATGCCAAACTACCGGTACGGCTGCGGGTATTGATTCCAGCAGTTGAAAATTCCGTAGGCAGCGACGCTTTCCGGCCCAGTGATGTTCTCAAATCCCGTAAAGGATTGACCGTTGAAGTGGGCAATACTGATGCCGAAGGGCGATTGGTGCTGGCCGATGCGCTGGCCCTGGCCGATGATGAAAAGCCTGAGCTGCTAATTGACATGGCCACGCTGACGGGCGCTGCTCGGGTGGCGCTGGGCCCTGATTTGCCACCGTTTTATGTTGATGATGATGATATCGCCGCCGACATTACTGAATGTGGCACACGTGCCTGCGACCCGCTGTGGCGAATGCCCTATTGGCGCGGTTATGAGGCGATGCTGGCAAGCAAGATTGCCGACACCAATTCGATCGGCGGCGGTGGTTTTGGCGGCTCGATTACAGCGGCTCTCTTTCTCAACAAGTTTGTCGAGAAGGCAACCCACCATATTCACTTTGATATTTATGGCTGGACGCCAACCGCAAAGCCGGGGAAACCTTATGGCGGTGAAGCACAAGGCATTCGCGCCCTGTACCGGTTTCTGAGTCAGCGCTACCAAAAGTAACCATGAATTTGACAGCACCTTGCAAAACCGCATGCAATAAGCGTAAATGATACGGTACCGAAACAATATTGGTACTTGTTAAACAGATGCGCGTGTTTAAACCTTCGGTGCTTTATGAGTATCAACATTACAGCCGGGCAGGCATTGCGCCTGTGGCATCAGTCAAACCTTCATATGGTGCTTGACGACGCGCCCGATCTTTCAGTTCGCCAAATCGCGATATTACTGACCATCTATCTCGAAACCCCGCCTCATACTGTGCGTGGACTGGCGCAAAAGCTCAATGTCTCCAAACCGGTTATAACCCGGGCACTTGATTCAATGGGTATATTGGGATTGGTCTCGCGCCGACGTGATGAGAATGACAAGCGCAATGTCCTTATTCAACGGACAGTCGAAGGATCCCTTTACCTTGAAAAACTTGGTGATATGATAGCCGAACAAGCCCGACAACAAGGTGAGATATAAACAAGTGGAAAAGCTTGATCCGCGCCTGAACGCCTTTCGCGGCGACCTTGCAGATAGCCGGTTAAAGGGACAGGTGCAGGCTAAAAATTTCGTCGGTGGTGATATAACCACGGTGGTGGAGCCGCGGGTTGCATTGCGCTCAAAACCTGATCTGACAGCTGGTTTCAGCACCGAAGCTTTGCTTGGTGATCTAGTGCGGGTGTTTGAGTGTAAAGATGGCTGGGCCTGGGGTCAGATGGAAAAAGACTCTTATGTTGGCTATCTGCCCTTGAATGTTTTGAGCGGCAATAAAATTGCCCACAGCCACCGGGTTTGTGTGCCGGCCACCTACATCTACCCTAAAGCCGACCTGAAATCACAACCTGCGACCCGTGTTTTTCTCAACAGCCTGCTGGTCATTGAAGGCATAACCGGCGATTGGGCCGGATTGGCCGGAGGTGGTTTTGTTTTTCAAAGCCACATTTGTCCGGCCGATGAGTTTGCAACAGACCCCGTCGCCATAGCTGAGCAGTTTATCAACGTGCCGTACCTCTGGGGTGGTAACACCCAGGATGGTCTTGATTGCTCGGCTTTGATCCAGCAGGCCTATCATGCTTGTGGTCTGGAGTGCCCACGTGACAGTGATATGATAGAATTGGAAATCGGCGAGGCGGGTCACAACAGCCTTCACCGTGGTGATCTGGTATTCTGGAATGACCATATCGGCATGATCATAGACGAGCGCCGGATGATCCACGCCAACGGTCATCACATGGCGGTGGCAATAGAGGATTTTGCTGAAGTAGAGGCTCGAATTAGCAATACATATGGTTCAAGCGCCAGATTCAAGCGAACAAAATGATTTTTCCATGAATATGGAACAATAATGAATTATTGCTTTATTCAACAAAAGTTTCTTCTGGTGCCTCTAGGTTGAGAGCTGCCGCCAGCAGGGCCTTGGTATAATCTTCCTGCGGGTCTTCAAACACTTGTCTGGCTTCACCATACTCCACCACATCGCCCCGCCGCATGACAATTACATGATTGGCCAGTGCTTGCACAACCCGCAAATCATGGCTGATAAAGATATAGGACAAATCATGGTGCCGTTGCAGATCAAGCAGCAATTCGACAATCTGGGCCTGCACCGACATATCCAGCGCACTTGTTGGTTCGTCCAGCATGATAAATTTTGGCTTCAGAACCACGGCGCGAGCAATGGCGATGCGTTGTCGCTGGCCACCGGAAAACTCGTGCGGATAGCGCTCCATGGTCTCGGGATCAACCCCGACCTCGACCAATACATCTGAAACCCGCTTTTCGCGCTGCTCATAGGTCAGTTCAGGTTCCTGAATGATCAATCCTTCTTCAACAATCTGGCGTACCGACATGCGCGGTGACAGGGAGCCGTAAGGGTCTTGAAAAACCACCTGAATATCCTTGCGCAATGGCCGCATCGTTCTGGCATCAAAGTGATTAATGTTCTGACCCTTGTAAAAAATATCGCCCTCTGAATGGATAAGTCGCAACATGGCAAGGCCGAGCGTGGTTTTGCCCGAGCCCGATTCACCCACCACGCCAAGGGTCTGGCCCCGGCGAACCGTCACATCAAGCCCGTTAACCGCTTTCACATGGCCGATGGTTTTGCGAAAAAAACCGTGTTTGATCGGAAACCAGACTTTCAGGTCTTTGGTTTCCATGACAACAGGTGCCTGATCATTGATCGGCATCGGATCGCCTTTCGGCTCGGCATTTAGCAGCATTTTAGTGTAATCATGTTGCGGGTTGTCAAACAGCTTTTTGGTTTCTCCCCGTTCGACAATCTCTCCCTGACTCATAACACACACTTTGTCGGCAAAATTGCGGACGATACCCAGATCATGGGTAATCATCAAAATCGCCATGCCGTAATCGCGTTGCAGGTCTTTGAGCAGCTTGAGAATTTGCGCCTGTACAGTGACATCAAGCGCCGTTGTTGGCTCATCGGCAATCAGTAAATCAGGACGGTTGGCCAATGACATGGCAATCATCACCCGTTGCCGCTGACCGCCTGACAACTGATGAGGGAAGGCTGCAAGACGCTCCTCGGCATCATGAATCCCCACCTGATCAAGAAGCTCAAGGGTTCGTGTCCGGGCTTGTGTGGTATTCAAGCCTTGATGAAGTTGCAATATTTCACCGATCTGCTGCTCAATATTGTGCAGCGGATTGAGCGAGGTCATCGGTTCCTGAAAGATAATGGTAATATCATTGCCGCGCACCTGCCGCAGGTCACGCTCGTCACTGTCAAGCAGGTCCTGACCCTTGAACAACACCGAACCGCTTGGGTGTTCGGCGGCAGGATAAGGCAACAGTTTTAAAATTGACAGGGCGCTGACAGATTTGCCCGAGCCGGATTCACCAACCAGTGCCAGCGTTTCGCCCCGCTTGATTGTGAACGAGATATGTTTGACCGCTTTGGTAACCGTGCCGCCTTGCTGGAAGTGCACACTAAGGTCATTAACCTCGAGCAACGCTGTATCTTTGTTGTCGCTCATTTAAAGGTCTTTCTGGGATCAAACGCATCGCGAACAGCTTCCCCGATAAACACCAGCAAAGATAACATGAAGGCGATGATAACGAAGCCGGAAATGCCAAGCCATGGTGCTTGCAGATTAACCTTGCCCTGCTTGAGCAACTCACCCAGCGAAGCCGAGCCCGGTGGCAGACCAAAGCCGAGAAAATCAAGTGAGGTAAGGGTGGTAATCGAACCCGATGTGATAAAGGGCATAAAGGTCAGGGTGGCGACCATGGCATTGGGCAGCAGATGTTTAAAGATAATTTTCCGGTCACCCAGTCCCAAAGCCCGGGCCGCCCGTACATACTCAAAATTGCGCCCGCGCAAGAATTCGGCCCTCACCACGCCCACCAGTGCGGTCCAGGAAAAGATCAGCATGATGGTCAGTAATATCCAAAAACCCGGTGTAATGACCGATGCCAGAATTATCAGCAGATAAAGAGTTGGGATCGAAGTCCAGACTTCAAGGAAACGCTGGAATATAAGGTCAGTCCAGCCCCCGAAATAACCCTGAACAGCGCCGGCCACCACGCCGATTGCAGAAGAGGCGATGGTCAGGGTCAGGCCAAACAGAACCGAAATTCTGAACCCGTAAATAATCCGCGCAATCACATCGCGGCCCTGATCATCTGTGCCCAGCCAGTTCATATTGCCGATAATACACCCCGGATCATCCAAACCTTTTGGATAGGCATTGCAGGCCTTTTTTCGCGACATCAAAAAGGCTGGTTTTGACGGTGCAGGAGTGGGGATAGCATTGTTTACAGAGCGATAATCATAGCGGATCAAGGGCCAGACAATCCAGCCATTGGCATTGATTTCTTGTTGAATAAAAGGGTCACGAAAATCAGTGATGGCCAGAAATCCACCAAATTTTGCTTCGTCATATTCGTTGAAAATCGGAAAAATCAACTCACCCTTGTAGAAGCCGACAATCGGGCGGTCATTGACCAGCAATTCGGCAAAAAGACTGACAAAGAACAACACCAGGAACATCCAGAACGACCAGTACCCGCGCCGGTTTGCCTTAAACAGGTTAAGCCGGCGCTGGTTAAGCGGTGACAGGCGTGATTTTTTTGCTGTTTGCACTTCCATCACAATTCACGTGCCTCAAAATCAATCCGTGGATCAATCCATGTGTAAATAAGGTCAGAAACCAGCGAAATAACAAAGCCCATCAGTGAGAAAATATACATGGTGGCAAACACCACCGGATAATCGCGGTTGACGATGGAGTTAAAACTCAGCAGTCCAAGCCCGTCGAGATTGAAAATCTGCTCAATTAGAAGCGAGCCGGTAAAAAAGGCCAGAATGAAAGTACCGGGAAACCCGGCAATGACAATCAGCATGGCGTTGCGAAAGACGTGCCCGTACAGTACCCGTCGCTCGGTCAGACCTTTGGCCCGTGCGGTCATCACGTATTGTTTCTTGATTTCATCGAGAAAGGAGTTTTTGGTCAGCAGGGTCAGGGTGGCAAAGGAACTGACCGCAATCGCTGACAGCGGCAACACCAGATGCCAGGCATAATCGAGGATTTTTTCAAACCAGGTCAGATCGGCAAAATTATCTGATACCAGACCGCGCAGGGGAAAAATGTTCCAGAACGATCCACCGGCAAAAAGCACAATCAGCAACACCCCGAATAAAAATCCCGGAATGGCAAAACCGACAATTACGATGCCGCTGGTCCAGACATCAAAGCGCGAGCCGTCACGCACCGCTTTGGCAACCCCCAGAGGTATGGAAATCAGATAGGACACCATCATCATCCACAGGCCCAGCGAGATCGAAACCGGCAGCTTTTCCTTGATCAGCTCGATCACCGGCACGTCGCGAAAATAGCTTTCGCCAAAATCAAAGG
>DAOUPT010000045.1 GCA_030626025.1 Anderseniella sp. | reverse complement strand
CAATATATTGTCGCCCGACAAGGTGTCGTTGAGTCCGCTATCAGTACCGTCGCCGCCGGTTATACCAAGCGCATAAGTGATAGCATCATCATCAACCACGCCATTATTGTCAGAGTCTTTGCCATGATCTGCGCCAAACTCAGACGTAAACAGGTTGGCAAACGACGTGCTGTCATTGTCGGGGATAAATGTGTCATCGGTCACTAAATTGGGAACATTCACATCGGCTAAGCTGATTGAAGGAACATCATCGAGTACATTGACATCAAATGTACTGGAGTCCGTCAGACCGTTGCTGTCGGTAATCTGAACCGGAATTCCAGTAATCAGGGCATCGGTATCCTCGCCGAACTGATGCGGAAAGCCTGGTACGTTGGCTTGGTCACCCAGCAAGGTGACAACAACCGTTCCGGTGCCAGTTTGACCGCCGGGTATGTTGGCATCAAGTGAGATCGTTATTTCGATAACGGCCACGCCATCGACAGAACCTTGAAGCGTATGATCGTCTATCAACTGCCAGTCATATTGCACAGGATTACCGTTCTCATCAAGAATCGGATCACCATTTGAGTCGACGACCTCAATTCCCGATAGATCAGGGCCGAATATCAGATTATTGACAATGGTACCGGTGCCAGCATCGATTGTTACTGTACCGGAGGTGGATTCAGCATTACTGCTTGGATCAGTACCATCAGCCAGCGCCGGGTCCTCAACAATCAACAAACCGCCATCAATAGAAATGATCGCTGGTGCCGTCGGAGGCGACTTCAAAAGAATAGGTTGAAAGTCTTCCGGATCGGTAAATGCACGAGAAAACGCAGTGGGTGGTAAAAGGTCTGTCAATTCAAACGGATCGCCAATACCACCTGGATCAGTTGCAAAATTGCCACCGCTACTTGTTGACGGCTGCTGATCGCCACCTTCAGGACCTGCCGCTGGAAGTATATTGGCGGCATTAAGGCTGGCCGTCAAAGCGGCGGCTGGAATCTCAAACCCATCTAGCAGGAGAGTAGGGACCTGTTTAAAGCCGTTAACAATTACATATAGTGAGCCGTCAACGCCTCGTATAATAAGGTCGTCGCCTGATACCAGTATTGCATCAATTTGAACATCACCGGGCAACTGAACCGTATTATCAGCGCTAATTTCAAGACGAGCTTTAATTGCTGACTCATCGACACTGTCAACCCGCTCAGCAGTCAAACCAGTTTGTGTACCAGTATCTTTTTCTTCAACCTTGGCTGTCTTATCGAGATCTTTTTGGTCGTTATCTGAAAGACGTGTACGAACCTCTCCGCGATCAGTCGAAATTTTGGTGAGTAAGTTTGCTGTACTTGAGACAGGATTAGATAATACGATTGAGAAGTCCTCAAGAGGCTCTACTTCGCTATCATCCACAGTGGCCAGCGTGAATGAAATACTGTTAGCGGTTATAGAACTGTCAATTTCGATGGTAATCGGGCCCATGCCATCGCCGGTGACTTTGAAACCTGCAGGCGCATTGGCGCGTAACGCATTTGCCAGATTTCCCGTCAAATCTTCCAATTCTACCGGATTAATCTCGCTTCCATTGTCCAACCGCAATTCCAAATTAACGGTAATTTTTTGACCGTCTACTGGCTTGGCACCGCTAAAAGAAAGAATATAAGCAGGATCGCCGCCCTCCACGGTGGTTTGCGTGCCTGTAATACCCCACTCTAGCGTTTGTTGAGTTTCACCAGAGGTTGCTGCAGGAGTAACAGCCTGTGCAATCTCAAAAGGTGCATCCAAACTGCTTCCCGGCCGCCCGTGATCTGTAGAGTTTGTTGGTCCGACATTTTGGGGAACATCTAAATCAGATTTATCAACCATCACGCGTGTCTCCTGCTACTCACGCCCCGCACTTTAGTGCTGGGTCACTTTATTAAGCTTTTGTTAATAAATACTATGTCCACAAGTGTTCAGGCAGCAAGGTCAGGGATGGAAAGATTATATAAACAACTCATAAATATTTATGAGAATTGTACGAATTAGATTAACTATAACGACATTTGGTAGAAATTTCCCTATTATAACCTCACGATATGTTATGCGCATGGTGGTTAAACTTTCAAATTGTTTGGGGGGAGTATGCAAATAGAACCGCAGTCACCAATTCACAGCTCGGCAAGAGTTTTACAACATAATGGAAAGAGGATTTCAGTTAAGCTGGAAGATGTATTTTGGGAACAGCTTGATGAAATTGCAAGTAATCAAGGCCAAACATTATCCCTACTGGTACATCAGGCTTTGAAAGATGCGCCGCCTTTTTTGAATAAAACGTCAGCTTTGCGTGTATTTTGCCTTAAGAACATACAAAGGAAAATACATGCTGCAGAACTGAACCAGACAACGACTAATCTGACGGGATTCCTCACCGCGTGCCCGTTTCCCGTATTCGTCCTTTCAATGGCACGTAAGATTACCTTTCATAACAGGGCATTTAAAGACACTTTTCTTGCTCAAGACCCGGATGATTCAAATGATTTCAGCGGTGGATCGCCCCGTCTCACCTTTAGTCAGCCCATAAATCGCGTATTTTCCTATCTGAATACCCACCCCCTAAGTGTGGTAACCGGGCAAATGGGGTTCACGATTGGTGGGGAAAGCCACTACAATAAGGTGCGTTACGCCCTGATCAACAAAACCCATCTAGTTGTTTTTGTTGAGCAGAAAACAGTCAAAGAAAATTGAAATCTTGTAAAGTCAGGCCTTTCTCAATTTCGTTTTTAGCGCATTTAAAACCTTTTCCTTGGGTCCATCTGCAACAACTTTGCCCTCGGCTAGGATGATTAACCTGTCAACGATTGCCAGCATACTGTGCCGATGGGTGGAAACGATCAGGGTTTGATCGGCTCGAATAGCTGATCTCAAATGATTAATTAACTGTCTCTCACTGGCCATGTCCATCGCACCAGAGGGCTCATCCAGGAATAAGATTTTAGGGTTTTGCAGCAATACCCTGGCCAAACAGACGGCCTGGCGTTGGCCACCAGACAATAACGTACCTCGTTCGCCAACTTCCATATCAAATCCGGCAGGGTGATGTAACGTGAATTCGTCGACACCTGCCAATTTTGCCGCCTCAACAAATTGGTCATCGGTTGCTTGTTGAGAGCCCATCATGATATTTGACCGGACAGTGCCAAAAAACAAGTCGCTGTCTTGTGAGACAAAACCAACTGCTCGACGGATCGCGTGGGGGTGATATTGTCGAAAATCCACCCCGTCCATCAGAAGGTTACCTTCTTCAGGTTCATACAGTGCCACTAGCAGGCGGCCAATTGTTGTTTTCCCGGAACCAATTTTCCCAATAATACCAACTCTTTCGCCCGGCTTTATCACCAAAGACAGCCCGTCAAGCGCAAGGTTTGGTGCATTCGGGTATCTAAACTGCACTTTACGAAATTCAATTTCGCCGTTCTTAATTGGTTGATCTATGAAATTCTTTTCGTCTGACAGCTCGCTTTCCAACCGCATTATTTCGTTAAGGGATCGCAATGCAGCAAACGAATTCTGAGACCGGGCTACTAACGCTGTGAATTGGCCGAATGGGGCAACACTTCTTCCAGCCAGGATGACACAGGCGATTATAGCACCAGTCGAAATTTCGCCGGCTTCGAATAAATAGACGCCAATGATAATCACTCCGACAGTGACCAATTGTTGAACTGCGATTGTGAAATGTTGTACGAAAGAAGAAATCCTACGTGTTTTTTCCAGAGTTCGTGCTGTGCGCCCTACCAAACGTTCCCATGTTCTTTGAAGCCAGCCCTCAGATCGAGTAGCTTTTACCGTTTCCAGCGAGGCAATTGTTTCAACAAGCAGGGAGTGTCTGTAGGCGGTCTCCATTTGCGTTTTTTGCGCAGCTCTTCGCAATGGAAACTGCATAATCAAGCCTACAATTATTACGATTACCGCAGCCGTGGCCGGTACAAATGCGATTGGGCCACCAATCTGGTAAATTACAAACATAAACAACCCGAAAAACAACAAATCGGTCATCGTTGCCAGAGTACCAGAAGTGAAAAACTCCCGAACCGCATCAAAGTCCTTGAGTTGACTCGCAAAACTGCCAGTTGTTTTTGGGCGATTGCTCAACTTTACGCCCATAACGTGCTCAAATATCCTGCTAGCGAGCAAAACGTCAGCTCGCCGTCCTGCCGAGTCAGCCAAATGCCCCCGCACGCTTCGCAAAATGAGGTCAAATAAAATAGCCAACCCAATACCTATGGCTAGAACCCATAGTGTTGAGATCGCTTTGTTGGGCAGAACCCGGTCATAAACATTCATTACAAACAATGGAGAAGCCAATGCGAGAATATTTATCAATGCTGCGGCTAATATAACCTGCAGATAATGTGGCCATAACCGCCAAATCTGGCCCCAAAACCAGTGCCCACCTGTCTTATGGCGTGCTTCCAGTCGAGTTTCTGACAACTTTTCTTCTGGCTTTAGCAAGATCGCCGTGCCTGTGTAAGAACTCTCCAGTATACTTTTTTTTGCAGTTGTTGTTGTGTCTGTTACCGGGTCGTATATCTGGGCACGTTTGAATCTTTTCTTGGCCATCATCAAACAAGCATCCTGACCCTCCATGATCAGAACGGCAGGCAGTGCTATGGGATGAATCTGCTTCAATGACCGTTTAACTATTTTTGCTGAATACCCGGCTCTATTTGCGGCTTTGACAAACAATGCAGGAGTTAACCGACCCTGGGCCAACGGCAGTCCGGCTAACACTTTATCTTCAACTAAGGGGCGATCATGATAGATGGCTAGTTTTTTTAAGCAGCCGAGCAGAGGGTCGACATCAATATCTTCTTCAGTCTCGGCTGTTGATGGGTCCTGAAAGTTCATATTTCTGACAAACCATTCCTGATTTTGGAGCCGGCACCCCAAACCACCTGCCATATGGCAGGTTTAAGCCACGCTCCCTCATGTTACCACCTTGCTAGCACGAGCAAATAAATGGACTCATTACTAATATAATGGCCCAAGCTCACCTGTTCTATTTGGTGAATAACGTTTCATGGTCTCAGCAGGTGGTGTTTTCGGAACGTTAGCTTGTTTGCGGGCATAAGCTTTGCTAGCAGAGTTTGGTTTAACTCTCATGACTTTAAGAAGATTTCCTGTGGCAGCCAAAAGACGGTACTCAGCAAATTTCACAGCTGTTGCTGCCGTCGAAATGGTTATCTCTGCAGAAAACAATGTATTTTGTGTATCGAGTAAATCAAGCAATGATCGTTGGCCGATTTTAAACTGCTCATTATATGAACCAGTCAATCGTCTGATAGATCCTGCCTGGCTTCGTACTTGGCGCAACCGTCTGCTTTGAGCATTCCGGCGATCCCACGACAAACGAACAGCTTCTTCAACTTCGCGCGAGACTTGATGTAACTTTAAGCGCTGTTCATCGGCTCGACGAATTTGTTCTTGGCGGTTAGCACGGTCAATTCCACCGTTATAAAGATTCCAGCTCATGACAACGTTGCCTTGGAAGTCATTGTCATGACCGCGAATGCCACTGAGATTGTGACCTACCTTGGCACGCCCTTCCAAATGCAGTTTCGGATAATATCGCGATTCTGCTTTTCTGATCAGCGCCAGTGATGCATCGAGATCTGCCTTGGCAACTCTCAAACTGGGGTGGTTCTTTCTTGCGACACCTATAGCAGAGTTCAAACTTCTGGGCATCATCCGGCTTATACTTTTGGGGACGTAGGCCTTTCCGACCGGACGTCCGACTAAACGTATAAAGCGGGCCGTTGCAGCTTTAAATTCTTCATTCGTTTCTGTAACCCGGGCATTTGCGGCAAACAAACGTTCTTGCGCTTGTTGCCGGTCAGCAACACTGATAGATCCTCCGCTTGTACCCCTGCCAATTCTGCTTAACAAGCTTCGGTGATAACCAACATTTCGACGAGAAATTGCAAGTATACGTCGCAGACGCAAAATGTCTAAATATTCGCGAACCACCGCGAGGGCAATAAATTCTGACCTTTCAAACACTCGGATTGATGCAGCATCGACACGTGATGCTTGCCGCTCGACTTCTGAAGATGTCTCAAAACCATCAAAAAGCATTTGCCGAAGTACAATGCTGCCTTCCTTTCGGAAAAACAAATGTTTCTGATCTCCATTACTATGAGTTGTCCGGTTGTCGCGAATTTCGCCACCAGCTCTAGCTTCCAGATCAATTCGTGGTAGATACCGGCCACGTCCCTGACGCAACTCAAACTCAATCGCTTCTCGATTGGCAACCGCCTGTCCGATTTCTGGATTAGCTTCAACCGCAATTCTCACGGCTTCGTTAAGCGTTAATGACCAGGCCTGTGTCGCATTGAGAAGGACCAATGCCCCAACCACGGCGCTTACTTTAAAATTCATCTCTCGTCCCCACAATTTCGCTCGCCCCTCCATCGTAGTTAACAGAAAATTAACCACGTATGGATTACACGTAACTGCTTATCTCTACGCAAAGTACACGTATTTGATTTATGAGCCACAAAAATCGTGGGCGAGGATGGGCTGTATTTCTGATAAGCTCACAACATATTATGCATGCCTGCCGTATTCTTCTCGGCTGTTGCCAAAATACAACTATTTAGTAGATTTTAGTGTACAAAATGTGGTGGTAACAGGGTTTCCATTGCTTTGAGACTGTGATTCATTCTGAGGATGATCAAGTTTAGACAAAACCGACTCGCCAGGCTAAAACTCAAATATAGGTTCTCCAATTGGGCTGGTTACAATGATGCTCTGGTAGAGCAAGGTATTTTAGGCTTTTGTCTCCATTTTCGACCTTCTAATAGCTGTTAATCTAACAGAAACCATATCCAACTATTGTGGTTAACAGTTTCCTTAGATGGTTAGTTATCTGCGTTGAGTAAAAAAAGTTATTTATTGGATCGGAGGTGCAGGGTTCCTCGCTTGTGGAGCGATTGGTCTCGGGTGCCGAAATTGTCGAAGTTTGGCGTTTGCATGCTTGTTGGGCTTGCTGCAAGCGTAATAGAACCTAACCAATTGAAAAACGGGTCGGTGCGGTCTGCAAACTTGGCGAACAATGGATTCAACGCTGTTGTAAAACAGTCGCCGACCACCGCTGGCAAGGCTGATCGACTATACTTGCCGCGCACTTCAGTCATTTCATCTCCAAAAGCGAAAACGCAATACAAAAAATCAAATCAGGCGACTGGTTCCTCCCGTGCCCGGTCATATTCAAAGCTGTTTGAGACCTTAACATTCCGTACGAATGGTTTTTCTCAACTAAAAACCTGGCAACGTGCAATGGCTAAAATTAAGGACGAGCGGCCGCTTTATCGAATGTGTGAGAGACAGGGATTAAATTGCTCCCCGTTGGCCCGGCAATGGTTAAACCTCTTGAAGATGCTTAGACCATTTAAAGGCAAAAAGTTGGTTCAAGAGCTAAATTTTGCTGTTAACGTACTTGGCAAGTACCGTAAAGACATGGTTGCGTACAACCAACCAGATCACTGGGCAAGTCCATTCGAGTTCTTTCAATCCGGTGGCGATTGCGAAGATTTTGTTATTGCTAAATACGTCGGTCTTTTGGAACTAGGTGTGGCAGCTGATGAGATGCGGATAGTAGTAGTGCATGATAAAAAACTTAACATCGGGCATGCAGTATTGTTGGTTTCCATTGACGGAGAACGCCATGTTCTCGATAATCGTTCCCATACACTATTGAATCCGTTGGGCCCCTCTCAGTATCGGCCACTGTATTCTGTGAATAGAAACACGCGGTGGATACACGTTGAAACTCGTCGGACAATGATTCGTGGATGACAATCACGTTTAAAATCTAATAAATGTCGCATCCGGTATTGATGGTTTTATCATAATTTTCGAAGATGCGATTGAATAACCAGTTTGCCCGCATATATGGCAGCTGTATGATTAAGTATTGTCCTTAGATAAGACAGATCAACAGTTAGTGTTACAGGGCTCGCATCTTGTCCGGCACGTATTTACCCTTAGGGCTCGCCAATGTCCTTATTGTGTCTTAAAGATTGCGGCCATAGCGTGCACACAGGGATCAAAAAGGGTACAAAAGCGGGCGATTTGGTTTATCAAAGTGCACGACGTCCATAAATTGATCTAATTAAAATATAGCATAAACAATTGAAAAATAAAGATAAAATGTTTTCCGTGGCACCTATGATGGACTGGATGCAAAAGGCATATAAATCAATTGGTTATGTGGTGCCGTGTACACTATGTGTACATGGAGAGGTCGAAATTGATCCAACTTATTGCATCAAATCACGATATCAAAGACTGGGCTTGGCGAGCCGAACCAGTAGCTATACTGTTTCTGTCAGTCAGGCGAATTTAGAATATAACATCCATTTTTACACGCGCCGCTAAAACGAATAATTTTGTGTTTCGTTAAATATGCAATGTCGCGTTTTGCAGTTCTTCGGCTCACTTGCCAGTGGTGAGAAATTGTTCCGACATTTGGCTTCCCTTCATCCAGTAATTTGACCAAAAACCATAATTGTCGTTGAGTCAGAGGGAGTTCAGAATTCACATGTACGGAAATATTTACAGGAGCATTTTTGTCCCTGTAAATATGTTGTCCTTCACAGAAATTGAGGTCACCAACAAAAGCGAATTCAGTTATATCTGAGGGTAAGGCCAATTGTTCGCGAGCAGTGGCAATCGTTTCCAGAATATTCCTGAGAAGTCTTGGATAAAAAGTCATCAACATTAGTAAATGGACCGAACTTGGCGTGTTATCGGCCTGATACCAGTTGGAAATCGTGTAGGCGCCAATCCCAGTAATGTTGTCAATTTCCTTGATTGATGATCCATCTTTTTGGTGTGCCAATCTCAACGTACTGGAGACCATTTGGGCAACCGTCTGCCTGTTAAAAACTTGCCTTAATAACTCACGCGACATGCATATGTTCCTTTTGTTAAAGTAAATGGAACGATATTCTTGGCTTCCCCACATTAACGCTGGAAGCGTATAATTAATGGGAAGACTGTGTGAGTGAATTAACAGGCCAATATCCACGCGAATATTTGCGGCCGCATGCAAACAAAGCAGCCATGTACGTGCGCATGTCTACTGATCATCAAAAATATTCAACAGAAAACCAGATTGATGCAATCCGCAAATATGCATCGCTCAAAAATTGGGAGATTGTTACTACTTACGCCGACAAGGGCAAAAGTGGGTTGAAGATCGAAGGACGTGATGAGTTTCAACGCATGCTTCGAGATGTAAAAGCGGGCACAGCGAGATTTTCTAAAATTTTGGTTCTTGATATTACCCGCTGGGGGCGTTTTCAAAATGCTGACGAAAGTGGGCGCTATGAGTATGACTGTTTCAGCCATGGTGTCGATGTGCATTACGTCGCTGAGCAATTTGACAATGACGGTAGCCCCATAACTTCAGTATTCAAAAGTATCAAGCGTACAATGGCAGGCGAATATAGTCGTGAATTGTCAGTTATCTGGCAAAACATCATGGTGAAGTGCTCGCAGAATTTCAGAATATTACTCAAATTGAATAACCTAAAACATTTTGGGAGCTGTAAGTTTCAACCTGACCAAGCAGATGCGGGTGCCTTATTTATTAAGTTGATAGACTGCTGCTTGAACTCAAAGCCCAAGGTCTACCGACCGACGAAGTTTCGGTAGCAGAGCGTCCCTTGTTTCGTACATATTTCCTTTTGCCAAAACGGATTTTCAATCAGATCGAATGCACGGATGCCAATTTGATGCAAGAAAGACTGCATGAGTGCGTCAATGAATATCTCAATGTGCGTCATACGGTTGCCTTGTTCGCGTTAGCGGGCATAAAAGTATGTAAAATTCATAGAATATTATCATTTTTCACTGAAATTCATTGAAAGTAAGTGTTTTTCATGAAATACTAGGCGGAAAGTATTATTAAGAGAGGATAAGTAGTTTTCATGGAGGAGCGACAAAATCATCGGTTTTCAGGACGAGTCAGTGTTTTTCAGGAGAGCAGGCTTCCTGAAACGGCTATACCTGTCGGCTATGCAGCCTTGATTGAGGCGTTTGATCTCCAGGTTCCGCTCCCTCTGATCCTTTGTGCAATTAGTGCCCGACACAAGGTCTATGAACAAAATGATTGGCGTATTTATACACCGCGCCACGAACCGTCAGCGACGCTTGAAGGTCATTTAGTGTTCGCGCTGAAATATGAAGGTCTCAATCTTGCTTTGCTCAAAAGGTTCTTTGAGGTAATTGATCCGGCTGAGCTGGAAGATATGATCAAAGCAAAACCGAATAGCAGCTATATGCGCCGAATTTGGTTCCTATATGAATGGCTTTTGGATCGGCTGCTCGATATTCTCGATGCAAAGACAGGCACCTATGCCGAAATTGTTGATCCCAAGTTGCAATGGGCCATCAAGGGTACGACCTCGACCCGGCATCGGGTGCGTAATAATCTCCCCGGATCACGTGACTATTGTCCGCTTGTCAGGCGAACAGATTCGTTAAATGCGTTTGTTTCATCAAAACTGGACGAGCAAGCGCAAGCTGTTATTGGAAAAATATCGCGAAATATTCTCGCACGGACGGCGGCATTTCTTCTTTTGAAGGATTCAAAATCGAGCTACGCGATTGAAGGCGAGTCTCCACCGCATGACCGCATTCAGCGCTGGGGAAAAGCTATTGGCGAAGCGGGTAAGCATCCACTAGATGAGGATGAACTTATCCGTCTTCAAAAGATTGTCATTGGTAAAGATAACCGTTTTACAAAAATAGGTTTTCGCGAGGAGGGGGGATTTGTTGGTGAGCATGAACAAGGAACGCGCATGCCGCTTCCTGATCATATCAGCGCGCGCCATGAGGACTTATCCGATCTTATGCGCGGGCTTATTACGTTCGATCATGAGTATGCGCCTGAGCTTGATCCGGTAATAGCAAGTGCCGTCCTTGCCTTTGGGTTTGTTTATATCCATCCGTTTGAAGATGGTAACGGTCGTATCCACCGATATCTAATCCATCATGTGCTGACTGCGCGTGGATTCAATCCGACTGGGCTTGTCTTCCCCGTTTCGGCAGTGATCCTTGATCGGATTGATGATTATCGGCGCGTTCTAGAATCCTACTCAGCGCGGCTGTTGCCGTTTGTTGATTGGCAACCAACCGCTAAAATGAACGTGGAAGTGCTCAATGACACCGGGGATTTCTATCGCTATTTTGACGCTACTCCACATGCTGAATTTCTGTTCGAATGTGTTCAAAGGACAGTTGCGCACGATCTTCCCGATGAGGCAGCGTTTCTTGAGCGTTATGATTTCTTCAAAACTCGAGTCGAAGCTATCGTAGAGATGCCTGCATCCATGATCGATCTGTTATTCAACTTTCTCAAGCAAAATAATGGCCAGCTTTCAAAGCGCGCGCGCGCAAAAGAATTTGCTTCTCTGACGAATAATGAGGTCGAGATGTTTGAGATGGCCTATCAGGAGCTTTTCTTGAGTGATGTTGAATAGAGGAGCACAGAAAGCTAATTCGAACTTGGGCGGCTTTACCTTCATATATCAAAAGTGGAACTGTGTTTCTTGCAAGCAAGCCTTCGCGGAGGAGGCCGGAATCGCTTATGCGAACAGCACCTAATTCTTGTTTCAGCGCATTCATCACAGCCCGTTTTGAGCGGCGCAATGGTTTTCCAACTTCAAGCAGATCTTGAATATGCAGTTCAATCAAGTCTCCAACTGTCTTTGATGGCCTCGACCCGCGTGCGGAAGGTTCTAATCCTTGATCTATCAATCGTTCTGTTTCAATAACCCATTCTTGGGCAAGGGTCTTGAGTCTGAATGTGCTAGACACATATTTACCCTTTCGGCGTATTTGGGCTCGCCAATGTCCTTGACGTGTCTTAAATATTGCGGCCATAGCGTGCACTCCAAATTCAGCGTGCAAATAGCGTGCAATTCAGTCCATCAAAGTGCACGCTGTTCATGAATTGATCTAATTGAAATGTATCATAAAACCTTGAAAAATAAAGATAAAATATTTTCCGTGGCCCCTATGATGGACTGGACAGACAGGCATTGCCGGTATTTTCATCGGCTGTTGACCCGTAAAGCTGTGCTTTATACTGAAATGGTTACATCCGGCGCTGTGGTGTTTGGCGATCATGAGCATTTGATCGGGTTTGATGGGGCTGAGCATCCGGTTGTTTTGCAGTTGGGGGGCAGTGATCCCAAAGAGCTGGCTGAGGCCTGTCGGATTGCGCAAGGTTTTGGTTATGACGAGATCAATCTCAACGTTGGCTGCCCGTCTGACCGGGTAAAGTCGGGCAATTTTGGTGCCTCGCTGATGGCTGATCCCGAACTGGTCGGGCGTTGTGTTTCGGCGATGGCCAAGGCGGTTGAAATTCCTGTAACGGTCAAATGCCGGATTGGTATTGATGATCAGGACGAGGACCGGGATCTCGATAATTTTGTTAGTGTGGTTGCCGATGCTGGATGCAAAACGTTCATCGTGCATGCCCGCAAAGCCTGGCTGCAAGGATTGTCGCCAAAGCAAAATCGCGATGTGCCGCCGCTCAATTATCAGCGGGTTTACCGGCTCAAGCAAAACCGGCCGGAACTGGAGATACATATTAATGGCGGCATCGCTGACCTTGTCGAAGCAAAACAGCATCTGGAGTTTGTTGACGGTGTGATGTTGGGCCGCGCCGCCTATCACCAGCCGTTTCTGTTGGCAAATGTTGATGCGGGGATTTTTGGGGAGTCCGATCCTGTCGCCAACCGGTTGCAAGCCATCGAAGCCTTGAAGCCTTATATCGAGGCACAACTGGCTGCAGGGATGCGCCTGCCGCAAATCTCGCGGCATATTCTGGGCCTGTTCCATTCGCAACCCGGTGCCAGATTCTGGCGTCGTCATCTGGCTGAAAACGCTCACTTGCCCGGTGCCGGTATTGATGTGCTGGACGCTGCTCTCGAATTTGTCACTTGATAATCGTTCGCAGTTGCGTTGGGCGCGGAATGGAACTATCATGATTCTAGTTTTGAATTATTCTAAAGTAGAAAACCAAAGTGCGTTCCCTCAAAAGATCTACCAGCCTGCTGATTGTGCTTTCCAGTCTGGCAATCACCTTCATCCCGGCGCCCCTACAAGCCGCGGGTAAAAAGCTGAAAGTCGTTACCACCTTCACCATTTTGGCTGACATGGCTCGCAATGTGGCGGGGGAGGCAGCTGTCGTTGTTTCGATCACCAAGCCGGGCGCTGAAATTCACAATTACCAGCCGACACCGCGCGATATCGTCAAGGCGCACGGAGCCGGACTGATTTTATGGAATGGTTTCGGGCTTGAGCGTTGGTTCGAAAAGTTTCTTGATAATCTGTCTGGTGTTCCCAGCGCCATACTGACCGATGGCATTCAGCCGATGGGCATTTCGCAAGGGCCTTATGCCGGCAAACCCAATCCGCACGCCTGGATGTCAGCCAACGCTTCCTTGATCTACGTTGAAAATATCCGCAAGAGCCTGATAAAGCACGATCCTGACAACGCCGCCATTTACAATGCCAACGCCCAAACTTATGCTGCAAAAATCAAGGCCGTGGCCGATCCCTTGCGGGCACAGTTTAAAACCATCCCCGAAAATCAGCGCTGGCTGGTGACCAGCGAAGGGGCATTCAGTTATCTCAGCCGCGACTACGGCCTTAAAGAGCTCTATCTGTGGCCGATCAATGCCGATGCCCAGGGAACACCCAAACAGGTAAAAAACGTCATCGACCAAATCCGCCAGCGCCAGATTGGTGTGATTTTTTCTGAAAGCACCGTATCGGCCAAACCGGCTCAACAGGTGGCCCGTGAAACCGGAATCAAATATGGCGGCGTGCTTTATGTCGACTCACTGTCCAAAGCCAATGGCCCGGTGCCGACCTATCTTGATTTGCTGGCGGTCACCTCAAACACCATCGCTAAGGGTCTAAACCCAAAAGGCTTAAGCCAATGAACCTGCAAACACAATTTGGTCTTGAGGTTGAAAACGTCACCGTCACCTATCGCAATGGCCATACCGCCTTGCACGATGCCAGCTTTACCATTCCCCGCGGTACTATCACGGCTCTGGTTGGCGTTAATGGCAGCGGCAAGTCCACCCTGTTCAAAGCCATCATGGGTTTTGTGCCGCTGTCGCAAGGCACTGTAAAAATCCTCGGATTGCCGGTTTCCAAAGCCCTGAAAAACAAGACCGTCGCCTATGTGCCGCAAAGTGAAGAAGTGGACTGGAACTTCCCGGTGCTGGTCGAAGATGTGGTGATGATGGGCCGCTATGGCCACATGAATATGCTGCGCATTGCCACCAAACGTGACAAGGAACTGGTAACCCGGGCGCTTGAGCGGGTCGGTATGCTCGATTATCGCACCCGCCAGATCGGTGAGCTTTCAGGAGGGCAAAAAAAGCGCGTGTTTCTTGCCCGCGCTCTGGCCCAGGAGGGCGATGTCATTTTGCTTGATGAACCGTTCACCGGCGTTGATGTGAAAACCGAAGAACAGATAATCACCCTGATGCGCGAATTGCGCGATGAGGGCAAAGTCATGCTGGTTTCCACCCATAACCTTGGTTCAGTGCCGGAATTTTGCGACCGCACTGTCTTGATTGACGGCACCATACTGGCCGCCGGTCCAACCCGCGAAACCTTTACCCAGGAAAATCTAGAAAAAACCTTCGGCGGCGTTCTGCGCCACTTTATTCTTGGAGGTGCCGATCTGCACGATGATGAAGACCCACGCAAGGTGACGATTATCACCGACGACGAGCGGCCTTTCGTTATTTACGGCGAAGATGAAAAAGGCAAAAAAGATGAGTAGCCTGCCGGCATTTCTTCTTGAGCCATTTTCATACAGCTACATGATCAATGCCATGTGGGTCAGCGCTCTGGTCGGCGGCGTCTGCGCCTTTCTCTCATCCTATTTAATGTTGAAAGGCTGGTCGCTGATTGGTGACGCTCTGTCTCATTCCATCGTTCCCGGTGTCGTTGGGGCCTATATGCTCGGCCTGCCATTTGCTCTCGGTGCCTTTCTGTCCGGTGGTCTGGCTGCCGGTGCGATGTTGTTTTTAAGCCAGCGCACCAAGCTGAAAGAAGACGCCATTATCGGCTTGATTTTCACCTCGTTTTTCGGCCTCGGCCTGTTTATGAATTCGCTGTCGCCCTCATCGGTAGACATTATGACCATCATGCTCGGCAACGTGCTGGCCATTACCCCGACCGATACCCTGCAACTGGTTATCATTGGCGGTGTTTCCATGATCGTCTTGCTGGTCAAATGGAAAGACCTGATGATCACCTTTTTTGATGAAGACCACGCTCGCTCTATCGGTCTCAACCCGACCTGGCTGAAATTCCTGTTCTTTACCCTGTTGGCTGCATCAACTGTCGCCGCCCTGCAAACTGTTGGAGCCTTGCTGGTCATTGCCATGGTGGTAACCCCCGGTGCCACCGCCTATTTGCTGACCGACCGCTTTCCGCGCCTGATCATGATTTCCGTCACCATTGGTGCCATCACCAGTTTTGCCGGGGCTTATATCAGCTATTTTCTGGATGGCGCCACCGGTGGTGTCATCGTTGTTCTGCAAACCTCAGTCTTTCTGCTAGCATTTTTCTTTGCCCCCAAACATGGCCTCATTGCCTCCCGACGTCGCGGCCAAAGAAGCGGCAAAATCAAGGAGGTATCGTGATCGAAACCTTGCTTGAACCCTTCCAGTTCGCCTTCATGCAAAAGGCTTTGCTTGTGTCATTGCTGGTCGCTGTACCGATGGCGCTGCTGTCCTGCTTTTTGGTACTCAAAGGCTGGTCGCTGATGGGCGATGCAATTTCCCATTCGGTCCTGCCCGGCATTGTCATTGCCTATGTCATCGGCATTCCGCTGGCCATTGGTGCCTTTGCTGCTGGTATGTTTTGTGCCATTGCCACCGGCTACCTGAAGGAAAACAGCCGCATCAAGGAAGATACCATCATGGGCGTGGTCTTTTCCGGCATGTTCGGGCTTGGCGTGGTGCTGTATCGCAAAGTCGATACCAATGTGCATCTTGATCACATCCTGTTTGGTGACATGCTCGGCATCAGTGCCAGCGATCTCATACAAAGCGCCATCATCGCCTCGGTCACCATCGCCATCATCGTGGTGCGCCGCCGCGATCTGTTGTTGAATGTTTTTGATCCCCAACATGCCAAGGCTATTGGCCTGTCAACCCGGTTGCTGCATTACAGCCTGCTGGCCCTGATATCACTGACCATTGTCGGCGCCCTGAAAGCCGTTGGTCTCATTCTTGCCATCGCCATGCTGGTCGCCCCCGGCGCCATCGGTTATCTGTTGACCGATCGCTTCGATGCCATGCTGGCCTATTCCGTTGCCATCGCCACCGTGTCGTCACTGACCGGCGTCTATGCCAGCTTTTTTATAGACAGCGCCCCGGCGCCAACCATTGTGCTGTTGATGACGATCATATTTATAATCGTTTTCATAGCGCAAAGCATCGCGATTAACCGCCAGAAGCATCGCCAATAAACCCGCCCGATTGCCTGTTCCACAAATCGGCATAAAGGCCGCCCTGTTTAATAAGTTCACCATGACTGCCTTCTTCAATGATTTTGCCCTGATCAAGAACTACCAATCGGTCCAGCGCTGATATAGTTGAAAGCCGGTGGGCAATGGCGATGACGGTTTTGCCCTGCATCAGATCAAACAGGTTTTCCTGAATGGCTGCTTCAACTTCTGAATCAAGCGCCGAGGTTGCTTCGTCCATTATCAGAATAGGGGCATCTTTCAGGAACACCCGGGCAATGGCAATCCGTTGGCGCTGGCCACCCGAAAGTTTTACCCCGCGCTCGCCCACATGGGCATCATAACCGGTGCGCCCTTTGGGGTCTTCAAGGTCGAGAATAAACTCATGAGCACTGGCCCGCTTGGCCGCAGCAATCACCTGATCACGCGACGCCTCGCCAATGCCATAGGCAATGTTATCGGCAACCGAGCGATGCAACAGCGATGTATCCTGGGTGACCACGCCAATCTGCGAGCGCAAACTGTCTTGTGTCACCCCGGCAATGTCCTGCCCGTCAATCGCCACCATGCCGCCTTCAAGATCATACAATCGCAGCAACACATTCATCAAAGTGGTCTTGCCCGCACCCGAGCGACCAACCACACCGATTTTTTCACCCGGTGCAATGACCAGTGACAAATCATCAATTACCCCGCTATCCTTGCCATAGTTAAATTGCATGTGATCGATGATAATTTCACCCTTGCTGACCGCAAGCTTGCCGGCATCAGGTTTATCGAGAACTTTCGATGGTTGGGCAATGGTCGCCATGGCGTCCTGAACCATGCCGATATGCTCAAACATGCCCGACAATTCCCACATGATCCAGTGTGACATGCCATTGAGCCGCAGCACCAGACCAGCCCCGACAGCCACAGCACCAACCGAGGTGGCACCGCCCAGCCATGACCAGATGCCAATCGCCCCGACTGTAAACAACAACAGGGAATTGATCAGGTTGAGCCACATATTGAGCATGGTGGCATAACGCATTTGCGGGTGCACCGTTTCAAGAAAGCTTTCCATTGCATCTTTGGCATAGGCGGTTTCACGACCCGCATGGGCAAACAGTTTGACCGTCATGATGTTGGTATAGGAATCGACAATCCGGCCGGTCATCAGCGAGCGGGCATCAGCCTGACGTTTTGAGATATCGGCCATGCGCGGCAGGTAATAACGCAATACCAGAGAATAAACTCCCAGCCAGATCAAAAATGGTGCCGCCATCCAGAAGTCAAAACTGGCAACCAGTATCATCCCACCAAAAAAATACACCACCACATAAACCATCACATCAAGGATCTTCAGCACTGCTTCGCGCACTCCGAGCGAAGCCTGCATCACCTTGGTTGCAATGCGTCCGGCAAACTCATCCTGATAAAACGAAAAGCTTTGGCCCAGCAGATAGCGATGGGCCTGCCAACGAATGATCATCGGATAATTACCAAAAATCGTCTGGTGCAAAACAATGGAATGAAACAGTGTCAGGACGGGCAGGGCGATCAGAATGACAAAACTCATCCACATAAGAGTGCTTCGTTCTTCGCTCAAAAACGTTTCGCGGTTGGCGCTTGAAAGCCAGTCAACCACATTGCCCATAAAGCCGAACAACATCACCTCCAGCCCGGAAACAAATGCCACCAAAACCGAAACCGCCAACAGATAGGGCCAGAGGTCCTTGGTGAAATACCAGCAAAACGCCAACAGCCCTTGCGGTGGTTGCTTTGGCTCGACCGCTGGAAACGGTTCAACCAGTTTTTCAAAAAATGCAAACATTAAGTCTGTCTTTCTCTAAATTCCAACCCGTCAAATATCTTGATCGGCTCTCCGCCAGACAGCTCCTCCACTCGCTTTTCCGCACAAATTCCGGCGTTCTCCAGCGGTTCTCCGTCACCGATTCCGGCGAATTCAGTTTCTCAGGAAGCTAAGCGTTACCGATTAATATCCCGACCACAAACACGATAAACCCGCCCACAGCAATTTGAAATGCCGCCCGCAGGAACGGTGTATCCATATATTTGTAGCGGATCCACGATATCGCCCACAATTCGATAAACACAATAACAATCGCCAGCATAGTCGCCGTCCAGAAGTCGGTAATCAGATAGGGCAGGGTGTGCCCCAGCCCGCCAACGGTTGTCATAATACCGGCAGACGAACCACGGATCATCGGATGCCCACGCCCGGTCAGTTCGCCATCGTCAGAAAGCGCCTCGGCAAAACCCATCGAAATCCCGGCGCCGATTGAAGCAGCAGCCCCGACCAGAAAAGTATGCCATGTGCTGTGCGTTGCAAAAGCAGCGGCAAAAAGCGGGGCCAGCGTTGAGACCGAACCATCCATCAGTCCAAGCAGGCCAGGTTGAATAATTTGTAGTAAAAACAACCGCTTCTTGGTATCGCTTTCAGCCAGCTTGGCATCCGCATCAAGGTGTTTTTCGCCCAGTTTTCCAGCCAGTGACTCATGTTGTTTTTCAGCTTCAGCAAGTTCGCTGAGTAGCTTCTTTATGTCAGGATCACCAGAGCGCTCGGCCGATGTTTTGTAAAACCGGTAAGCCTCAAGCTCCATAACCTCGGCCCGCTTGCGCATTGCCTCAAGCCCCATATTCTTGGTCCGCCACACCGGTGTATGCTGGATAAACCCGGCAATATCGACCCGGCGGATGAGCGGGATATGGTCGCCGAATTTTTTGGCATACAATTCCTGCAACATGCGCCGATGCTCATGTTCTTCTTCTGCCATATCGAAAAATACATGAGCCGATGCCGGAAAGTCGTCATGCAGCTGATTGGCAAAACTCATATAAACGCGCGCATCATCATCTTCCGATGATATGGCAAGGGCAAGGATTTGTTGTTCGGAAAGTTCGGAAAAAGGTGTCATTGCCAGACTTTAGAATGATTCAAAACTATATCCAATCAGAAACATAAACTTATGATCAAATTTTTTGGTCGTATTCGCCGATTTCTTTGTATGTTTTCAAGTGGCAATCAATGGCTTTAAATATTGCGTTCAGCACATCCTCGCTGGTCGGGCTTTCAACCACAACGACCAGATTTGGCGTGTTCGAGGAAGCACGTACAAGGCCCCATGTGCCATCTTTCAGTACGATGCGGATACCATTAACGGTGATCAATTCCTGAATATCTTGCCCTGCGATTTGTGCACCGGATTCATATTCTGATTTAAAATGTGCTGTAACCCGGTCCACCACGTCATATTTTTCCTCATCAGCACATGCAGGTGACATGGTAGGTGAGCCCCAGGTTTTTGGCAGATCATTATATAGGTCAGCCATGGTTTTCTCGGGCGCGTGGTCAAGCATTTCACAAACCATGATCGCCGACACCAGCCCGTCATCATAGCCAAGACCATACGGCGCGCGAAAGAAAAAGTGCCCGGATTTCTCAAACCCTGCAACCGCATCCAGTTCGGTGGTTCGCGCCTTGATATAAGAGTGACCGGTTTTGTAATAATCAGCCTTTGCACCATTTTCGATCAGCACCGGATCAGTGGCATAAAGGGAAGTCGACTTAACATCGGCGACAAAGGTCGAACCGGGCAGGGCGGCAGATATATCGCGAGCGATCATCACCCCTATTTTGTCAGCAAAAATCTCGTTGCCTTCATTGTCAACAACCCCGCAACGGTCCCCATCGCCATCAAATCCTAGCCCGACATCAGCTCCGACCTGTTTGACTTTGTCAGCCATTGCATGAAGCATTTTCAACGCTTCCGGGTTGGGGTTGTAATTGGGAAAGGAGTGATCAAGCTCACAATCCAGCTCAACCACTTCACAACCAATCGCCCGCAAAACCTGAGGCGAAAACGCACCGGCGGTTCCGTTGCCACAGGCACAAACCACTTTCAAAGGTCTGGTGATTTTTTTGCCTTTGACGAGGTTGGCGATATATCGCTCTGCCATATCTTCAACGTGAATAAGACCGCCGCCCTGACGTTTTTCCCAGCGCCCCTCCAGCACAATTTCTTTTAAGGCTGTCATTTCATCCGGCCCAAATGTCAAAGGGCGGTCACAACCCATTTTCACGCCAGTCCAGCCATTGTCGTTATGGCTTGCAGTAACCATTGCGACGGCAGGAACATCCAGCTCAAACTGGGCAAAATAGGCCATCGGTGATACCGCCAAACCAATGTCGTGGACAGTGCAACCTGCCGCCATCAAACCTGTAATAAGAGTGTTTTTGATGCTGGCTGAATAGGAACGAAAATCATGACCGACAACGATATGCGGCTTAATACCTTTTTGATGTAAAAAGGTGCCAAGTCCCATGCCAAGCGCCTGAATACCGTAGAGGTTGATTTCTTCTTCAAAAAGCCAGCGAGCGTCATATTCACGAAATCCGGTTGCCTTGACCAACGGTTGGCGCTCATATTCGGCCGTATTGGGTTTTAGGTCAGCACGTGGTTTTGTCAGCATGTCAGGAGCTTTCAGTTTTAGCAGGAGGAAAGTTTATGACGACAGGGCTACGATTTTCTCGTCGGGAACGGGCGCCGCCCTTTCTTGTTTTGCGTTTGCTTAACGTTTTAACCCGATGACTCAACTGAGACATAATGAGTTGGCGTTCGTCCGGACTCATTGTCATCCAGTCGGCAATTTCCAGCCGTGTTCTTCCACAACCGATGCATTCAGAAGTTTCTGTATCAATCACACAGATATTTACGCATGGCGTTTTAATAGGAGTTTTTTGCCCAAAAGTCATATTTGCCCGTTTAGCTTTAAATCCACCAAAAAACAAGCCGCAAGTTTGTTTTCGTTGGTATCTTTACAAAGCGGGCACAAGGCACTTGTTTTAAATGAAAATCAGCAAAGCCAATAGGCAAAATATTTCGATAGATTGTTGCAAAGTACCCAGTACATCGCCTGTATATCCACAGATTTGAGACTTTGCAATCTTGCCGATTGCCAAAAATGTCATGGAAACGGCAAAAAAAACGGCAATGATTGTACCAACGCTTACCGCAGACAATAAACATAAAGCCCCCGCAGTCACACTGACAAAAAGGCCATATCGTAAGTTGTCATGGGACGGGGCACCTGCTTGAGCAGCGCGACCATCTTTTCGTGCCAGGGGCATTTGGTACATCATCAGCGCCATAGGGGCCCGTGAAAGGCAACCAATCGCCGCAAACATAAAAACTGTGGTGCTAAAACTGCTGTCTGCAGCAACGATGCTGGAATAGGCTGCAATGCGAAAACTCACCGAAAAAACCAATGCCAGAACACCATAGGTGCCGATCTGGCTATCTCGCATGATCTCAAGCTTGCGGTCAGCTGTCCAGCCGCCGCCAAAACCGTCGGCAACATCTGCCAGCCCGTCCTCATGCAGCCCGCCGGTGATAAGCGCGCCTGCTGCCAAAGCAATGATAACGGCCGGCAGTGCGGCTAATCCGACAGCAGTTGCACTCCAGACGATCAATCCGGTGAGTGCTCCCAACAACAGCCCAACCACGCCAAATGCCCGTGAAGCATTCGCCAGCGAGTAATCTGGTTTGGAAGGTTTTATTTTCAAGCGAGACAAGAAACAAAGGGCAACGATGAAATCATTCCCAAAAGAGGATTTAGCTTCAATCCTGTTCTCGCTGTTCGCAGCACGATCATTTGCTTGCGCCTTGGGATTATTCATGCTTTGCCTGTTTCCAAAATAAGTATTATCCAATTACTATCCTAGCTGAGGAAAAAATGAAAACAAACCGATCTGATACCCCATTCAGCGATATTTTGGCGCTTTTTGATAGTTTCCCGCTAATAGATCAGGAATCTGTTGAGAAAGTTCAAGCACGTGACGGAATGTTGACTAAACCTCCGGGCTCGTTGGGACGGCTTGAGGAGATTGCTGAATGGCTGGCTGGTTGGCAAGCCAGTTATCCACCCAAAGTTGATCGCCCGATAACAGTAGTGTTTGCTGGAAATCATGGAGTCGTTGGACAAGGTGTGACGGCTTACCCCGCTGAAGTTACAGCACAAATGGTGACGAATTTTCAAACCGGTGGTGCCGCTGTCAATCAGATTTGTGAAACTTTCGGCGCGGGTTTGAAAGTGTTTGAACTTGCTTTGGAAATTCCTACCAAAGACATCACGCAGGAACCAGCGATGGATGAAGAATCCTGCGCCGCGACAATCGCCTTCGGTATGGAGGCTATCGCCGATAAGCCCGATCTTTTGTGTATTGGTGAAATGGGTATTGGCAATACCACCATTGCCGCGGCAATGTGTTGTGGCCTCTATGGCGGTAAAGCTGCCGATTGGGTTGGGCCGGGCACTGGCGTTGACGATGCCGGACTGGCCCGCAAAATCGAAGCTGTTGAGCGCGCCGTTGCCTTGCACAAGGACCACTGCAAAGACCCGCTGGAATTGTTAAGGCGACTTGGTGGCCGCGAAATAGCTGCAATGGTGGGCGCAATTTTAGCCGCCAGAATTGGCAATATACCAGTTTTGTTTGATGGTTACATTGCAACCGCCGCCGCTGCGATTATTCATGCGATTTCGCCTGCTGGCCTCGATCATTGTTTGGCAGCCCATTGTTCGGCAGAGCCTGCCCATGCGGCTCTACTTGAGAAATTAGACATGGAACCCTTACTTAACCTTCGCATGCGTCTGGGTGAGGGCTCTGGCGCATCACTTGCAATCGGTATCGTTCAGGCGTCAGCAAACCTGCATAATGGCATGGCGACATTTGATCAGGCAGGTGTCAGCGATAAAGACTAACAACTGGCCCTAAGATGTCATTGAGATCAATGCTTTCTGACTATCGCTGGCTCTTTGTAATGTTTGAGCAAAAGCTTCCTGACTTTCGGTTAAAATTCGGGTTGGCGGAAAAGTCACAGTCATGGTTGTGCCTTCTCCCAGTTTGCTTTTGATGTGCAAATCGCCTCCGTGAAGTTTGATGAGTCCCTGGACAATCGGTAACCCAAGCCCGGCACCTTCGATGGCTTTCTTTTCTGCACCTTCACCGCGATTGAACATGCCCAGTGCATTTTCTATTTCCGAAGTAGTCATGCCGGGACCTTCATCGGTTACAAAAATAGCCATGGAATCATTGGCGAGCATTTTTACGCCGGCTTTTATGGTAGTGTTTTCGTCAGAAAATTTATTGGCGTTGGATAAGAGGTTTAGCCAAATTTGCCGCAATGCTCGTTCATCGCCAAGCAGTTTTGGCATGCCTTTGGGCAGATCTACGCTCAGCGTCTGGTTTCGCGCCTGAAGCTTCATGCGTAACAACCTTGAGCAATCTTCGATTACGTCAACAAGTGAAATAGGACTGTTTTCGATTTGGTGTTTTCCCGCCTCAATTCGTGACAGGTCAAGGATGTCGTTAATCAAATTAAGCAGATAATCACCAGAATTATGAATATCGCCGGAATAGTCTTTGTACACACTGACAGAGTGCGGTCCCATCATCTCCTCGCTTAAAATTTCAGAGAAACCTAAAATAGCGTTTAACGGAGTTCGCAGTTCGTGACTCATGGTGGCAAGAAAACGCGATTTGGCTATATTGGCAATTTCCGCCTGCTGACGGCCCCTTTCTGCGTCGATTTTTGCGACTTCAAGCTTGCCAATCAATTGTTCACGCTGGGCCTTGAAAATCAACATGTCGCGGGCTGTTTTTTGCAGGCGGCGAGATATCTGGATAAAGAAAATTTCTGCCAGAAAGGCAGTTGCACCAAGGCCGAGGTAATAGGGATTTGCTTCCATCGTACAGCGGATTACAATGCTGAAAGTGATCAAACCGGTTCCGGCAATAATGATTGGCATATAGCTGTTGGCAATCATGATGCGCACCGCCACCACGGTCATTAGAGTGGCAACAGTGATGGTATGTTGGGCAATATTTCCGGTTTCCCAGAAAACAAACAGCGGCAGGGACCAGCAGGCTGCGTACAAAAACTCCGACGCAGCCAGAGCACCAATCCAATCACTGACTGTGACGTTGGAATCATTGGACTTTTGATAAGACTTGCAAATAAACAGCTGCACGCCCTGGGCACCAAGAATGAGAGATAGCCAGCCAATGGAAATTGCCCAATCTACCCACAAAAGATTCGTTGCAAAGAAAACCAGCGCCAGCAATGGCAAGGCCAGTGAAACGCGCATTTGATTTTTTACAAAAAGCGTGAGCAACTCGCGTTGCCATGGCTCTGCTTTCTCGTCTTCCCAGATAGAACCGCCAGAGTGCGATGAAGTTTTCGCACAAGCGACATCACTCAACTCTTTTTCGAGATCATCTGTTGCCTTTTGTATTTTATCCAACATACTTGCCACCTGCGACTATAGCCGTCCCCCAGTAGCAATTTTGTAACATGGGAATATTTAAGGTTAGGTTTGCAGACAAGGTAAAAATTTATTAAACAGAAAATGGGAAGCTCCATGCTACTTTATGAAGACAAGCGCGCACCGAACCCCCGGCGAGTTCGAATTTTTCTGGCGGAGAAATCCATCGAGATTGAAAGCCGGGAAGTTGACATTATGTCAAAGGCCCACAAAAGCGATGATTTAACCGGGTTGAATCCTTTTGCCCGGGTCCCTTTTCTGGTTTTGGATGATGGTCAGGTTATTTCCGAAACTGTAGCGATCTGCCGTTATTTTGAAGAATTGCACCCCGAACCAAATCTGTTCGGCAAAGGTGCTCTGGAAAAAGCAATGGTGGAGATGTGGCAGCGACGGATCGAACTGGAACTGTTTTTTACCATTGCTCATGCCTTTCGCCATTCAAACCCCTACATGGCAGAGCTGGAAGTGCCTCAGGTGCCAGATTGGGCCGCGGCAAATTTTGACAGGCTTGAGGATGTGTTGGAGAAAATTGATAAAGAACTGGCAGGCCGTGAATTTATTGCAGGTGATCATTATTCTATTGCCGATATCACCGCGCTGGTTTCAATCGACTTTATGCGAATTAT
>DAOUPT010000097.1 GCA_030626025.1 Anderseniella sp. | reverse complement strand
TGAAACCCGAAGTTCCTAAAACGGATTGGCGCGATGATCTAGCCGGAGTGATGATGTTTCCTCGTGAGCTCCAGCAGTACCCGAAGAAGGAGGTTGAGGGGCTTATAAAAAGATTGGCAAATGAAAGCGGAATCCCAATAGACGACATGAGAGCCATTTTTAACTACAAGTTGGCAGAAAAAGGTGTGCTGTTATGAGCGATTTCACTGACAACCTCAAACATGCTGGTGCATTCCTGAAATATCTGGACGAGGATGCCCAGACATTCTGCTTTCGGACATTTAGTGACAAACCAAAACAGTCAAACCTCGCACGGAAAATCAATGGGCCTATCAAAGTTTGTGCGGCAGAACTGCAGGCACTTAACGATCAAGGTGCCGGCGTGTTCGTCGTGATTAATAAGGGCGGACAAACGACATCTGACATCACGCGTGTCAGAGCTGTTTTTGCTGATACGGATGGTGCGCCGCTTGCTCCTATTGTCGAGGCTTTGCAGCCTCACATTGTAGTTCAATCTTCACCCGGGAATTTTCATGTTTACTGGTTTGTGGACCATGATTTCCCACTTGATAAATTCAAGCCGGTTCAAGTTGCAATTGCGACGAAGTTCGGGACTGACTCAAAAGTCAACGATTTGCCGCGCGTCATGCGCCTTCCGGGTTTTTATCATAACAAATCTGAGCCTTATTTGACACACCCATTCGATGAAAAGAGTGGGCTACCCAAGTACAGCTTCAAAGACATCATAATTGGATTAAAATTGACAAATCCAGATAAATCAACAACCCATGGCGCCTCAAATACAGCATTGCCGATACAAAATGCGGTCAACCAATTGACCTCCCCTCAACCCCCTGATCCGGAGACCCCCGAAAACATTGCTCGCGTGAAGTCTGCGTTGGCAGCGATAAATCCTGACGCGGATCGTGACCTGTGGCGAGACATCTGTTTTGCAATTCATTCGACCGGCTGGTCATGCGCCGAGGCGCTGGCCAGGGACTGGAGTAAAGGTAATTTGATATGACCCATACCGCGACAATATATGAGTCCGCTGAGTTCGATAAGCTGTGGAGCTCGATCAAACCCGATGGCAGTATCGGTCTTGGAACACTTTTCTACCACGCCAAACAAAATGGCTGGATAGACCCTAGTATTGTGGCCAGTGCTACTCAGGATGCAAAAGACATATTGAATGCACGGCTGTTTGCCGACGCTAACGTAAAGCGGCTTATATTTATTCACGAAACCGGTCACCTACTGATATTTTCTACAGCCCAAGGGTGGGTTGATGCACCAATTGGAGAAGCTGATCGTGCTGCCAAAGCCGTCGTGACGGGTATTGCCAATGAAGCGGCGGAACTTTTCAAGAAGGACCCCGGTGGCTCGAAAACAAAAGAGTTGGTTAGGCACACCCAATACAGCAGCACCCTGCAGCGTGTCCAGGCAATGATTGAACTCGCTAAGTGTGAACCGGGGATGAGTGCGCGCCTTTCAGACTTTGACGCTGATCCACAATTGCTGGGCGTGTTAAACGGTGTCCTTGATTTGCGGAAGATGCAATTACAGAAAGTGCAACCTGAAACACTGGTATGGAAGCGAACAAAAGCAGATTTTGAACCGGAGGCCGTATGTCCGTTGTTTGATCAGTTTCTGATCGCTGTGCAGCCGGATCAAGCAGTTCGCCGCCTTCTTCAGCAGTTGGCCGGTATTTGGCTGGTCGGTAAATCTAATTTGCAAAAACTCACGTTTTTCTATGGACTCGGTGCAAATGGCAAAACCACTTTCATCGAAATTATGGCATGGGTTCTCGGTGATTATTCAAAGAAGATTGCCACAGAAATGTTGATGACACAGCAACGCAGTTCACAAGGACCTTCACCAGACATTCTTGCCCTCAAAAGCCGGCGGTTGATATTTTGTAACGAAGTTGAAGAGGGCTCTCGCCTTGCAGAAGCACGGGTGAAGGAATTGACAGGCGGAGATACACTAAGTGCCCGGCCATTATATAAGAATGAGGATGTCACCTTCCAGCCATCCCATAAGTTGGTAATGATTGGTAACCACAAGCCCGAGGTGCGGGGCACGGATCGAGGCATTTGGCGGCGAATACTGCTTATCCCCTTCGACCATGTTATACCGGACGAGGACCAAGATTCCGCGCTGCTGGAAAAGTTAAAAAACGAGGGATCGGGCATATTAAACTGGGCGCTGGCTGGGCTTTGTGATTTTAGAAAATATGGACTTTGTATCCCCACCACCATCAGTAGTGCTAACGATGCTTATCGCACCGATCAAGACATCATTGGTGAATGGCTAGCTGACCATTGCATCGTCATCAAGAACGCTGCAACTAATAAGGGCGCCCTGTACAAGGTATATGAAAGTTGGGCGAAAAGCCACGGTCACTATCCGCTTTCACAATCCAAGCTTACACGGCAACTGTCAGAGCGGGGGCACGGGCAAGATGCTGGGCGGCGAAATATAACTGGATTGGAGCTAAACGGTGATGGTTCGAAGGCTGTTGCTGCGCTGTTTGCGCTGAATCCGAGGTGTTTATAGGAACTCTCTCTATAATACCCCTATAAGGGAAGTTTTGGTAAATAGGGTAAAAACAGCGCAAACAGCGCAGCCAGCCATAGTCGAAGTTACGAATCTATCGTGTCCACAAGCTATTGGTCGACAAAATGCCCAGTAAATCACCACAGGAGCTAAATATGAGTGCCTATGTCAATCAACTCAAAGCCCTCGCCGAAGCTGAACAAGTCAAACAGTCCGAAATTCGTGATACTGAGCAACAAGCGGTTCGTGATCGCCTGACACCACTGGAAACCCGCCTTGAAAAGCTGCTGACTACTATACCGGTCGAGGTCCAAAATGAAGGCCTGTCACTGAATACCCTACAGGCGAGTCTCAGAGGCCGTTGGCGGGGCACTTGTCATCCCGGCGAGCTCGGTACTGCACTACGCAAACTGGGCTTCAAGCGTGAGCGCAAATGGTCTGGTGGTGATGGGTTCAGGGCGTTGTGGTTTCCTGGAAGTGTGGAGGTATGTTAAACTGTCCACAAAACAACCATAAATAGGATGGTTTGAATGTCCGGTCTCAGGGGGCGAAAGCCGACGAATATCTGGTTACTCACTCAGGGCTGTTGATGACCCTTAACGGCCTTTGGCAATTGGGCAGCTTATCGTCTGTCCACCCGGCGTTTCATGTTAGACACAGATTTGTACGGCCAAAAGTTATTCGGAGACAGTACCGGTTTGGAGCGATTAGGAGTTTTCATATTGCTCAAGAGCCTGATCGAGAATTCCAATAGCCATGTCAATTTCGCTTCGATCTGTGGTCAGCGGCGGGGCAAGTCGGAAAACTCCGCTGGCAGAACGTCGGCTAATGTTCAGGCAGGCCCCCAGTTCAAGGCAAAGATCTGCAATTGTCGCACCGGCTTCATGAGCCTGGGTCTTAGATTGTCGATCTGTCACAAGCTCAATCCCAAGTAACAACCCCCGCCCCCGGACATCACCTATGATCGGATAGCGTCGTTGCAGTTCGAGCAGTTGTGATTTGAGATAGTCCCCAAGCTCACACGCACGTTTCGCCAGACTGTCCCGAACGACGATTTCCACCACTTTGTGTCCCACCGCAGCTGCCAACGGGTCAGCGGCATGCGTTGTGTAAAAGAGAAAACCCTTATCATAACATACCTCTTCGATATCCGCCGAGGTGATGGTCGCAGAAAGCGGTAAGCCTGCACCCAGAGTTTTTGACAGACACAGAATATCCGGCACCACGCCATCTCGCTCAAAAGCGAAATTTGTACCTGTCCGGCCCATCCCCGTCTGAGCCTCATCAAGGATTAGCAGCATACCCCGCTCGTTCGCCTTTTGCTTTAGGGCGGCGAGATACCCTTTTGGCAACTCTATTATACCACCTGAGCTCAGCACTGGTTCAACAATGATCGCCGCCATCTCACCGCTGCTTTGCCGGTCAATGATGTCCCAGCCGAATTCGAATTCGGTCCTCCAATCGTATTGTCCATCCCGATTGAAGGGTGACCGATAGGCATGTGGGGTCGGCAGGGTTAGCACACCAGGGATCGAGGGACCATGACCGCGTCGCCCACCGGAATAGGTGGTTGCCGCTGCACCTCCCGTAACTCCGTGCCAAGATCGATCGAAAGCAACAATCTCGAACCCCCCGGTATAGGTTTTAGCCATCCGTAGCGCAGCTTCATTAGCTTCACCTCCAGTTGACAATGGCAAAACACGATCAAGCGTATTTGGTAGGATGGCTGTGAGTGCTTTGGCAAATTCGATAACCGGCTCGGAGAGAAACCCGCTGTGCAGATGGTCAAGATGCGCCGACATTTCCTGTACAACAGCTACAATTTCAGGGTGACTATGACCGAGAATTCCACTCATTTGACCAGAAGTAAAGTCAAGTATTTCTTTGCCAGACCGGGTATAGATAAAAGACCCTGCTGCGCTGACAATGGTTTGAGGCGCGAAACCTCCGCCAAAACGGAAAACGCGATTACGTTCACTTGCATTTAACTCTTTATCAATCATCAGTTGATCCTGTCCTGCAGAGTTTACCCGGAAATTGATAATTCATTTTCTGTTAACATACGCAATTGGTTCCAATCCGATCATTCTGAATACGGCAGTTCATGGCATGAAATCTCCGTTCCGGTAATGTCTGGTTTGCCGCCGGAAGCAGCTATTTAAAGCAGAAGTTCAGGGATGCTTGCTTCTGGCTTGGGAAAGCGGGTGGGTTGGTGGGTCAAGAAGTCCACAGCGCAATTTGACGCCATGGTTCTGGCACAGACAGTCTTCCTTCATGAGGCGCTTCTGCATTGCACAGGCGGATTGACTGCCAAGCTCCATGCCATTCCGTAGGCAATGGATATGGTGTAACGACTTTGTCCTCTGCCTTAAATCCAAAGCGACCGTAATAAGCGGGGTCACCGAGAACAAATACATAACCAATTTTAGAGTTTTCCAGGTGCTTAACACCCGTCTGAACCAACGTGCTTCCGATTCCCTGTTTATGCGAAGTTGGCGTGACCGCGAGCGGAGCTAAAAGCGCGACCTTATCCTGCCCTCCCTCAACGTGGCAAAACGTGAAACTGATATGCCCTACGATTACGTTTTCACTTATCCCAATGAGCGATATTACGTTCTGCCCAAAATCCAGAAGTTCCCTCACAAGCGGTAACAGGTCCTCGTCAGGGAAGGCGTCCACATACAGTTGTTCGATCCCTGTAGCGTCACTGGGCCGACTTTCGCGAATTTCAAGGTTGCTAATCATTTTACTTTGTATAGGTGTTTTTTGCATTGGCGGCGAGATAAATGTCTGCTCCTGACACTTTTGAGAAGAACACGGCGCCAACAATTGTTTTCCGCAATTGAGGGTAAAACTGCCGTATTTTTCTATTCACGTATACGGGGATATTTGACCCAAAGCAGAAGTGTGGCACTCTTTCTGCGACAAGGTTTTGCCGGGTGCTGATGACAAGTCTATGATAGCTTGATCATTTATAGTTGACTATATCAATAGTTGACTATATCAATCAAATGTAACTGGAGATGCCAATGTCTGAAAATTCTCATTCACTACAATCAAGCACCGGGTATTGGGTGACGCGATTGGCGCGTGCTTTTGAAGCGGATCTCGAAAAGCGGTTGGCAGTGCATGAAGTAACACGAGCATCGTGGGCTGTGTTGAGCGCGATCCAGCATCACGACAAGACCACCCCTGCCGTACTCGCAAGCTTCATTGGAATCGATAGGGCGGCAATCACGCGTCATTTAGACCGGCTTGAGAAGCAGGGATTAATCCACCGAGACAGAAGCATCACTGACCGTCGAGAGGTTAATCTCAAGATGACGCAAAAGGGCATCAGCCTAACATCAGAACTTGCGGCAGAGTCTGTGGCGACCAATACCAAGTTCACAGCGGGCCTCACACAATCAGAAAATGCCGCTGTGCAGACGTCAATTAAAAAGATGTTGTCAAACAGCGATGTCGTTCTTCCTGATCTTTAAGGTTGGATCGACACTGAAAGTAATACAAAAAAACAGGAGAATTAGTCATGAGATATTTCCTAAAATCGGTAATCCTTTTACTGGGATTGTCGCTATCTACGCTGGCCTTCGCTGCTCAGCAGTTCCCGACCAACAAGCCAGTTGGCGGCGAACCATTTGGTCACAGCGTGACCAAGATCGGCAATGGAGTCTTCGTATTTCGTTGGTGGGTTTATCGGAACATATTCATTGTCACCGATGATGGCGTCATAGTCACGGATCCAATGAATCCCAAGGCGGCAAAATTACTCCAAGCAGAAATCCGCAAAGTAACGGACAAGCCTGTTAAATATGTCGTTTACAGCCACAATCACCACGACCATATCTCCGGTGGTATAATCTTCAAGCAAGAGGGTGCAAAATTCGTCGGCCATGAAAACGTAAAGAAAGAGCTGGGCGATCACCCTAGTTCCGTAACGCCGCTCCCAGACATAACCTTCAGTGACCGTTACGAGTTAACCTTGGGAAACAGGACGGTGATTCTAGAGTACTATGGCCCTAACCACGGCAACAGTCTTTCGGTTATGCGACTGCCCAAAGAGAAAATCCTGTTCATTGTTGACATAGTCACACCTCGGCGGGTTGCCTTTCGCATGATGCCAGATTTCTGGCCTGATGAATGGATCAGGAGCCTAAAGGAGATAGAAGCAACAGACTTTGATTATGTCATTTCTGGCCATGGACCCCATACCGAACCAGCCATCGATACTGCAAACGTCGTGATGGAGCAGCGCGTATATCTTGAAGATCTGATGGCAGCGGTCAAGAAGGCTATGGATTCAGGAATGCACAACCCGGATGCATTGCAGAAATCCGTCAAACTTCCGAAGTACAAGGATTGGCGCTATTACGAAGAATGGTTGCCAATGAATATAGAACGCATATGGGCGTTCTATCACATGGGTTGGTAGGAAACGGAACTTGGATATGTCGATGAAAACCTCAAAATACAACAATATTCAGGTAGCCCTGCATTGGTTGGTGGCGCTCATGGTGCTATTTATGCTGATCATGGGAACATTCGTGCTGGCGCAGACCCCCAACAGCGACCCATCGAAGGTGACGGCATTACGTGGGCACATGTTTTTTGGCAGCGCAATCCTGTTATTGACGTTGGTCCGCCTGGTCTGGCGCCGCATGAGCACGCAACCAGATCATGCCGAAACTGGTAATGCGCTCTTGGACAAGCTCGGCATAGCCGCACATTATGCTTTGAACCTTCTGACGTTGCTGGTAGCGGCCAGTGGGATTGGCATCGCCTTTCAGGCCGGTCTGCCGGGGATTGTGTTTGGTGGCCAGGGAAACCTGCCGCCTGATTTTTGGGCCTATACCCCCCGCATTGCTCACGGCATTCTGACCAAACTGCTTATAGCGTTAATCGCTTTGCATGTTATTGGTGCGCTTTACCATCAGTTCGTGATCAAGGATCGCTTATTCTCTCGGCTCTGGTTCAGAAAACGAAACTCATAAATTGCGATGGGCAATCACGAACACTGGATTTATCAGTACAGCATCCAAATCATGGCGTACAACTCGTGTCTGCCTTAAATTTGAAAGCCCACAATGGTGCATAAATCATCCTTTTTGCAACTCTCGTAGAGCTTCTGGATTTGGCACTTTTCGGTCGAACACAGCTCGTGTGTGACGCGGCAGCTATTGAGGGTAAACTGGACGGATCATCGGATCTGTGTGATAGGCAGGAGTTGACCCAACTCAAACACTCACCGCACCGCGTTGAATGGCGTAGATGGGGGGAAGCAGAAATTCGCACATATTTTGATTTCGTCCGTTATGGCGGGTGGACATTAGACGACTGGAGAAAATGTGCCAGTTCCAGATGAATAAGCGATTGGCGATTGGTTTATTGTTGGGGTCAGTTTTGCCATATCAATGAAGCTATTCTGAAAAAATTTTGCCCGAGTATCCCTTGTAGTTCCTCGTGTACAAAACCGTAACCGGATAACTTGTCAGCGATCCTGGAGAATAAATGTGGTCCTACATGTTTGATATTCG
>DAOUPT010000042.1 GCA_030626025.1 Anderseniella sp. | reverse complement strand
ATTGGGATAAACTAGCCGCATACTTCCCTATAAAGCGTATTAACCACCAAGAGGCATATTCAAAGGATGGGGCCTGCACTAATCAGGCAGAATCATTCTTTTCACGCCTACGCCGTTCTGAAATTGGCACTCACCATCATAGTCGCACAATACCTTTTTGGCCTCCCTGACCAACTCCTTACGAAGTTTGACCAGTTCTGCTCTCTTGGTTTGCAGCCCTGAAATGGTGTTTGGGCGTTCATATGTTGATAAATCTGTCATAATCAAACAGATACATCATTTAATACGATATGTATACATCAAATATGGTGAGTTTGCTCCATAATACCGGAACTTCAATCCCGCGCCCTCGAAGCATTGCGTCAGCCGCTTGAGAGTGGCGAGACAGTTATCGCCCGGGCCAATCACCATGTAACCTACCCGGCAAACTTCCAGCTTGTTGCAGCCATGAACCCGTGCAAGTGCGGTATGGCTGGCGAACCGGGTCATGTCTGCAAGCGCGGTCCGCGTTGTGCCAGTGATTATCAGGGCCGCATATCAGGCCCGTTGCTTGACCGGATGGATATCCAGATTGAGCTACCATCGGTACGGGTGAGCGACCTGACGTTGCCGCCCTCCAAAGACACCAGCAGCGATGTGGCAAAGCGGGTTGCCCAGGCCCGGGATATTCAAACCGACAGATTTACCAGCCTCGGGTTAAGCCATTTACGCTCAAATGCTCAGGCAGATGGCCGGTTGCTGGAGGACATAACCCGTACCGATGACTCAGGACAAAGCCTTTTGCGAGATGCCGCCGAAGCCATGAACCTGTCAGCCCGCGGTTACCATCGCGTCCTGCGTGTTGCCCGAACCATTGCTGATCTTGCCGGGCGGTCTGATGTTTCGCGTATAGATATTGCCGAAGCGATCAGTTATCGCCAGCAACTGGCTTCTTTCTCACTGGCGGCTTGAACGCAGGCATGATTGATGAATTTTCAACCAATTCGGTAAAACTTTACTAATAACCATATGATACTGCTTACTTTGTTGACTTGATCTCATAAAAGCAGGTGGCCAAATCGTGCAAAAGACCAAAAGCCCCGGGATGATTGCCATTGCAAAACCCGCAATTCGCCTCGGCATTGCATTTGTTGGTGTTATCGTTGCCTCGGCATTAAGCATTGTTCTGCTCTTCCAGGTTTTTTCGCCAAGTTCGCCTGAACCGCGCGGTCTTGCAGCGCTGGCAGGCGGGATCCTTGCTGTTTATGCAGCATCTTCGATTTTATATATCTGGCACACCACTTACCAAAGGTTTAGCGCCCTCAATACGGCGATGGAAGAGCTCCGCCAGGCGCAAAGTCAGGCTGAGGCTGCCAATCAGGCCAAATCGCGCTTCCTGGCCAAAATGAGCCATGAAATTCGCACTCCGATGAATGGCGTTCTTGGGATGAATGCACTGTTGCTTGAAACCGAGTTGAGCGACGAGCAACATAGCTATGCCGATGCTGTTGGCGCCTCGGCACGGGCTTTGTTATCGATTATTGACGAAATTCTTGACAGCTCAAAAGTTGAATCAGGTGCAGTAGATGTTGAAGAAAAATGGCTTGACCCGGTTGGTTTGATTGAACAGGTCACTGAACTTCTCAGTCCTCGTGCCCATGCCAAGGGTATCGATATTTCCTGCTATATCTCGCCCCGAATTCCCACTCGAATTAAAGCAGACGCTCACAGGATTAGGCAAGTTTTGATAAACCTTGCCGGTAATGCGATCAAGTTTACAGAAAAAGGAGGGGTGACCATCTCTCTGAAGTTGCTGGAAACAAGCCCGGATTCAGATAAGATTAGCATCTGTTTCAGCGTTTCAGATACTGGTATTGGCATCTCTGAAAATGACCAGAGCAAGATTTTTGAACTCTATGCCCAAACCGAAGAAGGTGCCCATGAAAAGTATGGCGGCACCGGGCTTGGTCTGCCAATCTCGCAACAATTGGTTCAGAAAATGGGCAGCAATATCGAGATTGCCAGTGTGCCGGGAAAGGGGGCAGAGTTTTCTTTTAGTTTGACTTTCGAATGCGAGGATCAGGTTCCGCACATTCCAGAAACCGGCCTTGCCGACAGCACTGCAATAATTGCCGGTCCGCAAGGACCAGCATGTGATGTTCTTGAACGCTATCTGTCAGACTATGGGGTTACCACAACAAGAATTGCCAATCCGGATGATTTCGATTGCCAAACAAATAGCCTTGCATGTTCCGATCACATTATCATTGATGAGCGTGATGAAACAATTATTCGTAGATGGCTGGAGAAAACCACCAAACAGGCACCCGGTGCCAACGTCTGGCTGGTGCTGCAGCCTGAGCAACGCCGTCAGTTGCGTGATATTTTTGATAATGGTCTGGCTGGTTATTTCGTTAAATCAGTAAGGCGTAATACATTGCTTAAACAATTAAGCAATGGACGAGAGGAAACTATCGGCCGGGCTGTTAAGGCACTACGTAAAAAAGCCGATGAGATAAAACGGACCGAGCTGCCGGTATTGAATATTATTCTGGCTGAAGATAACCCGATTAACGCTTTGCTGGCCCGGACCATGCTGGAAAAAGCCGGACATCAAGTCACCCATGTTACCAATGGCCAGCTCGCGGTTGATTTAGTCCAGAAAGCCCTCCACGATGGCCAATCAGTCAACCGTCCTGATCTTGTTTTGATGGATGTTTTTATGCCGCAATTGAACGGTCTGGATGCAACACGGGCCATTCGCAACTTTGAAGCCAAGGCCCGGTCTTCTGAACGCTTGCCAATACTGGCATTAACCGCTAATGCCCGGCCTGAAGATCAAAAAGCGTGTATTGATGCCGGTATGGATGGTTATTTGTCAAAACCATTTGACCGGCATGATCTTGAAAAAGCCATCGCTGGTTTGGTTTCACAAACGCGGGCAGCTTGAAAGCCGGTGTTTCTTGCTCAAAAGGGAAACCTTGTGGCACGCCTTGCCACCAATGCCAGCGAACTGGACGCAGCCCAGCATCTTCGATACCAGGTATTTTATCAGGAAATGTCTGCTGTACCTGATGAGAAAACCCGTAAAGCAAGCCGCGATACCGACGAATTTGATCAGCAATGTGATCATTTGCTGGTGGTGCGCCAAACAACCTGTCTGCAGAACGACATGATCGCAGTAGATGGGGGTGAACTGGTTGGAACTTATCGCCTTCTGAATCAAAAAACCGCCGAACAATCGACAGGATTCTATAGCCAGAGAGAATTTGATCTTGCATCCCTGATAAAACGAAAGCCTCATCATAATTTCCTTGAACTCGGTCGCTCTTGTGTCCGCAAGGCTTTTCGCACCAAACCGGCTGTTGAACTGTTATGGCAGGGCATCTGGAACTACGTGCGATTGCACAAGCATGATGTAATGATCGGCTGTGCCAGTCTTGAGGGGGTCGATATTGAGGAATTGAAAGCGCCCTTAAGTTTCCTGCACCACAATTTTCAACCACCGGCTGACTGGCAGGTCAGGGCTCACACAAAGTGTCGATTGGAAATCGACTTGCTGGCAAGTGACCAGATCAACGAACGCACTGCAGTAAAAATGTTGCCGCCCCTGATAAAGGGATATCTGCGTCTTGGTGCTTACATTGGAGATGGTGCGGTTATTGATTGCCAGTTCAACACCACTGATGTTCTCATCATTTTGCCGACCAGCGCCATTGATCCACGTTATTTCAGCCGATTTGGCCGACCGGATGACAAGCTTTAGCTCAAACGTACAAAGCCCCGATCCAGTTATGGATCGGGGCTTTTTTAGATTTTATTAAAACAGACCTGAATTAATCGAGTTTTACATACTCATAATCGCCCGGCTTGTTGTCAATGCCCATCTTTGGCGGGGCAATCCAGCTGGCGTATTCTCCCGGTTTGGTGGCTGGTTTCATCAAGGAAGCGATATACCCACCGTCTTCTTGCGAGGGTAACCATTCACTGGCGCGTGCCTGCCATTCAGACTTGTCAAGAATTTCACCTGTTGGTGTCACTGACGCGTCTGCAAATTCTCCAATTTTGCGATGAAACGCAACGTGCGGAGCAGCAATGGTGAAATCGATATTATGTTTGGCAATAATTTTGTTCCAGCGCTGAATACCTTTGCGGCAATCAAAAACATAATCATCGCGTAACCGGGCATTTATCGCCGATACGGCTGGTTCATCAACGGTTTTAAATTCACCATCAATTATCTTGAGAACCGGATAAACATCGTTGATCAATTGATGGTCATCATCAATGTTGACTTCTTTGTATCGTCCTTTCAAGCCGCTGGTAAAGGCGTTGGCAGCATTGGTCGACATTTCTGAGCCGAACAAATCCAGAGACAGGGAAATATGTACATTGGCTTTTTTCTGGATTGTTGGGAGATCAATAACCCCCAACGCCCGGATAGCCTCGATATCATACGGATCGGTGATACCAGCCTCATTCATTGCTTCACAGGTGCGCTGTACGGTTCGCCCGACACCGGTTTCGCCAACAAACATGTGATGGGCTTCTTCGGTCAGCATAAAACGGCAGGTGCGCGACAAGGGATCAAACCCCGACTGGGCCAAAGCCTCCAGCTGCATTTTGCCATCGCGGTCGGTGAAGGTTGTAAACATAAAAAATGACAACCAGTCAGGTGTTGCCTCGTTAAAGGCACCGAGCATGCGCGGCCGGTCAGCATTGCCCGACCGGCGAGCCAGCAGATCATCGGCTTCCTGGCGACCGTCGCGGCCAAAATATTTTTGTAGCAAATAGACCATTGCCCACAAATGGCGCCCCTCTTCAACATTGACCTGAAAGAGGTTGCGCATATCATACAATGACGGAGCGGTTTTGCCCAAAAACCTTTGCTGCTCGACCGAGGCAGGTTCAGTGTCACCCTGAATTACGATCAACCGGCGCAAGGTGGCGCGATATTCACCGGGCACTTCCTGCCAGACAGGTTCGCCCTTATGCTGGCCAAACGGAATGGTGCGGCCTTCTTCTTTTGCCGCCAGCAAAATACCCCAGCGGTATTCCGGCATTTTGACATAATCAAACTTGGCCCAACCCTGAATATCGACAGTTACCGCAGTTCGCAAAAACACTTCTGCCGCCTGAAAACTTTCAGGGCCCATATCCATCCACCAGTCAATATATCCTGGATGCCACTTTTCCAGTGCCTTGAGCACCCGTCGATCCTGATGCAGACCGACGTTATTGGGAATGGAGGTGTCATAACTTACATCATTTATACTCATAAACCTTAGTCTCCCATGACAGAATTTATTTTGTTATCAGGTTCGTTTTTTATCATAAACAGGTCTTTGACCGGTTCCGTAATGCTTTAAAGCACCTTGTGTCCCAACCGCATTGGGGCGTTGGAATATCCAGTTTTGCCATGCGGTCAGGCGACCAAAAATTTTGGTTTCCATGGTTTCGGGGCCGGCAAATCGCAGATTGGCCTCCATACCGGTTAGCGCATCAGCAGAAAAGCTGGCCCGCTCTTCAAGGAAAATACGCAACTCATCTTCCCAGTCTATATCGTCAAACGCAAAAGTCACCAGCCCCAGATCTTCTGCCTCTTGGGCTTCGATAGACTCGCCTATGCGATTTTTGAGCTGGTCAGGGGTTTCAGGGGCACCCAGAAACCGGGTCTGCAAGCGGGTCAGACCATTGTTCATTTCAAATCCGGCGATGTTTGCCGGGCTGATCCTGAGCGTTGCAGGCGGGCGATTGTCACCCTCGAACTGCTCGATCAGCATATAGGAACGGTCTGCTGCATAGGCCAGTTCAGCCAGTATGCCAGCAAAACAACTTCCCTGATCTATGATGGCAACCAGAGTGCGTGAGGTCTGATCAAGGCGTTTTAACACCCGGCGCCAGTAAAGTCTTATCTCGCGACACAGCCAGTTGTTCTGATTAGCCAGCATAAATGCTTCATGGGCCAGAACTTTATCAGCATCACCGTGGGTTTTAAGCTCGATTACCGCGATTTCAGGTTCATTAAACCGGATGTGGAGCAGTGCCGCATCAAGTTCGCGGGCAGCGGCCAGCAACCACGATGCAGCAGAAATTTCATCGGGCGATTTTGGCGCATCACCCTCAGGTCCATTGACTAAAAGTGTTGCGACACGTTTTTGCCGGTCAATTGTTACCGACACCAATGACCATTTGATCTGATCTCCGGTAAACTCAACCTCTAAAGGTGTGAGTTCAACACCCCTGGCATCGGATGGGCGGTCTGATTTTTCAGCTTCTTCCAGAGCCGTCTCTAAAACAACCTTATCAAAAGTTGAGTTAGGGACTATTTTGTCGACAAAATTCCAGTCCAGCGCCTTTTGCCCGCGGACACCTTCTTCCAGGGTACAAAAGTAATCGGCAATATCCCGACGCACTTTTCTTTTATCGGTCACCCTGGTCAAACCACCGGTTCCCGGCAGCACCGCCAGCAAAGGCACCTCGGGCAACGAAACCGATGCACTGCTGTCATCGGTCAAAATGATTGTTTCGGTTGCCAGCGCCAGCTCGTAGCCACCACCAGCTGCAGTACCGTTGATGGCGCAAATATAGCGTTGCCCGGAAAAGTTGCTGGCATCCTCAATTGCATTTCGTGTTTCATTGGTGAATTTGCAAAAATTTACTTTGTGAGGATGAGAAGCACCGGCCAGCATGCGAATATTGGCACCGGCGCAAAACACACGCTCCTTACCCGAACACAGTATAACCGAATGCACTTCGGGGTGCTCGAACCGTAACCGTTGCACCGCATCATCCAGCTCAATATCAACGCCAAGGTCGTAAGAGTTTAGTTTTAGTTGGTAACCGTCGAATAATCCGCTATCTTCGTCTACGTCCAGAATGAGAAACGCCACATTGCCGTCAAACTTTAAATGAAAATGGCAGTATTGTTCAGGTTGTGTTGACAATTTTAACATGTGGAATATTTCACTATCCAATATATTTGCTTTTCTTGTTGTGGTATACTAATCGAACACTCTAAGGAAACAATGAAAATCCGCATGCTGCGGGAAAGAAGATAGACAATGAGTAAAAATTTACGAGACCTGGTTGGCGGACGTGTTCGGTTTCACAGAACCGAAAGCAGCATGTCACGCCGTATTCTGGCAGAACAAACTGACATTTCAGAACGCTATCTGGCCCAACTGGAAGCCGGAAAAGCCAATATTTCAATTCTGCTGATTGAGCGAATCGCAAAGTCTCTTGGGATTTCGCTCTCGGATTTGATGAAACCGCGTGGCACGCCGGTCATCAACAATGAATTGTCAAAGTTCCTGACAACGCTTGATCAGGACGCGCAAGAAAAAGCCCTTGCCCTACTGCAAAGTCATTTTGAAGCCAAATAAGACTTGTCACTGGTCCGGCTGGGGGGGCGGGACAGTGATTGTCTTTTGATGGTTTATGTTGGCTGGTTGCTGACATAGCTTTGCAGCATCTGATAAGCAATGGACATCGGTGGCGGTAGGCTTGTGCCGCCAGGATGGTTATTGGCGAGCATCTGGCGAATTTCAGAAAATGAAAACCAGCGCGCCTCGGCGATTTCCTCTGGGTCCGCAGTAATGTTGGTTGTCAGCGCCTGACCTATCACCCCGATCATCAAGGTTGATGGAAATGGCCAGGGCTGACTGACCAAATAACTCACATCGCCTACCCGTATGCCGGTTTCTTCAAAGGTTTCGCGTCTGGTGGCAGCTTCGATGGTTTCGCCCGGTTCAAGAAAGCCCGCCAGTGCCGAAAAGTGATTTTCTTCAAAATTATGGCCACGCCCCATAAGGAACTTGTCGTCATGCTGGATCAGCATGATGACAACCGGATCGACACGTGGAAAGTGCTGGCGTTCACAAACCGGACAATCACGCCGGTAACCGGCATCTGCGCAGACGGTTTTCTTTCCGCAATTAGAACAAAAGCTGTGGAACTGATGCCAGCTCAACAGGGACCGCGCCTGGGCCAATGCGCCCAGATCAGCGGGCGGCAGAACAGCCTGCATGGCCAGACTGCGCAGATCGATCAGTTTGACATCATCACCGACAATCTGATCGTGAAAACGCCCATCAAGCTGGGTGGCGAAAACAGCTCGTCCATTGTCATCAATGTGTAACAGAACGCAATCTACCTCTCGGTTCAGATTCAAAACAGCCTGCGGTTCCCTGAAATCAATCGCCAACGACGGCGTGCTCACCGATATTGACGGGCGGTCACCGACAAACACAATCATTTTGCTTTCCGGATCGGCCAGTTGTCGCTCGAGCCAATCTTTATCACCACGCAATCCTGCCGCCCGATTTGCTGGTGCATCGATAAATCCCATGGCTGGCCTGCCCGTCATGTTTTCATTCCTTGTTCCACACACTTTCAGTGCATTCCTCCGGCAGTTTCCGCGCATTCTCCGCCCATATTCCAAGTGAAAACATGAAGCTGACAGACTGATTTGGCAATGGCTTTTTATAAAAACCGTAAAGGTAATGGATTTTTTTAAAATCTCTCTTGCATCTTGCCGCTCCAAAGATGATATAGTCTCCTTGGGAGGTTGGCAGAGGACGTGTCCCTCGCCGACCGGGTCAGATCCGGAAGGAAGCAGCCCAGACGAGATTCTCACGGGTCACTGTCCAGCCTCCTTTTTCAGGCTCCTTTTCAGGTCGGCCGATGAAGCCGCAAAACGGAAGTAGCGCATTGGCAGAAACAACACCAGATCAAGAGCAAAAAGGCCAGGAAACAGCCTATCGGGTTCTGGCGCGCAAATACCGGCCTTCTACATTTAAAGAACTTTTGGGTCAGGATGCGATGGTGCAAACCCTGACCAATGCCTTTGCCGCCAACCGTATCGCTCAGGCCTATATGCTGACCGGGGTTCGTGGCGTCGGAAAAACCACCACCGCCCGGCTTATTGCACGTGCTCTTAATTACGTTGAAGAAGGCAAGGACAGCCAGCCGACTACGGATTTTTCTGCGCTCGGTGTGCATTGCCAGGCAATTATGGAATCTCGCCACGTGGATGTCATCGAAATGGATGCGGCCTCAAAGACCGGCATTGATGATGTGCGTGAAATTATCGAATCAGTGCGCTACAAACCGGTCAGCGCACCCTACAAAGTTTACATTATTGACGAAGTTCACATGTTGTCAAAGCAGGCATTTAATGCACTACTCAAGACGCTGGAAGAACCGCCAGAGCATGTAAAATTCGTTTTTGCCACAACAGAAATCCGCAAAGTCCCGGTAACCGTGTTGTCACGTTGCCAGCGATTTGATCTACGCCGCTTTGACACCTCATTGCTGGTTGAACACTTTGGCAATATTGCCAAACTGGAAAACGTCGCAGTCGAAGATGAAGCCCTGCAACTGATCGCCCGGGCAGCAGAAGGTTCAGCCCGTGACGGGCTATCCTTGCTTGATCAGGCCATTGCTTATGGCGGTGATGAGGTTAAAACTGTTGATGTGCAGAACATGCTCGGTCTTGTCGATCGAGGCCGGGTAGTAGATCTTTTTGAAGCGGTCATGAAAGGTGACATCGCCAAGACACTGGAAGAAGTGCGCGAGCAGTACAATTACGGTGCTGACCCTCATACCATGCTCAACGATTTTGCCGGCTTTGTTCATTGGGTTACCCGGATCAAGGTTTTACCAGCCAGCGCCAACGACACTTCCTTTAGCGAAGTTGAGCGGACACGCGGCAAGGCATTTGCTGAAAAACTGACCATGCCGGTTTTGACACGGGCTTGGCAGATGGCTTTGAAAGGACTTGCCGAGGTCGGTACCAGCCCGGATGCCATTATGGCTACCGAAATGGTTTTCATCCGTCTTGCCTATGCTACTGACTTACCCGGTCCCAGTGACCTTGTTGAAAAACTCAAAGATCGGCCAGCGGGCACCACAATAAATGCTGGCAATAATACACAGGGGCAGAGGACGGTTGCAGGCAACGCCTCAGGTGGCGGAAACGTTGTATCCATCACCACCCCGCAAACGAATCCGGAAATGGCCCCGGCAGTTGATCGTAATCTGGCGGTAAAAGCGCAAAGCAATGTCGAATCTGCCAGCGATAGACCGAAACCGCCGCAACAGACCTTTGCGACGTTCAAGGATGTCGTCGACCTGGTTGGCAAGATGCGCGATATCAAACTCAAGACGTTGCTTGAGACAAAAGTCCGGCCAATCCGGGTTTCGCAGGGAAAAATTGAGATCGCACTCGAACCGGATGCATCGCAAGGACTGGCTGGTGAGTTGAGCCGGAAAATGGAAGCATGGACCGGTGAGCGTTGGATGGTCTTGATTGCCCGCGAGGGTGGTAGTGACCCGCTGCAAAAACAGCGCGAGGATGCCCGCGATACTATTTTCAAGCAAGCGCGCCAACACCCGATTGTACAGTCGGTGTTTGAAGCCTTTCCCGGTGCTGAAATTATTGACGTCAGTGACCTGACACCCGAAATTGGTCCGGTAGCGGATGACGAAACATAGTAACTCACGACACTAACAAAAAACAACTTTACTGGAGTGCGATATGAAGAACCTTGGCGATATGATGAAGCAGGTTCAGGAAATGCAAAGCAAGATGCAGGAGATGCAGGTCAAACTTGAAGAGGCCACTGTCACCGGCACATCCGGCGGCGGGCTTGTTAATGTTATGCTAAACGGCAAAGGGGCAATGAAGGGGGTTACCATTGACCCCTCTCTGCTGGTACCAGAGGAAAAGGAAATCCTCGAAGATCTGATTTTGGCTGCCCATGGTGATGCGCGGACAAAAGTTGAAAAAATGATGGCAGAACAAATGAATGATGTAACCGGCGGTATGCCTTTGCCACCTGGTTTTCAAATGCCAATGTAGGGGTAAACCAAAAAACCATGTCGCGGCGGGTAACGGGAACAGAAATCGAGCGGATGATACAGCTACTGGCGAAACTGCCAGGGCTCGGTCCACGCTCGGCGCGACGTGCAGCGCTTTATTTGATTAACAATCGCGAAAAAATTATGGCGCCGCTGGCAAGCGCGCTCGGCGATGCCTATGAAAAGGTCAGTGTGTGTTCAACTTGCGGAAATGTTGATACGCTTAACCCCTGCACTCTGTGCCAGGACGCAGCCCGCGATCAAAGCATCATCTGCGTGGTCGAAGAGGCTGGTGATCTGTGGGCGCTTGAACGGGCCAGTGCAACATCAGGCCTTTATCATGTCCTTGGCGGCACCTTGTCAGCCATTGAAGGCATTAGACCGCAGGACCTGAATATTAAAGGACTGATCGAGCGGGCAGACGTTGACACCGTCAATGAAGTCATTATTGCGGTTAATGCAACTATTGACGGGCAAACTACGGCTCACTACATCACCGAACAGCTAAAAAGCTGCAATGTCAAAGTTTCTCGCCTTGCCCACGGTGTACCGGTAGGCGGTGAGCTGGATTATCTTGATGAAGGTACGCTGGCGGCAGCCATCAAGGCCCGGCGACCATTTTAAAACACCGATTAACTCTTTGTTTACTCTGAACGCACGCATTGCGTGCGTTGAGGGCCAGTTGGCACGGGTTGGATCGTGTTTTGCTCCTTGTTTCCTGAATAACACGAACCCGTTTCAAAATGAGCCAGCTTGGCTTTGGGTTTTTTCAGGCAAGGAGATGCGAGAATGTCAATCGTCAAAAAATTTACCGGACTGGTAAAAAGGTTCCAATCCAACACCAAAGGAACTGTTGGTATCATGCTGGGGTTGTCAGCCGTGCCGCTGGTATTGGCGGCAGGTGTTGCGGTAGAATTTTGCCCATGGCAGCAAGGTTAAGGCGAACCTGCAGGCTGCGGTTGACAATGCGGCACTGGCCGCGGGCTATGACACCAGTATGAATGACGCCGAGATGCTCAAGCTGGTTAAAAAGTACCTCAAATCAAATGGTGCAAATGATGCCCTGAAATCACTTGATGAGGTTACGGTTACACGGATTGGCAAAACCGGTCTTTGAATAGCCCCTAGAATTGTAGACACCTTGTCCCTAAAAAATGAGGCAAGGAGACAATTATGAGTAACTCTAAATTCAGTGACGATTTTAAACACGATGCTGTTCACCAAATCACCAAGCGTGGGTATTCTGTAGCCGATGTTTCGCGGCGTTTGGACGTCAGCACCCATTCACTTTATGCGTGGGTAAAACGGTATTCCAAATCAACAGGTAATCCTACTGGTCAAGACCAGTCAGCCGAGGTCAGGCGCTTAAAACTTGAACTGGCTCGTGTGACAGAGGAACGTGATATCTTAAAAAAGGCCACCGCGTACTTCGTCAAGGATGTAAAATGAGACACGCAGCGGGGGATATTGGCACCGGCCGGTAACACGTACATTTAACTGCCGCATGGAAACTCGTACCCGTACTCGTGACGGCGTTACAACCAGCTATCAGGCCCGGGTTTGTGATCATGAATATGGCCCAAAAGAATGGCGTACATACTCTTATGTCAAACATCACAAATGGAAGGGTTGTGTCGGCTCACGCAATTATCCCCTTGACACTCAGGACACTGCGCCAAACTCAACAATACCCGGCCTGCTGGACCGTGGCTGTTCGCGGGAAATCACGACGCTTACACCGAGTAAAAGCACCATCAGCAATGAAATTGACAATATGAGTGCCAGTGGTAACCAGACTTATATTCCTGCCGGTTTGATGTGGGGGTGGCGGATGCTTTCCAGCGATGCTCCCTTGACCAATGGTGTTTCCAAATCGAAAATGAAAAGCGACAATTACACCAAAGCAATCATTTTGATGACGGATGGTGAAAACACCGTGTCACCCAATTATCCTGATCACAGAACACGCAACGGGACAGATGCGGATAAATTGACCAAAGAAATCTGCGAAAACATCAAAGATGACGGCACCGGCAAAGAGAAAATAAGAGTTTACACTGTGACTTTTGCTGTGACCGATCCGGCAACGAAAAAAATGATCCGTGAATGCGCCACAAATGACAGCTACTACTTTGATGCAAGTGACAGTGCAGCCCTGGCCGCAGCATTTGAGCAAATCGGTAAATCACTGGTAACGATGTTTATTTCGCAATAAAACCCTACAAATACATGCGTTGAAAAGACCTCGCTTCGGCGAGGTTTTTTGTGTCTATAGGGCTTGCCTGGAAACCAGCTTTGGTATCACCGGCACCTCATCTAAAGGAACCGGCTGCTCCTCTTCGCGCAGATCCATCTGTTCGATCTTTTCGCCACGCGAAGTGATTTTTCCGGACGAAATAACCAGATCATCAATATCTTTGTTGGCTGCCTGAAAATGACTTTGCAATTTACCCAGCCGGGTTTGCAGACGCCCGACATCTTCGAGCAAAATGACAACTTCCTTTTGAATGAGGCTGGCCTGTTCGCGCATCCGGGCATCTTTGAAAATCGCCTGCATGGTTTGCACCAGCATCATCAAAATATTGGGCGAGGCGATAATCACCTGCAGGCGATGGGCTTTTTGAATGACATCTTCAAAGTGCTCGTGCAGATCTGCATAGATCGATTCAGAGGGAACAAACATGATTGCAGTTTCATGGGTCTCACCGGCAATCAAATATTTTTTGGCAATGTCCCTGACGTGATAAAGAACATCCCGTCGCAATTGCCGCTGAGCCGAAATAACAGCGTGATCGTCATCAGCCGACTTCAAGGCATTAAATGCTTCGAGTGGAAATTTTGAATCTATGACGATTTGCTGGTCATTCTCGGGCAAGCGAATAAGACAGTCAGGCCGGGTGTTGTTCGACAAGGTTGCCTGAAAGCTGTAAGCTCGGCTGTGCAGGCCATCGCGGATAATTGCTTCCATGCGCCCCTGCCCGTAAGCACCACGCGCCTGTTTGTTGGACAAAATATCTTTCAAAGACAGCATTTCATCGGAAAGGCTGGTGATTTTTTGTTGCGCGGTATCAATCACCGCAAGGCGCTCATAGAGATGTTGCAGAGATTTTGACGTTCGCTCGGCATTATCGGTGAGCCCTGATCCCAATCGTTGTGAAACCCTGTCCAGCCGATCATCGAGATTGCGTGCTGTTTGAGCTTCGCGCGTTACGGCACTGTCAGAGAAATTTCTTAACTGACCGGCCAGTTCTGACAAACGGTTTTCCAGCTCACCAGCCCGGCGCTGTGCGCTCACAACGTCATCGTGACGCCGCGACCCGGCCCGCCAGACAACAATCAAAATTACCGCCAGCAACAACAGTGCAAAAACCCCGGCTGCAATAATGGTATCCAACAGGGTTACTTGGCGCTGGCCAATCACAACAATTACATCATAAAAATCCATTGAAGCACACTAATGGCTATTCAACGGAAAGTATAGATCAAAACGGGAACATTTGTAATGGTTGAAATTTTACTGATCAGAAAGGGGGCGAAGATGTCGGGTTAACCGGCGATCCATTTTATCCCATATAAAGCGGATAATTTCGACAACCACCAGATAAATCAGTGCCGCAATCAGATAGATTTCAAAATCAAAGGTTCGCGAGAACGCCAGTTTTGTCGCCCCCATCAAGTCAAATATCGTCACCACGCTGGCAATGGCGGAACCCTTGATCATCAAGATCACTTCATTACCATAAGGGCGCAAAGAAGAGATCAGGGCTTGCGGCAAAATAACTTTGAAAAAGGTAACAAAGGGGCCAAGCCCCATTGATTTTGCGGCCTCTCTTTGACCGATATGAATAGCCTGAATGCCACCTCGTAAAATTTCTGCCTGATAGGCCGCTGTATTGAGTGAAAATACAAATATGGTGCAATACCAGGCATCACGGAAGAAACCCCACAATCCAACATCCTGTAAAAACGGACGTAATTGACCGGCGCCAAAATAGACCAGAAATAACTGGGCAATGAGTGGTGAGCCGCGGAAAAAATATACATAGGCGTATGAAATGCCGCGAAAGAATTTATTGCTGGATAATCGCATGGTGGCAATCGGCAAGGACAATACGCCACCCAGCAACAAAGAAACACTCACCAGTTGCAAGGTCACCAAAAGACCATCGAACATTTTCGGGCCATATTTAATCAGAAGTTCCATATCCATGATGTCAGACCCTCACCTGACCGCGATCGGTCCAGTTTTCTATTTGCTTGATGAGCAGGGAAGACAGGAACGCCAAACCTACATAGAGGGCGCAGGCAATGGAGAAGAAAAAAATTGGCTCTTTTGTTGCACCCACTGCAATTTGTGTGTGGCGCAGTAATTCATCAAGGGCCAGAATGGAGACCAGCGCTGTTTCTTTTTGCAAAATAAGAGACAGATTGGATAATCCGGGCAGCGCGTGGCGCAACAATTGCGGAAATACCACCTTTTGCATTGTTCTGAAACGACCCAACCCCAACGCTCTTGCTGCCTCGGCTTGTCCGACAGAAACGGCATTGAGCGCCGATAAGAAAACCTCACTGGCATAGGCTGAGAAAACAAAACTCAAGGCAATCATACCGGCGAAAAAGGCATTAAGGTCGACAACTATTCCTGACGAAAACAGATCAACGAACCATTGCAGGGCCATCTGGCCGCCGTAAAAGATAATAAAAAGTGTCAGTAATTCCGGCACGCCGCGAAACACGGTCGTATAAGCATTGGCAAATATTCGCAAAGTCGGATTTGGGCTGCGTTTTGCCAGAGCAATGAGAAAACCCAGCACCAATCCAATGGGTAATGTCGAGAGAAATAGCGTTACAGTAATGCTCAGGCCCGCCAGAAGTTCGTCACCCCAGCCCGAGGGTCCAAACGACAAGTATCCCAGTAATTCGCCCATCTAGCCCCTGGAACGCCAAGACTGACAAGGGCCATGAGCAATTGTCAGGCTTGACGATGTTTTTGTATCAACGATCACGTTTCAGACCTGTGTCTTAGTACACATCGAACGGGAAGTATTTGTCGTTGATTTTCTTGTATACGCCGTTGGCCCTGATCGCTTTGATGGCCTTGTTGAATGATGCTGCCAAATCAGTTTCACCCTTGCGAACCGCGATACCGGCTCCAACACCGAAATATTTCGGGTCATTAAAGCCTGGTCCAGTAAATTTGCAACAGCCGCCGTCTTTTGTTTTCAGCCATTCAAGCAGCACCGCTGAGTCTGCAAGAATTGCATCCAGCCGACCAGAAGCCAGATCTGCATTTGCTTCATCCTGGGTTTTGTAGAGCTTGATAGTCGAGCTTTTATAGACATCTTCGAGGAAATTGGCATGAATAGTTGAGCCTTGCGCGCCGATGTTTTTTCCCTTCAGTGCGTCTGCACTGACGTCGGAAATGCCGCCTTTTTTATCGACGATAAATTTGGCCGGTGTCGAGTAGTATTTTTCAGTAAAATCGACTTTCTTTTTGCGTTCTTCAGTAATCGACATGGAGGCGATGATTGCATCATATTTCTTGGCAAGGAGGGCGGGGATAATTCCGTCCCAGTCCTGAGCAACAAAGGAGCATTCAGCTTTCATTTCAGCACAAAGCGCCTTGGCAATGTCAACATCAAAACCTTTAAGCTCGCCTGATGCGTCCTTGAAGTTAAATGGAGGATAGGCACCCTCGGTACCGATGCGGATTTTCATTTCTGCATTTGCAGCACCGATTACAGTGGCTAGCGCGAGGCCTGCAGCGGCTAAAATTTTGAATATTTTCATTGGTCGTTCCCTTGATACATATAATCTTTTTATTGACAGTCTTATCATTGCATATATCCTAATTTACAACGAGCACGGACTACCCATCAACAAGTCTATGATGTAAAGTTGCATTATGCAATGGGCAGGCGACGTAGAGCCAAAAGATAGCTTACGACTTTAGTTGCAGGGGTATCCGGTTGAAAATACAAAAAATATTTATTTCTGCATTATTATTGCTTTTGCTTTCGGTCGCGGCAAATGCTGCCGAAACCGAGCGGTTTGAATTACGGAAAGCCGGAGACGGGTTTCTTCGTCTTGACAAAAAGACCGGTGTTGTTGCGTTTTGCAGTCGCGACAATCTGCAGTGGCAATGCAAAAACGTTAATGACGATGGCTTGCGTGATAACAAGAAGCTAAAGCACGGACAAAATGGTCAAGCGCTGGATGCGGTGCTGAACTCTTTCGCCATCATGACACAACGGTTTCTGAAGTTTTCCCGCAAAATGAGTGCCGATTATTTGCGCTAGATTTCTACAGCGTGGTCTATTTTTGCGGCAGCAATCACCGCCTGGGTCCGACTGTCAACATTTAGCTTTTGCAATATGGCAGACACATGAGCTTTAACCGTGGCTTCTGAGACATCAAGCTTGAATGCAATTTGCTTGTTCAGCAACCCGTCGCGCAACATCATCAAAACCCGCATTTGCTGTGGCGTTAAAGTGGTCATCCGTCGGGCTAAATCGGCATCTTCGTCGGGTTTGTCATGGGTAAGGTCGATGTTCTCGGGCACCCATATTTCTCCGGCGAGAATGGTTTTTACAGCCGATTGCATATCGTCCATTGAGGCTGACTTGGGTATAAAACCGGATGCTCCCAACTCCATAATCCGGCGTACCACCGGGGCCTCCTCGCTGGCTGAAACAACCACAACCGGCGTATTTGGAAACTGAGCCCGCAAAAATATCAATCCGGAAAACCCGAGGACACCAGGCATTTTCAGATCAAGTAAAACCAGATCAAAATCATCGGGTCCTTCAAGAACCGAAATTACATTTTCCAGACTACCGGCCTGATGAATTTCCAAATCAGCCAGTGCGCTTGCAATGGTTTGCTCCAATGCATCACGAAAGAGAGGATGATCATCTGCAATTACAATTCTGTTTGTTACCATTACCTTGCCTCTAGCCCCTGTTTTATCACGCCCCACCCGGTACTCTATTACAATTCTAGCATATGGAAAGAGCTTATAACATCGTCCATCGGTCGCACAGCAAAACAGGGTTGTACAAAAAGTTTGTTTATAAGGTATGTTTCCACCGCATGGCTGACATGAGCAAAGAGCGATTGTACTTTATCGTGCGAAATACTAGTTATGTTGCATTGCAGCAATTGCTGTTGTGTTCGGTGTTTTTTGAAGGAAATGTATTATGGCTTTTCTAACAGGATTGAAAGATTTCGTTGACGGTTTGACCCGTGGTTTTGCGTTATTCTTTAGCGAACGCAACGATTATGTGATTACGGCAAGTGTTCCGGGCATTTCTGCCCGAAAACAAAACTGATTTTTTTCAGTTTCTTCCTCCCTCCCTTTAACCGCCGGTTCCTGTTGGAATTGGCGGTTTTTTTGTGCCTGACAATCAAATTTGCAAAACCGGTTAGAGCATCTGGTCAATAACAGCCAGCTTTTGGGCGACACGCCGTAATATGGCCACTGCTGTCGGCCCAGCGCACCTGTTAATTCTTGTGAAGCTTTGTTTTGCCCGGCTAACACAGTGGCGGGCGCAGAGGTAGCTGTTGATCAGGCCCAGGTTTCGTCGTCGACAAGGTTTTGATATTTTCCACGCATCAAAGCACCCTAATTGCCATCAGTATCAAATACAACAAAGGCCCGGTAGGACTTTACATACCGGACCTTTATCTATGCTGTTAGTCAGCGCCCTAATAATCAGGCCGCAGCTTCTGAACTTTCGTCGGGTTTAACTTCAGGTTTCGGCGTACGATGCGGTGATGCGCGCATGACGTCTTCGATTTCTTCGATTGCCTGTTTGTCGTCATATTTTTTGACAACGGCAACTTCACGAGACATCCGCTCAAGGGCTGCTTCATACAATTGGCGCTCGGAGTAAGATTGCTCAGGCTGCTCGGCAGTTCTGAACAAGTCGCGTACCACTTCGGAAACCTGAACCAGATTACCCGAGTTAATTTTTGCTTCATATTCCTGTGCCCGGCGCGACCACATGGTGCGCTTGACCCGGGGCCGTCCATCAAGAACCTTGAGGCAGTTTTCGATATCAGCCTTGCTGGAAAGCTTGCGCATGCCAACGCCTACGGCCTTTGCAGTCGGCACTCTCAACCGCATTTTTTCTTTCTCAAAATCTATCACATAGAGTTCGAGTTTCATTCCGGCAATTTCTTCTTCTTCAATTTCCAGTACTTTACCCACGCCATGTGCCGGGTAAACAACATACTCATTGGCTTTAAATTTTTGTTTTTTTGCTTGAACAGCCATACGCCTTATCACCTTACCATAAATGGTTAAAATTATGCAGATGACGCCTGAAAACCAGGGTAAGATTTTCACACTGGCAATTGGACAAGTACCAAAAGCCTTCAAAAGGGCGAAAAAATTCCGGGCCTTCAAACAAGGTCCGGATACAAATGGTTTGAGTTGTTATCTACATTACTGCACGTATAGCACAAATTTGCCCTCTTTTAAAGGGTGTTAACGTCTTGCCATGCCACCGAAGCGGGAAAACTACTGTTGTTGTGTGAAATGGTTAACGAAACGAAGGTGATTAATCACCTTCGCCGGGCGCTTCCGAGAAGTACTTTTCCAGTTTGCCTTCTTCACCATCATATTTTTCGGCGTCCTCGGCTTGATCTTTCTGGGCGGTAATATTTGGCCAGATATCGGCAAATTTGGTATTCAGTTCAAGCCATTTCTCAAGGCCCGGCTCGGTATCAGGTTTAATTGCTTCAGCCGGGCATTCCGGTTCACAAACCCCGCAGTCAATACACTCATCAGGGTGGATCACCAGCATGTTTTCACCTTCGTAAAAGCAATCAACCGGGCAAACTTCAACACAATCGGTATATTTGCACTTAATGCAATTATCGATGACGATATAGGTCATAAAATTTCAACTCCATTCGACGACTTTGCGCCGGTAAATTTTTCCTAGCATATAGCAGGACACAATAAGATGTGCACGTCTTAATATGGTGCTGAGGCAAAAACCACACACACGTGAGCTTTAGTATTGGTCCCTATTTCTTGAGAGTTCCTTTCAGGGCCGCCAGGGCGCCAAAAGGTGAGTCTGCCGGGTTGATCGGACGTGATGGTTTTTTTGCCGGTGAATGTTTGGGTTTGTATGGCTTTTTGCCGGTATTTTGAGGACGTGTTGCCGGTTTTCTGCCTGTTGACTTGCTCCCCGCCGGTTTGCGCTGCCGGAAGGGGCCGGTGTTGTTTGGCCACCAGACTTCAAGAAATGCAGGCTCGTCAGGGGTATTTTCAACTTCAGCAGGGGCCTCTGCTGAATCACCTGTGGATGCTTCAGTCTCAGGTGCTGCTTCGGTTTTAACGTCTGCCTCTTTAACTTCCACCGGCGGCAAGGGACGCTGTTCGGCCTTATAGCCCAGGGCGGTTAAAATATTGGAAAACTCGTCGCCCGAGCAACCAACCAACGACATCATATCGGCAACAACGCTAAAACCACCACCCTCAATAGAGCCTTCGGGTCGCTTGGAGAGCTCTGACATTGGACGCCAAAACACCCGCTCACGGATCATGTCGCCCAAACGCTCGAGCATATCGATGCGAACAATGCGACCGCCGCAAACCTTAAAACCGGCAACTTGAAAGAACGCCGGTGGTGCAGAAGGATCGACCGGAGAAGAGGTCAGTCCCTGTCCCGGTACTTGCGGCAAGGTGCTGCGGTCAAGTTTGTTGTTCTTTTCCTGCCATAATGTCCACAATAGCAAACGCAATTGGGTTGGGGCGGGCTTTAGCAAAACCGGAATGAAAATATGAAAGGCACCAAAGCGAACACCGTGTTTGCGCAGCATGCCGCGGGCTGATTGGTCAAGGGTTTTGATATCATCAGCAATTTTTCCACGTTCGATGACGCCAAGACCTTCAACAATCTGAAAGGCAACACCGCGGGCAAGACCGGTAATTGCCTCATCATCGTTGAGGTTCTGTAAAGGCTCAAGCATGGTGGCGATATGACGATCAAGGAACTTTTGCTGGCGGAAAATAACAGCGGCGCGGTCCGCCGTTTGCAAATAATCATCGGCCAGCAATGTGAGTTTTGGTTTAAGAACCGTGTCACCAACTGAAATAACACCGATTTCAGCTTCCTGCCAGACAATCTTGCCCTGTGCTGTCAGGGACAATTCCTGATCGGGCATGGCGACAACGGAAGTGGCGCGCGCTTCAATTTCATCGCCAACCGTTTTGGCGGCGGCAGCTTTCAGCGCGCTGGAGTTTTCGGTTTCTGCCGCTTTGGCAATAAACCGGAAGCCGGATAGTTGGCCGATGGTTTCGCCTTCAACAATGACCGAGCCATCTTGTTCGATTGTCGACATAAATTCTTCCTTTTGGCGCAATCTCTTCATTAACTGCGATGTTTGCCGGTCTATAAACCTCAAAGTCAGGGCCTCATGCAAGGCATCTGACAATTTATCTTCAATTTCGCGGGCTTTTTCCTGCCAATGCAGGCGATCTTTAAGCCATCCAGAACGGTTTGCCACAAAAGTCCATGTTCGTATATGGGAAATTCGGTTTGAAAGTGTGTCAATATCGCCCTTTATCTTGTCACAAAATGACAATTGCCGGGCAAACCAGTCTTCATCTATGCAACCATCAGCACTCGACAGGAAGCGGTATATTCTGGTGACAATACCGGCATGATCATGGGCTGATATACTGCGATAATCCGGCAACTGGCAGACCTGCCAGAGCAGTGCCACATCATCAGCACCTGAAATGATGGCAGCGATGTCATCATCACGGGACAAAATTTCCAGGGCCTGGATGTCGGCTGCTGGACGCGAGCGCGCCAAACCCTGTCGATTTGGGTGGGCTTTGAGGTTGGAAATCAGGTGATCTGTGGAGGAAAAATTCAGATTTCGATTGCGCCACTGGACAGTCTTTACCGGCTCAAAGCGATGATCCTCAAGATGCTCGATGGTTTCGATATCCAGCTCATGGGCCTGAGCCGTAACCCCGAAGGTGCCATCGTTCTTGTAGCGTCCGGCCCGACCGCTGATTTGCCCCATCTCGGCAATGGTTAATTGACGGCGGCCGATACCATCAAATTTTCGCGTAGCAGCAAAGGCGATGTGGTCAATATCCATATTGAGTCCCATGCCAATGGCATCGGTTGCCACCAGATAATCAACTTCACCTGACTGATAAAGCGCAACTTGCGCATTGCGGGTGCGCGGTGACAAGCTGCCCATCACAACGGCCGCCCCGCCACGCTGGCGACGCAGCAATTCAGCCAGCGAATAAACCATCTCGCTGGAAAAGGCGACGATGGCACTACGGGTTGGTAGCCGCGAGACTTTCTTTTGACCGGCATAGGTCAGTTTTGACAGTCGGCTGCGGTTTTCAAATCGAGCCGATGGCACCAGATCGGCAATGGTTGCTTGCATGGTTGCAGCACCAAGAAACATGGTTTGCGATGTGCCGCGCCGATGCAGCAGGCGGTCGGTAAAAACATGGCCGCGCTCAAAATCAGCACACAACTGAATTTCGTCAACCGCCAGGAATTCGACAGTCAGATCGCCGGGCATCGCTTCAACCGTACAGACCCAGTATTTTGGCGCTGATGGTATGATCTTTTCTTCACCGGTAACCAGCGCTACGCTGTGACTGCCAAGCCGGGCGCTTACAGTATCATAGACCTCGCGGGCCAGTAGGCGTAGCGGCAGGCCGATCATGCCGGTTTTATGGGCCAGCATGCGCTCAATGGCCAAATGGGTTTTACCAGTGTTGGTCGGACCCAGAACGGCAACGATATTTTGATTATTGAGCATGGTATTTCAAGTGGGTCTAACGATCGTTCTCAAGATCCTGATCAGGATCCCATCCATTTTCCTTGGCAGATATAATCGCTTCACCGTAAAGCCGTGTGTGTTTTTCACGCAAATCGCAGGGCAATTGTGATGGTAGATTTCCATAAGGTTCCCAGGCTTTGGCAACCTTGTCATAAAGCTCCTGAATGTTGCCGCCCGGCCAGCCTTTGCAGGTTTCATTATCGGCGATCAGTCCGAACAACTGCGCATCAAGAACGACTTTGGCAATCGGGGTAATGCCATCACCCTGGGCCAGATCAACATCCAGTCCGACATAATTTTTTCTGTTTGACATCTTTTTCCGTCCCGGTTTGCAATTTTTACAATGGTGCGCCAAAATACTGGGGTGCGTTGAAATAGTAAAAGGTTTGATACCCTGATAAACATGGATAAACGACTGGCTGACATGCCTGTTATGGCACAGAGAGCCGATATGATCGACGCTAAAGTTTTCAATCTTTGGCGGCGATACCGTCAGCGGGCCGATGCGGTTGAGCGCTTTAAGCTGCGCGGTCTGAAATCCATGCGTTTTATCTTGGCTGATACCTATTGGGTGGTTGCCGACAGCGCCAATTATGACGCGCCGGTTATTGCCTGGATTGATTTTGATTCCGCCAGCCGCTCAAGTCTGTACAAACCGGTTGCCTGCAAAATCAATTACTATCATTTCGCCGCCTCAGCGGTACGGGCCAAAACCCTTGATCTCATGGTAACGACGTTTGAAGAAGCACTGAATGTGCCTTAGGCCTTTGTTTTTACGTGTGTCTTTACCCTAAAACCGGTGCCCACTTTTGGGAGACACGCTTTAACGCAGATCGCGCTCCTCACTTAGCCTTGATTTTGGCAACTTCATTTTGAACAGCTCAGGATTAGCTGTAATGCCCTTTTCAATATCGCTCAGGGTGACTGTGGTGCGCCGTCCTCGCTCGTCAATGACCACCCATTGTTGAAGTTTTTGCGAAGCCTTATCGAAAACCAGAACCAGTGAACCCGAGGCAAAACTGCTGGTGTCCTTGACGGTCACTGTTGTCAGCTCTGCTGATTGCTCAACTGACTGAATTCGGGTTTCCTTGAACAGATCGACTTTTTTATCGAGAATCAGCCGCAGCGGTGTGGTGGTTAGCGGCAAATGGTCCACTCTGTTGCGGGCGCGGTTTTTTACGTAAACCCAACTGCCGTCAGAAACCACTAGCAATGGATTTGGCGCGGCATATTCAAAGCGCATTTTGCCCGGTTTTACGATGTAGAAAATGCCGTTTGAAACACGTCCGCGCGGACCAATTTGGGTAAACTTGCCCTTCATCGAGCCAATGCTGTTGAAATAGGCGGAAATTTCACGCACCGCATCAATCTGCGGCTGGCTCAATCGGGCTGCTGATGCTGATTGAACGGCTGTGCCAGTCAGCAGCGCTGCAACGATCAATACAAATAAACTGCGGACCGCTAAGAAACGTTTATGCACTGAAGATGTCCTTTCGGGAATCAATTGGTCTTAATGCGTCATACTAGCATTATTAATGGCTTTTTTGGCACCGGCCTAAATTTAGTGCGAGACCTGATCGCTATCGCCAACCAGGATGCTTCTTTTACCACCTTGACCTGCTGATGAAATCAACCCTTCTTCTTCCATTCGTTCGATCAAGGATGCTGCCCGGTTATAGCCGATTTGCAGACGGCGCTGAATATAGCTGGTTGACACTTTTTTATCACGCAACACCACAGCAACAGCATTGTCATACAAATCATTGCCACTGGCAGACTCGCTGGCTTCCATGCCGGGAAGTACATATGGATCATCAGTCGGTTCCTCGGTAACAGCATCAATATAACAAGGTGATCCCTGCATTTTAACGTGGGAAACAACGTCTTCAACTTCCTTGTCGCTGGCAAATGCGCCATGCAAACGGATAATCCGGCCACCGCCGGCCATGTAAAGCATGTCACCCTGTCCGAGCAGATTTTCGGCCCCCTGCTCACCAAGGATGGTCCGGCTGTCAATTTTTGACGTCACCTGAAAACTTATGCGGGTCGGGAAGTTGGCTTTGATGGTGCCGGTTATGACGTCAACAGACGGGCGCTGGGTGGCCATCACCACATGGATACCGGCGGCCCGTGCCATTTGTGCCAGACGCTGAACCGCACCTTCGATTTCTTTGCCGGCCACCAGCATCAGGTCGGCCATTTCATCGATGATAACCACAATGAATGGCAAATGGGCCAGATCGAGCGGTTCTTCTTCAAAAATCGGTTCGCGGGTTTCAGGGTCATATCCGGTTTGGACGGTGCGTGAAACCGTTTCACCTGATTTCAAGGCTTGTTTTGCCCGCTTGTTAAAGCCGTCAATATTGCGAACGCCGAGTTTGGACATTTTGCGATAGCGGTCTTCCATTTCCCGCACCGCCCATTTCAGCGCAACCACAGCCTTTTGGGGATCAGTGACCACCGGTGACAACAAATGGGGAATGCCTTCATACACCGACAGCTCCAGCATCTTGGGATCAATCATGATCAGTTTGCACTGATCCGGGGTCAGGCGATAAAGCAGTGACAGGATCATGGTGTTAATGCCAACTGACTTACCAGAACCGGTTGTACCGGCAATCAACAGGTGGGGCATGCGGGTCAGATCGGCCATCACCGGCTCCCCGCTAATATCCTTACCCAAAGCAACGGCGAGATGTTGTTTGGTTTTTTCATAGGCTTGCGATGCTACAAGTTCGCGCAAGTAAACCGTTTCGCGGGTACTGTTTGGCAACTCGATACCAATGGCATTACGACCGGGAACAACCGCAACGCGGGCCGATATAGCACTCATTGAACGGGCAATATCATCGGCCAGACCGATAACCCGCGAGCTCTTAATGCCCGGTGCCGGTTCGAGTTCATAAAGGGTTACAACCGGGCCGGGACGTACGTTAATGATCTCACCACGCACCCCAAAGTCTTCCAGAACGCCTTCCAGCATACGGGCGTTCTGCTCAAGGGCATCGGCACTCTGGGTTGGGCCGGCATCTGCCGGCGGCGCTGCCAACAGTGTCAGTGGCGGCAATTCATATTCATGGTCGGCGCTGAGGGGTAAATCAGGTTGCGCATCAAGCCGGACTTTTTTGCCCTGCTTGATTGGTTTGGCTCTTTTGCTGATACGGGTACTGATATCGGTGTCTACTGTCGGGCTTGTCGGGGCCGTTGCCAATTGAGCCGGGGTCTCATCATCGAAACTGTTAGCTTCGAAAGAATGCTCAAAAACCGGTTCTACCCGATCGGTTTCATTCGACAGTGAACTCGCCAGTGAAGGAGTGGATAAATTTGCTGCAAATGCGCCTACGGTTTTGAACATACTTTTTTTGGGCTCAGGCAGTTCAGGTTCCTCTGTCCGGTAGGCTTGAGGTACCTGAACAATGGATTTTTTTTCAATCGGTGCCTGTCTGGATTGTTTGAACTTTGTAACCAGACGCAAAAACAGATGCGAAGCGGCACCCATTGCCGGTGCAAAAAAATCAGCCACCCGACCGTCAAACGGCGATGAAACCGCCATCAGTTGGGCATTCATAATACCGGTTGCACCGCGAATGGCAAAAGCCGTTCCACCGAGCAATAAAATAAATGCAACGATTTGGGATAAAACACCTTTCAGGCCGAAAGCCAGAACCGAGGCGAGAGCGATTGAAATGGTGTCACCGACTGAACCACCCAGTCCTGAACCCAAAGCCCAACTGTCAGGGTTTGGCAACAAGGACAGACTGGCAGCCGACAGGATGATTGAGAGAACAAAAAATATGCCTCTCTTGAAGGGTTTTCTGGTGACTTGATGACTGAACAATCCCATGGTCCATACAATCGGGATGGCGATAACAAGCAAAACTGCCAGACCGAAATACTGAATAAGCTGGTCAGACATGACTGCACCGGGATAACCGAAAAAATTAACCGGCACGGTGCTGACTGCGTTATTCCATGAAGGGTCGTTGACCGACCATGTGGCAAGGGAAACGGTAAGGATCAGCAAGAGCGCCAGCAAGACAAGGCCAAGGAATTCAAGCATGCGGTTTTTGAAGAACAGCCGAACTGTTTTAGGCACTGTGCCTTCGTCAGTCTCAATCGGTTGTGATCGTGCCATTTGCAGTTCCCGGTCTTATATAATGTTTAGTCGCGATTTTGCCTCCTTCGTAGTTAAGGTCACGTTAATTTTTGCTGATCACCGGCTACAAAAAAGCCCGCAACTGTCAAGTTGCGAGCCAAAATTTGTGTGTGGAATTCTGCGTTAAACGGGGCTGCCGCCCTTTGAAAACTCAGGGTAAGCTTCAATGCCGATTTCTACCGCATCAAGACCAAGGCGCTCTTCTTCTGCTGTCGGGCGAATGCCGATGGTTGCTTTAAGGGCCAGCCAGATAATTGAGCTGGAGAAAAATACAAAAGCACCAATCGCTGCAACACCGATGGCCTGTACACCAAAGGAGGCATCAGAGTTTGACCATGGAACGATCATGGTGCCCCAGATACCGGCAACAAGGTGAACCGGAATGGCACCGACAACATCATCAATTTTCAGCTTGTCGAGCAGCGGTACAACAAAGACCACAATCGCCCCACCGATACCACCGATGAAAATTGCCTGAACAACACTTGGCATCAGAGGTTCAGCGGTGATTGACACAAGACCAGCCAGTGCGCCGTTGAGCGCCATGGTAATATCGATTTTCTTGTACAGAACTTGCGTCAGGGTGATTGCCACCATCACACCAGCTGCTGCTGCCATGTTGGTATTAACGAAGATTTTGGATACAGATGCTGCATCTGAAATCGTGCCCATGGCCAATTGTGAAGCACCATTGAAGCCGAACCAGCCGAGCCACAAAATAAAGGTACCAAGCGTGGCAAGTGGCATACTTGAACCGGGCATTGGGTGCACGCGACCGTCTTTACCGTATTTGCCAATGCGAGCGCCAAGGATCAAGGCACCAGCAAGAGCTGCCCAGCCACCGGCTGAGTGAACAAGGGTTGAACCGGCAAAATCAGAAAAGCCCATTTTATCAAGCCAGCCGGTGCCCCATTCCCATGAACCCTGGATCGGGTAGATGAAGCCGGTAAGCAAGGCGGTGAAAATCAGGAAAGGCCAGATTTTGATGCGTTCAGCCAGGGTGCCTGAAACAATCGAGGCTGTGGTGGCACAGAACACCATCTGGAAAAACCAGTCCGATGAGGCCGAATAATCACCAGCATCCTTGGCCGGGTCAGGAATGGCTTTGGGACCAAATGAGCCCATGAAGCCGCCATCAACGCCTTCATACATCAAATTGTAACCGGTAATCCAGAACATCAAACCGGCAATGGCAAACAGGGAAATGTTTTTTGTACATTGCATCGATACGTTCTTGGAGCGCACCAAACCGGCTTCCAGCATGGCAAAGCCAGCCGCCATCCACATGACCAGAAAGCCGCCGATCAGGAACAGCAGAGTGTTGAAAACATATTTGGCATCCATTGTCATGGTTGCCTTGGCAGCATCTTGTGCCAATGCCGGACTGGTCAGGGTAAAAATGCCAAGCGCGCCAACAGCGGCTGGCAAAGAATATTTGTAAAGTCTATTCATTAGTTTCTTCCTTGAGGATTCTTTTGAATTAAACGGCGTCTTTGCCGGTTTCGCCGGTACGAATGCGGGTGGCCGATTCAAGCGCCAACACGAAAATCTTGCCGTCACCGATTTTATCGGTGCAGGCTGCTTCCTTGATTGCACTAACCGCTTTGTCCGCCAGTGCACTATCGACAGCCACTTCAATTTTGGTTTTGGGTAAAAAGTTGACCTGATATTCAGCGCCTCGGTAAATTTCTGAATGGCCCTTTTGACGGCCATGTCCCTTTACCTCTGTGACGGTAATCCCCTCAATACCGGCATCAGAGAGTGCCGAGCGCACTTCATCCAACCGATGCGGCTTAATAATTGCGATGATGTATTTCATTTTAACGTCTCCCGAAGTAATTCCCGGACACAAAGCGTGTCGGGTACATCGTGAAACCCCTTACAAATGCCGTGCCAAGTTGGAGAAAGTTTGTAAGTGGTTGAAATAAATGAATTTAAATTGAAATTCGTGAAAGGCTAATATTTATATATGTATAATTTTTAGGCGCATATAAATATATGATTAAAAATTAGGCATTCATCTGGCGCTAGATTTGAATTCCTCTCTCACCAGCTGCGCTGGTTTTATACCCCTCACGGCTAATCCTCACTCCGTTCGGGCCTCCGGGAGGGCGGCCTGACCGGCCGGGGTCCTCGGGACTAGTCCCTCGTCCGGCTGCGGATTCTCATGTTCGTTTTGAATCCGCAGCCGGACGAGCGCCAGCGAGGACTAGCCGCGACTGCGGCTCGGCGCTTAATAGCGCCGCCCCCGCGGAGGCCTGAGCGCAGCGAAGATACGCCGTGAGCGCACCCCAAACCTCTCCGTATTCAT